>CALZTY010000085.1 GCA_945829225.1 uncultured Bacteroidales bacterium | reverse complement strand
AGCAACACACCCTATTTACAACTGCATTATTCACTGTTTCAATATTCAAATTTAAATTTTTGAAAAATAAATTTGGTGTTTTGAATTTTTATTTTTACATTTGCACCGTAATTCAAACCCAAATTTTACCCTTTTTTGACCATGGATATCGTTGACCGTCTCGTCGCATATAAAGATTACACCGGATTGACCAACTCACAGTTTGCCGACCGTGCCGGCATTCCGCGACCTACTCTGTCGCAATTTCTCAACGGACGCAACAAACGCTTGAGCGACGACATGACTGCCAAGCTTCACGCTGCATACCCTGACCTAAACGTCATGTGGTTGCTATTTGGCGAGGGAAGTATGGTGAACGATGAAAATATTGAAATCTCAGAGCCCAAAAACGCCCCTGAAATGCCCGGTTTGCCATTTGAAGAGCCTGAAAATAAGACTATTAGCACTGAGGAACCTGTCGAAAAAAAAGTCACAGATTTTGTACCAAAGCAGATTCCGACCGACCCAAACAAGCGGATTCGCTCAATTTTGGTCTGCTACAGCGATAATAGTTACGAATTAATCGAGCGACAATAACTCAGTCGCGCTTGTAGATGTCGCGAGTGTATACCTTATCGCGGACATCATCGAGACATGAGTCATAACGGTTGGCAAGAATTACGCGGGATTGCTCCTTGAACCGGGCAAGGTCATTAACGACCCTACTCCCGAAGAATGTCGAGCCGTCGGGCAAAGTCGGCTCATACACAATCACCGTCGCCCCCTTTGCCTTGATGCGCTTCATCACCCCTTGAATCGACGACTGACGGAAATTGTCGCTATTAGCCTTCATCGTCAAGCGATACACACCGATGACACACGCTTGCTCGGCGGCGTGGTCATATTGACTGTTGTAGGCATAATAGCCGGCGAGGCGCAACACCTGGTCGGCGATGAAATCCTTGCGTGTGCGGTTGCTCTCGATAATCGCCGACATCATATTTTGGGGCACCTCGGCATAGTTGGCAAGCAATTGCTTGGTATCCTTGGGCAAACAATAGCCTCCATAGCCGAATGATGGATTGTTATAATGGTCGCCGATACGAGGGTCGAGTCCGATACCCTCGATAATTGCTTGGGAATCAAGACCCTTGACCGCAGCGTAAGTATCTAATTCGTTGAAGTAACTAACGCGTAGCGCCAAGTATGTATTGGCAAAGAGTTTGACAGCCTCTGCCTCTTGCACACCCATATACAGTGTGGGGATATCCTGCTTGATTGCGCCCTGTTGAAGCAAGCCGGCGAATACGTGAGCCGCCTCCTCCAATGCATCTCTGTCAGCAATTTGCTCAATTGCACGGCGCTCAATATCGCTCACACCGGCAGTGCGAGGGATGCCGGCAATGATGCGCGAGGGATAGAGATTGTCATATAGTGCCTTGCTCTCGCGCAAAAATTCGGGGAAGAAAAGCAAATTGAGCCGCTTCACCCCTTGCGAGGCATAGCGCACATACAGTCCTCGGCAGTAACCCACGGGGATGGTTGACTTGATAACCATCACTGCCTCGGGGTTGACTCGCAGCACAGTGTCTATTACATCCTCGATATTGTGAGTATCAAAGTAGTTGGTCGCCGGGTCGTAGTTGGTCGGTGCGGCAATTACCACAAAGTCGGCTTCGCGATATGCATCATCGCTCGACACCACTGCTCGCAGGTCCAAGTCCTTGTGTGCCAGATAATCCTCGATATAATCATCTTGAATGGGCGATTGGCGACGGTTGATCTTCTCAACTTTGTCGGCAATCACATCTACAGCCACGACCCTATTGTGCTGAGCAAGCAAGGTGGCTATACTCAAGCCCACGTAACCCGTGCCGGCAACTGCTATATTATATCGTTTCATATCCTTTTTGCTTTTCAATCACAAAATTAGCAACAATCGGCAATATGACAAAATGAAAGCGCCAAAAAGTTGCTCCTAAACAAATTGGGTCGCACTACAATAGTAGCACGACCCGAATATTTCTATGAATAAACCAAATTTATGCCTTTACGCGGCTGATGTATGAGCCGTCGCGAGTGTCAATTTCGATGCTGTCGCCTTCGTTGACAAAGAGGGGCACGCGCACCTCGGCACCGGTCTCAACTGTAGCGGGCTTGAGGGTGTTGGTGGCTGTATCGCCCTTGATACCGGGCTCGGTATAAGTGATCTTGAGCACGGTCTTGATGGGCATCTCAGCGAAGAGCACGGTGTCGGTCGATGCATCGCTGACTACCTCCACGGTGTCGCCTTCCTTCATAAAGGCTGACCCGGTCACCAATTCCTTATTGATAGGCACTTGCTCGAATGTCTCGTTGTTCATGAAGATATCGTCACCACCGTCGGCATAGAGATACTGATAAGGGCGACGTTCTACACGCACGTCTTCGAGTTTCTCACCGATGTTGAAGCGGCGTTCGAGTACGCGACCGTCTACTACGTCCTTCAACTTGGTGCGCATAAATGTGTTACCCTTGCCGGGCTTTACGTGGAGAAACTCCACACAGAAATACAGGCGACCATCCATACGGATACAGGTGCCGTTCTTGATGTCTTGAGCGTTAATCATATTGTGATTTCGTAAATTTTTTGCAAAGTTATAAATTTTTGGCGCAACTGCCAAATTCTCTGCAACGTTTATATCATTTTTATCTTGGCTATGGGCTTA
>CALZTY010000084.1 GCA_945829225.1 uncultured Bacteroidales bacterium | reverse complement strand
CTAATATTTAGATTTATTCGTTATTATTTCATGGAACATATTATTGAAGTTGAAAATGTAGGAAAAACTTTCGTGGGACATGTCGCCCTCGACAACGTTTCGCTACAGGTGCCCACCGGCAAGGTCTACGGACTCTTAGGTCCCAACGGCGCCGGCAAGACCACCCTTATCCGCATCATTAATCACATCACCGCCCCCGACACCGGGCGTATCCTCTTCGACGGTCACCAACTCACCGCCGCCGATGTAGCCCACATCGGATACCTCCCCGAGGAGCGCGGTCTCTACAAGAAAATGACTGTCGGCGAGCAAGCCCTCTTCTTCGCCCGCCTCAAGGGTCTCAAGCGCGATGTCGCTCTCGACTCCCTCCACAAGTGGTTTGACCGACTCGAGATTTCTTCCTGGTGGAACAAGAAGGTCGAGGAACTCTCCAAGGGTATGGCGCAGAAGGTCCAATTCATTGTCACCGTCCTCCACAATCCCAAGTTGCTCATCTTCGACGAGCCTTTCTCGGGCTTCGACCCCATCAACGCTGCCGTCCTCAAGCGCGAAATCCTCGCCCTCCGCGACCAAGGCGCCACCGTCATCTTCTCCACTCACAACATGGAGTCGGTCGAGGAACTCTGCGACAACATTACTCTCATCAACAAGTCGCACAATATCCTCTCGGGCGAGGTGACCGAGTTGCGTCACCGCTTCAGCGACAATCGCTACAATCTCTCCTGCGCTCCCGGTGAGGTGGATGCCCTCCGCACCGCCATCGCCGACATGGTCAACGACCTCGCCATCGATCCCGCTAACGACCACGTCTCCGCTTCTTTCCGTCTCCGTAGCCCCGAAGACCTCCGCAACGTCCTCGCCGCCGCCAATAGCGCTGTCACTCTCTTCGGCTTCAACCGCATCCTCCCCTCGATGAACGACATATTCATCCGCGCCGTCAACGACAATAATTCATCACCCGTAACACCTCCCGCACTATGAGCCGCAATCTCAATATAATCATCTCGCGCGAATACCTCTCGCGCGTTAAGCGCAAGAGTTTCATCATCTCCACAATCCTTATGCCTATATTCATGGTGGGCATGATGGTCGCTCCCGTGATCATTGCCCTGACTTCTACCCCCGAAAATCAACTCATCGCTGTTATTGACGACTCGGGCGTCGTTGCCAAGCGCCTCCAGAATACCGAGCAAGTCACTTTCACTCCCGTCACCGGCGAATTAGTTGATTTTAAGGCTAATGAAGATTACGACGCTATCCTCACCATCAATAGCGACGTCGTCTCAAGCCCCAAGGATGCTGCTACCCTCTACACTCGAGGCGCTCCTTCAATCCAGACCGAGTCATTCGTCACCTCGCAACTCGACAATATCGTCCGCGACCTCCGCATCCGTGCGTACAACATCGACAATCTCGACCAAATCCTCCGCGAAGTCGAGCCTAACATCAATCTCGCTACTTTCCGCATCGACAAGGAGGAGGAAGAATCAACCTCGTCGGGGCTCTCATATGGCTTGGGCATGTTCACCATGTTTATCCTCTACATGTTTATCATCCTCTATGGGCAGATGGTCATGACCTCTATCATCGAGGAGAAGAACAACCGCGTACTCGAGTTGGTTGTCTCTTCAACCAAGCCTTTTGACCTCATGATGGGCAAGATTTTGGGTATTTGCCTCGTGGCTGTCACTCAGATTCTTATCTGGGCTATCCTTCTCATCGCTGCCTCTATGTGGCTCATACCCGCTATTACAGGCACCGGCGACCCCGAGATTACTGCAGTCATCGGTCAACTCTCCAATCCTATGTTCTTGGTAAATATCTTCGGATTCATGGTCCTCTTCCTCATCGGCGGATATATGTTCTACTCCACAATCTATGCCGCCATCGGCTCGGCTGTCGATAATATCCAAGATGCCTCTCAACTTTCCACTCTTGCCGTCATTCCCGTGATCCTCGCACTGGTCATCTCCATGGCTGTCGTTCAAGACCCCAATTCAACCCTCGCTTTTTGGGCTTCAATCATCCCATTCACTTCGCCAATGGTCATGATGGCGCGTCTTCCATTCGGTATCCCTCTGTGGCAGGAAATCCTCTCGCTGGTTGTCCTCTACGCCGGATTTGTCGGTATGATTTGGGTCGCTGCCAAGATTTACCGCATCGGTATCTTCATGTATGGCAAGAAACCTACTATCAAGGACTTAATCAAGTGGACCCGTTATAAATAATACTATTATGGCACGACAGACTACTGAACCGCGCTGGGTGTGCGTCAATACTTACAGCGACGCCTCAGCTGCTTACATCGACCGCGGTATGCTCGAATCCAACGGCATACCCACCACGCTCACCAATGAGCTTATCTCTTCGGTCTATCCCATGACCGACACCTGGGCTGGCGTCGACCTTTTGGTCCCCGCCGAGCTTCATGCTCAAGCCCTCAAGCTCCTTGGCTTGGACGTCAAATAGTCGCTGTCTGCACTCCCCGCAGTGTTAATGATGGTTAAAGGTATTGCACATTCCATATAAAGTCCCTACCTTTGCACTCAGAAAACATCGCGGGGTAGAGCAGTGGTAGCTCACTGGGCTCATAACCCAGAGGTCGTAGGTTCAAATCCTGCCCCCGCCACTACAAAAATTCGGGTTGCATCTCACACGATGCAACCCGTTCCTTTTTATTTCTTATTTACATTAGTCTTCACTTGGGGCTTAATTGCAAAAAAGTAGGCTGCTATACCATATAATTATCTATTTTACAATCGTTTACCCATGGTTTTTAAATTAGTACTTCAAAAAAGGTCTATTTTTATCTCTAATTGCAAAAAAGTAGGCTAAATATTACTGAAAATAATTGA
>CALZTY010000083.1 GCA_945829225.1 uncultured Bacteroidales bacterium | reverse complement strand
CCCAGGGGTTACACACATTGAGACCCCGCCGGGGTCTACGTAGCGAGAAGACCCTTCCAGGGTCCCATCATCACTAACCCCAGGGAGGGCGAGAAGACCCTGGAAGGGTCTCATTATCACTAACCCCAGGGTGGGCGAAGCCCTCCCTGGGGTTACTCTACCCAGCCGGGACCAACCCTGGAAGGGTTGCAAACCACAAGCATATGCTCATTTATCGAAGTTCCCGACGTTGTAGTTAGCCTGTTCTTCCGGCTCGAGCATTTTCATAAACTCGTCTTCAAAGGACAACTTCAGATGATGCTCCTTTTGGTTTCTTATATAATTGATGACACGTTCCACCACCCCCTTTGATACCGTGAATGCCGCATATTCTGCCGACCAGCCTTCAAAACTTGTTAGTCTAAGGGTATTTTTCATCATCAGGCTGGTTGCTCGTTTTACATCTCTCACCAAGTCGGCGACACACACCGTTGATGGGATGCGCAGCAACATATGTATATGATTTGGTATTCCATTGATTTGCACTACATATACACCCCTTTCCTTGAGGATTGATACTATATAAGAGTATATGTGTCGTTCCACGCTTGGCGGTATAGCCATGATGCGACGTTTAACGACGATAACCACATGGAGGTACAATTGTGTATAGCTCATTTTGTCCTGTTTTTGTCGCGAAGATAGCCATTCTCCACCATTTTAGCAAATTAATCCGTAAAAACATTAGCGAGAAGACCCTGGAAGGGTCTCATCATCACTAACCCCAGGGTGGGCGCAAGCCCTCCCTGGGGTTAGTCTACCCACGGCACATCAACCCTGGAAGGGTTGCAAACGCATCATAACCCCTCAACCATAACCCATAACCCATAACCCATAACCTATAACCCATAAACCGGCGCACCGCAGGCGCGCCCCTTGCTTTTCTCGCAAAAAAGCATTACCTTTGCACTTGCCTTTGGGCTCATACCTTTTTATTTATACCATACTTACTACGCAATGACTCTTTCAAGCAAATTCATGCTCGCTTTGGCGCTCTCGCTCAGCGCTTCGAGCGCCTCTGCTATCGGTTGGCCCGCTGATTATGAGGGCGTTATGCTCCAGGGCTTCTACTGGGACTCGTACAGCGACACCCGCTGGACCAACCTCACCTCCCAAGCCGGAGAACTCTCCGCCTACTTCGACCTCATCTGGGTCCCTAACAGCGCCTATGCAGGTGGCGGCAACAACATGGGTTACATGCCCATCTACTGGTTCACAAATCACAACTCCTCGTTCGGCACCGCTGTCCAGCTCCGCTCGATGATCGAGGAATTCAACAAGCGCGGCACAGGCTTCATCGCCGACGTCGTCGTTAACCACCGCAACGGCGCCACCAACTGGTATGACTTCCCCGCCGAAACTTGGAACGGCGTTACCTACAAAATCGGTCTCGAGGGCATCTGCTCCAACGACGAAATGGCTTACGCCTCCGGGCAACCCAAGCCCACCGGCGCTCGCGATACCGGCGACAACTTCGACGGCGCTCGCGACCTCGACCACACCAACGCCAATGTCCAGCTCTGCGTCAAGAACTACTGCAAATTCCTCCTCGACGACCTCGGATATGTCGGCTTCCGCCTCGATATGGTCAAGGGTTACAGCGGCTCTTATACCAAGATCTACAACCAATATGCTCAGCCCCGCTTCTCCGTCGGCGAATATTGGGACGGCAACTACGACGCCGTAGCTGCGTGGATCGAAGCCACCGGCAGCGAATCGGCTGCATTTGACTTTCCCGGCAAGTATGCCATCAACTTGGCTTTCTCTACCAATAATATGACCAACCTGGTGTGGAACGCCAACTATGTCACCCCACAACCCGCCGGTCTTATTCATTATAAGTATCCACAACTCGCCGTCACCTTCATCGACAACCACGACACCTACGACGACGGCAGCAAGTTCACCGGCAACGTAGTCGCCGCCAACGCCTTCATCCTCTTCTCGCCCGGCACCCCCTGTATCTTCCTCCCTCACTGGAAGGCTTACAAGAACGAACTCAAGAAGCTCATCGCCATCCGCAAGTCTGCCGGCATCGCCAACACCTCGGCTGTCACCGTCCTCAAGAGCACTACTAATTGCTACATGGCTGAAATCACCGGTCGCGTCGGCAAGGTGGTCGTCCGCATCGGCTCCGCTACCGATACCCCCGCCGGATACACCTCCGCCGATATCAAAGCATCAGGCAACGGCTACTGTGTGTGGACCAAGGTAGATGTTAACTTCGACCGCGAAAACGGCTCCGACAACCCCGACATTCCTATCGAAGTCCCCGAGAAGCTCTACCTCATGGGTAATCTCCCCCAAGGCTCTTGGAAAACTAATGTCGGCATACCCATGGAGCGCTCGGGCAACACCTACTGCGTTTCCTACGTCACCATCGCCGACAGCGGCGAGGGCAAGAACCTCGGCTTCTTCACCTTCGTGACTGCCCTCGGCACCACCGGCGCATCTACCGAGTGGGATGCCGTTGTTAACAATGGCGACCGCTATGGCGCCGAAAGCAAGGATCTCAAGGTCTCCGTCGGCTCTCCAGTCAAGGTCGAGCGCTTCTATGCCGGCGTCAATGCCTCATCGGCTTGCTCCTGGGCTATCACCCCCGGCACCTACGACTTTGTCGTTGATTTTGAGACTAATACCCTCACCATCTACGGCGCAGGGCAGGGCGTCAGCGATGTCACCGTCGATGCCGACGCTCCTGTCGAGTACTTCAACCTCCAGGGTGTGCCCGTTGCCGAGCCTACTCCCGGCAACATTTATATCCGTCGTCAAGGTTTTAACACTTCTAAAGTTAAACTGTAAAAGTTTGTTAAAAATTCGCCAAAAATTTGGTGGGTATTACAGAAGGTTGTAACTTTGTATCCGCTTTCGGGCTGAAAGCCACGAAGCACTAAAACGA
>CALZTY010000082.1 GCA_945829225.1 uncultured Bacteroidales bacterium | reverse complement strand
AGCCTACTTTTTTGCAATTAAGCCAAAAAATCGCGGTTGATGGCTTATAGGGCCAATATGCCAAATAGGGCCTATAGGGCGAATTGGTCCAATAGGGCGAATTGGTCCAATAGGTCCAATAGGGCCAATAGGGCGAATTGGTGTAATTGTATTATTTTTGCTTGCGTGGGTTTGTGGAGACTTACGGAGAAGTTAGACTTGGGAGAGGTTGTGCCCCATGCGAGATTTTTTGGTTGCCATGTATCGGCGGTTGTAGTCGTTCGGAGTGATTTCGATTGGAACGATTTCGACGATTTCAAGCCCGAAGCCTTCGAGTCCGCGACGCTTGACGGGGTTGTTTGTCATGAGTCGCATCTTGCGAATGCCCAGGATGTTGAGGATTTGAGCACCGACACCGTAGTCGCGCTCGTCGGCAGCGTGTCCGAGGTGGATGTTAGCCTCGACGGTGTCGAGTCCTTCTTCTTGGAGCTTGTAAGCCTTGATTTTATCCATAAGACCTATGCCACGTCCTTCTTGGTTGAGGTAAACGACGGCGCCGCAGCCTTCAGCATCAATCATTTGCATGGCGCGATGGAGTTGCTCGCCGCAGTCGCAGCGCATAGATGCGAAGATGTCGCCGGTGGCACATGAGGAGTGGACACGTACCAAAACGGGCTTGTCGCCGGATACATCGCCCTTGATGATGGCGATGTGCTCGAGCCCGTTGTCCTTTTGGCGGAACGGTATAAGGCGGAAGTGCCCATAAGCGGTGGGCATATCTACTTCGACACCCGGCTCGACGAGTTTTTCGTTGGCGAGTCGGTATGCGATGAGGTCGCGAATAGAGATGAGTTTAAGTCCCCATTGACGGCTGCGCTCGCGGAGCTCGGGTAGGCGAGCCATAGATCCGTCGTCGCTCATGATTTCCATGAGGGCGGCAGCGGGAGCGAGCCCGGCGAGCCGAGCGAGGTCAACGGCAGCCTCGGTGTGGCCTGAGCGACGCAGGACGCCCTGTGGCTGGGCATATAAGGGGTTGATGTGACCGGGACGGCCGAAGGTCTCGGGAGTGCTGGTGGGGTCGGCGAGAGCGCGAATTGTGGCGCAACGGTCGTGGATGCTGACACCGGTGCTGCAGCCCTCAAGCTTGTCGACAGTGATAGTGAAGGGTGTACCGAGCACCGAGGTGTTATCCTCGACTTGGTGTGGAAGCCCCAGCTCGCGGCAGCGGTCGATGGTGATGGGCGCGCAGAGCACACCGCGGGCATTTTTGAGCATAAAATTGACCTGCTCGGGGGTGATTTTCTCGGCAGCGACGATTAGGTCGCCCTCGTTTTCGCGGTCTTCATCGTCAACGACGATAACCATTTTGCCTTGACGGAAGTCGTTGATAGCTTCTTCTATGGAGTCGAGTTTGATGGGTTCTTCAGCAGTTGTCATCTTGGTCATTATCAGTAGAGGGTTGGTAAATCTTTAATAAAGCCTTGTTAACAGCCTCAATAGTAGCGAGATTGCGACGCGAAGGCTGGAAAGGATAGTCGTTTATAAGTTTAATAACAAATTTGTCGGTGGAGTTGCTCAGATAGTCGACGAGAGCGTTGAGCGGCTCGCGGAGTTGAGATATTTCCTTGACCGGATAAAAGCGGAGGATGGCGGGGCGGCGCCGTAGAGCCGCGCGAGCATCGGCAGTGAGTGAGTCGAAGTTGGAAATGAGAGTGATAGCCTCGGTGGTGTCGACTTCGTGCATGACGATTTCCTTCATCTGGAGGGCGCGCTTGGCAGAGCGACCGATGAGGCGGTTGAAGAAATTCTTGTAAGCGTCGATATTGAATACGGCTGAGTCGTCGACAGCCTTACGGGTGAAGAATATGCCGAGGGGCATGAGGATGAATGTGCTGAGCCACATACCTTCCCAGACGGGGACCTTGCCATCGCGAGCCATCTTGTAACCCATGTTGTCAAAAATGAAGTATACGATGAAAAGGAAAACAGAGATGACGAGCGGGGTGCCGATGCCACCCTTCTTGATGATAGCGCCGAGAGGAGCCCCGATGAAGAAGAATACCAGCACGGCAAATGGGAGGGTGAATTTGCGCTGCAGCTCGATGTCGTGGCGTCGCATGAGCTTGGCGTGCTCGGTGAGCATGAGAGCGCGATACTCAAATTCCTGACGCGAGCGGCGAGCATCGGCGAGAGCCTGAGTGACGTAAGTCTTGGCATAAGCCGCCGAGGGAGCGTTGAAAACCGAGTCGAGGTCGTAGTGGAACTTGGTGGCGGCGGCTTGGATGACAGGCTCGGGGATGTCGTTGTGAGCGAGTTGCTTGCCACCGATAGAGTCGTCGACCAATTTGTAGCGTATTTCACCGACTACAGGAGCGACGAGGAGGTCGTGGCTGTATAGAGTGCCGATAGAGTCGACGCCACGGCTCAGCGAGTCGATGGATTCGCGGAGTTGGGATATATTTTGCCCGACGTATTGCGAGCGAATGCCACTCTCGTCCATGCGGTTGAAGTTGGCATCAAAGGCGAAGTAAATCTCCTTGTAAGTGAATTGCTCACGTCGGAAAGGCATATAACCCGAGGTGCCGAAGCCCATGGAGTTGTCGTTGAGATTTTCAAACATTTCGCCGCTGTGCAGCTCGAGGAAAAGGCGGCGCTTGTCCTCGGTGAAGGCGAACTTGCCGGAGTCGGCGAGGATGACGCGAGCGTTTTCGTTGCCACGGCTGAGGTCGTATATGACCATGCCGTAGAGCATGCCCGACTCAGGGTCTTTGTGGTCGACGAGGAGGTTCATGCCGGGGATTTCGCTATAGAACGAGCGCTCGGGGATTTCGACTTCGGGAGTTTTCTGTCTGACGGAGAACATGAGAGTCCACATTTTGGACTGCGCCATTGGGAGGACATTGTTTTGGAAGAAGAAAGCGCCGACCGATATAGCCGCCATGAGGATGATGAGGGGAGTCATGATGCGGAAAAGTGAAATTCCGGCGGCTTTCATGGCGGTGAGCTCAAGCTTTTCGCCGAGGTTGCCGAAGACCATGAGAGATGCGAGAAGGATGGCAAGGGGTAGGGCAGTCGGGACCATAGTGAGGGCGGCATAGAAGAAAAGCTCGCCGAGGACGTCGAA
>CALZTY010000081.1 GCA_945829225.1 uncultured Bacteroidales bacterium | reverse complement strand
GCTCAGGAACTTATAAATAAAGTTAAATTATAGTGTTGCGGAATTAAGGATTATATAATGTGGAGAACTTTTTTTGATAAGGGTTTGTTTTTTAGAAAAAAAGTATTACCTTTGCGGTCGAAAAAGCAGAGGGTCTAATATCCTCATTTTTAGGTACAGAACAAATAAAACTTATTAAGAAATAGAAGAATTTAATATCAAATCAAGCCGCGAGGCAGAATAATAAACACCGAAAAACCAAAAACAGAAGTAGTATGGATACTATCGACAACAATGGAGGCGAAAAGAAAGTAAAGCGCCCGAGAATTGGCGCGATGCCTAATCCAGGAACAAATGATGAGAGCAGCGACCGAGTACGTTTTGACCGCGTATCATATCCTCGTCGCGAGAATGATGCTGCCGAAGGTAGCGGCGTAGAGCGTCCGCGTGTGCCCTACGGACAGCATCGTAATTACAATCGTCCCTATGGACAACGTCCTTATAATCAGGGCTATCAGTACAATCGTCCTTATAACAACAATGCCGAGGGCGCCGAGAATACATCGGCTGAAGGTCAAACTGCTTCCAACGGCGAAGAGGGACAACAGGGTTACCAACCGCGTCAGTATCAGCAACGCCCCTACCAACAGCGTCAGGGTGGTTACCAGCAACGTCAAGGCGGCTATCAACAACGCCAGGGTGGCTACCAGCAGCGTCAAGGCGGTTACCAGCAGCGTCAAGGCGGTTACCAACAGCGCCAGGGCGGCTATCAACAGCGTCAAGGTCAAGGCGGCTATCAACAGCGCCAGGGACAGGGTGGCTATCAACAGCGCCAAGGTCAGGGCGGATATCAACAACGTCCTAATAATGGTTTCCGCAAGCAACGTCCCCAACAGGGTGGCTATCAGCAAGGCGGATACAATAAGAATAATCGTCAACAGCAGGGCTTGTTCCCCGGTCGTGGCAAGAGTTTCACTCCGCGTCCCAAGCGCATAGAGTACGAAGTGCCAATTCCCGATCCCAACGAACAAATCCGTCTTAATAAATTTATGAGTAATGCCGGCATCTGCTCGCGTCGCGAGGCTGATGAATTCATCCAACAAGGCTTGGTGAAGGTCAACGGCGTGGTGGTCACCGAGTTGGGTACCAAGATTACTCACAGCGATGTCGTGGAATACGATGACAAGGTAGTTGCATTGGGCAGCAAGTGCTATATCTTGCTCAACAAACCCAAGGACTGCGTGACAACCAGCGAAGACCCGCAGAACCGCACCACCGTCATGGACTTGGTGAAGGGCGCTTGCACCGAACGCATCTATCCTGTGGGTCGTCTCGACCGCAACACCACAGGTGTGCTCCTGCTCACCAATGACGGCGACCTTGCCTCGAAACTCACACATCCCAAGTATGTGAAGAAGAAAATCTACCATGTGTGGTGTGACAAGGACATCAGCGAGGAAGATATGCAGCGCATTGCCGATGGTATCGAACTCGAAGACGGTCCCATCCATGCCGACGCCATCTCGTATGCTACCGAGACCGACCGCAACCAAGCCGGCATCGAAATCCACTCGGGTCGCAACCGCATCGTGCGTCGTATCTTCGAGAGCCTCGGCTATCGCGTGACCAAACTCGACCGCGTATACTTCGCCGGCCTCACCAAGAAGAACCTGCCGCGCGGCCGCTGGCGTTACCTCACTCAGGAAGAAGTGAACCTGCTCAAAATGGGCGCATTTGAATAATAGAATAATATGAAAAGAACAAAAATAGTAGACTTGTTGCGTGCCGAGGTATTGGATATCGATGTCGAGGTTAAGGGCTGGGTGCGCACCCGCCGCGGCAACAAGTATGTGCAGTTTGTCGCATTGAACGACGGCTCGACAATCCGCAACTTGCAGATTGTCTTTGATATGAACAAATTCACCGACGAGCAACTCAAGGCGGTGACCACCGGCTCCTCCATCCATGTGATTGGTAAGTTGGTGGCTTCGCAGGGCAAAGGTCAGACCTGCGAGGTGCAAGCCGATACCCTCGAGGTTTACGGCACAGCCGACCCTGAGGTTTATCCCTTGCAGAAGAAGGGTCACACCCTGGAGTTCCTGCGCGAGATAGCCCACTTGCGTCCCCGTACCAACACCTTCGGGGCTGTGTTGCGCGTGCGTAGCACCTTGGCATTTGCTATCCACACCTTCTTCCAGGGCAAGGGCTTCTTCTACCTCAATACTCCGCTCATCACATCGAGCGACTGCGAGGGTGCCGGTGCGATGTTCCAAGTGACCACGCTTCCGCTCAACGACCTGCCTCGTACCGAGGATGGCAAGGTGGATTATAGCCAAGATTTCTTCGGTAAGCCCACCTCCCTCACCGTTTCCGGTCAGTTGGAGGGCGAACTTGGTGCAACCGCCATCGGCGAAATCTACACCTTCGGTCCTACTTTCCGCGCTGAAAATTCCAACACCCAGCGTCACCTGTCGGAGTTCTGGATGATTGAGCCGGAGATGGCATTCTATGACATCACCGACAACATGGACCTCGCCGAGGAATTTGTGAAATATTGCATTCGATATGTGCTTGACCACTGCCGCGACGACATCGAGTTCCTTGCCGAGCACTATGACAAGGGCCTCATCGAGCGCCTCGAGTTTGTGTTGCACAACGACTTCGTGCGTCTCACCTATACTGAGGGCGTGAAGATACTCCAAGAGTCTGGTCACAAATTTGAATTCCCCGTATCGTGGGGCATCGACCTGCAGAGCGAGCACGAGCGCTTCTTGGTAGAGCAGCACTTCAAGAAGCCGGTAATTCTCACCGACTATCCGCGCGACATCAAGGCTTTCTATATGAAGCAAAACGAGGACGGCAAGACCGTGCGCGCTATGGATGTGCTCTTCCCGCAGATTGGCGAGATTATCGGTGGTAGCGAGCGCGAAGCCGACTACGACAAGTTGCTCACTCGCATCAAAGAGTTGAACATCCCCATGAAGGATATGGTGTGGTATCTCGATACTCGTCGCTTCGGCACCGTGCCTCACTCGGGCTTCGGATTGGGATTTGAGCGACTGTTGCTCTTTGTTACCGGCATGACCAATATCCGCGATGTGATTCCGTTCCCGCGTACTCCCAAGAATTGTGAATTTTAAGCAATAAACTATATGGAGGCGCACCACCGGTTGATGCGCCTCCATTTTTTTG
>CALZTY010000080.1 GCA_945829225.1 uncultured Bacteroidales bacterium | reverse complement strand
ATCATTCTATCTTGGGTATGGGCTTTATTTTGATTAATTTTGCACTCGTCAAACTCATTACTACCACCTATGAAAGTTCGCTCAATTCTATTTTTAATCTCTCTTATTTCTATAGCCCTATCGGGGTGCTCTACCAACAACAAGATTCAACAATCAGTAATTGCTCAACTTGCACAGTATCCCCAATCTACACTTCAAGACCTTTACAAGAACTTCTTCCAAGACCGCTTCGGTCCCGGGCACATTGTCAGCGACACCGCCTCTGCCGCGGCATATCTGCGATACGAGTTAGACACTGCCGAGCGTATGGATGGTCCCCTATTCGACCCCACGGCATACTACGGCAACTTCTACCGCGTCAACCTCTCGCTCGTCAAGGACGGCACAATACCTTTTGACACTTTCTTCGATGCCTTCATCCGCAGCATGAACAACTTCACTCCGGTAACAGTCGAACAATGGCAACAAGAGTGGGCCAAGATACAGCAAGTGATTGATGATTTGCACCCTAATCTTCCCAACTATATTGAAGACAAAGCCATGATTGCCGACCTACTGCGCCAAGGCAAATATGCTATCCATCACAGCCAACAATTCAGCGATGCCTACGACCCACACTATCGCATAATCAGCAAAGACATCGTTGAAGCCGAGTTAATGCCTTTGGTCCGCAAGTAAGCTCTTCACCTGCTTATTTCCCCCATTTTATCTCTTATATATAATAATGTGTAACGATAAGAAGATAAAAATTTGCAAAATCGGTGGATATTTGATAATTTTGCAGTGCCTAAACCATTGCGCCGCTATGGCTGGGTATTATTACGAACACTTTCAAACTTAAATCACAGATAATTATCTAAATTATGGCAGAAAAACTATTTGACCGGTTTCCCGGCGTGACCTACGATGAATGGCGCGCTAAGGTGGAAGCCGACCTCAAAGGAGCCGATTTCAACAAGAAGTTGGTATGGCGTACCAATGAGGGCTTCAACGTCGAGCCTATGTATCGCGCTGAAGACATCGCCGACCTGAAAACCACAAATTCGTTACCGGGTGAGTTCCCCTTCGTGCGTGGCACTCGCACCGACAACGACTGGCTCACTCGCCAGGAAATCACCGAGACCGAGCCCGCCAAGGCTAATGCCGTGGCTCTCGACGTCCTCAACAAGGGCGTTAACTCCCTGGGCTTCAAAGTCACCGAACCTTCTGTCGAGACTCTCGAAGTTTTACTCAAAGACATCACCGTCAGCGCCGTTGAGCTCAACTTCTCATGCTGCCAGCGCAAGGTGGTCGACCTCGTGAAGGCTCTGGTCGAGTATCTCAACAAGCACAATGCAGCCGCCGACTTCTGTGGCTCGGTTGACTTCAACCCCCTCAAGCCCGCGTTCCGCCACGGCAAGGCTGTTGACATCAATGCCGCCGTTGCCACTTCGCTCGATTTGCTCAAGATCGCCAAGGATGTCCCCGGTCTCAAACTCTTCGCTGTCGACAGCGACCGCCTCTCCGACTCCGGTGCTTACATCTACCAAGAACTTGGCTATGCCATCGCTTGGGGCGCTGATTGGCTCACCCTCCTCACCGAGGCTGGCGTCGACACCGACACCGTTGCCGCTCGCATCAAGTTCAACATGGGCGTTTCGTCCAACTACTTCATGGAGCTCGCCAAGTTCCGCGCCGCTCGCATGTTGTGGGCTCAAATCGTCGAGCAATACAAGCCCGCATCGCTCGAGAGCGCCAAGATGCACGTCCACGCTACTACCTCGCGCTTCAACCAAACTATCTTTGATGCTCACGTCAACCTCCTCCGTAGCCAGACCGAGACCATGTCGGCTGCCCTCGCCGGTGTTGACTCCATCACTACTACTCCGTTTGATACTCCTTATCAAACTCCCGATGCATTCTCAGAGCGTATCGCTCGCAACCAGCAGTTCCTCCTCAAGGAAGAATCGCACCTCGACAAGGTCGTTGACCCCGCCGGCGGTAGCTACTATGTAGAGACACTCACCGTCTCTATCGCCAACGAGGCTTGGAAACTCTTCTTGGAAACCGTCAATGCCGGTGGCTTCTTCGCCCTCGCTTCGTCGGGTGCCATCCAAGATGCCGTCAACGCCTCCTGCGAGAAGCGCCACGTCGATGTTGCTCGCCGCAAGGAAGTCCTCCTCGGCACCAACCAATACCCCAACATCAACGAGAAAGCCGCCGACAAGATTGTCGCTGACGCATGCACTTGCTCATGCCACTGTGGCGAAGACGCTACTCAGGGCAAGAAACTCTGTGGCAAGCGCGCCGCCTCCGACTTCGAGGAACTGCGCCTCGCTACCGAAGCCGCTGCCAAGCGTCCCAAGGTATTCATGCTCACCATCGGCAACCTCGCCATGCGTCTCGCTCGCGCTCAGTTCTCCACCAACTTCTTCGGCTGCGCCGGTTACGAAATCATCGATAACCTCGGCTTCGAGACCGTTGAACAAGGTGTTGACGCTGCTCTCGCCAAGGGCGCCGATGTCGTTGTCCTCTGCTCCAGCGACGACGAATATGCCGAGCTCGCTCCCGCTGCATTCAAGTACCTCAACGGTCGTGCCGAATTTGTTGTCGCCGGCGCTCCCGCTTGCTCCGACGACCTCAAGGCTGTCGGCATCAAGGACTTCGTTCACGTGCGTTGCAACGTCCTCGACACTCTCCGCGACTTTAACAACCGTCTTTTGAATAAATAATCAGTTACATCACAGTTATGAGACCCGATTTTTCAACTATCGATATCACAAAAGATTCATTCGGCGCTCAGCACACTGCCGTAGCTGCCAATCAGGATCAAACTTGGCTCACCCCCGAACTCATCCCGGTGAAGCCTATTTATACCAAGGATGACCTCCAGGGTCTGGAACACCTCAACTACGTTTCAGGTATTCCTCCTTTCTTGCGTGGCCCGTACAGCGCCATGTATCCTCTGCGCCCCTGGACCATCCGCCAATATGCCGGCTTCTCCACCGCTGCCGAGTCCAACGCCTTCTACCGCCGCAACCTTGCTGCCGGTCAGAAAGGTCTCTCCGTCGCTTTTGACCTCGCTACTCACCGCGGTTACGATGCCGACCACCCCCGCGTAGTCGGTGACGTAGGCAAGGCAGGCGTTTCTATCTGCTCCCTCGAGGATATGAAGGTCCTCTTCGACGGTATCCCCTTGAACAAGATGTCCGTGTCTATGACTATGAACGGCGCAGTACTCCCCGTCCTCGCCTTCTACATCAATGCCGGACTCGAACAAGGTGCCAAGCTCGAAGAAATGGCTGGTACTATCCAGAACGACATCCTCAAGGAGTTCATGGTGCGCAACA
>CALZTY010000079.1 GCA_945829225.1 uncultured Bacteroidales bacterium | reverse complement strand
GAAAGAGCGCCGCTACCCGGGGTGGGTGGCGGCGCTTTTTATGAATAGGAATTAGGGGGTATTACTTGATGGTGACCTTGGTGGCGGTGGCGCCTTGGCGGCGGATGAAGATGCCACCTTGAGGATTGGCTACACGGATGCCTTGGAGGTTGTAGTATTCAACGGGGGCGTTGGCATCGTTGTTGATGGTGTTGATGCCGTCGCCGGGGAGTTCAACGTCGGTGAGACGGGCGTTGCGCTCGGCTTGGTCGTCCCAAGTGTTGAAAATCAAGTTATTGAAGCCGATAGTGCCGGTCCATTCCTGGTAGGGATTTTCCTCGTTGTCTTCCTCGATGCGCTGGTGCTTGATAACAACTGCGTCGAGACACCACTTGGTGTTACCCTCGAGGGTGTTGTTTTCGCCGGTGAAGCTGAGGACTTCGTCGTTGTTGAAATCCCAAGCGAAGAGATTCCAACCACGGAAATCTACGGGGAGGTCAAGAGCATGTTGCTTGATGCCGTCGCTACCGGTGCGGATGAAGAGGTTGACAGAGTTGTTGGAGCCGTCACCATATACCCACATGGTGAGGACGCCGTCAAAGAACTTCTTGTATTCGCTCTGCATACCCTTAGGATAGTGGTCGCGGATAAGGAAAGTCTCGCCTGTGAAGTCGATGTCAAATACGTAGTTGATGGCGAAAGATGTACGGTTGTCGATAGCAGGACCTTGTTGGAGGACCGAAATGGTGCTGGCTTCGTTGTCGATACCGCTGGTAGAGCCTGAGCCACCGGGAGCCCACATGCCGTCGGTGTTGGTGAGGGGCTGGATAGTCTCGGTAAAGGTAGCTGAACGATATTCGGTGAGGAAGCGGAAGCTGTAAGATTCGCCTACATTACCCCAGAGGTCTTCGATGCCGCCGGCAAATGTCACGAGGATAGCGCAGTCGGTAGCAAGGTCCTCAGCGGGGAAGAAGTGAAGGACAGAGTGACCGGCAACGACATCGTGAGTGAGCAAGCCGGTGTATTCGGTGCCGCGAGCATCCTTGACAGTGATGCAACCGTCGTGCTTGTCGCCATTGAACTTCAACTCCTCGTTGAACTCAATGCGGATGGGCGGACGCTTGGTGAAGAGGGCTTCGCCTTCGGCAGCGGGATATGTGCTATATACATAGGGAGCCTCGGTATCGGGTTCGGCGATAGTGATGCGGAGGACGTAGTTGCCACCGGCTTCACCGTCGTTGTCACCATCGAGGAAAGCACCTGTCTGCGAGTTCTTGGCGATGGTGCCGTCGATGGTGATGGTGTAAGTGCGATAGGGAACGAGTTTGGTGATATCGATAGCCAAGGTGTAGTCATTTTCCCATGAGAGAGTCACCTCGCCGCTATTGTTGATGGAGAATGCCTCCTCAACAGATGCGCGGTCCATGTTGCGAGAGAAAGTGAGCACGAGGGGATCGAGGGTGCTGACATCGGAGAGGTCGGAAGCCGATAATGAAGCGACCACAGCGGGCATGGCATTGGTGAGAGCCACGTCGAGGAAAGTAACATAGTCGGCAGAGGTAGCGCCTTCGACAGTCGAGCCATCCTTAATGGTGATTTCACCTGTCCATTCCTCGTAGCCGGGAGCATTGATGGTCACGGGGAGTGTGGCACCGGCTTCGAGACCTTCAAAGATGAAGAAACCGTTGTGGATGAGATCGGGGTTGCGAGTGTACTTGCTGAACAGTGACTCGTAGGTGTCGGTGGTGTAAGAAGCCTCACCGATGGTGATGGTGGCACCGTTGACGGGTTGATTGTTCTCCGAGTTGGTAATCATACCGGTAACGAAGGTCTGAGCCGGGAGAGACATTTCGTGATAAGCCATCAGCGATTGGAAAGCGGCAAAAGCCTCGAGGCGCTTGTAATCAGCGTTGAGGTTGCGTTGCTGTTGCTCAGCCATATCGTGGTAGCCGCCCTCGCTGAGGAGCGAAGCCATATTGGTGCGGCGGTTAACCGAGAGATAGGGGTATTGGTTTGTGTGGGTTTGGGGAGTGCGGTCGTAGTAGCAGCGGTCGTACCAGTTGCCACGCGAGGGGATGCGCATCACGCCCGAGAGGTTGGGCAGGAGGATTTCGCCGTAAGCCTTACCACCATTAGGTGTTTTCTCAATATCCACACCATCTTTGCGCCAGCCACCGAAGAGGCCGAGGATAGAGTTCTGAGTGCCGGCAGCGTCGGAGTGAATTGAGTAGTAGAAGTCGGCGCCCCAAGCATTAGCCATATCAGAGCGTTCTTCGAGCGAAACGACGGTCTCTTGGTCGTAGCGGCAGAGGCGGAGAGTCTCACCGTCAACGATAGTAGTATAGGTCTCAAGAAGGTCCTTGACGTTGAGAGCAACGCTGAGGACCTTTTCAGCCTCAGAGTAGCCCCAGAGGCCGCGGTTTTCGGTACCGGAGTGACCGGGATCGAGGAAAAGACGGAAGTCGCCCCAATCGGCTTTTTCCTGTGCAATCGCGGGCATAGCCACCAGCGACATAGCAGCGATGATGATACCCTTTGCGAGGGATGAAGATGTCGTTTTCATAAGTGGCTTAGTATTTGAGGGTTACAACATAAATAGCATTATCGACTGCGTTCTCGAAGGCAATCTTGGAGCCGTCGGGAGCAACAGCGGGAGTGAGAGGAATGAAGTCGGGACGAGCAGTGAGGACAACGCTCTTGCCGTTGTTGACATTCATAGCCATAAGGGTAGAGGAGGTGAAGTTGTTGCCATTGTCGGTAACGATGGTATAGACGATAGTGGCATTGTCGGGCATCCATGCGGGGTGCGAGCCTGTGCCGATGGATTGGAGGTTGGTGCCGTCGGCGTTAATCATCCACATGCCCTTGCCGGGAACCTGGAAAGCGATGCGCGAGCCATCGGGCGAGAGGGCGGGATTGATGATGATTTCGCCGGAGAATTGAGAAAGAGCCTCGACTTGGTCAGCAACCTTGTCGGGAGCGCTCATCATCTGCTCGTAGATGCCACGGACGCCACGAACACGACCGGCAGCGCGGAGGGTAGGGGCTTGAGTGGTGCGGCTCAGGGGCACGAGGACCTGAGTGGAGCCGGTAGCAACATTCCATGCACACATTTCGTGCATCACGCGACCTTGTTGCATTTGATTGGTGCGACCGACGATTTCGGCCTCGCCATTCCATACCATTTTGTAACCGGCGCCGGGAGCATCGGTAACCATGCGGAAGTCGCTGCCATTGGCGTTAGCGACCATAATACCGGTGTAGTTGTTGCCGGTTACGGCGATTTGCGAGCCGTCGGGCGACCACACCGGAGCCATCAGTCCTGTGGGCGTGCTCAGCAGAAGAGCAGGCTCAGAGGCACTGCGTGGCTGCGCTGTTGCTGAAAATGCCAGCAACGCAGCCATACCCAAGAATGTAAAATGTTTCATCTTGTTGGATTTAAGGTGGTTAATTATTTAGGTTAATAGTTATTTTGTATACGTTAGTGCAAATTTAGAATTAATCCTTAATTCCGCAACACTATAATTTAACTTTATTTATAAGTTCCTGAGCAA
>CALZTY010000078.1 GCA_945829225.1 uncultured Bacteroidales bacterium | reverse complement strand
CTGTAATCGTTTGAATTACAGCCATTAATCGGAAAATATGTCGGGGTGAGAAGACTCGAACTTCCGACCTCCACGTCCCGAACGTGGCGCGCTAACCAACTGTGCTACACCCCGAGTGCGCGTTAGCGACTGCAAAGTTAGCGCTTTTGATTGAATTGGCAAAAATTTTTGGAGGTTTTTCATAATTTTATTAATTTTGTGCTTGAACATGAAAACGGCTAAATAATGATAGAAGAAAAAGACCTATTAGAGCAAATAGAGGCTGCGATTGCAGCGCTGAAGTATCCGCGTCGTGCCACCGGATTGTACCGCCCGGTAGCTTACACACTTGCCGGCGGTGGCAAGCGCTTGCGCCCGATGTTGGTGCTAATGGCTTGCGAGGCTGTCGGCGGCAAGGTTGAAGGCGCTGTCAATCAGGCTCTTGCTGTCGAGATGTTTCACAATTTTACCCTCATCCACGATGATGTAATGGACCGCTCGGCTCGTCGGCGCGGGCGTCCCACCGTGTACCGTCGTTGGGGCGATGTGCAAGCCATCCTCTCGGGCGACGCACTGCTCACTATGGCATATATGCGTCTGTGTGACTGTGCACAAGGACATGAGCAGCAACTACTTGCGCTATTCAATCGCACCGCCCTTGAGGTATATGAGGGTCAGCAGTTGGACACTGAGTTTGAGCACCGCGATGGTGTGACCGTCGATGAGTATATCGAGATGATACGCCTCAAGACCTCTGTGCTCTTGGGCGCTGCATGTGCCATGGGTGCTATTATGGGCGGCGCCGACGAGGCTACTGTCGATGCCATGTATCGTTATGGCGAGGCTCTCGGCTTGGCTTTCCAATTGCGCGACGACTGGCTCGACGTATATGGCGACCCCGCGGTTTTTGGCAAGAATATTGGTAATGACATCATTACGCGCAAGAAGACATGGTTGCTAATTCGCGCGACCGAGTTAGCCGGCGACCGTATTGAGAGTGCTTATCAGATTCAAGGCGTTACCGGCAGGGTTGTTGCCGGCGTAAAGGCTGTATACGACTCCTTGGGCTTGTCGCAGGAGTGTGCCGCTCTCATCAGCAAGTATGCCCTTGATGCTATGAATGCCTTGCCGGCAAATTTGTTGGATGGCTATCGCGAGCGTTTCGTGTCCTTGGCAATAAAACTCAATGATCGCAGTAAATGATTGATACTCACACACATTTATGTATGGAGGAGTATGCCGTCGATGGTGGCGGTGAGGCTGCCGTGCGCCGTGCCTTTGCTGCCGGAGTAGGGCAGATGATACTCGCAAATGTCGACCTTGCAAGCCTAGCCCCGAACAAGGCTCTTGCTGCTCAATTCCCGGGTAAGGTGTTCACTGCCACGGGCTTACATCCCACCGAGATTGGCGATGATTGGCGCGATGTGGTCGCCCAATTGATGGCAGAACTCGACGGCAATCACCCCCATGTGGCTGTCGGTGAGATTGGTGTTGACTACCATTGGGATACGAGCCGTCGTGCCGAGCAGATTGAGGTGTTTGATATCCAAGTGGACTGCGCTGTTAAGGCAAACCTCCCCATTATCATCCACAGTCGCGATGGGCTTGAGGACACCCTGAGTGTATTGCGTAATCACCCCGGCGTGCGTGGCGTCTTTCACAGTTTCAGCGGCTCGGAGGCTGATGTCGAGGCTATTCGCCAGGTCGGTGATTTCTATTTTGGCATCAACGGCATTGTCACTTTCAAGAACTCAAGATTGCGCGAGGTGTTGCCGACTATCGGGCTTGACCGCCTGTTGCTCGAGACTGATGCCCCATTCTTGGCACCGGTGCCTATGCGCGGCAAGCGCAACGAGAGCGCTTTCTTGCCATATATTGCCGCTCATATCGCTCAATATATGGGTATAAACGTTGAGGACATCGACCGTGTTACCACAGCCAATGCCCACAAATTATTCGGTTTCAATTAAGCCAAAAATCCGCGAAGGAAGGCAAATTCCACAGCCACCGGTTCCAGTACAGCCACCAAGCGACGTAGTGACGCTTCCGAGGTTGTAATGGCTTGTGCACAGTTGTTGACAAAAATCTGCACCTTCATTCCTTCGCCCAAAGGAGCCTCGCCATCGTGTGCTTGCGCGGCACTGAGAATCTCATCGGCAAGGTGTGCCACATCGGGCACTCCCGCGATATCGCCGTCTTCCAATGACGCTTCGGTGGCAAAACGATAATAGGTGCGGTCGCCCTTGATGGCGATATCGGCGCGCGCTGTGTCAGCCATCAGTAGCATGATTGTGAGGCTTCGCACTTCGCTCATCGGGGTAATACTTTGATGTTTAGGGCATTGTAGGCGCGGAGCGTCTTGGCACGAGCTTCCTCGACGGTATCGGCTGTGGCGAGGAGCACGCCCATGCGACGGTGTCCCTTGACCTCGGGCTTACCGAAGATGCGCAATTGCACGCCTTCCTCGGCGAGCACCTCCTCGAGATTGCCCATAACCACCTTGTCGCTATCGCCTTCAACCACGATGGCGCGCGATGCCGACGGACCATAGAAGCGGATTGCCGGTACCGGCAGGTGCATCAAGGCGCGAGCGTGAAGCGCAAATTCGCTCTGGTCCTGCGATATCATAGTAACCATGCCTGTGTCGTGGGGGCGCGGCGACACTTCGCTGAATATCACCTCGTTGCCCTTCACAAACAGTTCGACACCAAAGATACCGTAGCCGCCGAGGGCATCGGTGACGGCGCGGGCTATATTTCGGGCACGCTCGATGGCGATGGCGCTCATCGGTTGCGGCTGCCACGACTCACGGTAGTCGCCCTCGACTTGCACGTGACCCACCGGCTCGCAGAATGTTGTGCCCGACACCGAGCGAACTGTGAGCAAGGTTATCTCATAATCAAAATTCACAAATCCCTCAACGATGACACGCCCGGCTCCGGCGCGACCGCCCTCTTGGGCTTCGTGCCATGCTCCATCTATTTGCTCGGCGCGGCGCACCGTGGTCTGTCCGTGTCCGCTGCTACTCATCACCGGCTTCACCACACAGGGCAAGCCTATGGCGGCGATGGCTGCATCAAATTCCTCGCGGGTATCGGCAAAGCGATAGGGCGAGGTAGGCAAGCCCAATTCCTCGGCGGCGAGACGCCGGATGCCCTCGCGATTCATCGTCAAGCGTGCCGCGCGTGCTGTCGGGGTGACATTGTAGCCCTCTTCCTCAAGCGCCACCAACTCGCCGGTGGCGATTGCCTCCACTTCCGGAATGATGTGGTCGGGCTTGTCCTCCTCTATGGCACTGCGTAGCGCCCGGGCATCGAGCATATTGAAAACGCGTCGACGTTGTGCTACATGCATCGCCGGCGCGTTGTCATATTTATCACACGCAATGACCTCTACGCCGAGGCGTAACAGCTCGATTGCTACTTCTTTACCAAGTTCTCCACTGCCCAAGAGCATTGCTTTGACGCCTACCGACGTCAGAGGGGTTCCTATTTGTGCCATATCAGATATTAATAGATTTTGTGCAAAGTTACTAAAATTCCGCTTTCTGTGCAATGCCATTCCTTAATTATCCTAAAATCCGCAACTATCATCCAATACACGATTAAGGGTAGATTTATGA
>CALZTY010000077.1 GCA_945829225.1 uncultured Bacteroidales bacterium | reverse complement strand
TGAATATAATGCTATTTATTGTAGCGTATCTGATGGTTGGATTTCTGATGCTAAAGACCTATCTTCTTTTGAAATAGGAGAGGGTGTTGAAAGAATACCTTCGTATTTATGTAAAGATTTTAAATACTTGACTTCCGTAAAAATTCCTAAAACCGTTACATCTATTGGCTATAAACCCTTCGATGGTTGCGATGGATTAATTAAATCTGCATATCCGGCACATATAGTCAACCCATTTAGCAACGGCATAGCTATTGCTTATCCTTCTAATGGCAAGATAGAACCCGATGGAACAATTTACAATAATGATTATACTAGTTTATACTTTGTTCCTTACGATGTTGAAGAATTTGTCATTCCCGGCACAGTCTCTGAAATTGGTGAAAACGCATTCGCCTGCTGTAGTGACTTAATAAATCTTACTTCATACGCTCTAGTCCCACCTACTTGTGGCAATAACGCGCTAGAAGATATTAATAAAACAAATTGCACTCTCTTTGTGCCTGAAGCTAGCATTGGACAATATAAAGCCGCTGATCAGTGGAAAGATTTCTATTCCTTTGGAGTGTCGGGCATCGAGGATATCGTTGTTGACGCTGACACATCGGATGAGCCGATTGAATACTACAACATCCAAGGCATCCGCATCGAGAATCCCACCACCGGCGTCTACATCCGCCGCCAAGGCTCCTCCACAACAAAAGTAACCATCAAATAACCCCTCCAAAACCCGATTTTCGGGCGTAAACCAGCGGAAACGTCATTTTTTTACCACTTTCCGCTGGTTTACGCCCTTTTTTTTACTACCTTTGTATTGAAATTCATTAAAATTACAAAAATATGCTCATTGGTAGAGACAAGGAAAAGCAAACTTTGTTGAATGCTCTCAACGAGGAGTATTCTCAGTTTATCGCAGTTTATGGGAGACGTCGCGTTGGCAAGACTTTTCTCATCAGAGAAGCATTTGATAATAAATTCCATTTCCAATATACAGGAGCCGCAAATTTGTCCTCCAAAAAGCAATTGGCTCGTTTCCGTCGTGCCCTTAAAGAACAAGGGCAACAGGATACCCCCGAACTGACCAACTGGGGTGATGCTTTCAGCGAGCTCAAACGTTTTATTATTAATCAAACCGTAGGTAAGAAAGTCATCTTTCTTGACGAACTCCCTTGGATGGACGCTCCTCGTTCCGGATTTCTCTCTGAGTTGGAATCTTTTTGGAACGGTTGGGCTTCTGCTCGTAAGGATATAGTGTTCATTGTATGCGGTAGCAGTACTTCGTGGATGGTCAAAAAAATCATCAAAAATAAAGGAGGACTTCACAATCGATTGAACCATCGTATCTCGCTTAATCCTTTCCCTCTGGGCTTATGCGAGAAATTAGCTCTGTCAAGAGGTCTGGTCCTCAATCGCAAGCAAATCCTTGAAGCTTATATGATTTTTGGTGGCGTGCCTTATTATTGGAGTCTCTTACAAAAAGGCACAAGCATTACTGCCGAAATCGATAGGCTGATCTTCTCGCCCGATGGTGAGTTACACGATGAATTTGAAATGCTGTATGCTTCGCTATTCAAAAAGCCTGAACCATACATTCGCGTCATTGAATTATTGGCTAAGAAAAAGATGGGTTTGACTCGTCAAGAATTATTATTAGCCGGCAAATTTGAAGACAATGGTCAATTCTCCGACATTTTGAAAGATTTGGAGTGGTGTGGCTTTATTCGTAGCTACAATATGATCGGCTACCGCTCTAAATCTGATATTTTCCAACTGATCGACCATTATACAATCTTTTATTACGAATACATTGATAAGGCGCGACAAGGATCAAACTATTGGAGGTCTATGCTGGGAACCCCCAAGTATAATACTTGGTGCGGATTGGCATTTGAGCGCACATGCCTATGGCATATTGACCAGATTAAGAATAAACTGGGTATCAGCGGTATCCTTACAAACGAGTATGCGTGGCGATGCCTCCCCGATGAAACCCTCGGTAGACCGGGTGCTCAAATTGACCTGATTATTGACCGTAGCGATGATATTATTGATCTTTGCGAGATTAAGTACTCTAAGGATTCTTATACCATCACGTCAACCTATGCTGATGAGCTATATCGTAAGCGTAATGCTTTTGTCTCTACTACCGGTACCAAGAAAGCCATTCATACCGTTATGGTTACAACTGATGGATTAATACATAATGAGTATTGGGGAGACATTCAAGCCGAGATACAATTGCAAGACTTGTTTCTATAGCAGTACCAGCGCCAGCCGGTAGAAGGCAAACGCTACTACCCATGCCAGTGCGGTGTTATACACCACGCTCAGGCAGCCCCACTTCCACGACCCGCTCTCCTTGACTATCGCGGTGATTGTCGCTATACACGGGCAGTAGAGCAGCAAAAAGATCATAAAACTCAATGCCGCTGCCGGGGTGAAATCCGACCCCGCTGCACTCAGTTTGTCGCCCAAGGCATGCTCATCGGCTGTCTCGTCGTTGGTGTACAGCACCCCGAGGGTCGACACCACGATTTCCTTTGCCGGAACACCTGCCAGCGCCGCTACTGTGCCACGCCATCCGATGCCCAGTGGCTCCATCACCGGATTGATTGCCTTGCCCGCTGCCTCCAAATAGGAGTCGCGATGAACCGTATTTCCTTGATTATCAACAGTGTCGCCGGGGAAGTAGTTGAGTGCCCACACCACGATGCTCGCAAAGAGTATGATGCCGCCCATCTTCTTGATATATTGCACCCCCTTGTCCCAGGTGTGGCGCACCATCGCATGAACCGTCGGCATGCGATAGGGCGGCAACTCCATCACAAAGGGAGTCTCATCCTTCTTGAACGCTGCCTTGCGCAGCAATTTTGCTGTCACCACCGCCATCGCTATCCCCAGCACATACAAGCCCATAAACACCAGCGCGGCATTATGCGGGAAGAACGTCCCGATAAACAGCACATATATGGGCAGACGTGCCGAGCACGACATGAATGGGTTGATCAGCATCGTTATCAAGCGACTCGAGCGGCTCTCGATCGACCGCGTCGCCAATACCGCCGGAACATTGCACCCGAAGCCCATCAGCAACGGGAAGAACGACTTGCCATGCAGTCCTATGCGGTGCATTATCTTGTCCATGATGAATGCCGCACGCGCCATATACCCCGTATCTTCCATAAACGAGATGCAGAAGTACAGGATGAGTATGTTCGGCAGGAATACTATCACGCCTCCTACGCCGCCGATGATACCATCGACCACCAGGTCCTTGAGTATGCCCTCGGGCATTATATTGCTCAGCAGCCCTCCCAAGGCATCAACTCCATACTGTATCCAATCCATGGGGTATTGACCGATGAAGAAGGTCGCCCAGAAGATAAAGAACATCGCCGCGATAAACAGCGGGAAGCCTATCACCTTGTTGGTCACCACTCTATCGATCTTCGACGACGTGTGATGCTGCTCGCCCGTGCCCGACACATAGGTCTCGGCAAGCGCTCCCGCGATGAAGCCGTATTTCTCGGCGGCTATCGCCGAGGTTACATCTTCCTGATGCAGGTGCTCGAAGTGCGCGCGCACTCGGTTGCGCTCCTCGGTGATATGCTCATATATTGACGTCGACTGCAGTATGCGGTCTACCTCGCGGTCGCCCTCAAAGAATTTGATAGCCAAGTAGCGAGGCGAGAAGCGGTTGCCTATTTCACCGTGGCTCGACTTGATGATATCCACCAGGGTACGCACAGCCTTCTCGATATCGC
>CALZTY010000076.1 GCA_945829225.1 uncultured Bacteroidales bacterium | reverse complement strand
ATTGCTCCAACTCGAAATATCCACGAGAGATGCATTGTGGGTCATCAAGCTTATCAAGGTCGCTGTATCGGCATCCGGTCCATGCAAGCAACAGGAACTGGTCGCGCACCCTATCAAGATAATCTTGCTTCAACTCAACCGTCTCAATAGCGTGCAGTTCTTCTGTTGAAAGAAACACATTGTCAACCTCTTCTGCCAACTTCTTACACTTCCTTGGAGCCACAAACTCGCACTCGATTCGCTCTGACAATGGTAACCAATTTATTACGGCTTTCAGGTTTTTAATATGCTTCCCAACAGTGTTCAACTTAAACCCCTTTCCGTTGAGAAAAGCCACATACCCATCATAGAACTTTTTGTCAAGTTCCTTGACAGGCATATCATTGGGAGAAAGTGTATCTAAATACTCAAACACAAGACGACGCATTTGATTGTATTGCAGAATCGTTCTATGACTGACAGGCTGTCCTTGATGCACACCATTCTCTTGAATGCGATTCGGTGCATCCGCAATAAATGCCTCAACAGCCTCCCTTACCGTAATTGGCTTCGACTCTTCTTCCGATTGTTGCACATACTTTTCAGGATATTTGAACTTGTCAACTACCGTTTTCAGCCAATCCGATGGCAGCGCGACACTTTTATCCCATTTCAACCACTCTTCTTCGATATGGCGACACAATTCTTCAATCTTGGTGCGTTGACTATTGTGATAACGCCTTTCCTCATCGTTCATTCTTCTTTTATCCACCATCTGAGAGCCATCCCAATAATTAGGATTATCTAATATATACACACCGGAATGGGCACGTTGGTTAAATGCCTTGCCATTGAAAAATCGAATCAAGATTTCTTTTAATCCCGACTCTTTGTTAGCCTTGCTTGATAGAGATAATTGGAGTTTTGCCATAGCCTTAATTCTTTGTGCAAAGATAGCAAGTCCCGCCGGGACTACAAAATTTTTGGCGTGTTTTTGGCGTCTTGTTTGTTATCTAATGGTTTTGTGTGTTATCAAATTTACAACACAAGCAAATATAAAATACTAATTATTAGTGTTTTATAACGACATTAACTTCTCACTTAAAAACATAAGATACCACACATTTAGCCCAAGTGGGACCACAAAACAAATCGCTAAGTAGTTGAAACCTCAACCCTTAGCGATTTTTCTATCCCAAAATGCCCGAATTTATCCCCCCCCGACTTATTTTGTTGTTGCGAAAACTTGAGATTGACAAGAAAGCGGGGGCACATATGCTCAGACACTTATGTGCTTTACTATGACGCTACCGCTCTCGGCTCAAACTATGCCGTAAACGAACTGGACTTCCGTTGGGTTGTGGTCCTCGACTGCTCGTGCCAGCGAGTGCTGTTTGCTAAACCATATATTGGGCAGAAACAGGTTTAATGGTTGGCAAGAGTATGTAATCATAGGTTTTGCCGGTGCTATTGCTGGTATATTTGGACCTATATTGGCCGCTTGGCTTGCCAAGAAATCGAGCCTGATGTCTTGACCGAAAGACTTCACCCGAGCTTGCGAGCCGTGTGAGGCTTGACCAAACCAATCCCTATTGCACGGCAAAAAATATTTCTAAATATACATTTTTGTAAAAGTATTTATTGTAACTTTGCGGTGCGATATATGTTGGTTTATTGCTTGCATATTATCGTGAGTATCATTATTAGCACCACTGTGACAAGATGCGGTATATTCAGAGATCTATTCAAGGTACATTTATTGGAATGTTAACAATGTGATTAACAGTTACTTGCAATCTTATGAAAAATTTTCTTTTGATTAACTAAATGTATATACTTATGAAAAAGTTTTACTCATTTTTGCTTTTAGCAATTGCAGGCTTGCTATCGTTCTCGGCAAGTGCGCAAGTGAACATTACAATTAAGGTCGATGACCCAAGCAAGGTGGTCGTTTCTACCGGTAGCAGCGAGAAAACAGTTCTTGAACTTGTTGCCGGAGAGAACTCAGTTACTGTAAGCCCTTATGATCGGGTAAATTTCGAAGCTGTTGATGGTTATCTGCTCGATAAGATTATTTGGTCTGGCTATGTACTCTCAAGCCGTGTTAAGTCGGACTACATAATGGTTTATCCTGAACATGAAGGAAAAGTGGTCGAAATCACCACAATCGCCGAAGGTGATGCGGTTACAGGCACATTCTATGTCAATGTCGACGACCCTTCAGTTGTAAGGATGGTGTTCTTCAATTCTTACCGTGCTTATACACTCAGCGAGGGTGAGAACACTGTTAAATTCGACCCTGAATATGAAACTGCCGTCGCTTTTGGGCATTCCGACTATAATAAAACGCTTTACAGTGTTAAAAGAAACGGTAAGGCTGTGCCTTATGAATACGGACAATTTGGTTCTGAGATTGCCGAAGGCGATGTATTTGAGATTAAGGCCAACTTCCCCGATGAGAAGTATCCTATCAGCTTCGATCTTCCCGAGGGCTGTGAGGATGTTATCTCCAACGTAATGATTGACGGTGCTCCGATAGAGAATCCGGGCGCAGGCTTTGAGGTTCAGGCAGGTTTACTTGTCCAAATTGAGTTCAATGTGGGAAAATACTGTGTCGAGTCGGTTACTTATAATGGAGTGGCAAAGCCACAAACAGGCCTTTTGCAGTTTGTTGCTACAGAAGCTGCCGAAATTGCAGTTGCCGCTTACCCATACAGCACATTCAACATCACTGTCGATGTTGACTATCCTGAGCACATCGCATTCTATCGCGGCTATGCATCACAGGAGGACGTTGTGGAGCTTGTAAGCGGTGTCAATGTGGTTGAGATTTATGAGAACAACACAAGTGCAGTTATCGTAAGAGACCCTGCATACTACTATACCACATTCACAGTAAATGGTGAAACTCGCACCGACAATGGCTCCGGCATTTCGCTCTATGACCTCAAAGAAGGTGACCAAATAGTAATCCGTATGGCTGAGATCATTCGCGACAAGAATTTCGTTTACTATATCGACAATATGGAGGCGGCTCCCAATATGTACTTCTCCTTCCAGCGTTCTGACTACAGCGCACCTGAGGTTGCCACCGGCTACAATGTAGTTCCGTTCTGCGATGATGACAACGAATTCTATTTCGGTTGGTCTGGTTATGATGAGAACTATAACATAGTTACTTCATTCAACCTTTATCACAATGGTGAATTGGTTCAGCCAATGTTTGAGTATGGCTCAACTGCTTATATAACAGTTGCTGACGGTGACGTAATTAAGGCTTACACCACTGCTGCTCCCGAGACTTACACTGCAACATTCGAGGTTGAAGGTGATGCTGAGAATATTAGCGTAGTGAAGGATATCATTACTGAGGTTGCCGACTGGCAGAATGGAATCAGTGACTTTGAGGGTACTCAAATCGACATAAGCGGTGCAGAAAGCGTAGTTGAGGGTGAATCGACAGTCCTTCCTAACGACGACGGCTCTTACACACTGAAGCTTACAAGCAACACCACAATCAAGGTAGTAGCAAGCACAAACGGTGTAGAGCTTATCGGTGTCGACGCAAAGGCTCTGATGAACGTCTACAACGCACAGGGTATACTCCTCATCAAGGACGCTACTCCTGAGCAGATTGAGGCTCTCGGAACAGGCTTCTACATCGTAGGTAACCACAAGATGATGATTCGCAAGTGACCCCAAAAAGTTGGACGGGTTATTTACTGTCCGATTTGAGAAAGAGTTCGGTATTGCGCCGGACTCTTTCCTTTTAACCGGGATTTTATTCTTTTATTGTTATAGTAATCGATATATTCTTCCAAAGCCTTCATAAATGCTTCGGACTATTCATAAACAAACTGCACTCCAAAAGTTTTTTGTCTAACTTTTGGGGTGCAGTTC
>CALZTY010000075.1 GCA_945829225.1 uncultured Bacteroidales bacterium | reverse complement strand
ACTGTTTAAGAAATCTCCTGTGGAAAAATCTTCTCCACAGGAGATTTTTTTTATTGCATCATCAAAAATAACTCCTGATTACTAACACTATTAAAAACAGTGACATCATGGAATCGTAAATAGAAAAATGTAAAAAAAATTTGATTGGCGACGGCATATATGTCGATAAATTGTTGTACATTTGCAATATAAACAGAATCGACCTTTTTATGTCAGTCATCAAGGCTAAGCCATATTCAAACAAGTCTCTAATATTCGCACACTTAGGCGCGCTACTCTGCGTATTGATGTGGGGTATATCATTTGTATCAACCAAGGTATTGTTGAATAATGAAATGCCTCCTGCCGAGATATACATTTATCGTTTTGCGCTCGCCTACCTGTTGATAGTGCTATTCAAGCGCACCAAGTGGATGTCGCACAATTGGCGAGATGAGATGCTGATGTGTCTGTGTGGCGTGCTTGCCGGCTCGGTGTATTTTATGTCGGAGAATATAGCGTTGCAATACACCTTGGTGAGCAATGTCTCGTTGCTGACATCGACATCGCCATTGTTAACAGTGCTCATTGTGAGTATGCTGTATAAGAATGAGCGTGCCGGCGCCGGCATGTGGATAGGCTCGCTGGTCGCATTCTTGGGCGTAGGCTGCACTATCTTCAATAGCAGTTTCAACATCGAGATAAACCCCTTGGGCGATATGCTTGCATTGTTATGCGCATTGTCGTGGGCACTGTACTCGCTGGTTCTCAGGAGACTAAACGCTACATATGATGTGTGGTTCATCACACGCAAGACCTTCTTCTACGGCGTTATTACGGCTCTGCCCTTCCTGTTTGTGGAGCCGATAAAGTACGGAGTCATTGACGTAGTGACCAATACCGAGGTGCTCCTCAATTTGACATTCCTCGGCATCGGCGCCTCACTGATTTCGTATGTTTTATGGGCAGGGACGGTCAAAAAGTTGGGCGCTGTCAAGGCTAACAACTATCTGTACCTGCAGCCGGTGATCACGATGATATTCTCGGTGTTGGTACTCGGTGAAGTAGTGTCATTTATCGGCTACTTGGGATGCGGACTTATCCTCGGAGGCTTGTGGCTCGGCGACTACCTCACCCGCCGCAATCAAATGCGCCGCTAACCAATCGAGGCATTGTTTAAGCACTGAGTTCAAGAATGCATAAAAATTGTCACCCCCGTAATGGCTGTTGGGCTATTACGGGGGTGATAACGTATCGGAGATTTATCAATCTGTCTATTTAACTGAGAGCTTGGTCGCTTGGTTGCCGACTTTGACGATGTAGAAGCCCGGGGCTACAGCGATAGTTGCGCTTGCGGCTTCAAACGATGCTACGAGTTGACCGGTAGCCGAGTAAACGTCGATTGTGGTCGGTGCGTCGGCGGTCACACGGATGTTGCCATCGGCGGCAGAGATGCGTGTGCTGCCGGCATTAACATCCTCGATGTGCGAAGGAAGTCTGTAAGTTGCGTCAAGGGCGGTTAATTTCAAAACTTCTCCTTCTCTTGACACAATACCGGTGACATCATACCACAGATCATATTCCAATTCGATGGCTGCAGGGTCGTAATATACGGTCAAAGTGAGAGGCTCGATTACAGACTCGTCTTCAGCAATGATTGTGCCTTCTTGTGACAGTAGCACGAAATAGCCGTCCTCCGGGTGGACATTCTCAGCCTTCTTGAATCCCAGCACGGTGCAATATTCGGCGGGTTGCGGAGCCACGAGCCAAATGTTGCTCACTGCAGCACTCTCGGCATGGATATTGAAGTTTTCCACGCGGAATGAGTTGATACCCATGGTGCTGCTGTTGGAACCGATGCTCTCGAGGAATTTGATAACCGGATATGTGCTATTGGAAATTACAGTAGCCGCTTTGCCACTCTCGATCACCATTCCGACTAAGTCGGATGACAAGCCTTCGATAGCCACCCAGTCTTCCTGGTTGAAGGTGCTTTCGTTGTCGCTACCCGTATTGGATTTCATATCCTCATTGAATGTGTTCTTCGACGAACCGCTGTTGCCAATAGTCGAGGCATAGAGATATGAGCCATCGTGATAATGGCAATACAGAGGAGTGTTAATTCGGTAAGACTCTTCGGCGTTTGCGCTCAACACCAGGTCGAGTCCGTTGACAGTACCGACGTATAAGTCGGAAATGTCGATAGACATACTCCGGATCGCAGCGCTATTTTCGCCCTGCAATACGGATTTGCGTGAAGGTGCAGGCATGGGCTCGGATTGAGTAGCGAAGATATAGAGGTATTTAGCCTTAGGCGTAGAGAACTCATATTTATCGTCTTCAAGATCATCAACATATACAGCCGGACCGTTTCCGAGCATGAGGGTAAGGCGAGCATTGCCTTTATTTTCATAATTGGTAAATGTTATGCTACCGGTGCCTTGGACTTGAACGGCAATACCGTTGAAATATCTCTTGGTGTCCACACCACTCTCCACATCGCTATTGAATTGGGCAACTTCCTCAATCGACGACATCGCATTGAGCACCAGTCCGGCAGTGGGGTCGTATCCGCTTGTTTCGTCGGTAATGCAGTAGTATATGTTGTTGATTACCACATTGGTTAAAGATGCTTCCTCGTTGATGGTTGAGAAATCCACGTTTTGTGTACCTTGTGGGATATTATCAGTTTCGTCGATGTTGGTTGGCACATGCACATAGGTGTACTTAAACGAAACCGGGTCGCTGCAACACATATCGTCGGTGATATAAGCCCAAACTGTGCAAGTTTTATCCGGGATATTGATTGGAGCGGTGAAAGGATATGTTTGGTGAACAACATTTTCCTCATCGCCTTCGTAAACAATGTAATAATAAATAGAGCCTGTTTCGTTGGGGTTTGTTAAAGTCAAGTCGAAGGAATAGTTAAACTCGCCGGCATTGCGAGAAGCCTCAGGATCTGCAAGAGTGCGTACACCAAATCCTTGCTTGATACTGCTGAAATTTGACCACGGTGCAGTGTTTTTATAAGCATCGAGACTTCCAAATGGCACAGTGAGAGTACCGTATGAATAAACCTCGGAGTCAAAGACTGTATTGGGACAAACATCCTCGGTGAGAGGCTCAGTGCGTTTGTTGATTACGGTTGCGATATTTGAGCAGCCGGCAAAGGCATTAGCGCCGATGGTGGTCAATCCTTCGTGGAGAGTAACGCCGGTGAGACCGGTAAGCCCTTTGAATGCGTTTTCTGCAATAGTCACTACATCGCCGTCTTGGTATTTTGCGGGAATCGCGAGCACTCCTGTGAAGTCCTCATCGAGGGCGTATTGCCCTTTGGCGATGGAGTAGCCGCCGGTAACGCTTGTGTATGCAAACACCTCCGGGCGCTTGAGCCCGGCAAACTTGTTCCAAATTTCGTTGGCGGCGAAATCGCGGTATCTATCTTCAGGCATATTAACCTTGGTGTCGGCATAGTGCGATGCATCGAAGGCATCCTCGCTTTCCACTGTGGGAGGATCATACGATGAAGAATTGAAATTGAGTGATTTTAATGCTGTGCAGCCGGTGAACGCCAGGGAGCCTATTGTTGATGCGAAAGAAGTTTCAGATAAAGTATTGAAATTGATCGATGCCAATGCCGTGCAGCCTTTGAACGCATTGGGTCCAATGGATGTCAGGTCGGTGAAATCCAAACTTGTCAAACCTGTGCAACCTTCAAATGAACCTTTGCCAATAGATGTGACATTCGAGAAGTCGAAACTCTCCAAGGCGGCACAGTTTCGGAATGCGGTCTCGTTAACCGCAAACTCCTTTTCCGGCAGAGATAGTGTTTTAAGGCTCGTGCAGCCATCAAAGCAGGAGTAGCCGATTTTTGATATCTCAGGGGGACATACAGAAGTAACGCTTTCGAGACTTGTACAATCTGTGAAGACACTGTCCATATCGTTGTCCTGACCATTGCCCTTGAGG
>CALZTY010000074.1 GCA_945829225.1 uncultured Bacteroidales bacterium | reverse complement strand
ATTTTTTAATATGCAACAAAAAAAATCTCCTGTGGAGAAGATTTTTCCACAGGAGATTTCTTATACAGTTTAAAATCATTGAATTACGCACTTAGAGACTGAGCGCCCTCGCTTAACAATGTAAACGCCGGGGGTGGGATTCTCGATGCGGATGCCTTGGAGGTTGTAGTATTCAACGGGCACGGCATCGTCGATGGAGTCGCCGTTTACATCATTAATACCTGCGATGCACATGATGTAGAGGAAGTCTTTCCAACCGTCGGCATTTTGGTAGTCAGTGATGCTGCCATCGGGCACGTAAATGGTGGTGGTCCACTTATCGAGCGAAGTGAGTGCATTCTCGCCTAAAGTGGGAGGAGTGACTGCTCCGCAGGTAATTGTGGATATCTTGGTGCAGTCGGAGAATGCCTCTCGACCGATAGAACTCATCGCGCTACCAAGGGTAACGTTTTCGAGACTTACGCAACCACTGAAGCAGTTGTCGCCGATGGTGCGCGCAGCATTTCCGATTGTCACGTCTTTGATGTTGATACAGCCATAGAAGGCTTGTGCGTCAACTTCGTTGACTGAGTTGGGGATAGTCACCGACACGATGCCACGGTTGGCACGGAATGCTTGATAGCACACCTGCGTTGTGCCGTCTTCCACAGTAATTACGCTATTATCGGGCACAAGACCCTTGTATTTATACAAGCATTTGCCCAGATAAAGCCACCCATCGGGATATGAATTGATAAATGGAGCTCCGCTAAAGGCTTCCATACCGATGTGAGAAACAGTTTCCGGAATAACGGCGGTGCTGATGCCCGTGCAACCACTGAATGCCTTGTCTCCAATCGAAGTGACTGAGGTGGGGATGGTCAGCGAGGTTAAACCAGCCAAGTCCTTACACAAATATGCCGGAATAGATTCAACACTATCTCCGATTATAAAAGAAGTGATGTTTTTGGCATTTTTGAGCCAACCATCCGACAAAGTGCAATTCTTAGCACTGTATATCACCGAGGTTAAACCTGCACAGCCCGAGAAGGCTTCAGCACCAATGGAAGTGACTGATTGAGGTATTGAAATCGAGCCAAGCGATACACAGTTCTCGAAAGCATTGTTTCCTATTGAAGTGACACTAAGCGGAATCTCAAAAGACGAGAGGCTTCGACAGTTGTAAAATGTTCCGTCGCCAATTGATGTCACAGCATTTCCAATAGAAGCTGATGTTAAACATACACAACCAGAGAAGGCTTCAGCGCCAATAGCAATAACAGAACTCGATAAAGCAATTACATTTAAGCTGCGACAATCCTTGAAGGCAGATTTATCAATGCAAGTAACAGCGTTAGGTATAACAATGGTTGACAGACTGCTACAACCCGAGAAGGCTCTTTCGCCAATGGAAGTAACTGAATTCGGGATAGTAACCGCAGTCAAGCCGGTCAAATTCTGACACAAATACGCCGGAATAGATTCAACACCGACTCCGATGCCAAAAGAAGAGATATTTTTTGAAGAATTTAACCATCCATTCGGTATTTGGCAATTTTTAGCATTGTATATAACCGAGGTTAAGCCGCTACAGCCATAGAATGCATCTTCTCCAATGGTAGTGACGGAGTTGGGGATGGTTAAAGTTGTTAATTTGCTACATTTTGCGAATGATTCGCTACGAATTGTGGTTACCGTGCCCGGAATGTTAAATTCTGCAACATCGTATGGAACAAAGAAAAGACTTGTTTTATCCTTATTGTAGATTGTTCCATCAGAGTCTATAACGCCATCTGAAGGATAAGCAATTGCTATACCCGAACTAAAAGGATTGCTACTAAATTTATCAGGATATGCAGATTTAATCAAGCCGGTGCAGAGGTAGAAGGCATTATCACTAATAGAAGTGACGGAGCTGGGGATAGTTACCGAGGTTAAACCGGTGCAGCCGACGAAGGCGCTTTTGCCAATTTTAGTGACGGAGTTGGGGATGATAGTTGTTTTGCACCCTGCAATAAGAGTATTAGTAGTCGTTTTAATGATTGCATTGCAATTATCACGTGAGTCATAAACTGTGTTGCCTTTTTCAACGAATAATTTATTTAAGCCACTGCAGTGAAGGAATGGATTAACCCCAATCTCGGTGACGGAGCTGGGGATAGTCACCGACGTTAAGCCGGTGCAGCCGTTGAAGGCGTAGTCGCCAATGGAAGTGACGGAGCTGGGGATAGTTACCGAGGTTAAGCTGGTGCAGCCGCAGAAGGCATTATCACCAATAGAAGTGACGGAGCTGGGGATAGTTACCGAGGTTAAACCGGTGCAGCCGCGGAAGGCGTAGTCGCCAATGGAAGTGACGGAGTTGGGGATTACTAAATCAGTTATTTCTGTGTCATTTAAATACAAATGATGAGCATAGTATAGAGGATTGGAAGATGAACCATAGAATCCAATCTTACACCACGATGAAATATCCGTGATCTTCACCGAGGTTAAGCCGGTGCAGTCGCGGAAGGCGTACTCGCCAATGTAAGTGACGGAGTTGGGAATCTCCACTGCTGTTAAGCCAGCGCAGCCGTAGAAGGCGCAGGAGGTAATTGAAGTGACAGAGTAAGTGGTGCCCTGATAGGTGACTTGCGAGGGGATGTTTACTGAACCGGAGTATGAGTTATAATTGGAATCCTTGTATGTCACCCCAACTGACTTGCCATTGCTGTGCTTTTTGTAGTAGATGCCGTTGCTCTCGAAGTCGTAGGCGGAGGCTGTGGCGGCGGTGACTGCTATCATAAGCGCGAGGATTGCTCGCTTAATTATTTGCGTTTTCATAATCTTGTTTGTATTACTTGATAAAGTGATAGATTTGCCACCATAGCTGGAAGCGGTATGGTAGGTTAATGATGTGGGGATAGGCTAGCTGTTGCTTGATTACAGTATTCTTTTTGGAATTGACAATCTTTTTGATTTGTGCGAGGTCATTAGCGTGGATGATGAGTTCATTATGCTTTAATAGCAGAGAAAAACTCAAGTTGCCGACTTTGCCGATGCGCCACAGGACGAAATCAAGCACGGCAAATTGAGACATAGCCTTGCCGTTGTGGATACGGTGCGTAACATTGAGGGTGTTTGCAACATTCTTTATTGCGATGACATACGGCACAATATCATTAATACCATTTGAAGTGATCGAAATGCCGATTTTCCGTGCAACATGTGGCAAAAGATCTTGTACAATAGAATCATAAATGGGGAAGCCGACTTGACAGCCTTGAGCCTCAAGCAAGAAGTAAAGATACTTCGAGATTATTGACACTGAAGAACGCTTTTGAAGACCATTTTTGGTAAACCAATAGCCATACTTTGGATCAAATAAATCGGTATAAATAACGTGATTATTCGATGGACTTTGAACGAAATTTTGTGCCTTGGTAGCAAGTTCGCTGTCAAAACACCCGTTGGCGTTCTCTGATAATTTAATAATCGCTTCAGCCAATTCGTACAAGCTAAACTGCGAATACTGATTAGTGTTGGTGGAGTAGAAGAGGTCGATGAGCGCGAGGCGTTGCATCACCAGTGTGTGGTTGATTTCGCCATTGACATAGTGCTTGGAGTCGAACATATCGCGGATGATATCCCAGTCGAGGCTATAGGAAGAGATGCCCGGAGGTGTCGCGGTGGGAGTGGCAGGTGGCAGATTGTTTGAGCCCCCATTGATGAGGAATTCCGCAATGCTGTGGCTTGCGGGATCGAAGACCGCGTCGATTGCGGCACGAATCTTCTCAGGTTGTAGACAGGTTGTATTTTTCATAATACAAATCAATGCCGCGGTCGTCCCCTCGTTGGCTGGTGAGTCAATAAAAAAAGCGCAGGACTCTGTATCTGTTACCGTCCTACGTTCAGAGGCTTCTCGCATTGCCCTTTAGATGTCGGACGGCAACGCAGAAGCCTACGCCTGTATGTAACCACTGACTCTATCCGGTGCCGACAAGGCACAAGATAGAGAATTTGATGTACATATCCACGAGGCATCTACCGTTGCTCAATCCTTGACACCTAAATGAAATTTTGCGAGAATTTCGATTCGTCAAGAATCAGCGCGGATAAACGCTTTTCATTACAAT
>CALZTY010000073.1 GCA_945829225.1 uncultured Bacteroidales bacterium | reverse complement strand
CGACTCGGTGGGCTACGATAAGACCCAGATGGACTCGTTCTTCATCTGCGACGATGGATGGGAGAAAGAGAAGGAAATTACCTACGAGGACATGGGCTTTGATTCCGACCAAGAGGTGTGGCTTATGGATGACGCTGTTCTCGAGGACTTTATTGATGACGAGGGTCAGCGCCTGCTCTTCGTCTTTGACTATATGACCGACCGCGCTATGTTTATGGAGATGACCGAACTCATCGCCGGCAAGACCCTCAAGGACCCGGTGTGCTCGCTGTCGTTGGGTCAAGCACCTCCCCAGACTATCGACCTCGATGAGTTTGACAAGCAGATGGATGCCAAGGCAAAGCAGATCAAAGAGCCTTCGCCCGAGGACCTCGATGAGGAGTTCTATGGCAGCGACGGCTTCTCGCCCGACGAGTTCGAGGCAGGTGGTTTCTACGAGAACGACCTGTAAGCCAATAATTTAAGTAAACATACAAAAAATGAGTGAATTTGATTTAGCCGAACTAAATCGGCTGAAGGTTAAGGCATTATCCGGCGAAGAACTCAGCGACGAAGATGTGTACTCGTTGATGGAGTATCCGTCGGCGGCTGTGCGTGATGCAGCAGCCGAGATTACCAAGGCACTGTGCCCGCGACAGTTTGACTCGTGCTCGATAGTGAATGCACGCTCGGGCTCGTGCTCGGAGAACTGTAAATGGTGTGCCCAGTCACGCCACTATACTACGGGTTGCAACGTGTACCCCATTATTGATGAAAAAGAATGTATGGAGGCGGCACACCGCAATGCGCGTTGTGGTATACGCCGTTTCTCGTTGGTGGCAAGCGGACGAGCCGTCACCGGCAAGGCACTGCAATCAATGGCGGCGATGTTGCGCCGCGCCAAGGAGGAGACAGGCATCTTCACCTGTGCCTCGATGGGCTTGCTCGGGCGCGATGAGTTGCAACAATTGTGGGACGCCGGTGTGCGTCGCTATCACTGCAACTTGGAGACTGCGCCATCCTACTTTACCCACATGTGCACCACCCACACTATTGAAGATAAATTGGCGACCATAGAAATTGCTCGCGAGATAGGCTTTGAGGTGTGCTCGGGCGGTATTATCGGTATGGGCGAGTCGGCTCGCCAGCGTGTGGAGTTTGCTCTCGCCTTGCGTCGTGCTCATCCTCATTCAATTCCTATCAATATCCTGTCGCCTATCAAGGGTACGCCCTTGGAGGATACGCCTGCCATCAGCGATGATGAAATCATAGATACCATAGCCATAATGCGCTTTGCCCATCCCGCGGTGACGTTGCGCTTTGCCGGCGGTCGCGCTCGCTTGAGTGCTGAGGTGCAAGCCGAGTGTATGCGTGTGGGTATCAATGGCGGCTTGATGGGCGATATGCTCACCACGGTGGGCAGCAAGATATCCGAGGATATTGAGGCTGTGCGCCGCGCCGGTTACGAATATTAAATATTTAATATTGAAGCCAATGGAGCACGCCACCCGCGCATTAATCAAACGAGTAGCCGCACTGTCGACCGCCAAGGGGCGGTCGCGCGCCGGTATGTTTGTCGCCGAGGGTACCAAGTGTGTGCTCGATACATTGGCAGCGTTTGACCTGCACCAACTCATAGCCACCGAGGCATGGCTCGCCGAGCACCATGGCGTCGTAGCCGATGACAAGGTGGTGGTAGCCAATCGTGGCGAGATAGGTGAGATGTCGTCGCTCACCCTGCCGGCTGATGTGATGGCCGTGTATCGCCTGCCCGAGCCATTGACCTATGACCCGCAGGCGCTGCAAGGCAAGCTCACTATTGCCCTTGACCGTGTCCAGGACCCGGGAAATCTTGGGACAATCATGCGCACCGCCGACTGGATGGGCATCACCTCTATTCTCGCCTCGCGCGACACCGTCGACTGTTTCAATCCCAAGGCGATACAAGCCACAATGGGCGCCATCTCGCGAGTGCGCATCATATATGGCGACCTGCCGGCGATGCTCGCAGCCGCGCCGGTGGCAGTGTGTGGCACCTTCCTTGACGGCAGCAATATTTACACCTGCGAGTTGCCCGATGAGGCAGTCGTCGTCATGGGGAACGAGGGTAGCGGCATATCGGCAGGAGTCGCCGAGGTGGTGACACAACGCCTGCTCATTCCGTCGTATCCGCCCGAGCGGCAGACATCCGAGTCGCTCAATGTGGCGACAGCCACTGCTATAGCCATCTCACAATTTATATCGCATAAGTATGGCAAAGGTAAAGTATAAGACGAGCTGGTTCTGCAGCGACTGCGGTGCCGAGTCGCCTAAGTGGGCGGGTCGATGCCCGTCGTGTGGTGCGTGGAATACAATGGTTGAGGAGCGAGTTGCCGCCACACCGTCGCGGTCGCCCTCGCCGGTCGCCGGTCGCGGCAAGTCGCCGGTGCAGGTGCTCAACGATATACAAGCCGAGGAGATGCCACGCATAAAATTGCCGTCGGGCGAACTCAATAGGGTGCTCGGCGGTGGCTTGGTGCCCGGTGAGATGGTGCTCATCGGCGGAGAGCCCGGTGTGGGCAAGTCGACATTGGTGCTTCAAAATCTTCTTGCCATTCGTTCAAAGACCATACTCTATGCCTCGGGCGAGGAGAGCGCCTTGCAACTCAAGATGCGAGCCGACCGCCTCGAACGCGGTAGCGACAACCTCTTCATTGTGTGTGAGACCTCCCTGGAGAATATACTCGAGCATATCGAGCAACTCAACCCCGGCATTGTGGTCGTGGACTCAATCCAGACTATAGCCTCGGATGCCCTGGACTCGTCGGCGGGCAGTGTGAGCCAAGTGCGCGAGTGTGCGGCGCGCCTGCTCAAGTATGCCAAGGAGTCGGGCACGCCGGTGATACTCATCGGTCATATCACCAAGGACGGCTCGCTCGCCGGTCCCAAGGTGCTGGAACACATCGTTGATGCCGTTCTGCAGTTTGAGGGCGATCGCCAGTATATGTTCCGCATCTTGCGTGCCAACAAAAATCGCTTCGGCAACACAGCCGAATTGGGCATCTACGAGATGGGACGCAAAGGCTTGCGCGAGGTGCTCAACCCCTCGGAGTTGCTGATGCCCGGGGGCGACACCAAGCTCTCGGGGGTGTCTATTGGAGTCACTATCGATGGAGCGCGTCCATTCTTGATTGAGACGCAAGCATTGGTGAGCACAGCCGCCTATGGTACGCCGCAACGCAGCGTCACGGGCTTTGACTCGCGACGCGTGAATATGCTTCTGGCTGTCTTGGAGAAGCGTGTAGGCTTCAAATTAGCCGCCAAGGATGTATTTCTCAATATCGCCGGCGGACTGAAGGTAAATGACCCGGCGATGGATCTGCCGGTGGTGTGTGCCATCTTGTCGAGCAATTTCGACATCGCCATAGGCAACAATGTGTGTATGTGTGGCGAGATAAGCCTCTCGGGCGAGATACGCCCGGTGTCGCGCATCGAGCAGCGCATTGCCGAGGCTCAAAAATTGGGAATGGAGCAGATAATCATCCCCGAAGGCAACATCAAAGGCATCGATACCTCGGGATACTCAATACGCATCACCGAGGCATCGCGCGTGGCAGCAGTTGCCAAGGAGATTTTTTCCTGATTTATTTGTTGATATAGTCGAGGATTTGCTCGGCGTGGATTTTTGTCTTGATCTCCTTGGGAGTGAAGATTTTCTCAATCACGCCCTCCTCGTTGACGAGATAAGTGGTGCGAAGGGTGCCGATAGTGCGGTGCCCACAAGCAACTTTTTCGCCCCAGCAGCCAAGCTGTTGGAGTAGGGTGGTGTCGACGTCGGCAATGAGAGGGAATTCCAAGCCGTTGGCGTCAGCCATCTTCTTTTGTGAGGCGGGCTTATCTTTGCTCACACCTATGATTTCGTAGCCGGCGGCAGCCAGTTCAGCCTTGTGGGCTTGGAGCGAGCAAGCCTCAGCGGTGCATCCGCTGGTGTTGGCTTTTGGATAACTGTACAGCACGATTTTGCGGCCGCGGTAGTCGCTGCTCTTGATTTGGCGTCCATCTTGGTCGGTGCCTAAGATTTCGGGTATTTTATCTCCAATTTCCATAGTTTAAGAATTATATAAAACAAAAGAGGATGCTTCGCGGTGAAGCATCCTCTTGGTGTCCGAGATGAGATTCGAACTCACACAGCATTTCTGCCACTACCCCCTCAAAGTAGCGTGTCTACCAATTCCACCACCCGGACAAAGGGAGAGCGAAAAACGGGACTCGAACCCGCGACCCCGACCTTGGCAAGGTCGT
>CALZTY010000072.1 GCA_945829225.1 uncultured Bacteroidales bacterium | reverse complement strand
ACGAACTTACGCCGGGATACTCAGAGTCGCGTCTATCCGTCTTCTCACCCCGACAACTGTTTAAGGCTATGGATCTTGTCCAAAGCCTTTTTTTATTATTACCGCAGGATGGTATTGGAATATTAATGGTAATGTGTAATTTTGTGGGATTTAATAATTAATGGCTTTTTTGTGCGCGATGTCAAGCAAAAAAGCGTTAACTTTGCCATTGAAAAAAAGGAAAGACGAAATATGCTCAGAAAAATACGTATTGCACTGGCAGTGCTCTTCTTCGCCGCTGTGACGGCTCTATTCTTGGACTTCACGGGTACAATACACGCGTGGCTGGGTTGGACGGCAAAAATCCAATTTCTGCCGGCAGTATTGGCGCTGAATGTCGGCGTGGTGATAGCCTTGGTAGTGGTCACACTGTTGGTGGGGCGCGTCTACTGCTCGGTGGTGTGTCCCCTGGGCGTAATGCAGGACATCATTGCTTGGGTAAATGGGCGCCGTAAAAAGAAGAAATACCGCCACAGTTACTCGCCGGCTCGCAAATGGCTGCGCTACAGCGTCTTGGCGGTATTCATCATTGCCTTGGTGGCTCACCTGGGGTCGCTCGCCGCCTTGATAGCGCCGTATAGCGCCTATGGACGCATCGCCGCCAACATTATGGCTCCGGTGTGGCAATGGGGCAATAATGTCTTGGCATACTTTGCCGAGCGCGCCGATAGTTATGCCTTCTACACCACCGATGTGTGGCTCAAGAGCCTGTCGTCGCTCATCATCGCTATCGCCACATTAATAATAATAGGTGTGCTTGCATGGCGCCACGGGCGCACATGGTGCAACACTATATGCCCGGTGGGCACCGTGCTGGGTTGGCTGTCGCAGTACTCGCTGTTTCGTGTAACAATTGATAGCAGCAAGTGCAATCACTGTGGATTGTGCTCGCGGCGTTGCAAGGCGGCGTGCATCAATGGCGAGTTGCATCGCATAGACTACTCGCGTTGTGTGGCGTGCATGGACTGTATCGACACCTGCAAGCACGGCGCCATCTCGCTATCTCGCCGCAGGAGCAAGGGCAAGCCACAGACCGAGACAACGGATGCCTCGCGCCGCGCATTCCTCACAGCCACGGCGGTTGCCACCGGCGCGTTGGTCGCCACCGCTCGCAGGAAGAAGGTCGATGGCGGGCTTGCGGTCATCGAGGACAAGAAAATCCCCGCGCGCCTCACCGGCATAGTTCCTGCCGGTGCCGAGAGTCATCGCCACTTCTACAGCCACTGCACCGCCTGCCAATTGTGCATCGCCGTGTGTCCCAACGGCGTGCTGCGCCCTGCCACTTCGCTCGACCACCTTATGAAGCCCGAAATGTCATACGAGCGTGGCTACTGCCGGCCCGAGTGTACCCGATGCTCGGATGTATGTCCCGCCGGTGCCATCGTCAAGATTGACCGCGCCGACAAGTCGTCAATCCAGATAGGTCATGCCGTGTGGGTTAAGGAGAATTGTGTGGTTCTCACCGACAATGTCTCGTGTGGCAACTGTGCGCGCCACTGCCCGTCGGGTGCTATCCAGATGGTGCCATCCGACCCCGACAATCCCTCATCGAGCAAAATCCCGGTAGTGAACACCGAGCGATGCATCGGCTGCGGTGCCTGCGAGAACCTCTGCCCGGCACGCCCCTTCAGCGCCATATATGTCGAGGGGCACGAAAATCATCGTACAATCTAATCACCCCTGCCATATGAAAAAGCCATCAAATATATCGCGGCGTTCATTCCTCAAACGCATCGGCGCCGGCACGGCGGCTGTGGGTGCCGCCTCGCTCATCGGCTGCGACAACAGCACCGACACCACTGCCTCGAGCATCGTGAGCGGCGAAATGACCTACCGCACCAATCCCTCCACCGGCGATGTTGTATCGCTCTTGGGTTACGGTATGATGCGCCTCCCCACCATCAACGGCTCTGCCAACAGCGATATCGACCAGGAAATGGTCAACCGCCTGGTCGACTATGCCTTGGAGCACGGCGTCAACTACTTCGATACATCTCCGGCTTACTGCAAGGGGCACTCCGAGACTGCCACCGGTATCGCCCTGAGCCGACATCCTCGCGACTCATACTTTATCGCGACAAAACTCTCTAACTTTGATCCCTCGACATGGAGCCGCGAGGCTTCTATCGCCATGTATCACAACTCCTTGCGCGAGTTGCAGACCGACCACATCGACTATATGCTACTCCACGCCGTAGGTATAGGCAGCGGCATGGAGGAGTACGAAAACCGATATGTCAAGAATGGCATCCTCGACTTCCTGGTCGAGGAGCGTGCCGCCGGACGCATCCGCAACCTCGGCTTCTCATACCACGGCGATATAAAGGTGTTTGACTACCTGCTGTCGCGTCACGACCAATACAAGTGGGATTTTGTGCAAATACAAATGAACTACCTTGATTGGAAATATGCCAAGGATGTCAATTCCAACAATACCAATGCCGAATACCTCTACGGCGAACTCACCAAGCGCGGTATTCCGGCAATCATTATGGAGCCGTTGCTGGGCGGGCGTCTCTCCAAGGTACCCGACCGCATCGTCGCTCGCCTGAAGCAACGCGAGCCCGAGCGCAGCGTGGCATCGTGGGCATTCCGCTTCTGCGGCACCTACCCGGGCGTGCTCACCATCCTCAGCGGCATGACCATGATGGAGCACCTGCAGGACAATTTGCTCTCCTTGGCTCCGCTCAAGCCGCTGACCGACGAGGAGTTAGCCTTCCTCCAGGACACAGCCACCGAGATGATGCGCTTCGAGACCATCCCCTGCAACGACTGCAAGTATTGCATGCCCTGCCCCTACGGGCTTGACATCCCGGCGATACTACAGCACTACAACAAGTGCATCAACGAGGGCAACGTGGCTGTCAACTCGCAGAGTCCTGATTATCAGCGCGCTCGCCGCGCCTTCCTCGTGGGATACGACCGCTCGGTGCCCAAGTTGCGCCAGGCTTCCCACTGCATCGGTTGCCACAAATGCGTGCATCATTGCCCCCAGCGCATCGACATCCCCGCCGAGCTTCATCGCATCGATGCCTATGTTGAACAACTCAAGCAAGGCACCCTGTGATGCAGCACCTCATCGACATATTGCATGCCTCGGCTTGCTCATTAGTTGTGGGCAAGGGCGATGACATCGCCACCTACAACGGGCGCGGTGTCAGCGACTTATACCGCCTGCTCACCACCGAGCCCTCGGCGCTCCAAGGCGCCTGCATCGCCGACAAGGTAGTGGGCAAGGGCGCCGCCGCCCTGATGATTCTCGGCGGCATCAGCGCCCTGTGGGCTGATGTCATCAGCCAAGCGGCTGTCGACTTGCTCGCCGACTCCGGTATCGACGTGCTATATGGGCGCAAGGTGCCTCATATCATCAACCGCCAAGGCACCGGCATGTGCCCTGTTGAGCATCTGTGTGCCGACTGCATCACTGCCGACCAGTGCCTGCCCTTGATCAGTTCTTTTCTGCAAAATATCAATAATTAATATATTTTAACAAATACAACATACTAACAATGCAAGCAACTGCCACACTTTACTCGCTGAGACTCAACGATATCCGCACATACATTGCTGCCGCCATCTTTGTCATCGGCAACATCGCCCTACCCCAACTGTGCCACCTTATTCCGCATGGCGGACCCATCTTCTTGCCCATCTATTTCTTCACCCTCATCGGGGCATACAAGTATGGCTTGAGCGTAGGCTTGCTCACCGCCACACTGTCGCCGATGGTCAACTCCCTGCTCTTCGGCATGCCCGCCGCCGCAGTCCTTCCGGCTATATTGCTGAAATCCATCCTCTTGGCAGTCATCGCAGCCATAGTTGCCCATAAAGTAGGCAAGGCAAGCATCCTCAGCCTCATAGCCGTTGTCCTCGGCTACCAAGTCCTCGGCACCCTCGGCGAGTGGGCGCTCTCCGGCAACCTCGCCACCGCCCTGCAAGACTTCCGCATCGCCATCCCCGGTCTCCTCATCCAAGTCTTCGGAGGCTTCCTCCTCACCAAGCACCTCAAGCCATAACAACCACACACTCAATATATAGCGAGCGCTACCCCGGCGGGGTAGCGCTCGTCGTTTTGTGAAATGTGTGCCGACCCACCCGCAGTACCCACGACCGGGCTTCTGCATCAGCGGTCTGCATCGGCAAAGTTACAAAAATCTTTGCCAAAGCACAAAGATTTTCTCAAGAGTGTCAGTGAGGTTTATCTCACTGCTATCTTCTTGACGTTACTGCCCTGACGGACGATGTAGATGCCGTTGGCAAGGTTGTTAACGGTATCGCTTAC
>CALZTY010000071.1 GCA_945829225.1 uncultured Bacteroidales bacterium | reverse complement strand
GAACCCGCCCTAATTTTTTCAGACCCTCAAAAAATTTTTATCGGACAGCAATATAATACAAATGGTCTTTAGTCTCATAACTAAGGTCGTAAGCCAAGGAGCGGAGACCCGAAGGAGTAAAGGTGCTATATGTGAGCATAGTGAGTTTGCCGTCGCGAATGAGGTAAAGGTTGAAACCGCTTGTAATGCCGTCCTCGCCGGTTGAAGTGAAAGCCTCGCCGGCAGCGGCGGTTGCGAGAGAGACTGTGACGTCACCGAGTTTCTCGCTGAGATTGAGAGTGTTCTGGGTAGCAGAAGCCAAACCATTAGTGATATCCCAGAGAGTCACGCCGGATTTGGCGGGCATAACGATGTATGAATTGCCGGCAAATTTGAAGATGCCTGCGTGACCGTGAGCGGCGGCTTTGATGCCAGCGTTACCGGTAGAAGCTGGTGCCTTAGCAAGATAATTTGCGGGAACCCAATCGCGTACACCCTGCGTAGCATCAATAGCAATCAGATTGTTTGTTGTCAAAGGAGAAGCGAACATGGAGAAGTCGGACGAACAGGGATAAGCAGTTGCGTCAGGACCTAATTGAGTGTAGTGAGCATTTGAACCATTAGTGGTATTAGAATCTGAACCTGAAACGGTGAGTACTTGAGCGCGAGTATTACCGATATATTTTCCGCTTGTTGCACCGGCGGTTCTCATAGCGAGGACAGCGGTGCCCGCAGTCGAAGAGCCTTCGTACATAAAGTTGTAGAAGAGCGCATCAGTGTAATTGCCGGATTTTTGAGTTTTGAGCCAAGTAACGGGGACGCCGGTGGGGAGCTTGTTTTCGTCATTATCCCACTTGTAGATATAGGCGTAATTAGAAGCTGTGTATGTGGTATGAGTGCCGTTGCAGGCGATGAGATAACCATCGGAGGTGAGTTGGATATCAGCAATAGCGGCAAAAGTGCCGGCAGCGCCGGTGGTAGAAACGTTAGCAACGACAGCCTTGGCGGCGGGGTCATAAACGATGATAGTGGGGACAGGCTGTTCACTAACAGTGACATCGGTCTTGGAGGGAGTAATCTCCTTGTCGAGAGCGAGAATGTAGAGCAAGCCGTTGTAAGCGATAACGCGCTTAACTACGGCAGCGCCGGAGAGTCCATCGATAGCAAGGTCCTTGCAGACAACAGTCATATCATAACTGTCAGCAGGGGCAACGATACCGCTACTAATAAGTTCGGGGTTGATGTCAGTGTAAAGACAATCAATGCTTGTTTCAGGTTGATAAACAGATACGTTATCTTCCCCAAGTTGAGGCGTAATAGAGGTAGATTGCACGTCGACCTCTTGAGCGCTCGCAGTCAGTGAGCAGACAGCGAGCAAGCAGAAAAGCGCTTTCTTCATGTAGGTTTAGATGTAAATAGGTTATTATTTAGTTGTTAATAGATTGTAGACGCTGCATCCCATGGCTCGAAGCACACGAGTAGATTGGTACACTGGAATAGAAACCGATAATCAATAATTAGGAATTATAAATAGTCGCTTTATATTACATTGCGCTGCAAAGGCACGCATAATTCTTAAAAACTACAACATTTAGTGTTAAAATTGTTGGAGTATTTTACCACAAACCCCTGTTTTTCACTAATTTCAGAGGGTGGCGGCGGCGAGGGTGATAACGGTGATGGCGCGGGGTCGGGCGTTGGCAAGGGCGCGTATGGCGTCGCTGAGGGTGGCTCCGGTGGTGATAATATCATCGATGATGGCGATGTGTTGTCCGGCGATGGCATCGGGGCGGGTGGTGTAGAAGATGCCCGAGGCGTTGGCGAGTCGCTCGGAGGCTGAGTTGCGCGCCTGTGAGCCGTGCCGGCGTGCTCCCAGGGCGTGTATCACGGGCTTGCCGCATGCCTTGCCGATAGCATGGGCGAGGACATCGGCTTGGTTGTATCCGCGGCGCAGTCGCTTGAACAGGTGCATGGGCACCGCTTGGAGGGCATCGATGTCGCTCATGATGCCCGAGGCGTCGAGGCGCTCGCCCCAGATGTGCCCGAGGTCGCGTATGATGTCGGGGCGGTTGTCGTATTTGCCGCGGCGTATCAGCATGGCGGCGGGTGAGTCGTGGCGGTAGGTGAGCATGGCTCCGCAGCGGTCGATGATGCCCAGGCGTGGCAGGCGCTCGCGCAGGGGCGAGTCGGCAGCGGGTGGGAAGGCGACTGTGGCGGTGAGCGACCCCTGGCAGTCGGCACATAGCAAGCCCTCGCCTGCCACCAGGGGGCGGGAGCATAGCTCGCATGTAGCCGGGGCAAGGAGCGACAGTATCGATCGCAGCGAGGTCATCTTTTGACTTATAAAAAACGACCCTCACCCAATAACAATATCAGGTGAGGGCCTAAATTATGACTAATGTCTACAAACTTCTTATTTAACGATCACCTTGTTGACGGTGGTGCCTTGACGGGTGATGTACACACCGGGAACGAGGTTGTTGTTGCAACGAACGCCGTTGAGGTTGAAGTATTCAACGGGAGCGTCGGCGTTGGCATCAGAGATGATGTCGGTGACACCGGCGTTGAAGCCTTCCTCTGCCATGCGATAGAGAGCGATACCGTTCATGTCCTTGAAGAGGAGGATATTGCGAGCGCACTTGCCGGCTTCGTCGGTGTATTCGTCAGTAACAACGATGGAGTGTGAGAAGCGACCTTCGCCCTTGTTGATGCCGAGCATGCCGGCGGGAGCGAGCCACAGAGGAGTAGCTTCGTCGAGGAGGTCGTTGCTGTCGAGCTTAACGATAGCCATGTGACCACCCATATTGGTGTTATCGGGGAAAAACATAGCGTAGGCGAGGTATTGCGAGCCGGCGAGGGAGAATTGGCGCATGCCGTTAGCCTGGCGAGAGGGGAGGAAGTTAGCCCAAGGACCACCCACGGGGTCGTCTTCGCTGGGAGCGTCGCCCTGGTGGAGCTTGTGCGAGGTGAGCATTTCGCCGGTGGTGTCGTAGAGTGCGGGGTTGGTGGGGTGACCATCAATCCAGAACATCGAGCCTTCGAAGGAGCCGTCTTCAGTTCTTACGAACGAGCCCATAGGCGAGTAAGCCCAGTTGGTCTGACCTGCGGGGTAGGTGTCGTTCAGCAGGATTGCATATTGGCTTGCGTCGGAGCAGTCCCAATAGTCGCAGTCGGGGTACTTCACCCACAACAGAGCGGCGAGGGCTTCCTGGTTAGGAATAGCGAGGAAGGCAGCACCGTCGGCATCACCAACGAGGTTACCGATAACGTCATAGTAGTCGACGCGCTTGCCGGCGGTAGGACCGTCGATTTCGTCGAGCTCGAATGAATTAACGAGGGTGAGGGCACCTGTCTCGGTGTCAACCAAGTAGAGGTTGAAGGGGCGAGTAGCGCCGGTGGCAGTGTCGTAGAATGTCTCTACATAGCCGCAAATCCAGAGGTGACCGAAGTCATCGGTGCCGATAGAGTTGCAGCACAACAGACCTTCGTACTGCACACCGTCAACGGTGAGGTTGAGGTCCTTGACAAACTTACCGGTGGCAGCATCGAGCACTACGATGTGACCGTTGTTGGTGAGTTCCTGGAAGGGTTGACCTTGTTCGTCGACAGCGTCAACATATTGGGTGGAGCAAGCGATGTAAACATAGTCGCCGCAGATGGTAGCTGTGGTGGCTTTGCCGGCGTTGGCAAAGTGAGTTGACAACTCTTTCCAGTCAGCCATTGCGACACCGTTCTCGTTGTTACCGGTGCTCATCATCCACAGAGAAGTGAGCTCGACACCCTCCTTCACCTCATAGGTGGCGGGGTCTAATGCCTGTGCTGCTGCCGACAGACTCAGGGCAGCCATGGAAGCGAAAAGTAAAGTTTTCTTCATAACGAAAAAATCTAAGGTTGTTATTAATGTTAGTATATTATTAATGTGTAATACTTCGTTGTTTTAGCACATAATTGTGGTCGTTATAAAATTCGCTGTAAAGTTACTCATGATTTGTCGAAAAACCGCATTTTATCAACCAAAAAATCGCCTATTGATAGTTAAACATTGTTAACGGGTATGAAATTGGGGTTTTTGCCCCTCGGTCCGCTTTCCCTTGTTTTGATTAAGGTAAAAGTTTGTTAAAAATGCGTAATTTCTTTTGCGTATCTCGCATTTTGTTCTTATCTTTGAGCCGTCTTAATGGCGATTATTGACATCTTGGACTAAAAATCCATTATTTTGACAATTCATTAACTCTTATAAAAACAACTTAATTTATTAACCTAAAAATCATTAGCATGAAACTTTCTTTCCGCAATCTCGCGATGGGTGCTGCCCTTGCAGTGTCCTCGTTTGCGTTTGCCCAAGGAACGCCGACTGTTACTGAGGTTTTCAACCGCACCGTTACTTCCGCCGACTTTGGCGGAGTAAGTATGGGTGAAATCCGCTGTGCAACCGGTGTCAACGGTGTTGTCTATGCATTGGACAAGAGCACCGGCAAGATTTGGGCAATCACAG
>CALZTY010000070.1 GCA_945829225.1 uncultured Bacteroidales bacterium | reverse complement strand
TCGCCGGTGTAGACGCCTACGGGGGTGCCGTCGTCGTGGGCGGCGTTCATCGCTATGGCGGTGTCGACGGCTTGCAACAGGCTGCGGGTGTCGATGCCGGCAAGGATGAAGCCGGCGTTGTCGAGGCTCTCGGGGCGCTCGGTGCTGGTGCGGATGCACACTGCCGGGAAGGGGTGTCCTACCGAGGTGAAGAAGCTGCTCTCTTCGGGCAGGGTGCCGCTGTCGCTGATGACGGCGGCGGCGTGCATCTGCAGGCAGTTGTAGTCGTGGAAGCCCAGTGGCTCGTGGCGTATCACGCGGCTGTCGAGTTGAAAGCCGCTCTGCTCCAGGCGCTTGCGCGAGCGTGGGTGACAGCTGTAGAGGATGGGCATGTCGTAGCGCTCGGCGATGGCGTTGATGGCTGTGAACAGCGATAGGAAGTTCTTCTCGGTGTCGATGTTCTCCTCGCGATGGGCGCTCAGCAGTATGTATTTGCCTTTTTCGAGTCCCAAGCGGCTGTGGATGTCGCTGGCTTCGATGTCGGCGAGGTTGTTGTGTAGCACTTCTGCCATGGGCGAGCCGGTGAGGTAGGTGCGCTCGCGTGGCAAGCCGCAGTCGGCAAGGTAGCGTCGCGCGTGCTCGCTGTAGCAGAGGTTGACGTCGCTGATGATGTCGACGATGCGGCGGTTGGTCTCCTCGGGCAGACACTCGTCTTTGCAGCGGTTGCCGGCTTCCATGTGGAAGATGGGTATGTGCAGGCGCTTGGCGGCTATGGCGCTCAGGCATGAGTTGGTGTCGCCCAAGATGAGCAGAGCATCGGGGCGGATGTCGACCATCAGCTTGTAGGAGCAGTTGATGATGTTGCCGACGGTGGCTCCGAGGTCGTCGCCCACGGCATCCATGTAGACCTCGGGGTCGGCGAGCTTCAGGTCTTTGAAGAACACGCCGTTGAGGTTGTAGTCGTAGTTCTGTCCGGTGTGGGCGAGGATGGTGTCGAAGTATTTGCGACACTTGTTAATGACTGCCGCCAAGCGGATTATCTCGGGGCGGGTGCCGACAATGATGAGGAGTTTCAGCTTGCCGTTGTCGGCAAAGTGGATGTCTTGATAATCGGTTTTCATTTGTTTACCGGGTCAAAGTAGGTGTCTGGTCGCGAGGGATTGAAGATTTCGTTGCAATACATCACGGTCACGAGATCTTCGGTATCGCTCAGGTTGATGATGTTGTGGGTGTAGCCGGGAAGCATCTGCACGGCTTGTATCTTTTCGCCGCTTACTTCGTAGTTCCATATTTCTTCGGACCCTTCTTTGCGCAGTTGGATGAGTCCGTGGCCACTGACGACGATGAATGTTTCCCACTTGCTGTGGTGCCAGTGTTCGCCCTTGGTGATGCCGGGCTTGGAGATATTGATGCTCACTTGCCCGCAATGGAGTGTGTGCATCAGCTCGGTGAAGGAGCCTCGAGCATCGACGTTCATCTTCAGGTCGTAGATTGCTTTTTCTCGCGGCAGATAGCTGAGGTAAGTGGTCATCAGTTTGTAGCGCAAGCTGCCTTGTGGTAACTCAACCATATTGATGCCGTCCTTGTTGGATGCGGCATCTGCGCAGTCGTTGATGATGTCGACTATTTCGCCGAGTGTGGTCTTGTGGGTTACGGGTACGTAGCAGTAGCGACCATCCGGAGTAGGGAGTGTCTCTACACCTTCAAACTCGCATCGATGCTCTTTGCCACCGAGGGCGCCTATCATCTCTTCGACCAAGTCGTCGATGTAGAGGAGTTCCATCTCCACGCTGCGGTCGTTGACTTGTATGGGCAGGTCGTGGGCTATATTGTGGCAGAATGTGGCGATGGCGCTGTTGTAATTTGGGCGGCACCACTTGCCGAAGAGGTTGGGGAATCGATAGACAAGCACTTTGGCTCCTGTTTCCTTACCATATTCGAACATCAGTTCCTCGCCCGCCTTCTTGCTCTTGCCATACTCGCTGGTGCCAAATCGCCCTGCAAGGGTCGCTTGTATTGACGAGCTAACCATGACAGGGCAATTGTTCTTGTGTCGTTTCAGCGTGTTCAGCAATGTCGAGGCAAAGCCGAAGTTGCCTTCCATAAATTCTTTGGGGTCTTGTGGACGGTTTACTCCGGCGAGATTGAATACGAAATCTGCCTCGGCACACCAACGCTCTAAGTCGGCGGTGTCGGAGTCTATGTCGTATTCATATACTTCTTCGACCGGCACTTCGTAGCAGCGAGCCTTGCCGTCGCGTATGTTGCGCAACTGAGCACACAGGTTGCGCCCTACAAAGCCCTTCGCTCCCGTAACTAATATCTTCATCTTACTTGGCAATATTGGCGATGCCGTTCAATTCGTTCTGTATATATTCAAGCGAGGCTATTTTTGCCTTGGTCTCTTCCAAGTCGAGCCGTTGGGTATTATTGCTGTTGAACTCATCGATTGTTACTCGCTTGACATCGCCTTCGACAAAGAATTTGTCGTAGTTGAGGTCGCGGTTATCGGCAGGCACGCGATAGAAGTTGCCCATATCGATTGCTTTGGCACACTCTTCCTTGGTAAGCAGGGTCTCGTAGAGTTTCTCGCCATGGCGGATACCGATGACCTTGATGGTGTCTTTGTCGCCGCCAAAGAGCTCGCACACTGCCTCGGCTTGAGTCTGTATGGTGCATGCCGGGGCTTTTTGCACTAAGATGTCGCCGTTGCTGCCGTGTTCAAAGGCAAAGATTACCAAGTCTACTGCCTCGTCCAAGCTCATGATGAAGCGGGTCATCGATGGCTCGGTGATGGTAATGGGGTTGCCTTGGCGTATCTGTTCTATCCACAATGGTATCACTGAGCCTCGAGAGCACATCACATTGCCATAGCGGGTGCAACAGATGCGTGTCTTGCCCGAGTAGCGGCTCTTTGCTACCGCCACCTTCTCCTCGATGGCTTTGGTGATGCCCATGGCATTGATGGGGTAGGCTGCTTTGTCGGTCGATAGGCAGATTACGCTTTCCACCCCTGACTCTATAGCGGCTGTCAACACGTTGTCGGTGCCTATTACATTGGTCCTTACTGCCTCCATTGGGAAGAATTCGCACGAGGGCACCTGCTTGAGCGCTGCCGCGTGGAAGATGTAGTCGACTCCTGTCATCGCTCCGCGGCACGACTCCAACGAGCGAACATCGCCGATGAAGAACTTGATCTTATGGGCTACCTCAGGACACTTTGCCTGATATTCGTGGCGCATGTCGTCTTGTTTCTTCTCGTCGCGCGAGAAAATGCGGATTTCCTTGATGTCGGTATCGAGGAAGCGGCGCAATACGGCATTGCCGAACGAGCCTGTGCCGCCTGTTATCAGCAGCACTTTGTCTTTAAATATTGACATATTGATTGGGGGTTATATTATCTAATGTGAGTCCGTAGTTGGCGACTACTACGGTGATGCACTCGTTGAGGGCCGCGGAGGTGGCGGGCTCGGCGGTCGAGAGTTTCCGCGCCATCTGTCGCGCTATCGCCCACAGGGCGCTGCCACAGCGACGTGCCGTGGCGATATAGCCGGGTGCACAGGTGGTCATCGCCCGACGATGCATCGCCAAGTAGCGGTGATACTGCTCGATGAGTTGCTCGGCACTCAGGCTCTCGTCTATGGTGATTTCTTTGTTCATATGTGCTCGATATCTATCGGCTCGATGCGCGTGCGTGCCATCCCGAAGAGGGGAAAGTTCACACACAAATAGGAGGCGCCATCTTCGGCTGTCTCTACTTCGCCCTCCAAGCCTCGCAGGGGACCGCGAACCACTCGCACCTTGTCGCCTACATGATATGTCGGCTCGACAAACTCGACCGGCCGCTCACTATTGCCCAGCATAAAGCGCAATCGCTCCATCTCGCCATCCGGAACGATTGCCACCGGCTTGCCATAGGCATTGGGGCGTCCCGCCTTGTTGGTCAAGAAACGATATATATAAGGTGTGTTGACTGCTACCAAGCGACGAGCCTCGCTACAGCGTATGAACAGCATCGAGGGAATGACCACGCGGTCCACAGCGCGGCGGCGCCCGTCGCGTCCCACGCGCATCTCGCTCTGCGATGCCACATAGCACTCGTAGCCCATAGCCCCGAGGCGACTCGCTGCCATGCGCTCACTGTTATGGTTGACTATCGCTACATACCAGTGCACAGCCGGCACGCCTACGGCGCCGTCAAGAGCATACGCTCCTGCCGTTTTAGTTCCCTTATCTACGTAAGTATCCATCACTGAAATACTTATACTCATACGCTCTTTGTAAGAGAGCATTAACCACTTTTAACATAGTGATTACTAAGTATTTCAGCGATTGCAATGCTAAATTTACTAAACAAATTGCTAATCTATGCCAATTTGTTTAGCAAATGCCCAAAACAAAATCCAATTGATTTATTGCATATTAGCAAATAAATTCATACCTTTGCAAGCGTATTAATGCTCTCTTACAAAGAGAGCATTAACTAAACACCAAAAAAATTTTGATTTTTTA
>CALZTY010000069.1 GCA_945829225.1 uncultured Bacteroidales bacterium | reverse complement strand
CGTCCTCCACGGCTCTTCTTCTGTTCCCCAGGATGAGGTCGACACCATCAACAAGTTCGGTGGCAAGCTCCCCGACGCCATCGGTATCCCCGAGGAGCAGCTCCGCAAGGCTGCCAAGAGCGCTGTCTGCAAGATCAACATCGACTCCGACAGCCGTCTCGCTATGACCGCCGCCATCCGTCAGGTATTCGCTGAGAAGCCTGCCGAATTCGACCCCCGCAAATACCTCGGTCCCGCACGCGACAACATGGAGAAACTCTATCGCCACAAGATTGTCAACGTGCTCGGCAGCGCCGGCAAGGCTGAATAATCCCATCTTAACATACCACACAAGTGAGAGGCGACCCCATCGCCTCTCACTTTTTTTGTCCCTCAACCACCTCATCACCAATCATTTACACAGCCAAAATCAAAAAATCAAGCCTAATTAACTATAAATAACATCACAGTCACCGAAACTTTCACACCCTCATCACTATCTTTACAGCCCGAAAACGCCCAAAACATAAACAACCATATGCCCAAAAACATATATAATCCCATCCATATAATCAAATAAATTACTATATTTGCAGAAATTATTAATATAGCATGGACAGTAATTTAATCGACATACGAGAAGACGATATCCGACAACGCTCGTCGGAATTGCTCGCAACGCTGCTCAAAGACCACACTATGAGCCGCGTTAAAGGCGTAGACTGGAATATTTTCTGGGCTACTTCTGATTACGAGCACCTCGGCGAGGGCTTCCTATATAACGACCAGATACTTCCGGACAATATCACCGGCAAATATGGTAATGTTGTTCAACCTCGCACTTGCAAGGACCGTCACATTCAGTTAATGCGCTCTCGCGACAAGGCTGAAGTATTCACACCATCGTGGATTTGTAACGCGCAAAACAATCTTATTGACAATGCATGGTTTGGTAGAGAAGGTGTATTTAATACCGAAAACGACGACCATACATGGACTGTCAATCCCGAGCCAATCACTTTCCCTGATGGAAAAACATGGAAGGATTATGTGCGTGATACTCGCCTTGAGATCACTTGTGGCGAGGCTCCGTATATCGCTTCTCGATATGACACGGTTACAGGCGAGTTTATTCCTCTTGAAAAGCGTATCGGTTTACTCGACCGCAAACTCCGTGTCGTGAGCGAAAATTGCCACACTACCACCGCTTGGCTCGAAGCAGCCCAAACTGCCTACAAAAATATCTATGGATATGAATGGCAAGGCGATAGCCTGCTCATCGCTCGCGAAACACTGCTCTACTCATTTATTGAATACTATCGTGCCAAATTTGACAAAGACCCGCAAGACAAATCCATCAACCATATTGCATACATCATCTCATGGAATCTCTGGCAAATGGACGGATTGAAATTCGTTGTTCCAAATTCTTGTGGTCATGCCAAGATTATGGAAAGCCTCTTTGGCGACGATGATGCCAAGGATTGCCCTTGCATTGGCTGTGACAACGGCGATTTTTTCAAGCACAACGGCATTTACTGCCAAATCCGCGATTGGAGAAAAAAACCTCGCGAAAATCAAGTAATACGATTTATTAACCTTATTAGACAATAGACGGTTTTTTATAATGTTGTTCGAATCAGCTCTAAAACCTAAACTTATTTATGTGTTCCGCATTAATGATGCGGCACATAAAGGCTGTGTGAAAATTGGCGAAACAACTTTGCCAGATGGTTGCAATGCTTCTGATCTCGCCCCTAATTCACACATCCTCAACAAGGCGGCTAAAAACCGTATTGACCAATACACAAAAACTGCCGGTATAGAGTATGACCTCATATATACGGAGTCCGCATTGTATTGCAGCGGTGGCAAGTATAGATCTTTCAGCGATAAGACTGTACACCAAGTATTACTGCGCAGTGGTATCAAGCGACGTGCCAACGCCAATTGGGGAAGTGAATGGTTTGAGACTGATTTAACTACCGTCATCAATGCCATTAAGGCGGTGAAAGAGGGACGTAAGTCGTTGCTCGCTACTGAAGTCTCCGAGGGGCAGAGTCCTATCATCTTTCGCCCCGAACAGAGCGAAGCTATCGAGAAAACCAAAAAGCAATTTAAGAAAGGCAACCAAATGCTTTGGAATGCCAAAATGCGTTTTGGCAAAACTCTTTCGGCTCTCCAAGTAATTAAGGATTTGGATTTTCGTCGCTCCCTTATCCTTACTCACCGCCCGGTGGTCGATGATGGTTGGTATGACGATTTCAAAAAGATTTTCTACGACCGTGCCGATTTTAGCTATGGTTCCAAAAACCGTGGCGACTCTTATGCAGTTCTTGAAGCCGCAGCAAAAACTGATAAGGTCCGCTATGTATATTTCGCCTCGATGCAAGACTTGCGTGGCTCCGAAACCGTCGGTGGCAAGTTCAACAAAAACGATGAAATTTTTTCAACTCCTTGGGATTTTATAATCATTGACGAGGCTCACGAGGGTACGCAAACCGAGTTAGGGCAAAATGTCATTAAAGAACTTACCAAGCCTGCCACCAAGGTGCTTTCGCTCTCCGGCACTCCTTTTAATCTCTTTGACGATTACAACGAGAATGAACTTTACACCTGGGACTATGTGATGGAGCAAAAAGCCAAGGCGCAATGGGATTTGGAACACTTCGGCGACCCAAACCCATATGCCGGGTTGCCTGCTATGAATATTTACACCTACGACCTCGGGCGTCTTCTTAAAGATTACATCGACGAGGACGTGGCTTTCAACTTCCGTGAATTCTTCCGCGTAAACGATTCCGACGAGTTTGTTCATAAAAATGACGTTGCGGCATTCCTCGACTTGCTCTGCAAGAAAGATACTGACAGCGCATATCCTTTTGCCAATGATGAATACCGCAACATATTCCGCCACACCCTTTGGATGGTGCCGGGTGTCAAATCGGCTCTTGCTTTGCAACGTATGCTCGAGAAGCATGCGGTATTCCAGCATTTCACCATTGTTAATGTTGCCGGCGAGGGCGACCCCACCGAGGAAGAAAATGCCGAGGCTCTTGCTCTACTCCGCTCAAAAATCGGCGATGACCCCGACCAGTCGCGCACAATCACCCTTAGCTGCGGTCGCTTGACTACAGGTGTGAGTGTTAGGGAATGGACTGCTGTCCTTATGCTTTCAGGTTCTTTCAACACTGCTGCTGCAACTTATATGCAGACAATCTTCCGTGTGCAGACTCCTGCCACCATCAATGGACGCGTCAAGGAGCAATGCTATGTCTTTGACTTCGCTCCCGACCGCACTCTCAAAGTCCTTGCCGAGACTGCCAAAATTTCTACCAAGGCAGGAAAGACTTCGGGTGACGATCGACGTGCCATGGGCGAGTTCCTCAATTTCTGCCCCGTTATCGGCATGGAGGGCTCCAAGATGCTCAAGTACGATGTCGACTCTATGATGCAACAACTCAAGAAGGTATACATTGAGCGCGTGGTCAACAATGGCTTCGAGGATTCATACTTGTACAATGACGAGCTTATGAAATTGGACTCTGTCGCTCTCGAAGAATTTGATGACCTCAAGAAAATCATCGGGCAAACAAAGTCTATGCCCAAGACCGACTCGGTCGATATTAACAATCAGGGATTGACTGAGGAAGAATATAAGGAAAAAGAAAAACTCGAGAAGAAAAAGAAGGAACTTACCGAGGAGGAAAAGAAACGCCTTGAAGAGTTAAAAGCCAAAAAGAAAAATCGCGATACGGCAATTTCTATCCTTCGTGGCATTTCCATCCGCATGCCATTGATGATCTATGGTGCGGAAATTGACGACAGTACTCAAGAAATCACTATTGATAATTTTGCGTCGCTGATTGATCCGCTTTCTTGGGAAGAATTTATGCCCCGTGGCGTGTCCAAGCAGAAATTCAACGCGTTCCGCAAGTACTACGACCCTGACGTCTTTGCAGCCTCTGCCAAGCGTATCCGCGATATGGTCCGCTCTGCCGACCGTCTCTCTATTGAGCAGCGTATCGAGCGCATTACTCGCATTTTTGCCTCTTTCCGCAACCCCGACAAGGAGACTGTACTTACTCCTTGGCGCGTGGTTAATATGCATATTTCCGACACTATCGGCGGTTACACTTTCTTCGATGCCGACTTCGACGATAAAAAGCCTCTTGCCGAGCCTCGCTTCGTCGACCGTGGTAAGGTTACTGCCGATGTCTTCAATCCCGAAACTCGTATCCTTGAGATAAACTCCAAGACAGGTCTTTATCCGCTCTTTATGGCTTATAGCACCTATCGTGCTTGGCTTGCGACCCTCAAGTATACTCCCGAAAGTGTGGATGATGAATGGGATATATGGAGCAACGTTGTTGCAGAGAACATTTTTGTTATTTGCAAAACGCCTATGGCAAAGAGCATCACCAAGCGAACACTCGTGGGCTTCCATGATCTCAAAGTCAATACCCGTTACTTCGAGGACCTAATAAATCAAATTAAAAATAAGCCTAACAACTTTATCGAAAAAGTCGCTAAAGGTAATTCATTCTGGAAAGCAAATAAAAATGACAATATGAAATTCAACGCTATTGTAGGCAACCCGCCATATCAAGTAAATGACGGAAGTGGAGCATCAGATGATGCAGCAAATCCGGTTTATCAACTATTTGTACGCATTTCTATACAAATTAATCCATTATACTTTTCTCTAATCATGCCTTCTAAATGGATGATTGGCGGTAAAGTTATTTTAAAGCCTTTCCGCAAAGAAATGATGAATGAGACACACATATCAAAATTATTTGATATGGAAGATTCTGCTTATTGTTTCAGTGGACAGCATATTGATGGAGGTATATGCTATTTCTTATGGGATAAGAACCATTGTGGAAAACTTATGTATAATTATCGTCCTGCTAATTCTGCCCCATTCATGTCATATCGCTTATTCAATGATGAAATTTCAGATATTATTATTCGTGATTCTCGCAGACAATCGATAATTGAAAAAGTTACAAATAATATAAAATTATTAAAAGAGATTATAAGTCTTACCCAGCCATACGGTATTAGAAAAGACTTATTTAACTCACCTGAAAGATATCCAAATGCGAATCTACAATTTGTACCATTCCAAGGTTGTATAAAGGTTTATGGTGTAAAGGGTATTAAAGGCGGAGCGCGAAGGACTATAGGTTATGTTAATCCATCAATCATTACAAAAAACCAACAATGGATTGACGCATACAAATTATTTTTTACTACAAGCTATTCTACAAATGCAATCAATCCACCTGAAGCAATAATTGGAGAAAGAAATTCAGCTTGTACAGAAACATTCTTAAATGTTGGCCCTTTCAGAACTGAAATTGAACAAACTAATTGTAAAAAGTATTTTGATACTAATTTTTTCAAAATACTGCTTTTCTTTGGCAGAGGCACTATGCAAGTTTCGCAAGAAGTGTTTCGTTTTGTGCCACTACAAGATTTCAGTAATAGTTCTGACATATGTTGGAATAAGTCAGTTCATGAAATTGATGATCAACTCTATTCGAAATACGGCTTTTCTGAACAAGAAATATCATTTATTAATACT
>CALZTY010000068.1 GCA_945829225.1 uncultured Bacteroidales bacterium | reverse complement strand
TTGAGTTGTGATAATTGATTTGCCTGTCGGGAAACATATAGGCTCATGATGTGCTATTCTGTTTCGGAGAGAATTGACATGATCGAGTTCGTTGAAGATATATGTATTGTTGTATTGAATAGTTCGATTTGATATTGGTTTGTTTGGGAAAGCCCTGAGAATAACCCTGTTAGCTGCACGGAATTGAGGGCTTGAAAACATGTATTTCCAAACACCGAATTCCATTTTAGATAGCAAATGAGTATGAGAATATAGATGATGTTGCAACAGTTTTTCATAGGCAGAGCGGATTATGCGTGCGTGGTCACGGCATTGAGGAATATCAAACATACCGCCGGGTAGCACGGCATCGCGTAGCCAATCGCTTCCATAATTATCAATCATTATGCGGTTGATGGAGTTGCGTAGGGCGACTTCAAAAGCTCCTACAACAGCAAACATCTCAAGTGAAGCCTTGATATTGAGCTTATATAGGTGTAGGGCTTTTCTTCTATCGTTGTTGCAAGCTGTTAGATATCTGCTCATTCTGTCTGGAGAGACAATGTGCTGTAATTCAAGAAATTTCACGGAGTTTATAAAACTTTTGGCTTGAAAAAATTGTTTTATTAGAGAAATAGCTGTAACTTTGCAGTGTTGATCCCCGGTAGCCCCTGTATATCAAGCTATCGGGTTTTGTTTTTTATTGAGACAAAGTTAATGATTTTTTTTGTATAAAAAATCTAAAAACGTAAAAATAATGAATTAGAACAAAAAACTTGGGCGCAGATTGCTGATTATAACGAAAAAATGTGTAAATTTGTCGCGCACAATAGTGTGTTATACCTATAAAACAACTAACAATCTCTATACCTAAATGAACAAAAAACTAATTACCGTACTTGTAGCGCTGTTAGGAATAGCCGCAGTGGTACAAGCCGAGACCATGAAGCGTGAGTTTCGCTCGACATGGTTGACAACTGTCTGGAGAATTGACTGGCCCGAAAGCACGACCGAGAGTAAGGCTAAGGCTCAAATGACTACCTACTTGGACAATCTTCAGGCACATAACTACACCGGTGTGTGTTTCCAGGTGCGAAGCCTTGCCGATGCGATGTACAAATCGAGTTACGAGCCGTGGAGTTCGGCAATCGGAGGCTCTCGCGGCACAAATCCCGGCTGGGACCCCCTGGAATGGGTAGTGGCAGAGTGTCACAAACGCGGCATGGAGTGCTATGCCTGGATTAATCCCTTCCGTGAGAGTTCCTCGGGAACGGCTTATACCACATCCTACGACAAGGAGTGGAGTAATAACGGCTGGCTGCTGAGCAATGGCAGTTATATCGTCTTCAATCCCGGTATTGCCGAGGCTCGCGCTCATATCATCAAGGTAATCAAGGAGATATATACCAACTATGCTGTCGACGGCATATTATTTGACGATTATTTCTATCCCTCGGGTGGCACTGAGGAGGGCTCCTCGGCTCCCGACTATGCTATCTACAAGGCATCGGGCACCTCTCTGTCTATTGGCGATTGGCGCCGTAAGAATATCAATGACTTCGTGCAAGAGGTTTACGACAACATCCAAGCCGACCGTCCCGACTTGCGCTTCGGTATTTCGCCTGCCGGTATTGCCGGCGCATCGGCATCAACCTATGGACTATCCAAGCCGAATGTAACTGCCAGCGACTGGCAATATGCGCAAATATACAGCGATCCCTTGGCATGGCTCAATGCCGGCTCGGTCGACTTTATCTCCCCGCAGATTTATTGGACTACTACCGCATCGGCATCGCCATTTGGTCCCATCACCAAGTGGTGGTCAATGGTTGCCGATCACTTCAATCGTCATTACTATGTCTCACACTCCATATCTTTCCTCGCCGACGCCAATACATCGAGCAATTGGGCTGAAGTAGGCAAGCAAGTTGATTTGCATCGTCAATATCAGGATACTTACAGTGCCGACCCGGGTAGCATTTATTACTCGACCAAAAATATTGATGGTCTCAATGGCGGCGTAGGAGGTCTCGGCGATTACTTGGAACAAAATAAGTATACCGGCAAGACCCTTGTGCCGGTTATTACCTGGAAGGAGCACCCCACATATGCCGCTCCAGCCAACTTCAAACTCAGCAGCGGCTCCCTGTCGTGGAGCGCTACCGCCGGAGCCGCATCCAACTCGATTATTCGCTATACCGTATATGCAATCCCCTCGGATGTAACCTTTGAGGATGCTCAGTCGGCTGATGGCGACGGTATCGACATCTCCTACCTGTTGGGCGTCACCTACGGTACATCATACACATTGCCCACCGACCGCAAGACCGGTTATTACTATGCCGTATGCGTATACGATGGCTACGGCTATGAGTCTGAGGCTGCCCTTGCCAACTATACACAAGACCCGTCACAGGCTACTACATTGGTGTCGCCGGCAGCCGGTGCTACAGTGGAGTGGACCGCCACCTTCTCGTGGACCTCGGTGGCTAATGCTACCTATCGCCTCGAGATTTCAGACGCTCCGGCATTCAGCAATATCCTTGTCAGCAAGGCTGGCATCACAGGCACTTCGACAACTGTCGAGCTCAATACCTTGAGCCCCAATAAGTCATACTACTGGCGCGTGGTGACCACTCAATCGGGTTGCGCTCCCACTGCCTCTGGCATGCGATCCTTCAAGACAGGCGACCGCGAGGTTGGCAATATCGAGGCAGGGTACAGCATCAAGACTGATGTAGACGCATACCCCACCACCGAGAACTTCGTAATCAACAGCGTGTGGTATCGCTCGGCACAAGCCGCATACAACAACTTCCCCTACACCGAGAATGGAGTACTCAACCGTGGCATGGTTGCAACCGAAGACTATGTATATGTCTCGGGCCGTAGCGAAGCCGCTGCAGATGCTGAAATCTACCTGCAAGCATATAACGCTTCAACAGGCGAGCACGAATTTGATGTTATTCTCAGCACGATAGGCCAGTGTAGTTATTATCCTTGCAACGACGTAATCAAGGATACGGCAGGCAATATTTGCATCACCAACCTCACACTCAATGTGTCAACAACACCGCTGGTGGTGCATAAGGTGAATGTCGAGACCGGCGCCTTGACCACGGTGGCTTCAATCACCGGCTCGACCAAGGCACGTATCGACCACGCCGCCATCTATGGAGATGTCACATCGAGCAAATTCTATGTATTCGCTGCCGCATCGAGCGACAAAGTAGTCTATCGCTGGACCGTGAACAACGGCAGTGTCACCGAGAGCAAGGTGACAGTGAGCGAATTTTTGCCCTCAAGTGCCGCCAACTTTGGCATCGCTACCAAGGTGTTCCCTATCAGTGCCGACCAATTCTATCTTGATGGCGGTAATACAGCAGCGGCATTGTACTCGTTCAGCACAGGCAAGATTGTTGATGCGCTCGCAAGCAGTGCAAGTCACTATGTTGCTGCCACACAGTCAAATGGCTTTGATTGCGTGAGCCTCAATGACTATGACATCCTGGTCTACGCTGCCGCCGACCACACATCGGGCTACAAATTCAATGTAGTCAAGGGTGGCGCCACTAATGGACTGAGCGATGGCAAATTGCTGTGGTCGATACCCCAGGCAAGCCTCGGCAGCACCAACTCTACGACTCTTTCGGCTCCTGTCTCTATCGTGAAGAAGGAAGATGGCGCCATGATATATATATATGTGCCCGGCAACGGACTCGCTGCATATAGCATACAAAAGACTTCCTCGGAGGTCGGTGATATTGCAGTCGAGATGCCACGAGTTGCCATATACGGTTCGGTGCTGACCTTCGGCTCTACACAAGACTTTGTCAAGGTTTACAGCCTCGCCGGTGCGTTGGTGGCTTACGCAACCGATGCGATCGAGGTAACTCTCCCCGACACAGGCGTTTATGTGGTGGTGACACCCGCCGGCGCCTTCAAGGTTGCAATCCGATAAGATTTCCACACATAAAGTGACCCCCAAAAGTGTCGTGCGACACTCTTGGGGGTCATTTCTATTGTGTTTCTTTCCAATTCTTTCCAATTCTTTCAAGATTGGAAAGAATTAATTACTAATTGGTTTGATTATTTCCTCAAAATGAGCACTTCTAATATATCCCTTCTTAACCTTATTGAATGAAAATTCATCAATTAGACCGCGTTTTACAAGTCCGATGATATCACCCTTGGCTGTAGTAGGGCTAATAGAGAATTTGATTTGAATGTCCTTAATAGTAAGGACTTCTTTTGGGCTATCGACAAACATTTTGATAATCTGAGCCTGGCGACTGTTAATGTCTCCCAGTTGTAGAAATGTATTTGCAGCCTTCTTTTCTTCTTGCTTTCGTTTTAGATAACCTTGAAGTTGTTTGAAAGAAAGATCTAACACACGCAGATTATATGCTACGAAATAGCCAATATCGTTATTGTCTGCTTCGGTACATAGGAAAGACTTCTCGTAAGATTTCTTGGATTTAGCGATAACCCTCGAAATAGAAAGATATTCCATCAACCAATACTTCTGATTGAGCATATACCAATAAAAAAGTGCTCGTGCGGTTCTGCCGTTTCCATCAACAAATGGGTGCATGTAGGCAATCATAAAATGAATGATAATGCCACGTATGATTGGGTGGATAAAGACCTTAGACCGGGTTTCGTTGAAGAATTCGCAGAGGTCTCTTACAAAAGAAGGTATTTCGGTGTAAGAGGGGGGACGGTGAACTATTTCGTGGGTAATACCGTTCTCGACTACTACATCGTCGTTTGTACGGAACCGCCCCGCATCCTCGGGATTTACCAATGTGTTTTCAGTCATCAGTTGATGAATATGTTGCAAGAGTTCTACTGTCAACGGCGTATCTTGATTTTCAACCACAAATTGGATAGTTTGATAGTTGTTGACAATCATCTGCTGTGACTTGTCTCTGGGGCTAATCTTCTTGCGAAGCATATCCTTTGCCACTTGTCGAGTAGTTGCAGCGCCTTCCATCTGACTGGAAAAAATAGCCTCCTCCATCAAAGAACTAACCAGATAACGCTCCTTGTTGTCACCGGGAATAATCGAATTTGTGCCCCAAGAGCCACCGAAGTTCATATCAAACTCATGGCACATACGTTGCATATGGTTTGTAATGCCAAGAGTAATGTTATATCGAGGCCATGCCCTAATCATGTTCATTGTCCTGGATGCTTTCACGTAGGTCCATAATTTTTTGACAGAACATTCTTTAGGACATTTCTTGTACTTAACGGTATCCCAATACTCATATTCTTCATTGATTCTATCAACTATTGAAGCAATACTTTCATTTGGAGGAGAAATCATAGAGTGGAGTATCTCCTGAGATTCGATTTTCGGAGGGGCTTCTATTGTACTCATCTTATTTATATTTGCCGCAAAGATAAGAAATTCTTTCCAATCTTGAAAGAATTGGAAAGAATTAGAAAGAAATAATCGGTTTTTTGTGTGAGGAAAAACGGCTCGTTGCGGTTGTTGATGTCATGTTTTATGTCATTTTTACTAGTGTTATTGGGATTTGTGAGATTTGAAAAAAAGTGTTAACTTTGCATCGAAATTTTTTAATAATAGATATTATTTTA
>CALZTY010000067.1 GCA_945829225.1 uncultured Bacteroidales bacterium | reverse complement strand
TTAAGAACATGGTTACCGGTGCTGCTCAGATGGACGGTGCTATCATCGTAGTTGCCGCTACTGACGGTCCTATGCCCCAGACTCGTGAGCACATCCTGCTCGCTCGCCAGGTGAACGTTCCCCGTATCGTTGTGTTCCTCAACAAGTGCGACATGGTCGACGACGAAGAGATGCTCGAACTCGTTGAAATGGAAATGCGCGAACTTCTCGACGCTTACGAATACGATGGCGACAACACTCCTATCATCCGTGGCTCTGCCCTCGGCGCACTCAACGGTGAGCCCGAATGGGAAGCTAAGGTTATGGAGTTGATGGACGCTGTTGATACATGGATTCCCCTGCCTCCCCGCGACGTTGATAAGCCCTTCCTTATGCCTGTTGAGGACGTATTCTCAATCACAGGTCGTGGTACCGTTGCTACCGGTCGTATCGAAACCGGCGTCGTAAAGGTTGGTGACGAAGTTCAAATCATGGGTCTCGGCGCTGACATGAAGTCAGTAGTTACCGGTGTGGAAATGTTCCGCAAGCTCCTCGATCAGGGCGAAGCCGGTGATAACGTTGGTCTGTTGCTCCGTGGTATCGACAAGAAGGATATCCGTCGTGGTATGGTAATCTGCCACCCGGGTGTTGTTAAGCCCCACGACGAGTTCAAGGCTTCTGTCTACATCCTCAAGAAAGAGGAAGGTGGCCGTCACACTCCGTTCCACAACCACTATCGTCCCCAGTTCTACATCCGCACACTTGACGTGACCGGTGAGATTACTCTCCCCGAGGGTGTTGAAATGGTAATGCCCGGTGACCACGTAGAGATCATCGTGAAGCTCATCAACCCCGTTGCTTGCGACAAGGGTCTCCGCTTCGCTATCCGTGAAGGTGGCCGCACCGTTGGTTCGGGTCAAATCACCGAAATCCTCGACTAATACCTTAGGGTAGAAATCGAATAAATAACAAAGCTACCGTGGTGTGTACACCACATCACGGTGGCTTACATACGGGAATAGCTCAGTCGGTAGAGCACTGGTCTCCAAAACCAGGTGTCGGGAGTTCGAGCCTCTCTTCCCGTGCTAATTTTTTGAAAATGAAGAAACTTAAACTACTTACGAATATCGAGGAGTCTTACGAAGAATTGCGCTTCAAGACTTCTTGGCCCACCAAGAAGCAGGTTGTAAAATCTGCTATTCTCGTGATGATTGCTTCCGTGATTATCGCACTGATAATCTTCGTCATGGACAAGGTGGTTAACGGCTTAATGCACTTTATCTACAGTTTCTAATCCCTTCTAAACCCCTCGGACAGTGGAACAGCAGAATGACAACAAGCGCGGATGGTATGTGTTGCGTGCCATCTCGGGTAAGGAAGCCAAGGTCAAGGAGGTTCTTGACGCTCAAATCAAGAACACCGATCTGGGCAATTACCTGTTTCAAGTGTTGATACCCACCGAGAAGGTAATGGCGGTGCGCAATGGCAAGAAAATCATCAAGGAACGCAACCTCTACAGTGGTTATGTGTTCATTGAGGCTGACTTGCGCGGCGAGGTGATACATCAGCTCGTCAACACCACCAACGTCATCGACTTCCTGCGCGGTCGCGAGAAGGGCGCTCAACCCGAGCGCTTGCGCCAAGCCGAGGTCATGCGTATGCTGGGCGCCGCCGACGAGTTGTTCGACCCCACCGACAACGAAATCAATGATTACATCGTTGGTGAGACTGTCAAGGTGAAGGAAGGTCCCTTCAACGGATTTACCGGCACCATCGAGAAGGTCGACCGCGAGAAGAGAAAACTCACTGTGATGGTAAAGATATTCGGCCGTCCAAATCCTCTGGAATTGGAAAATTCGCAGGTAGAGCGTGAATGAACAATTGAAGGTTACGCTCGAAAGTTCACAATCGCAAGATTTTTTAATCTTATTAATTTGTTTTTACAATGGCTAAAGAAATTGCTGGACAAATCAAATTGCAGATTAAAGGCGGAGCAGCCAACCCCTCGCCACCAGTAGGTCCTGCCCTGGGTTCGAAGGGTATCAACATCATGGAATTTTGCAAGCAATTCAATGCCCGCACCCAGGACAAAGCCGGCAAGATTCTCCCTGTAGTAATCACTTACTACACCGACAAATCTTTCGACTTTATCGTTAAGACTCCCCCGGTAGCTGTACAGCTCAAGGAGGTTTCCAAGGCAAAGAAGGGTTCGAAAGAGCCTAACCGCACCAAGGTTGCCGAGATCACCTGGGACCAAGTGCAGGCAATTGCTGCCGACAAGATGCCGGATCTCAACTGCTTCACCATCGAATCTGCTATGCGTATGGTAGCCGGTACGGCCAGAAGTATGGGTATCACCGTCAAAGGCGATTTCCCCGGTAAATAACCTGTAATCTTCAATTGAAATGAGTAAACTGACTAAAAATCAAAAGTTAGCCCTTAGCAAGATTGAAGCCGGGAAAGCTTACACCTTGGCAGAAGCCGCTGAAAAGGTAAAGGAAATCACCTATACCAAGTTTGACGCATCGTTGGATATTGACGTGCGCCTCGGTGTGGATCCCCGTAAGGCTAACCAGATGGTGCGTGGCGTGGTAACACTGCCCCACGGCACCGGCAAGACCGTCCGTGTCCTCGTACTCTGCAACCCCGACGCAGCAGCCGCCGCTACTGCCGCCGGCGCCGACTATGTAGGCTTGGACGAATATATCGAGAAAATCAAAGGCGGCTGGACCGATGTTGACGTTATCATCACTCAGCCCGCTATCATGGGTAAAATCGGTGCCCTGGGTCGTATCCTCGGTCCCCGCGGCTTGATGCCTAACCCCAAGAGCGGTACTGTTACTATGGACGTCGCTAAGGCTGTCGAAGAGGTTAAGAAAGGTAAGATCGACTTCAAGGTCGACAAGAACGGTATCGTTCACTCTACCATCGGCAAGGTGTCTTTCGCTCCCAACCAGATGGTCGACAACGCCCGCGAGTTTATCAACACCTTGATTAAACTCAAGCCCGCCACCGCCAAGGGTACTTATATCAAGAGCATTTATCTTTCGAGCACAATGAGCCCCGGCGTTAAGGTCGACTCTAAGTCAATCGAAGGTTAACCCACTTAATCAACGTAGACAATGAAAAAGGAAGATAAAGCCCTGGTAATCGAACGCATCGTCGATACCCTCAAAGCCTACAACGGCTTCTATTTGGTGGAAACTGCCGGCTTGAACGCCGAGAAGACATCCGACCTCCGTCGCGCTTGCTTCAAGGCTGACATCAAGTTGATGGTTGTAAAGAATACTTTGCTCCACAAGGCCCTCGAGTCTATGGATGGCGACTTCTCTGAGATCTATCCCGCACTGAGCGGCTCGACCTCTCTGATGTGCACCAACGTGGGTAACGCTCCCGCCAAGTTGCTCAAAGATTTCGTCAAGAAAGACGACACCCTTCCCGCACTCAAGGCAGCTTATGTAGAAGAAACTTGCTACGTAGGTGCCGACCAGCTCGACGCTCTCGCCGCTATCAAGAGCAAGAACGAACTTATCGCCGACGTTATTGCACTGTTGCAATCGCCCGCCAAGAACGTTGTTTCTGCTCTTACTTCCGGTGGCACCAAGCTCCACGGTATCCTTGAGACGCTCTCAAACAAAGAATAATTCCATCATCAGTTTTTTTCGAATAATAACAAATAAACAAATACAAAAATGGCAGATTTAAAAGCTTTTGCTGAACAACTTGTTAACCTTACCGTAAAGGAAGTAAACGAACTCGCTCAGATCCTCAAGGAGGAATACGGTATCGAACCCGCCGCTGCTGCTGTCGCTGTTGCTGCCGGCCCCGCCGCTGCTGCTGCAGTTGAAGAGAAGACCTCTTTCGACGTTATCCTCAAGAGCGCCGGCGCTCAGAAACTTAACGTCGTTAAGAAAGTGAAGGACGTCGCAGGTCTCGGCCTCAAGGAAGCCAAGGAATTGGTTGACAACGCTCCCAGCACCGTTAAGGAAGGCGTGTCTAAGGACGAAGCCGAGGCTCTCAAGAAAGAACTTGAGGAAGCCGGCGCTGAAGTCGAACTTAAATAATTCACCTGACTTACAGGCAATTGGGTTAAGAACGCCCCTTAACGGGCTTTCTTAACCCCTTTGTGTCGTAAATTAAGTTCCCTGTTTCTTAACACCTTTAATCCGAATTTCTTAGATGTCAGTTTCCTCAAATAAACAACGAATTAATTTCGCTTCGGTAAAGAATCCGCTTCCTTACCCCGACTTCCTTGAGGTGCAGCTCAAGTCGTTCCGCGACTTCCTTCAGCTCGATACACCTCCGGAAAAACGTAAAAACGAAGGGCTCTACAAGGTCTTTTCCGAAAATTTCCCTATAGCCGACACTCGCAACAACTTCGTCCTCGAGTTCCTCGACTATTACATCGACCCCCCAAGATATACCATTGAGGAATGTCTCGAGCGTGGTCTCACTTACTCGGTGCCCCTCAAGGCTAAACTTAAACTTTACTGTACCGACCCCGACCACGAGGACTTCGCTACAGAAATTCAGGATGTTTACCTCGGTCCTATCCCTTATATGACCGAGAAAGGTACCTTTGTGATCAACGGTGCCGAGCGCGTCGTCGTTTCGCAACTCCACCGCTCTCCCGGCGTTTTCTTCGGGCAGAGCACTCATGCCAATGGTACCAAACTCTACAGCGCTCGCATCATCCCCTTCCGCGGCTCTTGGATTGAGTTTGCCACTGACATTAATAATGTGATGTATGCCTACATCGACCGCAAGAAGAAATTGCCCGTGACTACCCTGTTGCGCGCTATCGGTCTTGAGGGCGACAAGGATATCATCGACATCTTCGGGCTCGCCGAGGAAGTCAAGGTCAACAAGACCAACCTCAAGAAGGCTATCGGCCGCAAACTCGCTGCCCGTGTCCTCAAGACATGGATTGGCGACTTCGTCGACGAAGATACCGGCGAAGTTGTATCTATCGAGCGTAACGATGTGATCATCGACCGTGAGACAGTTCTCACCGAGGAGCACATCGACCAAATCCTCGAGAGCGGCGTCGAGACAATCCTCCTCCACAAGGAAGATGTCAATACCAGCGACTACTCCATTATCTTCAACACCCTGCAGAAGGACCCCACCAACTCCGAGAAGGAGGCTGTGCAATTTATCTATCGTCAATTGCGCAACGCCGAGCCACCGGACGACGCCTCCGCTCGCGAAGTCATCACCAACCTCTTCTTCTCTGAGAAGCGCTATGACCTCGGCGAGGTGGGCCGCTACCGCATCAACAAGAAACTCAATCTCGATACCTCGATGGAAGTCAAGGTGCTCACACGCGAGGACATTGTCAACATCATCAAGTATCTGATTGAGCTCATCAACTCCAAGACCGACGTCGACGACATCGACCACCTCAGCAACCGCCGCGTGCGCACTGTAGGTGAGCAGCTCTACAACCAATTCAACATTGGCTTGGCTCGTATGTCGCGCACAATCCGCGAGCGCATGAACGTTCGCGACAGCGAGGTCTTCACTCCTATCGAACTTATCAACGCCAAGACTATCTCGAGCGTTATCAATACTTTCTTCGGCACCAGCGCTCTGTCCCAGTTCATGGACCAGACCAACCCGCTCGCCGAGATTACTCACAAGCGTCGTATGTCGGCTCTCGGCCCCGGCGGTCTCTCGCGCGAGCGTGCCGGCTTCGAGGTCCGCGACGTTCACTACACCCACTACGGCCGTCTCTGTCCTATCGAGACGCCTGAAGGTCCTAACATCGGTCT
>CALZTY010000066.1 GCA_945829225.1 uncultured Bacteroidales bacterium | reverse complement strand
TTTTAAATACGATATATCTTCATTTAAGTATGCGTTGAAGAACATTTGTATCACAATCCCTCATAATAAGGTAACAGCAATAGTAGGAGCCTCAGGAAGTGGTAAAACGACACTAATTAAATTGATTTTAGGCTATTATCCAACGACGAGCGGTGATTTGACAATTGCTGGTAAGGATATTAATACATACAGACTTAAATGGTGGAGACACCAATGCGGCGTGGTAATGCAGGATGGCGTTATTTTCTCTGAATCAATTGCTCGTAACATCGCTGTGAGCGATGGTGATATAGACTATGAAAGACTTGAAAAAGCAGCTCGTCTTGCAAATATTCACGACTTCATCTCAGCTCTACCGCTGAAATATAATACTATAATCGGGCGCGACGGTATCGGAATAAGCCAAGGTCAAAGACAAAGAATACTAATAGCCCGTGCCATCTATAAGATGCCAGAATTCATAATTCTTGATGAGGCAACTAATTCGCTCGATGCTGACAACGAAAGGGCGATAGTTGATAATCTAACGGAGTTTTATAAAGGAAGGACAGTAATAGTTGTAGCACATAGGCTCTCAACTGTTCGCCATGCCGATCAAATCATAGTTCTTAAAGATGGATGTGTATCTGAAGTAGGCACACATGATAAACTAATATTACAACAAGGAGCCTATTATCATTTAGTAAAAAATCAATTAGAGTTGGGTAGTTAATACGTCATATAATCATACACTAAAAAGAGCACTCCCATCGACTGTAGAGGTCGATGGGAGTGTCTAAGTGTTTATGCGTTGAGGTTTATCAAGCGCCTTTCACTTTGTCAACAATAGCCTTGAAGGCAGCGGGATTGTTGAGAGCGAGGTCGGCGAGCACCTTGCGGTTAATCTCGATACCTGCTTTGTGCAACAAGCCCATGAGTTTGGAGTAACTCAAGTCGTGCTGACGAGCAGCGGCGTTGATGCGCTGAATCCAAAGAGCGCGGAAGTTGCCTTTCTTGTCCTTGCGGTCGCGATAGGCATAGGTGAGACCTTTTTCCCAAGTATTCTTGGCAACGGTCCATACATTACGGCGGCATCCGAAGTAGCCGCGAGTAAGTTTCAGGATTTTTTTACGACGTGCACGTGATGCAACGTGGTTTACTGATCTTGGCATTTTATTTGTCTGTTGTGAATGTCAGCGGCTCATTTGGGAGCACTTAGTTGCTGCTCATTCGGTTAATAAAAATGATTATAAACTCTCTAATAGATCTAAAGAAAAATGGGATATGTAAGCCTAATCTTACTTAAGAGCCAACAGGGCTTTTACGTTTTTCTCGTCAACCTTGGCGATCAAACCAAAGTGGTCGAGGTTGCGTTTTTGCTTCTTGGTCTTCTTTGTCAAGATGTGGCTGTGGTAAGCATGTTTTCTCTTGATCTTTCCTGATCCGGTAAGAGCGAATCTTTTTTTGGCACCGGAATTAGTTTTAATCTTCGGCATTTTTTTAGTTAATTAATGGAGTTATATAATATATGTCAACACATGACACTTTTTCTATTTTTTCTTGGGCGAGAGCATGATAATCATACGCTTACCCTCGAGGAGAGGCATTTGCTCGACTTTGCCGTAATCTTCGAGGTCGTTGGCAAATCTGAGGAGAAGGACTTCGCCTTGTTCCTTGAAGAGGATTGAGCGACCTTTGAAGAACACATAGGCTTTAACCTTAGCACCTTCTTGGAGGAAGCCAATGGCGTGCTTGAGCTTGAAGTTGTAGTCGTGGTCGTCGGTTTGGGGCCCGAAACGAATTTCCTTGATAACGACTTTAGAGGCTTTGGCTTTAATCTCCTTGGCTTTTTTCTTCTGCTGATAGAGGAATTTTTGATAGTCAAGCACCTTGCACACCGGTGGGTCGCTTTGAGCCGAAATCTCGACGAGGTCGAGCTCGAGTTCTTCGGCGATGCGGCGTGCTTCCTGTATGGAATAAATGCCTGCAACTACGTTGTCGCCCACCAAGCGCACCTCGCGAGCACGGATAAACTCGTTAATATTGTTAGGTGCTTTGGCATCTTTGCGATCGGGTTGGCGATTGTCGCGTGGTTGTTGAGCCGGGCGAGATCCCATCGGGGGACGATTTGCCGGGTTGAAATTGGGCTTTTTATCCATTCAGTATTTTATTGGTTAATTGATTTCTTCACCTCTTCAGCGAGAAGTCGTGCAAAGTTAGCAATTTTCATTGAACCTTGGTCACCTTCACCCTGTTTTCTTACCGAAACTTCACCGGCTTCCTGCTCTTTTTCGCCAACTATGACAAGGTACGGGATGCGCTTGAGTTCGTTATCACGGATTTTGCGACCAATTTTCTCATTGCGGTCATCAACTTCGACGCGGAAGTCTTGCTCCTCGAGAGCGGCAGCCACTTGGTGAGCATAGTCGTTGAACTTCTCGGAGATAGGAAGAACGACAGCCTGCTCGGGGGTGAGCCACAAGGGGAACTTGCCGGCAGTATGCTCGAGCAACACAGCTACGAAGCGCTCCATAGAGCCGAAAGGTGCACGGTGGATCATCACCGGTCGGTGCTTTTGGTTGTCAGCGCCGGTATACTCGAGTTGGAAACGCTCGGGGAGATTATAGTCGACTTGGATGGTGCCCAACTGCCAACGACGACCGATGGCATCCTTGACCATAAAGTCAAGTTTAGGACCATAGAAGGCGGCTTCACCCAGCTCGGTGCGTGCATTCAAGCCCTTCTCGGCACAAGCCTCGATAATTGCTTGCTCGGCGAGGTGCCAATTCTCATCACTTCCGATGTATTTCTCTTTGTGCTCGGGGTCGCGGAGCGAAATCTGAGCCTCGAAGTTGTCAAATTTAAGAGCCTTGAAGATGTAGAAAATAATATCCATCACCTTGAGGAACTCATCCTTAATTTGGTCGGGCGCACAGTAGATATGTGCATCATCTTGCGTAAAGCCACGTACACGAGTCAAGCCGTGGAGCTCACCACTCTGCTCATACCGATATACGGTACCGAACTCAGCAAGGCGCAGAGGCAGGTCGCGATAGGAGCGAGGCAGTGCACGGAAGATTTCGCAGTGGTGAGGGCAGTTCATCGGCTTGAGGAGGTATTCTTCACCCTCTTGAGGAGTATGGATGGGCTGGAATGAATCCTTACCATACTTGGCATAGTGACCAGAAGTCACATAGAGAGCCTTGTTGCCGATATGAGGAGTGATTACCTGCAGATAGCCATAGCGCTTCTGAATCTTGCGCAAGAACTGCTCGAGACGGTCGCGGAGAGCAGCACCCTTAGGAAGCCACAAGGGGAGACCGGCACCAACATTCTGTGAGAAGGCAAAGAGTTCCATTTCCTTGCCCAACTTGCGGTGGTCGCGCTTCTTGGCTTCTTCAAGCAAAGCCAAATAGTCATCGAGCATCTTCTTCTTGGGGAAGGTGATGCCATATACACGTACCAACTGATTGCGCTTCTCATCACCACGCCAATATGCACCGGCGAGCGATGTGATCTTCACAGCCTTGATAGGTGCGGTATTGGGGATGTGAGGACCACGGCACAAGTCTGTGAAGCAGCCTTGAGTATAAGTGGTGATGTGACCATCCTCAAGTTCGCTGATAAGTTCACATTTATATTCCTCGCCACGGTCACCGAAGAGTTTGAGAGCATCAGCCTTACTGATGTCTGCGCGAACAATGTCTTCTTTGTTACGAGCGAGTTCAAGCATCTTATCCTCAATCTTCTTGAAGTCATCTGATGTGAGTTGATGCTGTCCGGGGTCGATGTCGTAGTAGAAGCCACTTTCGATAGCGGGACCGATGCCGAATTTCACACCCGGATAGAGAATCTGAAGTGCTTCAGCGAGCAAGTGAGCCGAAGAATGCCAAAAGGCATGCTTGCCCTCGGGATCGTCCCACTTGAAAAGTTTGAGTTCAGCGTCGCCATTAACAGGACGCGAGAGGTCCCACTCCTCGCCATTGATTGAGGCAGCGAGGACATCATCAGCCAAACGAGGGCTAATTGAGCGAGCAATCTCGAGGGGAGTAACACCAGCCTCAAATTGCTTTACGCTTTTATCGGGAAAAGTAATATTTATCATCATTAAACCTTTAATTAACAGACCTTTGCGCCCAAAATGGACACAACAAGCCCAAAATCACGCGCAAAGTTAGCAAAAAGTTTTGAAATACAACACATTCCGTAGCAATTATTTGCACGAAAATTCAACTAATTTTGCTCCAATCGATATTGCGTTTGAGGGCTCGTTTAAGTTCTATGGCAAATTTTGAGTTTTCCTGTTTGGATAGATTTGGGTCATCATCCAGCAGACGTTCAGCAGCGGCGCGAGCAATTGCAATAATTTGCCCATCTGTCGCGAGATTGGCAATGTGCAATTCAAAGGGTATACCGCTCTGCATCGTTCCTTCCAAGTCGCCCGGTCCTCGCATTTGCATATCAGCCTCTGCTATCTTGAAGCCGTCGGTGGTTTGTGTCATCAATTCGAGTCGTTGACGAGTCTCCTTGGCAATCTTATACTTTGTCATAAGTATGCAGAACGACTTATCAGCTCCACGCCCTACTCGACCGCGCAATTGATGCAACTGAGACAAGCCGAAGCGCTCTGCATTTTCGATAACCATAACAGTGGCATTAGGCACATTTACGCCAACCTCAATCACTGTAGTTGCTACCAAAATTTGCGCTTGTCCCGAAGCGAAAAGCGACATCTGATAGTCCTTCTCGGTAGGTTTCATCCGTCCATGAACAAAGGCTACGCGGTACATATTGAAGACTTCACAAATCTCCTCAAATCCCTCGGTAAGCGCTTTCAGTTCAAGTTTATCACTCTCATCAATGAGAGGATAAACGATATACACTTGACGACCTTCGCGAAGTTGACGACCGATACCTCGGTAAACATTTTCGCGGTTGTTATCATATCGCAATAAGGTCTCGACAGGCTTGCGTCCCGGTGGAAGTTCATCAATTACCGATACATCAAGGTCACCATAGACAGTCATTGCAAGAGTGCGCGGTATCGGGGTCGCTGTCATCACGAGTATGTGAGGAGGGATTGTATTCTTGCTCCATAATTTTGCACGTTGAGCGACACCGAAGCGATGTTGCTCGTCAATAACAGCGATGCCGAGATTGTTAAATTGGACAGTGTCCTCAATCAATGCATGTGTACCTACAAGAATCTGCAATGAGCCGTCGGTCAATTGTTCATGTATGGCACGACGCTCGGCAGCTTTGGTTGATCCGGTCAGCAATTTTATGCTTACACCAATTTTTGCTACCAAAGCACGCAATGACTCATAGTGTTGAGTGGCAAGGATCTCGGTAGGCGCCATCATACAAGCCTGGAAGCCGTTGTCTATTGCCAGGAGCATTGACATAAGAGCGACAACAGTCTTGCCTGAGCCGACATCACCCTGGACTAATCGGTTCATTTGGCGTCCGGTATTAACATCAGCCCTAATCTCCTTGATGACACGTTTTTGAGCGCCTGTTAAGTCAAATTCCAAGCACTGCTTATAGAAAGTGTTGAAGAAGTGCCCTACTCGCTCAAAGCGGAAACCGGCATTGGCAAGTTTTCGTTGCCGATTGCGTCGGAGCATATCTACTTGTATGAAGAATAATTCTTCAAATTTCATACGCTCACGCGCTTTTGCCAAATCCGATGGGCTTGTAGGACGATGGATTTGCCTTAATGCCATATCAAGTGACATCAAGTGATTGTTTTCGATAACTGACGCCGGCAATGTCTCATCAATATGCCGAATTTGATTGAGCAGATCATTACACCAATTAAAGAAACTTCGTGATGACACTCCGCGATTTCTAAGCGTCTCGGTTAGTGGATAAACGCCTC
>CALZTY010000065.1 GCA_945829225.1 uncultured Bacteroidales bacterium | reverse complement strand
GCCCCCTATCAACCGACAGCCCGAGCATCCCCGATGCCCGGGCTGTTTTTTTGTTTTGACAAATATTATTTCGTATCTTTGTCGATATAAATTGTTTGTTAATGAAAAAGGTCATTTTTTTATTCATTAGTGTGTTTGTCGGCTTCTTTGCGAATGCTCAGATTGGTGATTATTCTTTACAAGATATCCATATACGCGACCCGTATATTCTTGCCGATAGCGCATCGCACACCTATTACTTGTATCGCAGCGCTATGCAAGTGACTGATAAGGGTAAGGTGGGAGGTGTCGAGTGCTTTACCAGTAAGGATTTAGCGACTTGGACCGGTCCTTATACCGTGTGCACCGTTCCCACTGATAATTGGATTACCGGAACGATTTGGGCGCCCGAGGTGCACCTGTATCGTGGTCGCTATTATCTGTTTGCTACTCTCAACACTGATATTCAGTGGCAAAAGAAGCAAGAGGGATGGCCTGCCTATACTTTCCGCGGAGTGCAGATTTTCCATTCTGATTCGCCCATGGGTCCGTTTGAGCCTTTCTCGACCGAGCCTACTTTGCCCATGGACCAAATGACCCTCGATGGCACTCTGTATGTAGAGGATGGCGTCCCCTACATGGTGTATTGCCACGAATGGGTCCAGACTGTCGATGGCGAGATGTGTGTCGTCAGGCTCAAGGATGACCTCTCGGCTATCGACGGCGAGCCGTTGCGCCTATTCAATGCCTCAAGTGCCGCGTGGAGCACCGGACGGCACTCCGAGAGCGCCTCAATTTGCTATATTACAGATGGTTGCTTCCTCTATACCACCACTGCCGGGCGCTTGTTGATGATATGGTCGTCGTTTCACAATGGCGACTATGCCATTGGTATCGCCGAGTCTGCTACCGGTCGCATTACCGGACCATGGCGACATCACGACGAGTTGTTGTTCAGCGCCAATGGCGGTCATGGCATGATTTTCCGTAGTTTTGACGGCGTGCTTTATATAGTCCTCCATGGTCCCAACAAGCCCTCGGGCGCCGAGCGAGCCCACTTGTACCGCCTCATCGACAACGGCAAATCAATCATTATTGAGCAATAATGCAAATTAATGTGCATACTTATTGCCTTAAATAGTGAAAATTTGTAACTTTGCAACTCGTTTTATTATCATTATGCACAGATAAAATTAGTAATTTATTATATACGTTATGACCGATTTAAAACAAACCACTACGCTTCGCGATTCGGCGGTTTTCCGTTGGACCGTGCTATTCTTCTTGGCGTTTGCGATGTTCTGTTCCTATATCTTTATGGACATCTTGTCGCCTATTCAAGACCTCATGCAATCCACCCGTGGTTGGGATAAGACCGCCTTCGGCACAATGCAAGGGTCCGAGACATTCCTCAATGTCTTTGTGTTCTTCCTTATTTTTGCCGGTATCATTCTCGACAAGATGGGTGTGCGCTTCACTGCTGTGCTCTCGGGAGCCGTGATGCTGGTTGGCGCCACTATCAATTGGTATGCCGTGACTACGATGTTCCAAGGCTCGGGACTTGAGCAATGGTTTACCGAAAATCTCAATTACATTCCGCTTCTCGACGAGATGGGCGTGTCGCCCTTCTATGAGGGGATGCCAGCGTCGGCTAAGTTCTCGGCTGTCGGCTTCATGATTTTTGGCTGCGGTGTCGAGATGGCTGGTATCACCGTGTCGCGTGGTATTGTTAAGTGGTTCAAGGGTCGTGAGATGGCTCTCGCCATGGGTAGCGAGATGGCGCTGGCTCGCCTCGGTGTCGCTACCTGTATGATTTTCTCGCCCTTCTTTGCACGCCTCGGCGGCAATATCGACGTTTCTCGTTCGGTAGCCTTCGGCGTTGTCCTACTCTTGATTGCCCTCATCATGTTCATCGTCTATTTCTTTATGGATAAGAAACTCGATGCACAGACCGGCGAGGCTGAGGAGAAAGATGACCCCTTCAAAATCAGCGACCTTGGCAAGATTCTCACCAGCAGCGGCTTCTGGCTCGTATCGCTGCTCTGCGTGCTCTACTATTCGGCTATCTTCCCATTCCAGAAATATGCCGTCAATATGCTCCAATGCAACTTGACATTCAGCGAAATCGCCGCTGACTCCTTCTGGAAGAGCGAAATGTGCACCATTATTCAATATGTAGTGATGCTCGTGGTGGCTGCTTCGTCGTTCGCAAGCAACTTCATGAAGGACAACACCAAGCGCATTATTTTTGCCTCCCTCGCCGTGGCTTCGCTCATCGGTTATTGCTATATGGGTTATATGCGCCAGAGTGCCGAGGCAGTCTTCGCCGTATTCCCATTGCTCGCCGTGGCTATCACTCCCGTCCTCGGCAAGTATGTCGATACCAAGGGCAAGGCAGTGTCGATGCTCATCCTCGGCTCGCTGCTTCTCATCGCATGCCACCTCACATTTGCCCTCTTGTTGCCGGCATTCAAGGGCAGCGAGATTGGCGGATTTATCGTCGCCTACGTCACCATCCTGGTGCTCGGTGCCAGCTTCTCGTTGGTACCCGCCGCCTTGTGGCCCAGCGTCCCCAAATTGGTCGATGCCAAAATCATCGGTAGCGCCTACGCCTTGATTTTCTGGATTCAGAATATCGGCTTGTGGCTCTTCCCCTTGCTTATCGGCAAGATTTTGGACGCTACAAATCCCGCCATCACACAGGCATTGGCTGACGGCACCATGACCGCCGAAGTTGCCGCCACATCATACGACTACACCGTGCCCTTGGTAATGCTCGCCATGCTCGGCGTCGCCGCCCTGGTCCTCGGTGTAATCCTCAAAGTCGTTGACAAAAAGAAAGGCTACGGCATCGAAAACCCCAACATCGTAGCATAATTCCCTCCACCAAATAAAGCGCCCGGGCTTGGCATCCACCAGCCCGGGCGTTTCTTATGTAATAATGTTGATTTAACAAGGAAGTACTTCAATGCCAAGCACCTTGCAACGGTCAAGGAAGAATGTGAAGTCTGCTGGTTCGCCATTGCTACTTGTTGGCCAATTGGAGCATATCACAAACTCTCCGTCAGCTACCTTGATGGCATCTTTGCGACTAAATGAGGCAAAAAAACTTACCTTGCCTTTTTCGCGACGTTGTTGGTCGTATACGTCATAGGGCATAAATTTCTTCGACATATTCTTGGTTACGCGGAATGCATCGCACACTTGGTCGAATGTGATACCGGGGTGGGTAGTGATATAATCCGTCACAATATCGTTCACCAACTTTGTCTTTTGAGTGTATTCACGACCCTTGTAGCTATAATTGTTGAGGTCTCGATTAAATTTATACACTTTCTTAATCGGACCATCAAATGCCTTTAGATTGGTGATAGCTGACAACTCAAGGGTTGCCGATATAATGCTTCCCAAGTTGGCGTCGTCATTGACTATAACCGCAATTTTGTTGAGCAAGCCCGACACGGAGAATGTGCGGTTGCTGAGGTATGTCTCCTTCTGGCACATACGGAACAGCACTTTCTCCCATTCTTCATCAAATTCCTCTACCGAATTGAGCGCTTCGATTTCGGTGTCGGTAAGCGGGCGGAGTTTCAGGCGCGAAGCGATACGGTCATTCCACTGCTTGAAGTCGGGTTCCTCGGTCAATTGGTTATATATATAAGGATAAGCAATCTGCATACACACCAGCGAGAAATTCAACTCTTTCATTGACAAGTTTTGTTTCTCGGAGCCTTGAGCTTGCATCTCATTGATTATGGATATCAGCGCAAGCGTATTAGACAAGCGCTTGAGCGAGCGCGGATTTGAGCCTACCGACATGCGGGCTATCTCCGAGACGGTCTCTGCGACAGTCGGGTCATTCAATTCTTCTTCGGTGAAGAAGTCGATTTTGCGTAGCGCATCTACCAAGAAGGTGTCAATCGAATATGATGCCACAGGCATCGAGAATGGCAATTGAATAATTTTGTCGAAGAATGAACGGAATTCTCGCTCGTTTTTGTCGGTCAACTCGCCGAACTTGGGTTTTAAGCCCTTGATAACCACATCGTAATCAATGGCAAGGATAAAAACACAATGCGGAAGATCAAAAATATTCTTAAGCAATTCAAGAATTTCTACTGCTACGGGTGGGTCTATGCGGTCAAGGTCGTCAATAAAGAAAGTGAAACCGACGCGTTTAGCATCGTGCTTGAGAGCATCCTCTATTAGATGCGAGATCTCGTTTTTCAGTTGCAAGATATCCGAGCAGCTATCCTCGCCCGAGAACAATTCATCAACTAAGCCACCATCGATGCCTACTGCTCCAGCTGCAACCTTGGTGCCTACCGAAGCCATTTTCTTGAATAAGCCGCCGATTTTCTTTTTGCTCTCTTGCCAACGATGTTCTGAGGGGTTTAGCTGCCCTATTTGAGTAATGATACCCTCAAGGATGCTGATAATAGCCTGTGCCGGAGTTTTCATCAAGGAATATTGCCAGGTATTGAGCCATATCGGGTAATACATAGCATTGTCTGCATCACACAAGTTGTAACGCAATTGGTTCATCAGTGAAGTTTTGCCAGAACCCCATTCGCCTTGTAAGGCGATAGTGATAGGCGTGTCAGTGAGCTGCACATATTTTATGAGTGCATCTTGGTATACTTGTATGCCAAACAAGTCGTCTTGACCGGCTTGACGTGGCACATCGATTATACTTGATTTCATGCTGAATTACTTAAGAATTACGGTGTTAAAACCAAAAGATTTGAAGAGGTTTTGTAGTTGCTCTTCTCCGGACGTTTTAGCCAAATCGAGGATTCCTGCAGCAGTAGCATCTTCGAGTAGTTGCTTGTTAGCGCCCATGGTTAGTTGTGTCATCTCCTCATGAGACCATGAGCCATCTTCCACAAATATGTCAATATCAGATGGGTTAACTACCGCGTCAAAGATTTGTACCTCTGGGAGAGTGACCCAGATGGTGTCATTGCTTTGGATGATCCCTTCCTCAGTGAGTTGACTAAGGTCGTATCCTGCACGCACTTTTCCACTTACAATCACACAGATGTCATCTTGCATAACATCGTCGGGCTTTTTCCCAAACCAACCTGTTACAGTTCCTACTACATTATTGTCAACAATAGAGCTGACTTTTGTCTTTGACATTGGTATTTCTTCGTAGAAGCATGCAGTAGTAAATTTTGATATATTCTTGACTTCTGCTACCACGTTTGCAGTTTTCTCAATCTTGGGACCATCATTAGAGAAAAGCGCATCAAAAATTGAGAATCCCATGAAATATGCAGCGATAAAGCCGATAACAATCAATGCCAATATAATGAGACGTGTAAGAATTCCTTTCATGACCTATTCGAAATTAATGGTTATATCTGTAAACCCTATCTGCTTAAAAAGAGAGGTAAAATATGTGGTCGCATTGGCTTCTGCATCAACTAAAATACCTAAATTGTCAATGTCATTGCGAATATCATTCTCGCCTTGGCGTAGCACGTCATTACGCTCAGTAGCAGTGAAATTCATGCGCAAAGTCGAGACCTTGGTGTATTTTAATTGAATATGGTCTGCAGGCATATTAACAGATAACAACTCAGCCTTGGGCAAGACAATAGTGATAGAATGTTTGCCCTCATCAATTATGGTTTTGGTTGCATCATATTTTGACATATCAATACCGCCTTCGAGATAAGCGCGGCAAGTGAATAGTATTTTGCGATCACCAATTGTCCACCATTCGCAGTCTGTCGCTTTAATGACTTTATCTACGGTGTATTCAGCGGTAGATAATTTGCCAGCCGAACATAAAGTGGCTATCCTTTCGTGTGCAGTTTCGGTAAGGCTGTTTTTGCCACAGCCTGTGAGAAATAGCCCGACTGTATATACTATTGCTATGTACTTCAACAGAACGTTCTTTCCCATTTTATTAGTTTTAATTATTTGGTTATTCTTATTTAGACACGGCCGCCCAACATCTTACTGTAATATGTGTGATAATGGCATTTATAATTAACATCAAGAGAG
>CALZTY010000064.1 GCA_945829225.1 uncultured Bacteroidales bacterium | reverse complement strand
ATAAAGTTCACAAAAAGGATTTCCATCGTTAGAGAGGCTGTGCCACTGCGAGGCATAGCCTCTCTCATCATACCCACCAACCCATCCACCACCCAATAAATCAACCTTTCCCCTACCCCCAAAAAATATACGGTTTAAAAAGTGCGTGAACAGATCGACATTAGGTGTAAGATATGAGTAGAAATCGCACCATATCAAACTATTGTAACTCAACACAATACATCAAAACCTATTACGTGCACGTAATAGGTTTTTAACTATAATTAATATATAAATGCAATCAGATTTAGGAGCATGGAGAAATTAATTAGGAATGTCTTTTAATTAGGAATGAGGAATTAGGAATGAGGAATTAGGAATGAGGAGATAGGAATTGGAAATTAGGGGGTGGCGTTTGCAACCCTTCCAGGGTTGTTTTTCTTTCTGCTTGGGGACCCCCCAGGGAGGGCTTCGCCCACCCAGGGTTAGTGATGATGAGACCCTTCCAGGGTCTTGCAATGCGGGCTTATAGGGCTAATTAGGCCTATAGGACCTATAGAGTAAACAATAAACAATAAACAATATGGGATTGACGCAGGAGCGCGCTGTGGGGTTGTTAACGGATTAGTATCTATTGTAACCGGGAGTGAGGGAGAGGATTGTGGGGGTGGTGAGGGAGGAGGCGGCAGTGGCGATGTCGGCGGGGGTAAGGGCGTTGATGGAGTCGATGACGTCGGCGGTGGTCATGGCGCGCGAGGCGATGGATGTGGCGCGTGCGATGCCGAGGATGCGGCTCTCGATGTTGGTGGATGAGAGGGTGAGTTGTCCGAGGTATTGCTTGCGCGCGCGGTTGAGGCGCGAGGGGGTGATGTATCCGTCGGCGACACGGCGGATGACGTCGAGGGTGAGGCGGCGGCAAGTGGCATCGTCGGCAGGGTCGCAGCCGTAGTATATGACGAGTTCGCCACAGTCGCTGAAGATCCCTGTAGAGGTCTCGACGTTGTAGACCAATCCGCGGCGCTCGCGCAGGGCGATGTTGAGCAAGGAGTTCATGCCGGGACCGCCGAGGATATTGGCGAGGAGGGCGACGGCGAAGCGGTCGGGCGACTGCAAGCCGCCGACTCGCGCACCGATGACGGTGTGACACTGGTGGGAGGCGATGGAGCGAGTGATGTCGACTGCCGGGATAATAGCCGGAGTGGTGCGTGTAGATGCGGGCAGGGGGCTGTCGGGGAGGTCGAAGTGGCGCTCGAGGATTGCAAATACCGCCTCGGGGCGCATGCTGCCGGCATAGAAAGCGGTGATATTGCGCGACACATAGCGCGAGGCAATATAGTCGCGGCACACCTGCGAGGAGAAGCCATCGAGGGTGGCTCGTGTGCCCAGGATATTGTGACCCAAGCCGTTGCCGGCAAAGAGCAGGTCCTCGAAGTCGTCAAAAATAGCCTCGGAGGGGGTGTCGAGGTATGAGTCGATTTCGTCGGCTACCACCTCGCGCTCCTTGTCGAGTTCGCGCTCGGGAAATTGAGAATTTTTAACCAAGTCGGCAATCAGTTCGGCGGCACGGGCAGGCGAGGCGCCGGGGAAGGCGCTGTAGACGACGGTCTCCTCCTTGGTGGTGTAGGCGTTGAGTTCGCCACCCACAGCCTCCATGCGGTTGATGATGTGCCAGGAGCGGCGCCGTCGTGTGCCCTTGAAGATGGTGTGCTCGACAAAGTGAGCGAGCCCGTACCGGTCGGGGTCCTCGTCGCGGGCACCCACAGCGATGCACACACCCATATAACCCACCGGCGAGCCGGGCACGGCGAGGTGCACCATACGGAGCCCGTTGGCAGCGGTGTGATAGGTGATAGGAAGGCTCTTAGTTTTCATCTACGTCGTAGCCGTCGCTGCGGATGAGGTCGAGCAACGCCGGGAGAGCCTCGTCGGTGGGGATATTCTTGATGACGCATTGCTTGCCGCGATAGATGCTCACGCGCCCGGGACCGGCACCCACGTAGCCATAGTCGGCATCTGCCATCTCGCCGGGACCATTGACGATACATCCCATGACACCTATCTTGAGGGTGTGCAGGTGGGATGTCGCCGCCTTGACGCGCGCGAGGGTGGTCTGCAGGTCAAAGAGGGTGCGACCGCAACTGGGGCAAGCGATGTATTCGGTGTGAGAGATGCGACGGCGTGTGGCTTGTAGGATACCCAGAGCGAGGTTGTTGGCTTCGTCGCGCGAGAGAGCCGGGGCGTTGATGCCGATGACGTCGAGGGGACGCTCCAGGAGGATTGCACCGAGGTCGACCGATGCGGCGATGACCACCTCGTCAGCGGTCATGGAGGCAGGGTAGTCGACCACGAGGGCTACGGCACCGGGGATAGCGTCGAGGGCTGCACGCGCCTTGCCCAGGGCGTTGGGATGCGCGACATGCACGACGGGCATATCGACAGGAGTGTCTGTGATGTCGTAACCGAGGACCTGCGGAACGAGCGCCGGGCGCTCTGTAGGCACACCGGGAGCGCCGTCAGGCATCTCTATCGGGGCGGCGGCTCGCGAGGCAATATGAGCCACGAGGCGGCGCGCTACGGGTATCTCACACTCGGGGTCCTCGCTGAGCGACACGCGGATGGTGTCGCCGATGCCGTCGGCGAGGAGGCTGCCGATGCCCACAGCCGACTTGATGCGCGCATCCTCGCCGTCGCCAGCCTCGGTGACGCCCAGGTGGAGAGGAAAATCCATGCCCTCGGCAGCCATGCGCTCGACAAGGAGACGCACCGTGGTGGTCATCACCACCACATTCGAAGCCTTGATGGAAATCACCACATCGGGGAAGTCGCAGTCGCGGCAGATGCGCAGAAATTCCATGGCGCTCTCCACCATTCCGGCGGGCGTGTCGCCATATCGGCTCATGATGCGGTCGCTGAGCGAGCCGTGGTTGACGCCGATGCGCAGGGCGGTGCCGCGAGCGCGACACAGGTCGAGTAGCGGCACAAACTTATCGCGAAGGCGCTGTAATTCAGCGGCATACTCGTCGTCGGTATAGTCAATTTTGACAAATGTGCGCCCCGGGTCGACAAAATTGCCGGGGTTGATGCGCACCTTCTCGACATTCTCGGCGGCGACAAATGCGGCAGCGGGATTGAAGTGAATATCAGCCACCAAAGGGGTATTGATGCCGGCGGCGCGGAGGGAGGCACGAATGTTGCCGAGGTTGGCGGCATGCATGGGAGTCTGAGCCGTGAGGCGCACGATGTCGGCGCCGGCGGCGGCGAGGCGCTCGCACTGCGCCACCGAAGCCTCGGTATCCATGGTGGGGGTGTTGGTCATCGACTGCAACGCTATGGGCGCATTGCCGCCGACCACCACGCCGCCGATCATCACCCTGTGGGTGCTCCGGCGTTGATAGTTATATCGGCTCATCGTCTCAGACCTTATATTTATAATCCTTGATGGCGGCGAGGTCGTCATTCGCCTTGACTATCTTGGCTGACAGCGAGGCGATATAGTCGTTGTAGCGGGCGCTTATCGCCGGGTCGCTCAGGGCGAGGATGCGCACCGCGAGCACCGCGGCATTGAGCCCGGCATTGATACCCACGGTCGCCACGGGGATGCCCGGCGGCATCTGCACGATTGACAACAGGGCATCCTGTCCCTGCAGCGAGGAGTCGATAGGCAAGCCGATGACCGGCAGGGGAGTGAGTGCGGCGATGACCCCGGGGAGAGCGGCAGCCATGCCGGCGGCGGCGATAATCACCTTGATGCCGCGCGAGGCGGCGTTGCGGGCAAAGTCCTCCACTTGCAGGGGGGTGCGATGGGCGCTCAGGGCATTCATCTCAAAGGGTATCTGCATCTGCTCGAGAAAATCGGCAGCCTTGCGCAGCACCGGCAGGTCGCTGGTGCTTCCCATGATTATACTAACGAGTGGTTGCATATCTCACAAAGTAAAAAATCATTCAACAAATCATACCGGCTTGCGACGGAAGGTATCCTTGATGGTGTCGACAACATTAATGATGTAGTCACCGGTGCGCTCGAGGTCGCTGACGATGTCCATGAAGTAGATACCGGCTTGATATTCATACTTGCCTTGGTTGATATTCTCGAGGTTGGCGGTGCGGTAACTGTTGCGCAGGTTGTTGATTTCGCGCTCCTTGTTGTACGAGTCGATGAGCGGGCGCTCCTGGACATTCTCGAGGTCCTTCAACTCGGTGAGCATCAGAGCGATAGCCTCATCGATATACTTGTACATCACGTCGATATTTTCGTAGATTTGGTCGGTGAACTTCACACCGCTCTCAATCTTACGGAGCAGAATCTTGCCGATGCCATAGCAGCAGTCGGCGATGCTCTCGATTTCGCCGATGATGCCGAGCATGGCGGCGATGCGGTGTTTACCCTCGTTGGAGAGGCGACCCTCAGCGCATCGATTGAGGTAGTTGGCAATCTCGAGTTCCATGCGGTCGCTGATATCCTCATACTTCTCGAGCCGCGAGAGCAACTTGTTGAAGTCCTCGCTCTTCTCCTTGGTGTGGATGAGGGTGTGAGCCATATCAATCATGCGAGCGACGCGCTCGGCATATACGCTCATTTCCTTCTCGGCTTGGGCGATATTGAGTTCTGAAGCCATCAACAAGCCGTGGCTGATATACTTGAGCGAGAATTCCTCCTCATCGCGTTTCTTGGAGGGCACAAGCCACTCTACCATCTTGACATAAACCTTGGTGAGCCAAATCATGATGAGCACATTGACCACATTGAAGGTGGTATGGAAGATAGACAAGCCGAAGGACACGCTATTTTGCATGGCTGAAACCTGCTGCACCGCCTCGTGTCCCGAGCCGAGGGAGCCGTCGAAGAGGTGACTGTAGACCTCGGGGTGGGTCTGCTCCAAGCCGTTGACAAAGCCGAAGAGGGCGTCGGGGCTGCCCTGACCGATAAACTCGGTGAGCCAGGAGTTGAACTGAGCGAAGGGCACGAAGATGCACACGCACCACAGGGTGCCCAGGAAGTTGAACAGCAAGTGACCGAAGGCGGTGCGCTTGGCGGCTACATTACCGCTCATGGCGGCGAGCAACGGGGTGATGGTGGTACCGATATTCGAGCCGAGAATGACGGCGCATGCCAATTCGTAGGTAATCCAGCCCTTGGAGCACATGATGAGCACGATGGCAAAGGTGGCAGCCGACGATTGGATGATGGCAGTGACTACCAAGCCCACCAGCACGAATATCAAGATGGACAGCACGCCCATCGAGGCATAGTCGCGGAGGACGGCAAACATCTCGGGATTGCTCTGTAAGTCGGGCACATAGTCGCTAATCATGTTCAAGCCCATAAACAACAAAGCAAAGCCGATAAGGAATTCACCTATACTCTTGGCTTTGCTCTTGTTGGAGAACAGCAAAATGACGGCGAGGCCTATCATGGGCAGCACCACTGCCGATATATTGACCTTAAATCCAAACAACGCGATTATCCATGCAGTAAACGTGGTGCCCACATTCGCACCGAAAATCACCGCCATAGACTGCGCGAGGGTCATCAAGCCGGCATTCACAAAACTAACGACCATCACTGTCGATGCCGACGAACTCTGGATGATGGCGGTGATGGCACAACCGGTGAGCAGACCGGTGAAGCGATTACGAGTCATCGCCGACAGGATATTACGCAAACGGTCGCCGGCGGCTTTCTGCAGACCTTCGCTCATCACCTTCATTCCGTAGAGGAACAAGCCGACGGCTCCTATAAGGCCTAAGAAGTCAAAAATGGTGTAGTTCATACAATGTAATAGATGTTGGTGTTGCCCCGGCGAGTCGCCGAGTACGGTACAAAGTTACACAGAATTCCGCTACATTCACTCCTTTTTGTAATATTTTTTTAATATTTATCCACGACCTCCTGTGATTACAGCCGTAAAGCGTGGGAACAAACGACGTAACAACCAATATACACCCACCGATACAGCCACCATAGACACAAAAGAAAGAATATATGCTATTAAGGTAGTAAAAACATTATTTCCACCACATACATTGAACCACAATTTCACAACTACAGTACAAAAACATTGATGAAAAGCGTAAATAAAAAATGTTGCCTGCAACAAAAGTGAATTATTGAATATTGACTTTGTTTCCAATGCTATCTTTCCGAGTTTTGTGATGATTATCATTGCCAACATTACTGTAATTAACAGTGTAATATTATGACTGAAAACAAAAAATGTCATTGC
>CALZTY010000063.1 GCA_945829225.1 uncultured Bacteroidales bacterium | reverse complement strand
TTGATACCTTGGAGCGAGCGCAATTGTCACGACGAGCCCAAATCTCCTCGAAATTAATATAAGCAAATCTCGCTATTAGTATTGATACCAAGTTGATTACTCCTAATATCAAACCAATCACCACCCACCAGCCGGCTGTAATGCTGCCGAGAGTGGAGTTATAAAGAGATGGATCATCGACTAATAATGCACAAAGCGTAAAAAACACAATAGAGATGAATAGTAATAATCCCACACGAGGCAAGCACCCCATGTGATTAATTAGCCATACCAATACAGTCTTGTTCATGCTCAGTGGGTGGGTGATTGATTTAGATTAAAAATTGAAGATACAAAGCAATGCAGCCGCAGGGATTGCTATCAAAGCGATGAGCATACCCAAGCAACCTTTCTTTGGCTGTTGATGGATTGTGATTTTGAATCCGGGTTTGTCGTAATCGAGGGTCTTGTCAGGATCGGAGGCTTGGATGCCCAGATTGGCGGCATTTGCCACGAACTTATCCAACGATGTTTTTGACCAAATCTGCGATAGACACACTACTGAGCCGTCAGCCAAGGTGATGGTCTCGCCTTCTTTGGTGAAATACAGACTCATATCGGCTTTAGTATTGTATTTCAAAGCCCCGGATTGGGGCAATAACAATTCATCTACGCCTGAGTCGGGGCACAAATTGTTGGGGAAGGCACGACGCAGCTCAGCCAAGGTCGCTTTGGGGTTGAGAGCTACATAGGCATGAACAATGCCCAGAGCGGTACGATTCTGCGTCTTACCGATAATGGATGCTTTACAATTCATTGCATCTTATACTTTGTTAGTTGAATTTTACTTCGAGGTCGGGCTCGGAGCGGACTAAGTCGGCGATGAGCAGGATAACGTCTTCCGTGTCGATGTCGAGCACATTGGCAGCGACCAAGAGGTTCTCCACTTCGTCGCGAGTGAATACGTTGTCTACAATCATTATCTGCATCAGAGCTTCAAAGACTGGCATGGCATCCTCGCGCGACACTCCGGCCCCGGCTTGTTCTACATAGTCGCGCATGGCTTCCTCGTCGAAGTCTTTAATATTTTCCAATTCTGTCTCTACCAGTGATTTAAGCTCGGATAGATCCATTTCAAAAGCGTCGGCAATTTCTTCAATAGCCGTGGCTTCGGCTTCGGCATATTCGCCATCAGCCCATATAGCAGCTGCCAAAAGTGCAGCAAAATCGTTGATATCTACTTTCATAATTTATTTAAATAAGCGTTTAAGACGATTTTTGAGACTATTTTTTGATGCACGAGCTTTCGCCATGCGGGCGGCAATTTCTTTACCTTCTTTGGTACGCTTATCGACCTTGCCGTCTTTTGTTTTCTTTACAGCCATTTTGCGTTTTGGTATTATTTTGAAGTAAATAGTTTGTTCATCGCGAGCGGTTTCCTCAAATCCAGCTCCACGGAGAAACTTCTCCACACGACGGTTCGAAATATCACATCGCGACAGGATGCGAAATTTTCGGTTGAGCAACTCATTCACTATTAGCCTGAAACCGCGCATATAGAGCACAGCAGGATTGACTTGGTGTTCCCAGCCGCCACCATGAATTGATAGATATGAGCCACGCTCATCTTCTTGCAGCAAATACACGAAGCCTATCGGCTTGTGGTCGCTAAGGCGGTAGAGTAGGTAACAGTGTATGAACTGCTTATAGTTTTCAAGGAGCGCTTCCCACTGCTGTGGGGTGTCAACGTCGGTTACAATGTGATGCCAGTTATCTGGAGAGAAGCGACTGACGATGTCCACTTCTCCGGAGTAGGCTTTCAGCTCTACCACACTATCACCAACGCAAGGATATGGTAGAGTGAAATCTTTCATTATGGCATTATTCTTTACCGGCGGCGACTAATGTGATGTCGTCCTTTGCTAATTTGGTGTCGTCAGCGTTGGCTACTTGCACGCCGATACCATACATTTCGGTAACTTTTTTCTCAAAGCTACCAACTCGCAGATTGCCACCGAAAGTTTGTTCACCACCTTTAGCGCCGGTGGTCATCAAAGAGCCGAGAGTAGCTTCATCATCTGCTTTGGCCTTGCAGGTAGCAGTAGTGTAAACACGGAGTGATGCGCCAAACGCTTTTTTAAAGTTTGCCTTGAAAGTTTTTACCTTCATGCGGCTGTCAATTCTAAGATCTGCCATAATGTTAAGTTTTTTAGGTTAATAACTATAATTAGGTTAATGTTAATTACTTTGGAAGTGAGTACATTTTTGCTCGCAAATCGGCGATTTGACCTCGTAGACCTGCAATTTGTCCGTTTATCTGGTACTTTACCATTTTTGTATTATATGGATAGCTTTTTGCTGCTTGCAATCGTGCAATTTCAGAACGCTTTTTTGCAATCATTTTCATTGCTTCTGCTTTGGTTTTCGGATTACAGCCCATAGTTTTATTGGTTTTTAGAGTTAGTAATTGTTGAAATACAATATTTGAAGTGGTCACCATTGGTGGCTCGAACTTTTATTTTGGTGTTATGCCAATTGCAAGTGTATAAACCAGAAAGCTCAAAGTGAGGGTGGCTCTTAAGAATTTTGGGCGATACCCCGCTGAGCCATTTCATAGGTCCACCGCCCACAGTGTTGCCTTCGTGCATTGAATATGCAGCATAATTAGACTCAGCGCGTGGAGATTTCCAATAAGTGTGATTGTTGGTAATGATTATTGCTAAGCCACCGACTACGTGTTCAAACACTCGACTCAATGTCTCGATGCGGCGTACATCCTTCCAGTAATTATACATGGTGAGGTTTGAAGCTGCCTGATTTTTAATGATTTGGCTTTCTTTCCGACGCATACGCTCACCGAATATGACAAATTCGTAGTCGACAATGGTGGTGGCATATTTCAGTTCAATCGCAGCATATTGTCCTTGTCGAGCTACCACAATATCCACCGATAATTGATTTTCCCAGGGGAACGACAACGAGCCGGGCTTCACACCACGCGCTACCAACTCGGTGAGAGGCACTCGATACTCGGTGTCAACCAAGTCGTAATGTTTGCTGTCAATGAGGTGCATGGCGAGCATCACTTGCATATCGCGCTCGTTGGCTATCAAGCCTTGTTGGCTTTGAATCCAAGCGTCACAATCACAATGCAATGTTGCGAGTAATGTCGGTGAAGATTTAGGTATCATCAATGTTATCAGCGGTTTGCTGATGAAAAATAGTATATGGTCCTTGATACCCTATAGAACCGGGTTGTTGCTTAAATTTATCTACATAATAAAATACGTGGGCATCCACTATGCTCGTCCGTTGTTGGGGCCTTCCACAGCCGGTAGGTGAACGATGCAGAGCTAAATACCCACGCCGATATATTATTCCAAATGTGTGCCATTGGGTGGTTTGTCCCAATTGCACACACCGGGGATTATATACCCGTAAGCATTCATTTCTGACCTTGACTTTGACCTACGTTTGGGGATTGTGGAAGTTTCAAACAACCAAAGGCAAAGCATTAATGACGCTTTTATTATGTAGTTGCCTCCACCAAAAGCACCTCTGTGCCAAATCTTTAATGGGTTTTTCCCGCCCTCAATCCTCGACGGAATTGAATCTCGGCGTGGGTGGAGTCACTGCAAATTTAGAATTTATTTTTTATTTATACAAGTTTTAATTAAATTTTTTTGACTTTTTTTATATCTTAATGATGTGACCGGCAACCTTTATGAGGTAGATACCTCGCTGTGCCACCGGCACTTGTCTTGCGGTGCCGCGATAGATACACCTGCCGGCGACATCGTATATCTGCACTTCAGCGCCATCCGGAGCGCCTTCAATGCTTATTATGTCGCCGACCAATCGCACATTGATGTTGTCAAGCGCGATGCTCGCGACGCCTTCCTCCATGGACTTCACATCGCTAAAGTAATCCCAGCCGGTGGCTGCTTGATATGCTCCGATGCTTCCCTCGGGCACATATAGCACACATGTCTCGGGAATTGTCATAAATGTATTTTCGTTCGCTACCGGCGGGACAGGATTTGCTGAAGTGACTTTCTGCAGGCCGACGCAGCCATAGAATACGCGAACGCCCAAAGAATTGACCGAAGCCGGGATTTCAATAGATGTCAAGCCGGCGCAACTGCCAAATGCTGCGTCGCCGATGGTCTCCACAGATGTGCCAAGGTCGACGGTCGTGATGCCACTGCAGCCTGTAAAGGCTCTCGACTCAATCGAGGTGACTGTGCTCGGCAGAGCCACTGATGCAAGCCCGGAGCACCCGAAGAATGCGGCTTCTCCTATACCGACAATGCCATCGGGGAACGTGGTGGATTGGCATCCTACAATAAGGCGATTGCTACCGCTCTCGATTATGGCATTGCAATTGCCGCGCGAGTCATAGACAGCGTTATCACCATCTACAGTGATGGCTTTCAGGGAATTGAGCAAGCCGAATGTATGCATTTCAATCAAGCTGACCGAGCTTGGAATATTCAGTGTTTCCAGGCTGTTGCAATCCCAGAATGAATATTCGCGGATTGTTGTCACAGAGTTAGGTATCTCAATTGAAGTCATCGACGCGCATCCACAGAAGGCATAGCCGCCAATGGTAGTAACTGTGCCGGGAATAAAGCTTTTGTTGCACGCACCGATGAGAGTATTTGTGGCGGTTTCGATAATGGCATTGCAATTGTCGCGCGAGTCATAGATGGGGTTGTCGGCATCTACAGTGATACTCTCCAAGCAATCGCAGCGTTCAAATTGGTCTTCGTCGATGAACGTAACCGATGCCGGAATATGTATGGATTTCAATTTATAGCAATGAGCGACAGCACAGCTACCGATAGTCTCGACCGAATTTCCGATCTCGATTGAGACGAGGTTGTCACAGTTCATGAACGCCATTTCGCCAATGACGGTGACAGAATTGGGAATCGTCAGTGACGTCAAGCCCCCGCAGAAAGATATCGCGCTCTGACATATCTCGGTGACCGAGCCGGGAATCTCCACTTCGCTCAGACCATAGCAGTAGTATAGGGCGAAGTTCCCGATTTTGGTTATTGTCTCGGGCATCTTCACCGAGCTGACATCAACGCAGCCATAGAACGCATTGTCGCCGATAGCCGTGACGGTGTAAGTCTTGCCGTCATAAGTCACTTCGGCAGGTATCACGATGTCGCCCGTGTAATCACTATCGTAAATGCCCTCGCCATTGTGCGAGAGCGTGACAGTGGTCCCACCTTCGTTGATACTATAGAAAAGACCGGCGACTTCAAAGTCGTAAAACTTCGCCGATGCTGATGTCGCCACCACTAATGCCATCATGGCGAATAGTGTGCGTGAAAGATGTTGAAAAATATTCATAATATTCAATAATTTATAAGGCAAATTTATTTATAAAATCCTGATTGACAAAACATCCCCTTCAAAAAATTGCCACCCCACAACGCCTCTCCTGTACAAAAACCCTCAAATTTGTCCATTTTTCGCCAAAACACCCCCTCCCCACAAAAAACCAACAACATCCATACACAAAAAAGCACCCGGGCATCAACCAATCCCCAGGGCGCTCTCATATTGTCATAGCTCAGATAATCTCAAGGAAACAGTATCCCGAGGCAATGCGTTATGCGATAGACCGCGTCAGCAGACGCAAAACTCGTTTGAGCGAACCCTTTCGGTCGAGACATCAGGCACGATTTCTTGGCGAGCCAAGCGGCAAGCCGATAAACAATAGCCCGACGGCGGTGCCGGAACGCCCTTATAAATCTTTATATTCTAATACTTCCATTTCTTCAGCAACCACTTTTACTAAATCTCCGTCTGTTTCCATTATGATGCACTCCCCATAGTCGCAATGAGGTGCCACATAGAAAGAAGCATAATAAAAGAATGAACTTCGGAAGTCTGGTATATCAGTGAAAATAGCGTGGACTCTTGAGAATTTCAGAGCAACAATAGCAGAGTAGCAACGAAAACGGGCTATGCAAAAATCTTGTTCATCATCGAACTCAATTCCTGCTAAAGTGGCATCGTGGAAGTTCGAACAATCATTCCAAATTTCAACGAAAGTGTCAAAATCCTTAATGAAGCCTTTGCATTTATCTTCTACAACACACTTGTAACACATTAGTCCCAGTCGTTTAGTTCGTCAACAATTTCATCAATATCTTCTTCGTCGAACACATCGGGTTCCCCGGTGTTCTGGTAATGGTCGTAGTCAACCCACATATCGTGTTCAA
>CALZTY010000062.1 GCA_945829225.1 uncultured Bacteroidales bacterium | reverse complement strand
TAGCGATGAACGCCGCCCACGACGACGGCACCCCCGTAGGCGTCTACACCGGCGAGAACGTCAGCAACATCGTCGTCAAAATCATCCAAAGCTACGTCACCGTGGTCAACAAAATGGTCTGGCGCAAAGAGTAAAAAATGATACAGAATCCTCTCCCCTATATTGTTAACTAAGAAAGTAGGCATCACGGATTATGTGGGACTCCTTTCCCCCATAATCCGCCCTGCCTATGATAATAAAAATTCTTATGCGTGAATATAAAGACTTGAAAATTGCGGTTGCCGGCACAGGTTATGTTGGTCTTAGTATGGCTACGCTGCTATCACAGCACCATGAAGTTGTGGCGGTGGATGTGATACCTGAGAAAGTTGATAAGATAAACAAGCGTATATCACCTATTCAGGACGATTACATTGAAAGGTTCTTTGCCGAAAAAGAGTTGAACTTAAGCGCTACCCTTGATGGAAAATCAGCATACGAGGATGCAGATTTTGTTATCATAGCCGCCCCCACCAATTACGATCCAGTAAAAAACTTCTTCGATACACATCATATCGAGGATGTTATTGATTTGGTATTGGCGGTAAATCCCGATGCGGTGATGATTATTAAGAGTACTATTCCTGTTGGCTACACTCGATCTCTTTATAAAAAATATGGTCTACAGTTCTTACTAAAACCGGAACTAAAAGGGAAACACTTCAATTTGTTATTCTCACCGGAGTTCTTACGCGAGAGCAAAGCTCTATATGACAATCTATATCCATCACGAATAATTGTAGGATATCCCAAAATCATTACAGGACAAGAGTTTGACGAAGAGAATGCCGCTATTCAAGCAATAGGAAATCCGTGTGCAGAGGATTATGCCAAGATTTTTGCCAAACTCTTGCAACAAGGAGCGATCAAAGAAAATATTCCGACACTTTTTATGGGAATGAAGGAGGCTGAGGCTGTCAAACTGTTTGCTAACACTTACCTTGCCTTGCGCGTAAGCTATTTCAATGAGCTTGATACTTATGCCGAGGTCAAGGGGCTTGACTCCGCTGCAATTATCCAAGGCATCGGTCTTGACCCACGCATTGGTACACATTATAACAATCCATCATTTGGCTACGGTGGCTATTGTCTTCCCAAGGACACAAAGCAATTACTTGCAAATTACCAAGATGTGCCACAGAATATGATGTCGGCAATCGTCGAGAGTAATCGCACTCGTAAAGATTACATAGCTGATGCAGTATTGCGCCGAGCCGGTTATTATGCCGAAAACGGGCAATGGGACTCTTCCAAGGAACATATTTGCGTCATCGGTGTTTACCGCTTGACTATGAAGAGCAACAGCGACAATTTCCGCCAATCAGCAATCCAAGGTATTATGAAGCGTATCAAAGCCAAGGGGGCTGAGGTCATCATTTACGAGCCCACGCTCAACGACGGTGAAACCTTCTTCGGTAGCCGAGTGGTCAACGACCTCGCAAAGTTCAAATCCCTAAGCGAGGCGATCATCGCCAATCGTTATGATGGGTGCTTGGATGATGTAAGAGATAAAGTATATACACGTGACATTTTCCAAAGAGACTGATATATGGTACAATATAATGTGTCGCTTGAAGGTAAGACAGTGCTGGTGACAGGCGTTGCCGGATTCATCGGTAGCAACTTGGTCAAGCGTCTTTTTCAAGATGTTAAAGATGTCAAAGTAATTGGTATTGACAACATTACTGATTATTATGATGTCAATATCAAGTATGAACGATTAAGGGAAATTGAAGCATTGGGGCATGATTGGGTATTTATGAAAGAATCCATTGCCGACAAAGAGGCTATTGAGCGGATTTTTTCTGATAATGACATCTCAGTGGTGGTGAATCTTGCAGCACAAGCAGGTGTGCGCTACTCAATTACAAATCCGGACGCCTATATTGAAAGTAATTTGATTGGATTCTACAATATCCTGGAAGCCTGTCGGCACCACGCAGTTGAGCACTTAGTATATGCCTCATCATCAAGTGTTTATGGCTCAAATAAGAAAATTCCCTACTCCACTGAAGATAAGGTCGACAACCCGGTCAGTTTATATGCAGCCACTAAGAAAAGCAATGAGTTGATGGCGCATGCTTACTCAAAGTTATACAATATTCCCTCTACAGGACTACGCTTTTTCACAGTTTATGGACCTGCCGGGAGACCCGATATGGCATATTTCGGCTTTACCAATAAACTCGTGCGAGGTGAAAAGATACAAATTTTCAACTACGGCAATTGCAAACGCGACTTCACTTACGTTGATGACATTGTAGAAGGCGTCGTAAGGGTTATGCAACATGCACCGGAGAAGCAAATTGGAGAAGATGGGCTCCCGGTTCCACCATATGCCGTATACAATATTGGTAACAATCAGCCCGAGAACCTCTTGGATTTCGTCCATATTCTCCAGGAGGAGTTAGTTCGTGCCGGAGTGTTGCCCTCAGACTACGATTTTGAGGCACACAAAGAGCTTGTACCCATGCAGCCGGGAGATGTACCGGTCACCTATGCCGACACCACGCCATTAGAGCAAGACTTCGGCTTCAAGCCCTCAACACCCCTACGAACAGGCTTGAGGAGCTTTGCCGAATGGTATCGGAATTACTACGAATCAGACATGCCATAACATTATTGGAGTCAATTATTATAGTATAATGTGTCTTCTTGAAAATTGAGTTTTGATGAATGCCATAAGTAAACTCTGCAACTGGTACTTCTCGCGTAAGGCGTTGCCATATTGGTGCATCTTAGCGATGGATTGTGCCATTGTGCTAATATCGGGATTATTTGTATTTTACATGCAACATGGCGGCTTATCGCTTACTCAACACTTCTGGCAGGTGATAGCGGGGCTTTCATTGTGCCTTGTTATATATGTGATTTCTTTCTTTGCCTTTCACACTTACAATGGCGTAATGCGCTACTCCAGTTTCGTCGATTTGCATCGCGTATGCTATTCGACCGCAAGCGCCGGCATTGGGGTATGCATCCTTCATCAATTGCAAGTTCATGCCGCCCTCACCCCGTATATTCTTGTTCCCGGATTTGAAAGCGCACTGCTGATTTTTATAGTCGCGACAATGCTTATGTGGTGCTTGCGCGTGATAGTCAAGGGTATGCACGATACATATCGTGGCGACAGCAGCATCAGCAAGGTATTCATCTATGGCTGTATGGAAGGTGGTGTAGCCCTTGCCAAGAGCCTCGTCAACGAGACACCACGGCGTTATCGTCTCAGGGGCTTCATCTCTACTGACAAATCAATGAATGGCAAGTGGCTCTTAGGTGAGCAAGTGTATTATGATGACGACTCTGTTGTAGAAACGATGCTGAACTACCATGTGTCGGCTTTGTTAGTGTCACCACTGCAGCGCGAGACATTTGTCAAGCGCACATCGCTCATAGATGCACTCATCAAAAGTGGCATACAGATACTCATCTCGCCATCGGGCGCTGAGGAGTGGGATGGCAAGAGCCCCATCTCTCATCGCCAGTTGCGCGAGGTCCAGATTGAAGACTTGCTGTCGCGTGACAAGATAGAAGTAGATATGAAAGCCATAGGCAATATGCTCACCGGCAGGCGTATACTCATCACGGGAGCTGCCGGAAGTATCGGCTCGGAGATGGCTCGCCAAGTAGCGAAATTCAATCCATCACACCTGATACTTATCGACCAAGCTGAGACACCAATGCACGATGTGCGTCTATATATGGCTCGCAATCACAGTGGCTTATGCGTCGAGACCATTGTCACGAGCATCTGCAAGGAAAGCCGTATGGAGCGAATTTTTGCCGAATATAAGCCCGAATACGTATTTCATGCAGCTGCATACAAACATGTGCCCATGATGGAGGATAACCCTGCCGAGGCTGTTCAAAACAATATTTATGGCACACGCGTTATTGCCGACCTCGCCGTCAAGTACGGCACCAAAAAGTTTGTAATGATATCTACCGACAAGGCGGTAAATCCCACCAACGTGATGGGTTGCTCCAAACGTATATGCGAAATCTACTGTCAGGCGCTCAATAAAGCCATCTTCGATGGAGAAATCAAGGGCGTTACTCAATTCGTGACCACCCGATTTGGCAACGTACTGGGCTCCAACGGCTCGGTAATCCCATTGTTCAAGGAGCAAATCCAAAAAGGCGGACCAATCACCGTGACTCACAAAGATATCATTCGTTTCTTTATGCTCATTCCCGAGGCATGTCGCCTCGTGCTCGAGGCTGGGACAATGGGGCGAGGTGGCGAGATATTTGTCTTCGACATGGGCGAGCCGGTGCGCATTGCCGATTTGGCACAGCGAATGATTGACTTATCCGGTGCCAAAGATATCGAAATACAATTTACCGGACTGCGTGACGGCGAAAAGCTATACGAAGAAGTGCTCAGCGATGCCGAACTCACCAAGCCCACTACCCATCCCAAGATTTTGGTGGCGCAAGTGAGAGAATACCCATATGCCGAAGCGTTGCAAAACGAGAAGGAACTCTACGACATATCCCTCACCGGCGACGATATTTCCATAGTAAGGAAGATGAAAGAGGTTGTCCCCGAGTACAAGAGCCAACACAGCAAATACCAAATATTGGATAGTTAATGAACCCTGCCACACGATTATTCTATTTACAATACAAGCACCCATGGCTTAGAGTTCTCACAAGCAAAATTATGAGAGTCCTATTCTCATGCGATGTTACTACCGTGCAGGGGGGGGTAACACCTTGAAACACAATGGGTTAGGCGTCGTAATCTCGCGAATGGTAACATTAGGCTCAAATTGTAAGATTTACCAAGGCGTAACCATAGGAGCCGGTAAAGGCGGATACCCTATCATTGGAGATAACGTGACGATATATAGCAATAGCACAGTATGTGGTAAAATCAAGATAGGCAACAATGTAATCATTGGAGCCAACAGTTTCGTAAATACAGACATCCCGGACAACGCGGTCTATGCAGGCGTTCCGGCAAGGTTTATAAAAAACATAGTAGACCAAGGATGACAAGACAAGATATTAGCAATATTCTATTCTATCCATTGTCAGCTTTTATAATGACATGTTACATATTGCCACAAATGCAGGCTATTGTGGACACTGTCACCTTAGCTTTCATTACACTTATATTTGCTTTCATCTTTATTTTTGGACCAAACGGGAAACCAGCTGCTAATATAATTACTACGGCAATTCCATACATTGCGCTAATGTTTGTAATTGCGGTTCCGTTCCAATTCATTAGAGGACTCTTGTATCCTACCTATCTCTTTTGGAATAGCATTTTCCCTGCCATATTATGCATTGAAATCCTAAGACGACAAGATTATAAATGGGCAATGTTTTTGTTAATATCATCATTCATTGTATTCGGATTTGTTCTTTCTAACACTACAGAAGTAATGAATGAAAATGATAACATAATGCGTACTATGACGGCGACTGAAACCGGTGGAGAGTTTTATCAAGAGATGAAGCTAAAAGGTGTAGGCGGATATGGCACAGCATATAGTGCAGGAATGTTGACAGTCTTTTTTGTCTCATTAGCATTGTATGGAATTGTAAATAAAGCACGCAATATATTGGTTTTTTTATTATTGGGAGGTGCCATAATATTTGCATGGTTCTCTTACAAGGCTCAATTTACAACACTAATAATTATAACGGCTCTGTCAATCATTGTGTCGATGTGGTTTTTCAAAAAGAGCGTAATATGGAGATTTTTCTTTATAATTTGTGGAATTGCAATAATTTTAATTTTACCAGATATAATATTATTAATGATACAAGACAATACAGATAATGCAGTCGGTATGCATCTTAGAGATTTGTATGCAGAGAATTGGGGAGGAGGCGCATCGACCGAAGATGTTAGAGCTCGATATCGCGAAATTTGCTTTGATGAATTTTTGAATAGTCCTGTGTGGGGACAAAATACCACAGGTAGATTACATTGGATATATACACACTCTCATAGTTCATTGCTTAGTATATTATTGGCTACAGGAATTATAGGCTTGTTCTTCTACTACAAATCCCTCTACAAGGCATATAAATACCTTATTATATGGTTTTCAGATAAATGCAAACGGACAATCTTCCTGCCAATAATAATATATTTTATGTTGTTGTCGTACTATAATTCATCAATGGCAATAGAATTATATTGGTGTATGTTCTTAATCATACCATTAACCGCTTTTGTATTTGTAAAGCAGACAAGAGCTGATTTGCATCGTAGTAATTGACATCCTTTCACCTTCAATATATAAAAAATGAAACATCCATATAAGATAGACGTCCCGGTACTAATTATCTTTTTTGTTCGACCTGATACTTTACAACAAGTTTTCGATTCAGTTAAGAAAGCACGACC
>CALZTY010000061.1 GCA_945829225.1 uncultured Bacteroidales bacterium | reverse complement strand
CATAAACAAACTGCACTCCAAAAGTTTTTTGTCTAACTTTTGGGGTGCAGTTCAAAAAAGTTAGTCGTAAGTGTAATTGGTTCAGAAAGTTATTCGTAACTTTGCAATCATACGACACAATCTAAGCAATGCATAATTAAACAGACAAATATGATACCCGCATTTAAGGCACTGAACTTGCAAACTAAAAGCATTCTCAGAATGTGAAGCCCCATTTGAGGCTGCCAAGTTATTTAACAATTACTTTGATGGGGCTTGGTGGATGACCCCTTATGAAATACCCGGTCCGGATTCGGATGATGATTATATCTTTCGAGTCTATGACCCGACAGTGAAGCCGCTGACTAAATGGCGCAGTGGAAGTCAGCCTTTGTACTACTCGGGATACTATGAGTTAATTGAGCAATATTAATCTTGCGTATTATTCGACGCGGATGTACTTGACGGGGCGGATCATCAAGCCGGTGGGTCGACCTGCCGTGGATAAGAGGTTTGCACTTGTGCCACTTAGGTTCAGCGCGTAGACGGTGTGCTTTTTCGAGCTGTAGAGTCCGGCGGTGCTGCTTTGTAAGTATGCAGCAGAGCCCCATTTCTCGGTGTTATCTTTGTCGTCGATGAATTCCGTAGGCGGTACCAAGATATACTTGCCGTTGCTTGCAGTCAGTTTGAACCACGAGCGTCCATCCACTGTAACTTTCGTTATGGTAGTGTTGTCGCTGAGTAGTTTCAAGTCCATAGCTGTGGGGATGTTCCAACCTGAGGGCCAATTGAGTTGCACGATGTCATCTTCGGGTTTAAGGTCGCGAGTGTCCAAGGGAGTTGATGAAGTATTAAAGAAATTATACTTCTTAACTAACGGACCGCTCTCGTATTCAGTCGTATTGAAATAGGTAGTTTCCTCAGTGTAACCCCATGCGAGGCGCATACCTGGCGAGTTGTAGCACTTGTCAATGAAGGCGTCCTCATCGATAGGTGTGCGATTGTATGATTGCAGGTTGACCCTCGTCTCCGCTCCGTAGTTGAATGGGCTCCAGAGCAATTTGTAGGTCACTTCTGTTGGCACGCCGCCGATATCTTCGGTGACGGTCTTTGTGATGCCGAGGTCAACGGCGAGGTCATCGATGTGCTTTAACACGATACCTTTCTTGTCGGTATTGGTGTAGATGTAGAGGTCCTTCAGCACCGGTCGGATACTGTAGCCAATGTAGCGGTAATTGGTTGTGACGCGCATCGAGGGGTTGGTGTTCAATATGCCGCAGTATGCGTATCCGCCACGGCTTGCCGACATGTAATAGAGGTAGTCGGTCTGCGACACTGTGGCATTGATGGAATAGCCATTGGAGAGGAAGGTTATTTCCTTGCCGTTAATCTTGCTGCGGAGTGTTATCTTGTTGATGTTTTTGCCCAATTCGTCGCTAAATACTGTCTCGGTGCTGACTACGTCGGTATTGTCAATAAGTTCCTGAATATCAGTGGATGTGGGTAGCGCCCAGTGCCCGCCCCAGTATTGGCGTGCCGGGTCGTATACGCTCCCCGAGATGTCGAGCGGCAGCACAGATGTGCCGGTGTCTAAATATGGGTCGTTGATGTATGTCGCATAACTGTATTTGTCCTTTTCGTAGAGCTCGCCCCAAGCGAGACGCAAGCCCAGCACATTGCCGAGTGAGGCGATGGCTGCCGGGTCCATATATGTCGAAGTCTCGGTGCCGAGGTTGATGGGGCTCCAGTGGACTCCCGAGGGGAGCCCAAGGTCTACGGCGCAGCGCTCGTCCATGCGGTAGGTGTAGATGATGGCATGGCGCCCGTTCTCGATGGTGATATCGCCGCAGTCGTAGGTAAATTCCTTGATGCCGGTGAGTTTGTCACCGATAGAATATTTGCCATTGACCGTGAGGGTCTGTGGGGCGGTGGCATCCACGATGTAGCGGTAGTGCTCCACCTTGCTGTCGTCAACCGTCTTGGTGTATTGATATGCCGATGCCCAACTATTGCTGTGGTCTTGAGTGAACGAATTGTAGATGTCTATCTTGGCATATCGGTGAAGAAACTTGAGGGTGGTGACGGCATTGGCTTTGGGCGAGGTGATATCGGTGTACATCCAATCAGTTGCCTCTTGCGTGCTCTGGTCAACATCGGGCGCTGTGAGGAGAGATTGTATGTCGGCGGTACTCATGCAGTCGTTGAAAGCCTCGGAGTAGGGGAAATAAGCCACATAGTGATAGCCCAGTTTATGTACCACTTCCTTGATGTCTGAGTTGAGGTTCCAAGCCTTGCCATCGGGGGTCGTGAGTTTGATATTCTTGGCATTCTTACCGTCGATTAGTTGAACAAAGTCGCCGGTGCCGTCGATGATGAAGAGCCCGAAGGAGTCACCTGCCTTGAAGTCGCGAGTCACATTGTTGTCGTTGACGTTGAGCACTTGTCCGCGCGATTGCGGCTGCTCAATGACGACAGCCTCAAATGTCAAGACCATGCCGGCTTCGGGGACAGGCGAAGTGTTTATTTCGTCTTCGCATGCCGCGAGTAATAGGCTAAATATGATGTAAAACAGTTTCTTCATCGTCATTCAACTTTTATGCGTATGAGGTCGCGCGACTTGCTCTCGGTATTCCAGTTTTTACCGCCATATACAGGACGTATGAGCATGCCGGTATATCGGTGACCGTTTTGTGTGAGACCCCATAGTTCAATCGTTTTGCCCTCGGAGTTTACATACGAAGATTTCTTAATAATGGGTGTCACATCAATTATCTTGCCCGTTGCATCCAGGACCTTCGTGGTCTCCATTTCCATATAGCTGGAGCAGTCCACGTGGTCGTGAGATGCAGACGAGGCGAAATAATACATGCCGCCGTAGTCAGAACTATATGTAGTTGCCGTGATTAGTCCATGGTAGTTACGCGAGTTGCAGCATAGCATATCGATGCTCCAGTCGCTCCAGGTGCCGCCGGGGAAGTATAGCACCTCGCCGTTGATTTTGCTGGTGAATTTCACTATGGATACCAAATAGCGGTAGGGACGTACCTCGGCGGTACCGAAATTCTCGGAATTGTCGGGGTGGAGATTGACGTAGTTGTCATCGGCATCTTTCTCTGCAATCCACGGTGCGTAGCGCACATTGTCCTCGAAGTACCAATCCACAATCTCGATAGTACAATTTCGCATCAACTCGTCTACCTCATTCTCATTGGGTATACGCCATTCGCCTTTCCACAACTTGTTTCTCACCACGTCGTATTCGGTGCCGGCGATATTGCCATCGATTGATGCGTAGGAGTAACTGCGGTCAACATATGTTTCCGGGTAATAGCCTTTCTCCGAGCCTGAGATGAGAGCCGTCACATACTGAGAACTGCCCGTGCCGGCGATAGCATCACCTGTTGCCTTGATTCTGCCGGTTGTCCCATCAAATAACAGAGCGGGTCGCTCATACTTGGTCTCCAATTCACCCCAAGAGTAATAGTCGCCGCGGTCAAAACATTCGTGCAACTCGCTTGTCATGAGGTCGGTCCTTTCGTTGCCGTCGGCATCATACCATTTGCCACCTCGTGTAGCAAAAGCCGTTGCGGTCTCGGAGCCTAAGTTGTGGTTAGCCCAGATGCAACCTGATGGGAATCCCATATCAACACCGGCAGTCTTGTACGATACCGTGGGCTGCGAATAGATGGAGATATAGAGTTGGCAATTCTCCTTCATATTTACATGGGTCTGCCAATACGAGTAGTTGGTGATTTTGTCTTCACTACCCTCGATAGTTTGCTCTGATTTTGCCGTGCCATACACCTCCACTTTGTTTTCGGGTATGTGGATATAGCTGTATGCCTCAGAGCCCGCAGCCTTGTACATCAGTTCCTTTGCCGCCGGTTTCTCAATCGTCAGGTCTGATTGCTCACCGTTGTAGTAAATCTTCATCAGGCTCATGGCATGAGTGAATGACAGTCGCAATTGTGTGCCTGTTCGCAGCGGATTTCTGCACACCAACAGGTCGGCGGCGTTGTATTTCTCTTCGGTCGATTGGTCGGCATACAGGGTAGGGAAGTCTGCCACATGTTTGGCTACAATTGCATCAATCGACGTATAACCATCGTATGTGCTGTTGTATGGCGCGTAGGCTATGTATTTGTAGTTCTCATTGTCGTATACGTCTGAGGAGATGACATTTCCACCATCATCGACGCGATAGGCGAGCCCGGTTTTCTGCACCTCAAACTTGTAATTGTTGATGACCACATTGCCGTATTGGTCCAATACGATGAGTCCGATTTCATCGCCAGGGATAAACGAAGTGACGACACCGCTGGTTGAAGTCCTTGAATTAACATCGTTGACATTTTGGCTATAAGCAACGATGTCAACCTTAATCTCCAGAGGAGTGCCCTGCTCACGCATTATTGGCTCGGATGAGCATGCCGCCAAGCATATCAATAATATGAGTGGTATTAACTTTTTCATTTTCAATTACTTTTCTTTGAGTAGCACCGGGCGGATACAGAATCCGTTGTATCTTTCAGACTCAACGAGAGCGGGATCGGTCATATGACCTTCACCCGAGCCGATTACGGTGTAATAAGTTGTCTCGAAAGCGTATGACTTCTGGTTGGCTCCGGCAACGGCGCTACATGGCGTTGATGACCAGTAGTGGCAACGTGCTTTGTTTACCTTGCCATAGGTGCCGGTGGTCGTGTCGTAGCCTGAGTAGCCGGTTATAGGCAGGTAGATTAGACCGGTGATTTTGGTGCCTTCTTTCTTGGTTATCTCCCATACCGAGGCGTCGAAGTCAAGATTTTCTTCTGATTCAGAGCCGCCTTCGGTTTTTTTCACAGTCTTCCACTTCCAATCGCAGTTGTTGATGATGTCCAGCCACATCTGTTGTGTGGGTATGCACCATATCCAATAGCCACCGCCGAGATATGATTTGACTGCGTCGTGCTCGGTGCCTCTGATGTCATCGGAGGCAGTGCCTATATATCCCGAAGGGGAGTATAGCGAGGACTCTTTTTTGTCTATCTCACCCCAGGCATAGTGGTTGCCGGTCTCGATGGGCTCCATGGCGCCGAGATTGCATGTAGCCCACAGCACGTCGTAGTTTTTACCATCGATAGTCGCCTCCATACCGAGGCTTACAAACACCATTTGTGCCGTTTCGTGGTCGGTCTGGCTCCACACTGCGTCGGGCGACACGATGATGTTGAGCGACTCGGTCTCGTCGGTGTTGTAGGTGGTGCATTGGGCGATATCGATGATGTTCAGGTGTATCTCTTTCTCTTGGAGATCAAAATTGAAGGTGTAGATCTTGCCCGCTTCAAACTTGTTGTTGGTTATCAAGTCGGAGTTGAGTTTCAACTGATATGTCAAGTAGTTGGTGTCGATGGTGAACTTGAGCGGCACACTGTTGAAGTTGCCGTCGAGAGGGAAACACATATTGTAGAATACGCCTGTCTTGTTGCGCGGGATTGTGATGCCGGTGCCGGTGCCGTCGTCTATTTCGGTTGTGAGTTGGTTGTAGTACAACGACTTGTCGGCTTGCTCTGTCACTGTGCCATTGCTGAAGCGTAGCAAATTGGGGAAAATATCCGACCCGTCATCAGATTCCATCTTTATATCGGTGATGATGATATCCGAGGTGATACTGTTGGTGATATTGAAGCGGATGATGGCACAGGCAGAGTTGAAAACCGAGACATTTGCAACCACATCCGAGGCATTGACCGATTGCAAGTCGGTGGAGGTATATACATAGGAATAGTCAGCGAGCGACGATAAGTCATTGGCGAGTTGGTTGTATTTGAATGTCGCCGGTAATTCCATATCTACATAGACCTCGTCTTCGTTGCTGATGATGGCGGTGTGCCCGTTGATAGGGTGCAAGCAGTACATCTCATCACCTGCAGCCACCGGGTAGACATAATTGCCATCGACAACATCGTACTTCACGCCCGAGGCGGTTTGCAACTTGATATAGTAGTTTTCTGCATCAACGGTCTGAAACTGAGTCTTTGAGTAATATGTGGCTGTGGCATCCATATCGTGGTAGAACTTCACATATTTACCGGCGTGCTTGATTGCAGTGAGCATATTGTCGCTGTTCTCCCAGTTGTATACTACCTTGTCATCTGTATCGGTTTTGTCGTTCCATGTGCTCCTCGACTTGTCCTCGGCAAAGGTGATATTGAGCCGATGCACTTTCTCGTACACATTGTGCTCATCTGTACAAGAGGTGAGCAATAGTAGCGCGAAGAGGATATGATAGATGTATTTCATTTTTCCAACATTTGCTATTCGGTCATATCGCTATCTGAGAATACGCCTCCGGGAATGATATCATCGCAGTAGAATGTCAAGTCCTGTGAGGTAACATAGACAAGTTTGGGCGATTTCCCTTCCAAGGAGAAGATATATGTGTAACTCTTGCCGCTCTCCCATGTCATGGTGTTTACAAACGTTGCAGCCCTGTCCTCGCCATTACATGTGCACGATGCTGTCCAGTTGACCGGATTGGTGGCGTCGGGCACGCAGTAGTAATAGGTGCTTGATACCACGGCATCGGCGGTGCCGGCAGGGATAGTCACGTCGTTATAGATGAAGCTGTCGCTGCTTGATGCGGTAGCGTTCAACGATGTGGCGGCGGTGACTGCGCTCCAATCGTATGTGTAGGTCATATCGGCTTCAGATGTGATAGCGGCTACGGGCGTCATCTTAAAATTTGTCACAGAGGTGTCTGTAGCGCTATTCTTAACGAAAGCCACGCATACTCGGCAGTGGGAGTATCCGAAGTGCAGGTTGACTACCTTGCCAAACTCGGGCGCGCCTCTCTCGATACTTTTAGGCTGGGCTGCCAGCACACTCCCCGTGGTGTTGTTCACCAAATGCAGTTTCATCGACGATATATCCGTAAAGGTGACTTTGTCATATGGCGCTCCGGCAGCAAAGAGATAACGGTCGACGCTACCTATCCAAAATGCCAGCGCCTGATTTCCAATGAGATATGTCCACCGGTCTGTCACGAATTGCACCTTGTAGCTCTTCATTATTTCAATCTGCGAGGCATCCTTCTCAGCAACGGCATATACCTTGAAGTTGTCATACATCCCTGCCGGCAACAACGCTCTGGAGAATGAGGATTCCGATTGGGCAGATACCATCAGAGGCGTGTCTTCGCTATCCTCCTTCCCCGATGGCTCATCAGCATTACCGCAACTGTTCACCATTATGGCGACGAGTAGGATGATTAATGTGTGATATAATCCAATATACCTTAACATTGCTGTTTGTGTCGATAAAGTGAACTAAGTCGTTGAAAAGACTATATAAACTTCTTCAATCCGCAAATTTACTAATTTTTTGGAAGATAAATACTTGACTTCGCTAACTTAGTGATGCTGTTTAACGAATATTAACACCAATTCAACCCTTGTGCTATCCGTCAAATTCCCCTTTGTATGTTGCCGTAACAGTAATTTATGAATAAGAACCTCATATTATCAACCATTCATCTGCACATCATCCTGCTTGTCCATAAAGCTGTATAATAGGTGTTTTTACGCTAAATGGACAACGGTTTGTCGCTAAGTGGACATTTTGAAATACCTCTTACTTGTGGGTTTTAAGGTATTGTTTTTAACTTTGCCATTATAATAATTATTTAACAAATACGATTATGAAAGGAATTAAGTACACGATGTTGTTGACCGCATGCTTCGGCATTGCGTTATGTGGCTTGA
>CALZTY010000060.1 GCA_945829225.1 uncultured Bacteroidales bacterium | reverse complement strand
TTCTGGCGCGTCAACCACCGCTACGGCTGGCTCGTCTCCGGCAACCCCTTCTAATATCTTTGCACGCATTTTTTTGGTAGATAGATTAGTTTTTGCAATGTTTTAAGTGTTATAACTAATGTGTTGGTGGCGCCACGTCGTGAGACGGGGCGCTATCTTTTTGCTGACGTCAGCAAAATGGTCCGCACGATAGTCCTGCATATTCCGCTCGCTCAAATGGCGAGGAAGCGTTTGCTCCATAGGGCGGGCGGGGGCTCGACTCTCGCAAAATAGGTAAAAATCACAATTTTCACCCAGCTATTTGGCTGATTTCGGGATTTTTATGGCACGAACGTGTCAAAAATCGGCTTTTTCGTTAAAAAACACCCTCTCACAGCGCCCCATTCCACGCTGACCCACTGATTTTTAGTCTGGCTGTAAAAGCCCTAAAATCCTCACGTCCATTTTGTCTTTTAATACCACTCTAAAAGGCTGTTCCTTTGCATAAAAATAGCAAAGGAATATGAGTGGAATAAATGATAAAGCGACGGTCGACCTGTTTGTTAATGGCGAACAGGCATCGTCGGCTATGAAGCGCCTGTCTGCCGAGGCTGCCAAGTTGAAACAGAACCTTGACAATGCCATCGCCTCGGGCGATACCAAGGGCGCAGCCAAGTTGCAAAAGTCCCTCGACAAGGTCAATAAGGAGTTGAATCGCACCGAGTCGGCTGCCAAGGGTGCCGGCATCGTACTGAATAACCTCTCCACCACGTCGATAACGGGCTTGAACAACACCCTGAAGCACCTCCAACGACAGTTAAACAGCACCACCCCCAACACCCCCGAGTGGAAGGCTTATGCAGCCCAAATTAACGAGGTCAAGGCTCGCATCAACGACCTGCAGCAGGAGATGCAGGGCGGTGAAAGCGCGTGGGGCAAGTTTAAGGATTGGGCACAAAATTCCCTTCCGGCTCTCTACATCGTCAAGAATACATTCCAGTCCATCACCTCGACAGTCCGTGGCTTTGTCGACTCCTATGCCGAGGTCGAGCAAGAGATGGCTAATGTGCGCAAGTTCACCGGCATGTCAGCCGATGAAGTCAAGGCGCTAAACGAGGAACTCGCCAAGATGGACACTCGCACCTCGGTAGTCGAACTCAACAAACTTGCCGAGGAAGCCGGTCGACTCGGTCTTACCTCTCAGGAGGACGTGTTAGGCTTCGTCCGCGCTGCCGATATCATCAACGTAGCCCTCGATGACCTCGGCGAAGGCGCGACACTGACGCTCTCCAAGATTACGGATATCTTCGGCGACCGCAAAGCCTACGGCGTAGAGCAGTCGTTGCTCAAGGTCGGCTCGGTCATCAACGAACTCTCGCAGAGCAGTTCCGCCTCCGCCCCATATATCGCCCAGTTTGCCCAGCGCCTGAGTGGCGTGGGTGTTCAAGCCGGCATGTCGGTGTCGCAGATTATGGCGCTCGGTGCCGTGCTCGACAGTTCGGCACAGCCCTTGGAGGCAGCATCGACGGCTATCTCGCAGGTGATAGTGCGCATGATGCAAGACCCGGCGAAGTATGCCCAAGTCGCCGGGCTCGAGGTGGAGAAGTTTACCCAACTCCTCAAGACCGATACCAATGAAGCGCTGCTCGTCTTCTTGGAGACGCTCAACAACGCGGGCGGGATGGATGTCCTCGCGCCTATGTTCAAGGATATGGGTGAGAATGGCTCTCGCGCGATACAGACCCTTACCTCGCTCGCCTCGAGCATCGACGTAGTGCGTCAGCGCCAGCAAGAGGCTGCCGATGCCTTTGCCGAGGGCGCCTCCGTGACTGCCGAGGCTTCCATCCAGAATAACACCGTCCAGGCATCGCTCGAGAAGGCAGAGAAGCGCATGCAAGCGCTGCGCGTGGAGTTGGGCGAGAAACTCTCCCCGATGATGAGTTACGCTGCCTCCACGACGGAGTTTTTTGCGAGCGTAGTGTCTACCTTGGTGGGCTTCGTTGTAAGCCTCAGAGGAGTGCTCATCCCCTTGGCTGTTGCGATAGCGTCATACTATGCCTATGTGGGCATCGCCAAGACGCTGACAGCAGCATGGAACCTGGTCCTCGGTGCCGGCTCCATGATAATGAAGACCTACCGCGCTGCCATCGCCTTAACTAATATCACGGTAATGGCGTTTACCAAGGGGCTCGGCGCTGCTAAACTCGCCTTCCAAGCCCTCAGCACCACGATGAAAGCCAACCCCATCGGCTTGGTCGCCTCGGCTGTCACGCTGTTGATAGTCGGCGTCACCAAACTTGTAGGACTATTCAAGGAGGAGGAAAAGGCGGAGCAGAAGGTCAATGACGAGCACGAGAAGTATGTCAAGTCGCTCACGGATATTAACCAGGCTTCCGCGTCGTACTGTGCCGAGGAGAAGTCAAGGCTCGACTTGCTGTATAACACCGCGACTAATGAGAACCTCGCTCGCGAGGCTCGCATCAAAGCCGTCAAGGACCTTCAAAAACTCTACCCGGACTACTTCGGTAACCTCTCTGTCGAGGCTATAATGGCGGGTCAAGCCAAGACTCAGTATGACGACCTCACCAAGTCTATCCTCGCCGCAGCCAAGGCTCGCGCTGCCGCCGAGTTGATACAGAAAAATAGCGGCAGCCTCATCAACCTGGAGATGGCAGGTGACGACTTGAAGACGAAATTGGATGCCGCCAAGAATACATATGCAAGTCTCCAAGCGGGTTATCGCGCGTTTTTGACGGGCAACTTGGACCCCTCTGCCCCGGGGTATGGAGATAATAATATGCGTTGGCTCAACCGTCTCGGATTAGCGGAGAAAGAGGTCGAGCGTCTACAGCAGTTATATGATGCCAATGCTCAGGCACAGGAAGAAATCAAGCAGGCTAATGAGACCTTGGCAAACAGGTACGGGCTCACCGGTACGAATACTCCTACTATTATACCTAATCCCCCGGGGACTCCGGACCCAACAACTACTCCGACGACCGACCGCTTCGCCGAGGAGAAGGCTAAGCGCAAGGAACTCGAGGACCTTGCCCGCATCGACTACCAGACCGGCATCGACAACTACCAGCAGTACACCGAGCGCATGGCTTCCATCACCGTTGACTATTACTCCGGTCTCCTCGAGCGCCAAGACCTGTCCGAGCAGGAGCGACTCGCCGCTAAGGCTGACTATGCCGAGGCTTCGCGCAAGTTGCAGTCTGCCCGCTATGCTACCCTCGCCGCCGACGAGGAGGCTGACTATGCAGACCTCCTCGCCCGTCTGCGCCGGAACCATGCCGACCGCATCAACCAAGAAGGCATCACCGCCGATGGTCTCCGCCGCGAGGATGATTACTATGCCGAGGTGACCGAACTCGCCGAACTCAATCACCTCCGCAACATGCGCGATATCTACGCGCAGGGCTCTGCCGAATGGCTTGCTGCCGACCGCAAGTATCAAGACAAGCAGATAGAAGCGCAAGAGCGCCATCGTCGCAAGATGGCGGATATCGTCGCCAAGGCAGAGAGCGAATACGCCTCTATCAAGGACAAGTATTTCGGTGATAGCCAGCAGGAGCGCGAGCAGAAGTATCAGCACGCCCTCGACGTGCTTAACCAAGTATATCAGCGCGAACTCATCGCTGCCGGCAACAATGCCGATGAGAAACTCCGCATTGAGGAGGCTTACCTTAAAGCCCTCGCTGCCCTCCGTCAGCAATATGGCATCGAGGACGACGCCGAAGGCAGTGCCGGAGGCTTCAAGGAGGCAATCAACAAGTCGGCACAGTGGCTCGAGAGTGATGGTGGCAAGGCTCTCACCAGGGGGCTGTCGACAGCAGTCTCCTCGATGTCGTCCATCTTCTCCGGCTTGACCTCGCTCATCCAAGCCGAGACTGAACTGCAGACGGCAGCCGTCGAGCGTCGCTACGACAAGGAGATAGAGTCGGCTCAAGGTAGTTCATACAAGGTGGCAGCGCTTGAGAAGAAGAAGGAGCAAGAGATAGCAGCCATCAAGAACGCGGCGAGCCGTAAGCAGTACAGCATGCAAGTCGTACAGGCTATCGCCCAGACTGCCCAAAATGCCTTGGCAGCCTACGGATCTGCGGCAGCCATCCCGCTCATCGGTCATATCCTGGCACCTATCGCAGCAGCGGCTGCCGTGGCTGCCGGCATGATACAGGTACAAGCCATCAAGAAGCAACAACAGGCTGCCGAGGCTCAAGGCTATGCCTCGGGTGGCTTCACTCGCCCGGGTGCTGTCAATGAACCTGCCGGCATCGTCCATGCCGGGGAGTGGGTCGCATCCCAGCGTCTGCTCGCCAACCCGGTTGCTCGCCCGATGATTGACGCTCTGGACTATGCTCAGCGCACCAACACCATCGGCTCGCTCCGCGCTGATGACGTCTCGCGCTCTATCACTGCCACTAATACCCTCGCTCGCGTCACCGAGACCGATGAGGGCGCTATCCTCATGGCTGCCGTCGCCTCAAAGGTTAACGACACGGTGGCTAAACTCACCAAGCGTCTTAATGAGCCCTTCGTGACCATCAACACCGTCACCGGAGACCATGGCATCAAGCAGGCTCAAGACAATTACAACCGCATGCTCAATAATATCACCCCTAAATCCAAGCGCTGATGATTATTAATATCGCAGGCAAAGAGGCAACCATCAAGCAGGGTACCTCAATTGAATATACCGTCGAGAATAGGCTATTCCGCGGGCGCGACGGCTATACACTCAATATCACCTTCCCGCTCAAGGACTGCCCCGAGAATATCGCCATCTTCGGGCATATCAACCGCAAGGACGTCGCCAAGAAGAAGGTGACGCTCGACTGCAATATCACCTTCGGGCTTACCACTATAGAGGGCGCTGTCATAGTCACGAAAATCTCAGAGGCTGAGGTGGAGTGCCAGTTCGCTCAAGGGCGCTGCGCTCACACTGCCGCCGACCCGTTTGAGGACGTGTACATCAACAGACTCGACCTCGGCGAGGCATTCTTCGATATGGCGCTCTATACGCCTATCGAAGCCTGGGCGGGCTATTCCGCCGGCAATATCGGCGTGGCGCTGCCATGGATTAACACCGGGTATCCCGAGGCGAACAACAACCAGGTAGAGATTAGCGGATCCGGCATAACGTGGAAGCAGCCCGACACCATAGGCGATTGGAAGTTGTCGGTGCAACCTTGGCTCCTCAAGGTGGCTCGCGCTATCTGCACGGCTGTCGGATACTCGTGCGACTTCTCGGCATGGGAGAATTCGCGATATCGTGACCTTATCATGTGCAACACCCTCCCGGCATCATGGGGCGACTTCAAGATCGCCCACACTCTGCCCGAATGGACCGTGACGGAGTTCTTTGAAAAATTGGAGTTGTTTATGGGATGCGTTTTTGACTTCGATAACCGGCGAAAAACCATTACTATGTCGTTCATCAGCGACACATATTCAGATATTGAGCCCGTTCGGCTCGACAATGTCATCGATGAATATGATGTCGAAGTCTCTGCCGAGAGCAATTCCAACTGCGAGTATATAGGGCAGAAGCGCCTTATGTATAAGGATACCGGGCACGAGATGTCGAAGTATTACTCTTGCGACTGGTTTATCGATAACGCTATCAAGAAGGTAACCTATGAGACAATTGCCGAGGCTCTGAACAGATGTAAACGGCAGACCGAGACGTTTGAGAGCGGATGGGAACGTGTGTGGTATAACAACGCCGGAGCTCTCATCTATGCCAAGGATGTGGATACATATTTTGTGCATCGGTCTATCGGCGCCGAGAGTGTGCAGACAGACCTTGCAACCGGCAAGAAGACTCGATATACCCAGGTATATGTCGCCCAGCCGGTCAACCTCTGTGGCGCCGGATGCCAGGAGTCTGAGACCATGAGCGATGAGGAGGTAGAGTTTGTCCCGGCTTGTGTCCGTGATACCTACGTGACGGCTGCCCATGATAACGGTTATATGCTCCATCTATCTCCCGGCGATGAGGCTCACTCCGAGACGGATGAGGACGGTAATGCTTACCCTAACATCTCATGGGACGACTCCTCGATAAGACAACCGCTCGCAGCGTCGATGCTCGAGTCGGGTGAGGAGACAACGCACACTTACTACGATGTTATATATGTGGCATTCTGGACTGACGACCAACTTACGCTCACCCCACAGCCCTTCCCGATTGTCGACCATGTTGTTATCACCCAGGACTGGGATTACATCCCATACCCGGGATGCAGTCTGCGCCTCTATGGTGATACCTCATATCGCGCTGCCTTCCCCAAGGTCGACCCCTCGCAAAAGGTCAAGTTTAAATGGCTGGACAAGTCGATGCCTAACCCTCGCGCAATATTCCACGTCTGTGGCAAGCGCTATGTGTGTGAAAAAATAACTGCGACGATTACCGAGAATGGCATGTCGCAGCTATTTGAGGGCGAATTTTGGGCGATTATTGAGGGCTAAAGTGACCCATCCATGTCAATGATGTCCTTGTTGGCTTTTGCTCGATGGCGGGTGTAGATGTCCGTGATGGCGAGCGATGAGTGACGTGCCTGGTCGCGCACGGCGATAGATGCCATATTGTTATCGCACATCTCGGTTATCCCGGTATCCTTGAGTGAGTAGAATTTCCACTGTGGCTTGAGGCGCAACGCTTTTCGCACCTTAGCCCAGTGATCGCGGAACAACTTGGTGTCTATCTCCTCCTTGCCCGGCTTGAGCCCAATCGAGAAGACATGGTCGGTACCCGGAGCCGAGAACACACCGATGCTTATGCCATACAGTAGCACCTTCTTGGGGATGGTCACGGTCTGTGTCATCTTATTCTTGCTGCATGAGCCGGGGATTGTGAGCGTGCACGACTGAATATTGAAGTGCTTGATGAGTAGGCGAGTCATCTCTACCGGGCGGATGAAACAGTAATACAGTAAGTAGCATGCAAAGAGGAAGTGGGGGTCGCGGTCCATGCAGTACTTGGCGATTTTGCCGACGACCTCCGGTGGGATGCACTCGCGCTCCTTGGTATAGAGGCGCCGATTAATGGGCGCTATCCCCTCGGTCGGCTTGGTCTTAAGTAATCCCTTCTCGACGAGGAACCCGCTGAACACGCGCAGGAAGTTGAGGTAATTATTGCGTGTCTGAGCGCCGTTGTTGCGGTCGATGAAGATGTAGTCGAGGAAGTCGACGCAGTATTTGCGGTCGAATTGGAACAGGTAGTATATGCGATTCTTCTTGGCAGCGTACTCTCGGAGGACCTTGATGTTGGACTTGTAGCCGTTATAGGTCTCCTTGCGAAAATAGCCGTTACTTAACATCTTCTCGACATGAGTCTCATATCGAGTTAAAGCATCCTCGAATAAATTGAGGTCTGATGTGTCGTTCATCACCCATGGATTCCAACCATTGCTTAACTGATGGTTTAAGCGCTTAATCGATTCCCGAGCATAGTCTCGACGGGCTTTTATCCCATTGATGTGGTTGAGTTTAATCGTTTTCCGACGCATGGCACCCTTGACAGGGTCGTATGCCTTAAAGTCGATGTAAGCGCCGGCTCCATTCTCGCAATAGACCGGGGGCTTGTACTGAAGGACCTGTGCAACGTTGTTGTTTCGTTCGATTTGCTCGCTGTTGCCTTTACTTTTAGGCGCGGTGGAAATTTTTTTGCGCATTTTTTTTGGCATTTTCGAGGTGAAAACGCCGGGTTAAACAAAAAAATTATCGTCTCTGACCGTGTTCTTAATCTGTTCCGGTCAATCTTCCAAAAATGGCTGTAATCGTTTGAATTACAGCCATTAATCGGAAAATATGTCGGGGTGAGAAGAC
>CALZTY010000059.1 GCA_945829225.1 uncultured Bacteroidales bacterium | reverse complement strand
GGTTAGTGGATAAACGCCTCGCATACCGATTTGCTCCAAAGCCTTTTGTTGCGTATCAATCTCGGGATGAACCATCGACCAATGGCCATTGAAGAGGTCAGGCTTGCCGAAAAGCACATAATCAATGCCGGTGGCTATTGATTTACGGATATTCTTTATTCCGCGAAACCACACTACCTCAATAGAACCGGTGCCGTCGCTAAACACACCTACAAGGCGTGTCTTGGAACCCTCACCTGCTATTGAAAAGCCGATAAAGCGGCCACGAAGTTGTATCGCCGCCTCTCCATTGATTTCTCTTATTGTATGAATAGTTGAGCGGTCGATATAGTGTGTCGGGAAGTGATGCAAAAGGTCATATGCAGTCTTAAGTCCCAACTGCTTGCCAAGTAAATCAGCGCGAGTGGGTCCTATGCCTTTAACATACTTTATATCAGTATCTCTCAACCCTGCCATATCACAGCAATGCCTCGGCTATTGTTAAATCTCTTGGGTTTGTAATTTTAATATTATTAACATCGCCCTCGCAAACTGCAAGATTATCAAAGCCTGCTGCCTCCATGACTGAAGCATCGTCGGTAAATGACGATTGATAGGGCAATTCATAAGCCTTTTTCAACATCGTTGCACTAAAAGCCTGAGGGGTCTGCACTGCCATAAACTTACTGCGATCAACAGCTGATGTGCCATTATCCTCTATATATCTCAAAGAATCGGTAACAGGCACACATGGAATGACGCCATCAACATTTTCCCGGCTCATCGTGCCTACGATAGAATGAATCAGTGACAAAGAGACAAAAGGTCGCGCACCATCATGGACCATTATGACATCATCCTGAGCCACATTAATAGTATCTATGGCATTTTTAACAGAATGCCAGCGAGTCTCACCGCCATGACATATACTTGGGCTTTCAAAGCGATAAATATCGCAAAGGCGATGCCAGCGATCCACCTCTGAAGGAGAAAGCACAAGAATGAGCCTTGCGGCTGGCATAGCCGACCGCAAGGACTCAATAGTGCGCATCACCACCGGACGTCCGGCAAGTGGCAAAAACTGTTTGGGGACAGAAGAGCCAAAACGTGAGCCGGATCCGGCAGCAACTATAATAATTGTTACCATGCAAACATCGGGTAGTCAGCCATCATAGTGTTCACCTTGGCGCGAACAGCAGCAATGACCGAGGCATCTTCAGGTGCAGAAAGAACTGTATCGATAAGTTCAACTATCTCTCCCATCATATCCTCTTTGGCACCACGCGTTGTAATTGCCGGGGTGCCAAGACGGATACCCGAGGTCTGAAATGGCGAACGAGTATCAAACGGCACCATGTTCTTGTTGGCAGTGATGTCGGCATCAACGAGGACCTTCTCAGCCACTTTACCGGTCAATTCGGGGAATTTGCTACGCAAGTCAACGAGTATGCAGTGATTGTCAGTACCACCCGATACCACATCATAGCCTTTATCAACGAGAGCTTGTGCCATAGCGCGTGAGTTGGCGAGAACCTGCTGCTGGTAGGTCTTGAATGACGGGTCGAGAGCCTCACCGAATGCAACAGCCTTGGCTGCAATTACATGCTCAAGCGGCCCACCTTGGACGCCGGGGAAGACAGCAGAGTCGAGTATTGAGGACATCATCTTGACTACGCCCTTAGGTGTGGTCTTGCCCCAGGGATTTTCAAAATCCTTGCCCATAAGGATAATACCGCCGCGCGGACCACGCAGAGTCTTGTGAGTTGTAGAAGTAACAATATGAGCGTACTTCACAGGATTGTCAAGCAAGCCGGCGGCAATTAATCCGGCAGGGTGCGCCATATCCACCATGAAGATAGCGCCTATCTCGTCTGCCAACTTGCGCATACGAGCATAATCCCACTCACGGCTATATGCGCTGGCGCCGCCAATAATGAGTTTGGGCTTATGTTCACGCGCAGTCTTCTCCATATGCTCATAATCGATGCGACCGGTCTCTCGGTCTACATTATATTCGATGGCATTAAATACCAAGCCGGAGAAATTCACAGGGCTGCCATGGCTGAGGTGACCACCGTGGCTGAGATTAAGACCCATAAATGTGTCGCCGGGCTTGAGACAAGCCATGAATACAGCCATATTGGCTTGCGCACCCGAGTGGGGTTGCACATTGACATATTCAGCGCCAAACAATTTTTTGAGTCGTTCGCGTGCCAAATCTTCGACCATATCAACTACGCCACAACCACCATAGTAGCGATGACCGGGATAGCCCTCGGCATACTTATTGGTCAAGCACGAGCCCATGGCTTTCATTACTTGATCACTCACAAAGTTCTCTGAAGCAATCAGTTCAATACCTTTGTGCTGTCGTTCGCTCTCTAATTTGATAAGGTCAAACAATTGTGTATCTTTTTCCATATTTTCAGTTTTAATGGATTAATAATTTACTTTTTCTTGCGTATGCTGTAGCCGAAGTGTCCGATATATTCGCCTACCGAATAATATGCACCGTGTGAATAAGTCAAAAGACCTGCCTTCGATAAATCAAACTTTCCGGTCTCTGCATCAATATACTTACTGTCAGCGAGCACATTCACCACATCGGCAATAAACATATCATGTGTACCTAAGTGAACAATCTGTCTTACCTTACACTCAATGGATATAGGTGATTGTTCGATAGCGGGGCACCCAACTTCTACTCCGGGATAAGGGGTAAGCCCTGTCAATTCCCACTTATCGCAGTCTCGCCCCGAACGAACACCGCATAAATCAGTTGCGCGTGCCATAGATGCGGTAGTGAGGTTGACTGTAAATTCCATATGCTCCTTAATGATGTCATATGAAAAACGCTCGGGACGCACAGATATATACAACATAGCCGGATCTGTGCACAATGTGCCTGTCCAAGCCACAGTGATTAGGTTAGACTTGTTGCTATCTCCACACGACACTATCACCGCCGGTAGCGGATTAAGCATTGTGCCGGGCTTCCACGACTCTTTCATTACAATATCTTGGCATCGTTACCATCTACAGAATGGTTGCAGTAGTGGCATCTAATGACAACGGGATTACGCGACACTACATCAAAGCGTGTACGCATCGGCTCATTATTGGTGACGCACTTGGGGTTGTCACATTTAACTATACCCACAATAGTATCGGGCAAGGTCACAGGATATTTCTCCACAACCTCATAATCTCGAATGACATTTACAACTGCATCCGGGGCAATCAGCGCGATACGATTTAATACATCGTTATCAAAGAAAGTATCAGCAACTTTGATGATACCCTTCGAACCGAGTCGCTTACTTGCCAGGTTACAACCAATGGTAACAGCGTGCTCGGTGTGAGTGAGTCCAAGGATTTCAACAGCCTTAAATACTACCGATGATGGTATGTGGTCTATAACAGTGCCATCTTTTAATGCAGCAACTGCCAATTCAGTTTTATCTGTTTTCATCATTTTCTTATTTTAATGGGTTGATACCGAGGGCTCGAGTAATGATTGCCTGACGAGCGAACATTCCATTGTGTGCTTGCTCAAAATAATATGCCTTAGGGTTATCATCGACATCCGGGTCTATCTCCCCTACTCGTGGCAGCGGGTGTAGCACTCGCAGATTATCCTTGGAGTCGGCGAGCATACAATCGTGAAGGGTATATAGGTCCTTTACGCGCTCATACTCCAGGGGGTCTGTGAAGCGCTCGCGCTGTACGCGAGTCATATATATAATGTCACTGGCATTTATCACCTCCGGGGAGAAATCAGTAGTCTCGACAAAATCAATACCCTCGACACGGCAGAACTCCTTGTACTCGGCGGGCATTGCCAATTCGGGAGATGAAACGAATACAAAATGAGGATTGAAATACTTCATCGCCTGTAGGAGTGAGTGGACCGTGCGTCCATACTTGAGGTCGCCCACAAGAGTGATAGTCAAGTCGGTCAATTTTCCTTGTGTCTTATAAATCGAGTACAAGTCCAGCATAGTCTGCGAGGGATGCTGATTTGCTCCGTCACCTGCATTAACAATGGGTATATCGGTGACTTCGGTTGCATATCTTGCCGCGCCCTCGAGGTGATGACGCATAACAATTAAGTCGGCATAATTTGATACCATCTTTATGGTATCTTTGAGCGACTCGCCCTTGGATGATGATGACGTTCCCGGGTCTGAGAAGCCGATTATCCTTCCGCCGAGACGGTTTACTGCTGTTTCAAAACTAAGACGAGTGCGGGTTGATGGCTCGAAAAACAACGTTGCGACGACCTTGCCGTCAAGCAATTTGCTGTTGGTGTGCGCCTCGAAATACTCGGCACGACTCAGCAAGTCAAGAATTTCATCCTTGCTGATGTCGGCAATTGACACAAAACTATTACTATTCATATAGTTGTAAATTATCCATTGACTCAGTGCAAATGCCTTGCCTTGCACCGCTACAAAGTTACATATATTGCTCCACTCTTGCAAGATTTTTCATTTGTTAAAAACACATAAACAATTAATTTTTTGCACAAGCCGAAGTTTTATGCGCAAAGATTTGCGTATTAAAAAAATAATCATCAACTTTGTCGAACTAAATAAATAGATTAAAACTACCATAATGAACGAACAAATTGATTGGAAGCATCTTCCCTTTGGTTACTACCCTACCGACTACAATGTGCGCTGCACATTCAAGGACGGCAAGTGGGGCGAAATAGAGGTAACATCCTCCGACAAGATTGAGTTACATATGGCTGCAACTTGCTTGCACTATGGACAGGAATTGTTTGAAGGCCTCAAGGCTTTCAGAGGCAGCGATGGCAAGGTGCGCATTTTCCGCATGAAAGATAATGCCGAGCGTGTACGCTCATCGGCTCGAGGTATCCTTATGGAGCCTATACCCGAGGACCTTTTCTGCCGTATGTGCGAGATGGTCGTAAAGCTCAACGAGCGTTTCATTCCCCCATATGGTAGCGGTGCGTCGCTTTATATCCGTCCGTTGGAAATCGGTCTCTCGCCCAGCATTGGCGTCAAAGCTGCCAAGGAGTATATGTTTATCGTAATGGTTACTCCCGTTGGTCCTTACTTCAAGACCGGCTTCGGCTGCACGGATATTTGCATTATGCGCGACTACGACCGCGTGGCACCGCGTGGCACCGGGCGCTTCAAGATTGGTGGCAACTACGCTGCATCGCTCGTCGCTTCTGAGCATGCCCATGAGATGGGCTTCTCAGCCGTTCTCTTCCTTGACCCCAAGGAAAAGAAATACCTCGATGAGTGTGGTCCTGCCAACTTCTTCGCCATCATTGACGGCAAGTATGTAACCCCTAAGAGCGACTCGATCCTTCCGTCGATCACAAATCGCGCACTCATGACCTTGGCTCGCGATATGGGCATTGAGGTTGAAGAGCGACACATCGCCGTCGAAGAATTGGAACGCGCCAGCGAAGCCGGCGCTTGCGGCACTGCAGCTGTTATTTCGCCTGTGGGCAAAGTCAAGGATATTGACACCGGCAAGGAATATGTCATCGCTCGCGATGGCAAGCCCGGACCCATTTGCACCAAGCTGTACAATGCTCTCAGCGACATCCGCCTCGGCGATGCACCTGACAACCACGATTGGAATACAATCCTCGATATATGATAGACTGTTCTTGGGAGGAGTTATACGAGGCATTTTACCCGACTGGTACTCGCGCTCGCGCAATTCTCGAGAAGCACTCCCGGTCTGTCGCACAATTGGCAATAGAGTTTAATGAACGACTTACTCCGCGCTTGGACACGGAGCAAGTCGTTCTTGCTTCTATGCTCCACGATATCGGCATATTCCTCACTAATGCCCCATCAATTGATTGCCATGGCTGTCAGCCATATCTCAGGCATGGCATACTCGGTGCCGACCTTCTGCGCCGACATGGCTACCCCGAGTATTTGGCAAGGGTAGCCGAGAGGCATACCGGCTCCGGCTTGACACACACTCAAGCGCTCGCTCTCGGCATCAATGTGCCCGAGTCGCGCATCCTTTATCCCGTCACAACGCTTGAGCGCCTCATTTGTTACGCCGACAAGTTCTATAGCAAGACAGGCACCATGCAGCGCAAGCCGCTCAACAAAGTAAGGGCATCGTTAGCCCGCTTTGGCTCCGATGCCCTTAGTCGTTTCGATGACCTGCTCGCCCAATTCGGCGAGCCCTCCGAATAATTCAATTATAAGTTTTCTACATACCAATCGCAGGCTATTTTCAAGCCGTCGCGCATCGAAAATTGCGGGTCGTAACCGAGCAATTTGCGAGCCTTATCAACCGATGCCAATGAATGCGGAATATCGCCGGCACGATTTGGTCCGTGGGTCGGCACAATCTCAGCCACAGCCTTATCGTGTTCGCTGAGGAACTCCTTGAGATACGATACCAATTGATTGAGCGTGGTGCGCTCACCGTAGGCGGTATTATATATCTGATTCACTGCCTCGGGATTGGTTGTCTCCATAGCACGGATATTCATCTCAATCACATTATCTATATATGTGAAGTCGCGCGAATATTCGCCGTCGCCATTGATATTGGGGGCTTCGTGCTTGAGGAATTTCTTCACAAACAAAGGAATTACCGCTGCATATGCGCCATTGGGGTCCTGGCGACGTCCGAAGACGTTGAAATATCGCAAGCCCACATACTCAAAATCGCCATATGTGCGAGCAAATACATCGGCATACAATTCATCGACATACTTGGTGATGGCATAGGGCGACAAGGGCTTGCCGATTACATCTTCGACCTTGGGCAGTGTGGCTGAGTCGCCATAGGTCGATGACGATGCCGCAAAGATAAAGCGCTTAACCTTGAACTCGCGAGCCGCAATAATCATATTCAAGAAGCCACCGATATTCACAGCATTTGTGGTTGCAGGGTCTTTGATTGAGCGAGGCACCGAGCCTAAGGCTGCCTCATGGAACACATACTCACATCCTTCAATCGCCTTGCGGCAATCTTCGATGTTACGAATATCGCCGACAATCAATGTGAATTGGTCGCCGAATTCATTCATCAATGGTATGAGATTATGCATATGTCCTGTTGCAAAATTATCAAGACACACTACTTGATGACCTTTGTGAAGCAACGCCTCACACAAGTTTGAACCGATAAAGCCGGCACCGCCGGTAACAAGAATTTTTGACATATCGTATATTTTAAACTATTTCGTCGAATTTTGCACTGCAAAGTTAGCAATAATCAGCGAAATAGCACATATAATTCGCCAAAACCACAAAAAATTGTGCTAACAGACTTACAGCACCCACCCGGTTTGTTTCCAAAACCTTGTTCTGATGTAGCGGTATTTGCCGCCTGCACCAGTGTTGATGTCCACGCCACGATATGGGTCCCAAGGACTTAAGTAGCTTTTCAGTCCTTTTACAAAGACATCTGCCTCAATGCGAGAGTCGCACTCCTCCATACCGATGCTCTTGAGGAAGGTGTTGACATCGCCCGAGCCCTCTTTTGTAGCGTATAGCCACATATTCGTGCCTCCGGTGCCTGAGTTGAGCGAGCCGTAATTATTCCCGAAATATTCTACAGGGCTATACCATTTGTCATCCTTATTGAAACCATTTAGTCGGTCGCCTACTATGATATATAAGTTAGTAATAGCCTCGAATACATCACTGGTGTATCTGATACCCATATACACAAAGTCGCCGCTATCTTCGAAAGCTCAGCACCTACCTTTGTGGAGTCGCCCCAGCTTTTGAGCGCAAGGCTTCCATAGTAAGTAGAACTAACGTTGGCATCATCATTGTCCGAGCAGCTTGTTTGAAAGCAAAATGTTCCCACGCAGCATACTATAGCTGCAAACTTTATTAACTTATTCATTTTGCATTTGGATTAATTTCTTTCAACAAAGTTAAGCCAAAACAATATAAGCACTAAGGTATTTCTCCTGATGCTTGCCCATTTCTCATAAAATGCTTGTCCATTTATTGCAAATCAACCAATATTTTCCTAAATCTCATCGCGTAACACAAAAAATATTTGCAAACACTTGCACAAACCAAAAAATAGCCGTACCTTTGCAACGCTTTTACGAAAGCACGATTCGCTAGCTCAGCTGGTAGAGCACAACACTTTTAATGTTGGGGTCGTGGGTTCGAGCCCCACGCGGATCACTCGAGGGTCATCACCTAAACAAGGTGGTGACTCTTTCTTTATGTCTATACCTATCTAACACTCAGCGACTTGCATTTTGTAACTATTTGTCTTAGAATGTTTTAGCAATTTCCTTGCTAAATTATCCT
>CALZTY010000058.1 GCA_945829225.1 uncultured Bacteroidales bacterium | reverse complement strand
AGAAAGTTTACCAAAACTATCTTAGCAGCATAATGCCCAAACCATGAAAGCAAATAAATACAATAGGTGTATTTTGATAATGGCAACAAGCGTTTAATTACGCTATCATAGTTTTGAAGAATAAAACAAAATTGGATGCTTAGTAATAAACCGATTAAGGCCCTCAGAATGTTACAAATCCACGAAGCAATAGGGAGTTCAATAAAAACCAATACAATGCTTAATATGCCAAATATCAATAGGTTTAAATACCCCCCCTATTTATAAATAACTGAATGTCAGGCTCATACCTGTACAATAATATGCCGATTACGAAATATGGTAAATCACGACAAACTGTATTCCAGTTTAACCATCCAATTCGAGGCAATATAGCCGACATTGCCCAGAAAGTTATAATCACTATCATACACCATGTCGTTTGTTTTAAGTCTACATGCATTCGGCTTAGGATTATTACGACAGCGAATATGATAAAAAGGGTGAAGACATACCATAGATAGCCCATTGTGCTGCCTTCACAGCCAGGAGCGACAAACATCTTGAAGAAAGTTGCTAATGAAAAATCCCTTGAGGCGTGTGAGAGTCCGGAAAAAGCGAACTTGATTCCGTACAATAATACACCCAAAACAACATATGGAGTCAATAATCTAACCGCCTTTTTTTGCATGAATTTGCATGGGTTGATTTCCATGAAACTTTTGTTTGTGAGAGAAAACAGGTAGCCGGAAACCATGAAAAACAACGGCATGTGGAAACTATAAATCCAACTGTGCAAATAGTGAAGTTTTTGTTGAATTACAGGCTCTTCAAAGCCGCTATGACCCAGCAATACCAATAGAATACCCCATACAGAGAGAAGAGCCATTATTTTGTTATCTTTTTTTATTGCAACCATTTCTCCAGTAATTTGCTATTTCTCAATCATTATAGCCTCACCATGACCTTTCAAGCCCATTGCTGTAAACACCACTCGATTACAATTGTCGCTACCAAGAGGGAAACGCATCACTCCATATTGTAGGATTAGAGGCCATCGGTCTTTTTCAATTTTCAATAAATCCACGCACTTGCCGTTTTTGAACTCTTTGAGACGCGCAAATCGGTCTTTCTCATTTTCACCACCCTCTATACCTGTTGAAAAGAATGCACGACCATCGGCGTAAGATGCGCATCCGTGACAAGGACCCTCGAAGTCCTCCAAGATTTCAAGTCGGTGTGTATTCCTGTCCATCCGCACAAAATGGACTATATCGGGGCAACTTCCGGCATCTGTTCCCCAAAGCAAGGCATTTTCGGTGAAACAAACTCCTATTGCACGCCAGTCCTGGCTATATTGCCCTATGAGTTGCCAGGATGTACCATCATCATCGCTACGATACAGCCGGTTCTCGGCTCCATTGTCGCCATAATCGCCGGTGCCAAGCCACAAGCAGTGCTCATATTCGTCCCATTTCACAAAATGGAGATGGCGAATATCGCCGGCGTGCCATGTATGCACCACATCAAAGCTCATGCCGTTGTCGATCGACCGCCAAAGACGGATATCGTGGTCGCGCTGCGGGTTTAGCAGATATTCGGCAAAGAAGATAGAGCCGGAAGGCGTTACACACACTCCCTGATGCCCCGGTTTATTGCCTTGATATCCATTCCACACGTTCACAATTTCGCCGTTTGGCGCAATGATGAATGTCTTTCGCTTTGCCGTTACAAGCAAGTTGCCATTCTTAAGGGGTAGCAAGTGGTGCAAGCCCACACGCAGCAATTGGCTCGACAGCCTATGGCAGCCAAGAATGCGCTCCAACGTTGAACCTACGCGACATTTACGGCTCACACGTTTGCCATTATAATCAACAGCGAAGAGAGTCATTCCACGCGACACCCAAATTTTGTCGGGAGTCTGATAGAGCGCCTTACCACGCAAAAGTTTCTTAAAATTCGTCATTTCCGACTATTGTTTATTATTGAGTTCAGTTCTGCCTCCAAAGAATTTATATATGTTGAGAGAGTGAAATGCTGCTTAAAATAAGCTCTGGCATTCATGCCACAATCACAATAATCACTCGGATGCTCTATAAACGACAGCATTCTATCAGCCAACCCATTAAAATCGCCTGCACCGACACAACTTCCACACTTGGCATCATTAATCACCTCGTTAGCCGCTCCATTGATGGCTCCGAATATCGGTTTTCCGGTGGTCATATACATTTGCAATTTTCCGGGCATGGTGTTTCCTACCTCATTATTTCCGCGAAGAGTAATGAGCAACGCATCAGCCATTTTATAGAATCGAGGCATATCCTCACGCTTCTGATTGCCATAGAAAGTGAAATTATCGCTCAATCCGGCTTCTTTCACCATTTCCTCGATAGTATTGCGCATCCGTCCATCGCCAACAATATGAATATGGTAGTCGCGTCTTGCGCCAAGGACCTTGGCTGCGTTCACAATCACATCGATTCGCTGTCCTTTGCCGAGATTGCCGGCAAACATAAAGTCGGCGATGCCATTGTCATCAGCGGTGAGATCGGCATCAAGCATCTCAGTCCCGGCATGTTGCGGAAGATAACCCATTCTTTCCGTTGGAACATAGTTTTCGCTGTGCAAATAATCGATAAACGGACGGCTTGTAACAAGAATTCGATCGGCAGCGCTATAAATTTTCTTGCTAATTCTCCTCGCTACAGAGTAAAGCGGATTACGCTTGCTCCTGAGCATAGATTCTGCCGAAACAGGCCAAATATCGAGAGTGTAAAGAACCAAAGGGGTACCATGCAAACGCTTATACTCAACAGCAGGATACATGCTCGTAACAGGGCTCAACTGATATCCAAGCACCACATCAAAGCCGGGATCAAGCCTCGAAACCATCTTGCACCCATTGCGAGCAAAACTCATATAGTTGAGCACAAGTTGAAGCGGATTCTTGCCGCGAGGCACCTGATTGACATAAACAACGTGCACACCTGTTCTGCCATAATATTCTTCAGCCTTCGCAATGCGCTTCTCGGCAGATTCATACCCCTCAAAGATTACCCCCTTGGGATAATTAGGCACGCCGCATAGCACCGTAACCTCATGCCCGCGCCTCACCAACTCGGGTGCAATCTCATTAATCTGAAACTGCTCCGGCCAGTAGTATTGTGATACTATCAATATCTTCATTTAATATATCGATTTCTTCAATCACATAATGTGTTGGTTCGTTTATATAAGACATTTAACTGATTAGTTGATACTTATTACACTCGTTCCGGGCATATCATCAATGTCAAACCTCTCGAATTCAACATCTTTATGACCAACTGGAGGTGTCTCACTTCCAATGAATGAGTAATTCTTTATAATCGGATTTATTCCAACCGAAAAACATGCCCTTTGTATTGTAGCTAATTCAGCATGGGAACATTTTTTGTCTATACGTACCTTTTTAATAACATCTTTCCATCTAATAGGTAAATCAAGATATTCGGCATGTTTATACGTGTTTCTCTTCCCATTATTGTTGGGAATTATAAACAAGCGTAATTCTTGCTCGTAAGTATATGCATCACGTTTTAGTGACAACAGTCTAAGAAAATGATCAAGTGAAAAGGAGCTAAAGTATTTATTGTAATGTGGTTTTCGTTTCTTATGCAGATCCAGAATCACATTCTCGTTTTCATAGACTACGGCTTTCTCTTCAAAACGAAATCCGGAAGCCCGAAGTTGTTTTCGCAACTCAACTATATCCAACTCCAATTGCAAACAATGGGCACCTAATCCCAGACCATGTGCATATACTTTCCAAGCTGCTTCGTTGTTCTTAACCCTTGTGACACAAGTCGCAAACAGTTGAGGAGTATTCCCGATTGATGCAGGAAATATATATTTTGCACAATAGAAACGCTGTTCAAATCTGTCGTTCCATTTACTTGGTTCGAAGAATCTCCAATTACCGCAATACATAGATGTCAGGAATGCCTCAATCGTCATGTATTTATACACTTTGGAATAACGCATCTCTGCTGTATTCCCTATCTTGTACCTGCCATTCTCATTCTTAATAAAATTGTATGCGACTTGTCGTGCGGGAGAAGTCTCGACTCTTGAGAAATAAGCCGTCGATTGCCCTTTGAATATCTCTAAGGTAACGACATCCTTCCTATCGATAACCTCGTGTGTAATTTGGTATCTTATTCCCACAGAATATTTTTGAATGGCTTGTTCAAGAACAGAAATGATTGTCTCATAAGATTCTTTAACACCTACGACGGTCAGCGATTTCTCTTCTATGCCAAATATTATCAAACCACCTGTAAAATTTGACATTGCGACAACTCGATGAATTAAGTCGCTAAATTTTTTTGGTATATCTGACTTAATCTCCACGAATCTACCATCATCTAAAAAACCTTCGACATTTGGATAGAGTCTTTTCATTATATTGTTTATATCAACCATGTTTTATTCTTTAAATATTATATTTCAAACCAATCGTTACCGCGGAAGACTTCGGGATGGAAGTATTGGCAAATGAAGAGGATCTTCTTTTTATCTGTCATCGTGATGTATCATCGACGTTTACAATCAAGATAAAAGTCTACTGTACAGGCTGATATATTGAAAAGATTTTTTCTAATTGTTGTCGTGAGAGCCTTTGGTCTTGTGGATATAGCTTCTGTTCGTGTTCAAGTATTTGGTCGATTGACCAATAGAATTTAATGAATTTTGCGGGTACGCCACCGCATATGCAGTATGGAGGCATTGACTTTGTCACTACTGCTCCAGCGGCTACAGTGGAGCCACGTCCGATGGTAACTCCGGCAAGTAAGGTGACATTACAACCAATCCACACGTCTTCTTCAACGATCACATCTTTGTCAAGTTGTTGACCGCAAGATAATTTGTCTTGGTTGGTAATTGAGCGATAAAACCTGCCAGGTACTCGCATATGATTGCCAGTATGCACTGATAAACCCTCGGCAGCAGCGGACCCATACTTCATTACGAATTTTGCCAACGATGCAGAAATTGTACAATGATCTATTTTGTTAAGTCCGTATAGATAAACATTTTTCGGATTAACGACGTTAATAGGTGGGTTAATCACTACATTCTCTCCTACGAAGCCAAAACTCCTTTTTCTGATGCCAAAGTACTGTAAGAATAAACTATAAAGTCCTCTAATGGCAACATTCCTTTTTAATTTATTAATGAAACTCATATTGTATCAATTATAACCGACACAATATGAGTGCCGGTAGGATTATTGTATATATTGATTAAATAGTTTTTCTAATTGTTGTCGTGAGAGCCTTTGATCTTGTGGATATAGCTTCTGTTCGTGTTCAAGTATTTGGTCGATTGACCAATAGAATTTAATGAATTTTGCGGGTACGCCACCGCATATGCAGTATGGAGGCATTGACTTTGTCACTACTGCTCCAGCGGCTACAGTGGAGCCACGTCCGATGGTAACTCCGGCAAGTAAGGTGACATTACAACCAATCCACACATCTTCTTCAACGATCACATCTTTGTCATAACCGACCGGTTTATTGTTCTCTTTAATGTCGTTTACAAATAATCCGACTATCCTTGCATGGTTACCTGTGTGTACAGTAAGCCCTTCAGCTAATGCGCAATGACCTTTACAGATGAATCGCGCATTTGTTGCAGATATCCACGTGTTACATGCCAAATTACATCCATCATACAGGTATATATTTTTAGGATTATTAACAATTATGGGGGGGGTAATTGTTACATTATCAGCACAATAGCCAAATCGTTTTCGGCTTATACTGAAATAAGTCATAAATACCATGTAAGCTCCTCGGACAAGGAAATTGTTCTTGATTATTTTGTACAACTTTCCCATATTGTCAATAATTTACTCCAGATTATTTTCATATTGTAACGCTCGTTGACTCGCATCTTTACGTTGTTGCGTAACTCACTTTTTAACCTTTCATCACCGAGGGTATTTATTATTGCATTGTGTAATTGTTGGGCATTTTGAGCCTCAACAAGGACACCATATTTACCGCATTCGTCTTCATTGAGCATTTGAGGTATAGCCCCGACAGGAGTGGAAATAATAGCACAACCGGCAGCCATTGACTCCAATATTACATTTGGGAAGCCCTCGGTGTATGTCGGCAATACGAAGATATCGCACATGAGCATTTCTTTAATCACATCGTTGTAAGGCAATTCACCGCAAATCTCAAGCCATGAGGTATCGGACCCATATATTGATTGGATTTCGCTAAGCATATTCGGGGTAATATGTCCTACGAGCTTTAGATGGATATTGTCAATTGATGAACAAGCCTCAAGCAGCTCAAGAACCCCTTTGGTCTTAACCACGTGCCCTGTGAATAAAATCTGATTCTTAATTCGATGCAAATCCTGATTGTTTGCTACTGTTTCAAGTACTTGTGGAGCCACCGGATTGTCCAATTGAACTATATGTTTGTACCCGGCAGATATCAAGGTGTCGTAAGTCGCACGGTCGATCACCACCACTTTGTGAGATAATCTGATTACTTTGTTAATCAGTTTCCATTCCCAATTACGTTGAATGGAAAGCTCAGGAATGCGACCGAAGCGGAAATGGACGAGGCATTTTAGCCCTTTGCGACGCGCCATCTTCAGCATGGCGATGTCTTTGAAGAGACTCAATGAACCGCTTGATGTAAGGTGCATGACGTCAAATTCGTTATTTGACAACTCATGCCTTAATTTATTAAATATGGAACGATAATCAATCCAAGCATACCATAAACGCTTGAAAACTGACATGCTGCCATTTACAAACATACTACGCCCCATAGGGACCACGGTAAGATGGCAGTCGTTATAACCATACTTGTTATAATAATCAACGATATGCCCGGTCCATCGAGAGATGCCACCGGGAACGCCACCAAAAGGAGCAACGAGCAAAATTTTCACAATAAACTAAGATAAAAGAGTGCGTATTTCATCATTATAATGTTCATAACAGAATTTCATTCTTACAGTCTCAATAGAGTTAAGTTTCAATCGTTGAACATCATCATTAGAAAGTAATATGATTCGAGATATTGATTGTGCAAGAGAATTTACGTCTAACTCGTTTACTATTATGGCATTTTCGCCATCTGTTAAGAAATCTTTAAGGTCAGAGCTATAATTACACATTATCGCTACGCCTTGCGACATACTTTCTATCACTTTTGATGGGAATCCGGCTTGATTAACGCGATAATTAGGATTTCGCAAAAGTATCGTAAAATCAGCATTCTTATAAGCCTTCATTACAATGTCGTTCGGTTGCCTGCCATGAGCATTTATTACATCCTCTATCTTTGTCCATATCTCATTGCCAATTCTATTTTTTATATATTCTTCAGAATAACCAAATATTTCAAATTTGATATTCGATAACAATTGTTTAGGCAACGATGCTAGAGCGCTAAGGATTAGTGGTATATTATCCATATCAAAGTGACTACCAGCGTAGATCATCGTTCGATATGAATCAGTTCTAATTATAGATGGTTCGGCGATGATATTCTTGTCACATACTATTGGTATACGCGCCGTAGTGCAACCTTTGTTTTCGTAATAATCTCTTAGATATTTGCTTATCGTTATTACTCGGCATTTCTTATCAATAATATGTGAATTCTCAAATTGCTTTGTTTGATAATTTAATGACCATAATCCATGTTTAAACTGTTCTTTTGAATACCATTCAACGACATCAAAAATCACCTTTATTCCATGATAATTACACCATTTTTTTATTATCCATTTACCTAATAAAAGCCCACATGAGTAAATGACAACGGCATCAATATTTTTTTGCTTACGTAGCAATCGTAGCTCACATAATGTACGCCACCAGAATAAAAGCCACTTATTATACTTATTATTTCTGTATAGAGTAATCTGGGGAATATTGTTTTGCTGAGAAATCTCACCCTTATGTATAACTAAAGTGTCATAACCGTATGCATAAAAAGCTTGTGCTAATGAATGGTTCCTTTTTGCCCCAGGTGAGCCAGATGGATAATTCTCGTATGTTACTAAGACTAACATTTTGCTTTTTTATTGATTATCGGTGCTTTAACTATAATAAATCCAATGAGCATAAACAAGAATGGATCCGTGATAAAAGTATATGAAAAGGAGAGCTTCATTAGACTACTGCAAACCAATAGAAGTAAGAAGCAGTGAATATCATCACTATTAGTAGTAAGATACTTTTTAATTATATTGTATATTAAGATAATAATAAGTAAAATGCCGGGGACAATACCAAAAGAAAGTGGCATTTCTATCCAAAAATTGTGTGGATAGGTACCTAAGACACGATCCAGAGCTGCGATACCATAACCAAATAATTCGGTAGATCTTTTTATCATATTAAGTGTAGTTTCTGCGATGTATACTCTTGAATCAGCAGAAGCTTCTCCTCCGACAAAATTTCCATCAAGTGCAATCTGAAATATTCTGTCACTCATACCAAGGCTCACGACAAATTCGCCCATAAACGACATTATGTCAGTGAGAAAGACAATTATCATGACTGCAACTAAAGCAATTATCATTCTTGCTCTTACTGGATTGTCAAACTTTTTTATAAAGAGCAAGTAAATGGCATTAAATAGAATAACGCATACCATGGGTCCCCTTGTACCGAATGATGAAATTAGCAAGAATCCAAGCACTGTTATTGCAATCGAGAATATAGTCTTATGCTTATACATTTGCCATGCTACAAATAACACATGAGGGAGTATCTTGTATGCTGCACCCATATTATGTCCTTCATCCCCTGTGATAGCACTACCATCGTATGTTTCAGATTGAGTATAGAATAAAAAATATAACGCGCAACTAATTATATTTAAAATAGAAATAAAGTAGAATATTCGCTCTACCTTATCCAATTTAATGCATTGACCAATGAAGATCATTGGCAA
>CALZTY010000057.1 GCA_945829225.1 uncultured Bacteroidales bacterium | reverse complement strand
CGACATGAAGCGAGACCTTACACCCTTGACCTTCCAAACGTCGATAATGTGTAAGAAGATAGGTATCGCTCGCGATGGTTTTTACTCATCGATGAAGGAGGGACACAAATACAACGCCTCCGATTTCGAGTATCTTGACAACCTCGGCTTTGACTTTTTGCCCGACTCTCTCGATTGTAGAGCCGACAGAGACCTAAACCGTTATGCTCCCATTTGCATCGGCATGGACTACAACGCCAATATTAACTGGATTGTCGCCGGGCAACCGGATGAGCACACCGGGCGCCTCAACATTTTGAAGTCGTTTTATGTCAAGTATGAGCGCAAAATCCCGGCACTTGTAGCAGACTTTTGCCAGTACTATTCCGCTCATCAGAACAAGACAGTCGTATTTTATTACGATTCTACCGCCCTGGGCTCGAATTACGCTGTTAATGCCGTCGATTTCCGCTATACCATTATCGAGGCGTTCCGCTCCCATGGCTGGGACGTCGCTCCCATCCCATTGGGGAGCCCGATGAAGCATGATGAGAAGTACAACCTGATCAACCGAGGCTTTGCCGGACTCAACCGCTTAACCCCATACTTCAATCGCCAGAATAACGACGACTTGATTTTGGCGATACAGTCTGCCGGCGTCGCTCGCGGGCGCTTAGGCTTCCGCAAGGATAAGTCCGGCGAGAAACTCGCCGAGACCGAGGACGACCGCTTGGAGCTCCGTACCGATGGGACTGATGCCTTCGATACTCTGTATATCGGTTGCGAGACTCACCCATATTCCGGTATGTCATTTGTGGATACATCCGGAGTGCTCTAACGTCTTTTTATGGTGCGTTTTTAGCCCCTAAATTTGCACTATAAATATAACTCGAACTCATGGATAACAAGACAATCACCCAATTCAACCGCAAGCTGACGGCGCACTCCATAATGGCGTTTCTGCTGTTAGTTTTCGGCATGGCGCTGGTCATGATAGCGCTATATATGCCTCCAACAGGCGAGATACACCCATCAGTAATTACGGTCTTCGGCATGTTACTCGTAGCAGCCGGCGCCTTCATGGGTATCGACCTCAACTTCCAGTTCAAGAACTACCTCGAGCATCTAAAAGAAACACGCAAAAACAATGAAACCGAATGAAATAAGGCTCGCGACGATGCAGAATAACAACGCGAGATATCTCAAGAGCCTCAAACTCTTTGCCGACAACGAACAGCGCTTTGGTCGCCTCGATATCGTTGACCGTAATCTCATGCTCTCTCAGATTGATATCATGGAGCAGTTAGACGGAGTGCTTAAAGAGCGTCTTCGTCGTCTCGGCATCCCGGTCTAAGCATATATCATAATTATTAGTCTTATGAAGTATATTATATCTTGGATATCACTGTTTTTGCTGATATCATTATCATCGTGCTACACCAATAAGGAGGTGGTGACGGCAGCATCCGACACAACCGCGCTGGTGATGAGCGATACCCTGGTGACTACATCGATAGTTGATGTTATCTCGACAGCCATAAGTTCGTCGACCACGACTATTGATGATGTAACCGTCGAGTATCAAGATGCCGACACAACTGTGCCATATATCGTACCGGTGCCGAGGATAATACATATCGGGCGAATAACATCCTCGTCCAACGTTGAGCAGTCTACATGCTCCCATGCAGTAGATAGCGTTAGCGCTACATCTTCTTTGGCTATTTCATCGACAACTCAGTCCGCTACCGAAAGCAAATCTGAGCGACACGGCTCCCGCGTGTTTTTGCTGGCTCTTATTATCGGGATGTTAGTGGCTATTGCCATCGCCAAGGTCCTCGACAAGTGGAGGAGTTAATGTGTCTTTTATGACAATTGAGTTAAGCAATAACTTTGTGGTATGAGCACGACAATTACATCAGGTATCACAGACGGCGCAACGGTACTGACCTCACGCCTCAAGAGCGTCCGGGTGACTACGACCAATTCATATGTGCAGGTCCGTGTCGAAGCGCCTGGAGAGACCTACTATGAGGAGCGCATGGCTGCATACAATGGCGAAGTTGTTATCGATGACTTCGGCGACCTTGTGCGCCAGATATTATTGGAGCGTGGTAAGATGTATGACACGATATATCTGGCGATTGATGATATCGAGATTACATTCACCGCCATTGCTTGCGATTACGACCTCCCGACCGGCTTTGATCCCGAGGAATGCTTCTTGACGGCTGCCGACTCGTCATTAGTCCATCCCAATGCGACTATCTCATTGTCGCACTGCTACAATGCTAACGACTATGTCCTGCAAGTTGTAGGCTTTGACGAAACCGGCAAGTTGTGTGCGACGAGCCCGCTGACCATCGACAATAATAGCGATACATTGACCTTAGCAGTGGAAGATGTCATCAAATATGCCAAGGGTGAGACCGACGAAGAATCAGGGGTTATATTAGAGTGCGTCACTCATTTCGCTATATCGATGGGCTCGGCTCATAAGGTATATTATATCTTCGAGTCTCCCTTCTTCCTCCGCTTTGAGTTCCGCAATATGTTCTACGCACTGGAGACTATAGATATCCCTTGCAAGTGGACCCGCAAGACTGATGTAACCCGAGACCTCTCCATTAGCAAGGGCGTCGCTACTCAATATGATTACAATATCGAGAAGACCTACGACGTAGAGACCGGTCCCTTATCTGTCGACCAGATGCGCGAGTTGGAGCAACTTGCCGCCTCTCGTCAAGTGAGCATCTTGACCGGATGCAATAAGTATTCCGTGGTCATCACAGACCACACTATCGAGTACTCCAATGACGATGACACTCTCCAGACGGCTAAGTTCACGTTCCGTTTCGCCGATAAGATGCCGCGCCTCTTTGAGATTGAGGCTCCGAAATCGCTGAAGGCTCCCGCCGATGAAGTGTTCTCGCAAGAATTTAGCAATGAATACCTATGAGGCAGGCTATACATCTTTCACAGGCTCGCAAGATTATGGACTCGGGAGAGCGCTTTAACGTCTCCTATGTCCGAGCCAAGGATGGCAGCATAATGGATGCTCTTGACGTCGTCTCGCTCCGTTACGACCGCTATGCCGGCACTCGGACCATTAAGTTTATGCGCTCCGGGCAACTGAGGACCATCCGCGACTGTCTCATTATAGGCATTAACGACTTCGATGTATATCTCTGATAATTTCAAAACTATGGATAAGCAGACACAACCTCTCAACTATTTCGATGACATCGTCTCGGTGCTTCCCATCCCGCAGACCAATGCGAGCGCTGCATTTGTCAGCAAGTGCAATGCTGTATTCCGCGAGTCAACGGTCCCTACGACTCGCACCATCAACGGGCTTACATATGTGCCATGGGGTGCTGATGATATGATGCCATACAACATCATCGACCTCGTAGAGGGCGATGAGACCCTATCGACCTGCCAAATCTTTAATGCCGAGTTATGCTATGGCAGCGGGCTCCGGTACTGCACTGAGGCTGCCTCTGATGACGTTAAGACGCAGGTCGAGGACTTCCTCCTTGACAACCCCATGGCTGACTATTTCCTCGGAGTGTGCCAGGACCTCAAGCACTTCAACTTTGCGGTCTCGGTAATCATCCTCAACGGTGATGGTACCCGTATTGTCAGGGTGGAGCGTAAGCCGGCATGTTACTGTCGCTTTACCCCGGTAGACCCCAAGACCGGACGTATCGAGAAGGTGCTCTTCGGTAACTTCCGTAACCTCCTCCCGACGGATACTATTGAGGTGATTGACCTTCTCGATACTCAATCCCCATGGCGTGACTTGCAGTCACGTCTTGGATTGCGCTCGACTCGGGGCTCGAAGTCGCCAAGGACTACAGCCCGTAAATTTGCCATATTGTCGCGCTTCCCGGGCGTTGATAGTATGTACTATCCCATCCCCCATTACGCTGCACTGTTCCGAGGTAATTGGTACAAGATTAAGAGGCTTATCGGCGAGGCTAAGGAGGCTAAATTGCGCAACGCTGCGCCCATCAAATATGTAGTCGAGATTGCTTCTCGATACTGGGATAACCTCTTTGCCAAATTACATGTAACTGACATTAAGGAGCGCCAGCGTCTTATCAACGACAAGAAGCGCGAGATGCTCGAGTTCCTCACTAATGTTGAGAACTCCGGCAGCGTGTTGTTTACCGGCAAAAGCATCTCCGTTGATGGCAAGGGCGAGAACCCCGATATCACTGTTACCAGTATTGACTCCAAAACCAAGGAGGGCGGAGACTGGGAGAGCGATATCGCCGAGGCTGTCAATATGGTCTGCTTCACAATGCGTGTCCACTCTAACCTCGTCGGCTCTGTCCCCGGGAAGACTCAGAGCAATAATTCCGGCTCGGATAAGCGCGAACTGTACACCATCGCCCAGGCACTCCAAAAACCTTATCACGATATATTGTTGCCCGTGCACCAGATAATCTGCCGATTTAACGGCTGGACCGGTGTGCACGTCGACTGCCCCTTCATTCAACTCACCACACTCGATGAGCACCGCGATGCCAAAGAAGTAACCCAAAACCCCAACGACTATGAAACTGACGATTGATAATGAGCGCCTGAGGTCCCTAATCCCCGGTATAATCCATGAGGTGCGTGGCGAAGCCTCGCTGTATGACAAGTTGAGCCCTTGGTTGGAGTCGGAATACCTATGGCTCGAGTCCAGATTCTTTGACGGCTATGATCCCGGCGAAGATATCGCCGACCTTGCCGAGCGCATTATCGCGCACAGGGCATTTGCGCGGGCAATACCCTCGCTCGATGTGACGCTCTCTCCCGCAGGCTTTGCCGTGATAGATACGGAGGGACGCTCGCCGGCATCCAAGGAGCGTGTCGAGCGCTTAATCAAGTCTCTCAACGACTTCGTCGATGAGAATCTTGTGTTGCTGTCCAATGCGCTGCTCGATGATGCTGATTGGCGTAAGACTATGATTAGCCGATGGTGGCTTTCCACATGTATCCCCTCGTTAGGGGATGTGGCAAAATATGTCGCCAACAGCGGGCAGTCTCTGATGGATGTCTATCACTCGTGCCGTAACGTAGCCGAACTCTTTGAATCTGACCTTGGCTATCGTTATATCGGCGACCGCCTGTTGGCTAATGTGCACAAGGCTACGTCTCCGGAACTCTCGCCTACTTATTACCCTCTGTGGGAGCGTGTACATGCTGCCACCTGTCGAATTGTCTCCGATTACATGGAGCATGGGCGTCTGTTCAGTCCTCGCGACGTATGGCGAGAGGCTTCTGACCTTGTACGCTTTATCAAGGCAAGCCCCGACTTGGCGCTTGAGTGGGAAGCGGAGATGGGCGAAGATTTTAAGGTTGAGCCATTTGTCAACAACCGCAAGGGCGGATTTTTCTTCTGATGGCTCTCCGGCTCGACATATCGCTCCCTCGCTCATGGCAGGAGTTGACGCAGACCCAACTGCGCCAACTCTTGTCCACCATCCTTAACATCCAACGTATTAACGAGACACGAGTATGGCGCAATAGGGAGGAGTACACTGATAGTGTAGCATACCAGCTCCTGACGCGCTGCTTGCTGCTGTGGGCAGGCTTCCGTGTCGTATGTAGGTACGGCAAAGACTGGCTAATCAACGTCTCCGGGCATGAGTATGTGGTGCCGTTGGAGGCGATATCCTCGGCTGCCTCTCGCTTGAATTGGATTTCGACGCCTCCGGAGTTTCCGATCCGCCTCGATATCATTGATGGAGCCGAGGCTGTTCCTGCCGACTTGCGCACAGGCTTCTCGTTTGACCGGTGGCTCTCTTGCGAGGCATTGTGGCAGGCATATATTTCGAGACAGGACGACAACCTCCTCCGACAGATGGCAGCGCACTTGTATACCAAGGACGATATCAAGGTTGATGATGTCGAGGCTCTCAGTATCTTCTATTGGTGGGCTGGCGTCAAAAGCCTATACTCGCGGCTGTTCCCGAATTTTTTTGCTCCCGACATGAATGTCGCCAGCAAGGATGAGCCCTTTGACGCTGATGGCTTGCGTCGAAATGTCGACGCTCAGATACGTGCTTTGACCAAGGGCGATATTACCAAGGAGCCGACTGTCCTCGCCATGGATGCTTTCCGCGCCATCACGGAGTTGGATGCCTTGGCTCGCGAATATGACGAACTTAATAAAAAATATCCTGCAAAATGAGCGTTAACAATTTTAACTGGGATTGCTCGGCATTTTTCGAGCGATTAACAAAGAACAACAAACTCGCCATCGACAACGATTATCGCTTCGTCTTGGTGTCGTCGCTCGAGGGCTTTCACGCTGCCCTCTCGCAGATGTTGAGCGCCCCGGCGTTCGTGGCTGTCAGCGAAACCTCGCAAGGGACTCTAACCATAGACAACTCGCCTCATACCCGCAGGGTCAAAACGGTGTTTTTGGCGAAGCGTTTCCCGATGGATGACGCTGATGGAGCGCATCGCGAGGCTGCCATGACCGAAATGCGCGAGTTATTCCGCCAATTTATGAGCGTGCTCGTCCAGGAGAAGACTCGCCTCGAGGAGTCTTGCATATATCTTGACGACCGCATCTCATTCAACGAGATAGACCGATACTTCTTCACCGGCTGCGCTTGCTCATACTTCCAGATGTCTATTGACACCTATACTAACCTCGCCTATAATCAAGAAGAATGGCTCAACCATCCCAACAATCAATAGAGGCTCGCCAAAAATATGTCGAGGCATGGAATACGACCATGGTTAATATCTGGCGTGAGCGCATCTCCAAACTCGGCGTATATGATACCGGAGCGCTATGGCGTTCCGTGCTTTCGCTTCCTGTGCAGGCTGATGGGCGTTTCTACGACATCACGCTATCGCAGACCTTCCTCGAGTATGGCATATGGCAGGACCTCGGGGTAGGGCGCGAAGTCTACCATGGCAACCCCGGCAATATAGGACGCGCCAAGGTCCGCGAGCGACGCCGTTGGTTCTCCGTCAAATATTATGCGTCGGTAATGCGTCTGCGCGACTTCATGGCAGAGTCTCTCGGCGCCGAATTTAAGGAGATGTTCTGCAACGCGCTGGACAGTTCGCGAGCCAAGAATAGCACTCAGTATTACAAGCGTAAGGGCTACGCCTGATGTCTTTTAAGGCTTGCTCCGGTATCGCTAATTTTGCTTCAAAATAATAAGATATGGCAGATATTAAGACCCTTCAGGATAAGGTAGATAACCTTAAGACTCTCATCGAGCGAGACTCTATAACACCGGTATCTCTCGGCACGTTGCTCGATTATTTCATCGAGGTTATAGCCGGCATCCGCTCTACATTAGAGTCCTCAGATAGCAATATAATATCTCAAATCACCGACCTGTCGACGGAGTTGACCGCCAAGGCAACGAGGCTCGAGGAGGGATATAAATCGGCTGATGAAGGCTTGAGCGCTCGCATCACGACTAACGCTAACAATATTGCTGCTAATGCTGCGACTATTGCTACGCATACCGAGGAGTTAAGCGACTTGACAGCGGAGTGCAGATCGCTCGAGGAGGCGTTCCACAGCGCCGATGAGCAACTGCAGAAAGGTATCGACGCTAATAAGGCGAGCATCGCTAAGAACGCTGCCGACATCACTAACCTGTCGACCGACTTGACCGCAGCGACTCGCTCGTTAGAGGAGGGATATAAGAGCGCCGACGAGGTCTTGCAGAAAGGCATTGACGCTAATGCTGTATCAATTACATCTCTGTCGAATACTCTGACTGATGAGGCTGCCACAAGGCAAGATACGGACACAGCGCTTGCCAAACGAGCCTCTGCCCTCGAAGCGACCGAGATATTGAAGTTCGCCGGTATATATAACATCGCCGACTTCATTGCCGACCCGCGCTCCCAGGAGGCGGAAGCAGCGCTCGAGCAAGTCGTATTTTACGCCGACTTGCATAGATTTGACGTACTTGCCGGCTGGGATGATACTACTCCTGTCTTCAAGGCGCGTACCGAATGGGATTATGGGCGATACAACCAAGGGGTAGGTGATGCAGCCTCTCCCCTGTCCAAATGGTATCAATGCTCCAATAGACTATATTATGGCAAGGGTAAGACCCTGGTCAATGATAGTGCCCGTCTTGATGCTACCATCAGCGAGTTGGAGACGCTGGGTGATACGGTTGACCAGAACTTTGAGGAATGCGACGCAGCGTTGCGCAAGGCGATGGCGTCGCTGGTGCCGACCGGGCTGACGGTGGGCGAGTTGCCGCGACTGACCCTTGGCAACCTTGAGCCGGTATACCTTACGGCGAAATTGGAGCCGGAGACCGTGGCGCAGAACATCATCTACATCACCGACAATCAAGTGGTATCGGTGGCTCCCAACGGCAAAATCACCATGATAGCGCCCGGGCATGCCGAGATACACGTCATCCCTACGCTTAACACGGCGCTCGCCAAGAGCGTGGCTGTCGAAGTTGTCGAGCCTACTGTGATGGGCGTATCCATCGCTGCCACCTCGGGTGACGAGGGCGACGAAGAAGGCGCTACCTCGGAGATGCGATTGCTCAGCGACGACACCATCCGATTTAATTAGAAATTAGGAATGAATAATTAACTAAAAATCAGAATAATATGGCATTTACAGAAGCACAAGAAGCGAGTCTCTTGAAGATTATTACTGCGTTTGAGAAAGGGCGTCGATTGAGCGACCTCCCGAATGTTACCGGCACTAACCCATTTGCGTTGTATGCCGAGGTGTTGGATACTGATGGCGAGAGCAAGAAGTCGTCGTTGGCATCGTTGTTGCCGTATATGGAGGAGCAAGTTGCCTACGGCGTTGACATCAACCTCACCACGGGCGAGGTGACGCGAGTGGGCAATATGGACTTGCACCGCTCGCTCCCTGTGCAGTCGCGCATCCGTGGCTGTCTATTGAGCGACGAGGGCAAGGTCAACGAGTATCTCAATCCGCTGACGTGGACTAACTCCGTGCGCGACGGCTCGCGAGGACAAGTGATGGACGAGATACCGATGCACTACCGCAAGTGCTATTACCCCAGCACGAATGTATATCGCGTGATGATGAGCGAGTATCCTGTGCCGGGATATATGCAGATACCCACGATGTATTGCTCCGCTTACGAAGCCGCCTTGCAACGAAGTACGCTCAAACTCGCCTCGGTCGTCAATACCGATGCAGACTACCGCGGTGGCAACAACAATGCCGAGTGGGATGGTACATATCGCTCGCTGATAGGTATGCCTGCATCGTATATCTCACCGACAAATTTCCGCACCTATGCTCGCAACCGCAATGGTGGCGATACACAGTGGAACAAACTCACCTACTCGCTATATCGCGCTCTCTATTGGCTGTTCGTAGTTGAGTATGCGACCCTCAACTCGCAAGCGCCATACAATCCCGAACTTACTGCCGAAGGCTTCCATCAAGGTGGCTTGGGTCAAGGTGCCACAACGCTCGAAAGCACGAAATGGCAGAACTACAACGGCTATTTCCCATTCATTCCCTGTGGCTATACCGATGAATTTGGCAACGGCACAGGCATCAAGGATTTCGCTATGCCTGCCGAGTACGACCCCGATGCAACATCGCCAAAAGTGGTGTCCGTGGCTCGCTATCGTGGCATTGAGAACCCCTTCGGGCATCTTATGAAGTGGGTTGATGGCGTCAACATTATGACCTCGCCGACAGTGGAGGCAGGTGGCGATGGCTTGCAACACGCATATGTGTGCGATGACCCAGCCAAATTTGCTTACAGCGTATATGGCGACCCATACCGCTATGTCGGCGCTCTCGCCGCGAAC
>CALZTY010000056.1 GCA_945829225.1 uncultured Bacteroidales bacterium | reverse complement strand
AGCACTTTCAAAAATTCAAATTGCCTTTTTCAGCCTACTTTTTTGCAATTAGTCTGATTTTTTTCGCAGAAAAATTTGCATAATTGCAATTATTCTTGTACCTTTGCGCTATCAATTAACAACAACCTACTTAATCCTATACTACTATGAAAAATTACAACATCTTCACAACCCCGGCTCCTTTCAAGCCCACTAACATCCAACCCTCTGAACCTAAGCAACTTCAACCCGGAATGTGGTACGAGGGCGAAATCGCTTGCCTCCTCGGCGACCAACAATCGGGCAAATCTCTCCTTGCAATCCAAATTGCAGAACGCGTCGCGCGCGAGCACCGCAAGGACACGGTCCTCTACTTCGACTTCAAGATGACCGCCGCCGAATTTACCCGCCGTTACTCGCGCGACGGCAAGCCTTATGTCTTTCCGGAGAACCTCCTGCGCTGCGGGCTCGACTACTCTGCCGACTCGGGCAACGATGTCGACAACATCATCGGCGGCATCGAGCAGCAGTGCAAAGCGCTGAATTCCAAGATTATAATCATCGACTCCCTCACCTGGATCAACACCATCGCCCTCAAGTCGGGCGCCGCTCTGCGCTTCATGACGCGACTGTATCTCCTTGCTCGCAAACTTGGGCTCTCGGTCCTCGTCGTCGCCGAGACTTCTAAGGACCATTCGCGCACGCCCATCACCGTAAAATCCCTCCGAGGTTACCGTCGACTCGCCCCATTCTTCGACTCTATCTTTGCCGTCGGCAACAGCATCAAAGGCGATAAACAGCGCTATATCAAGCAGATATACGCCAAGGACCGCGAACTCGACTTCGGCGACGACCACACCATCTGCGCCACCATCGAGACCCCCGAAAACTCCTTCCTCCGCCTCCACATCACCGGCTACGCCCCCGAGTCCACCCATCTCCCCGAGAAAAAAGCGCCCCGCAAGCCATTGATTACCGGCAACAAGTAGGGACGCTATAAATCGCGTCCGCGCCACCCATCGCACATTGACATAAATTTATCTCTCAGACTGAACGTATCAGCCCCTTCGATATATTTGTATACCGTAGGATTTATTTTATTTAGTATAGTTGTGCAATATTTTGCACAGGGGGCGACGTAACTTTGCAGTGTAAAACTCAAAGAAAGGAACACCGCTATGTTACAAATCTCGACTCACGACAGCCTCTTTGCCACCGCATATATGCGCGGGGCTCAAATCTTCAACTATGCCGGCAGCGGTATCGCCGGCGTCAACGAGTTGATAGATAAATTGAGAGACCACACCGCCGGATTCAGCGGTATGGTCACTCTAAGTATCAGGAATGCCACCCGAGGGTGGTCGCAAAGCAAGTCTATTTACTTGGCAGCGTTGTAATCCTCAATCCAACGACGAGCATTGACAAAGGCGTCAAACCACGGTGTAACATCGTCGTTGCGACGACTGCGCGGATACACACCACACTGCCAGGGGAAGATAGCGCGCTCGAGATGAGGCATCATAGCGAGGTGGCGGCCATCGGGCGAGCAAATCGCTGCCACAGCGCCTGCCGAGCCATTGGGATTGCCCGGATATTCGCTATATGAATAGCGAGCAGCCACATTGTAGCGCGACACGCCGCCGGGAAGTACAAATTTACCCTCGCCATGAGCCACCCAGATACCGAGTTTCATGCCGGCAAGGTTGCCGAGCATTACCGACTTGTTGACAGGGATGGTCAAGCCCAGGAACGAGGACTCGAACTTGTGCGACACGTTGTGCTCCATCTCGATAGGACGCAACTGAGGCACGGCGGGCTTGATGAGTCCGAGAGCCACCATCAACTGGCAGCCGTTGCAGATACCGAGGCTGAGGGTATCGGGGCGAGCATAGAAGTTGTCGAGAGCTCGACGGGCATTGTCATTGTAGAGGAAGCCGGCAGCCCAGCCCTTGGCAGAACCGAGGACGTCGCTATTGGAGAAGCCTCCGCAGAATACAATCATCTGTACATCACTGAGGTCCTCACGTCCCGACATCAAGTCGCTGAGGTGAACGTCCTTGACATCAAAGCCGGCAAGATACAATGAATAAGCCATCTCACGGTCGCCATTCACACCCTTCTCGCGGATGATAGCCGCCTTGACAGCACCCTCGCTCTTGTGTTCAAAGCTCAAGCCACGCGAGGCGAGCGAGCCGTCAAACTTGCTGCTGATGGCGTAGCGCAGAGGCTGATGCTTGTAGTTGGCATAGCGGGCATCGGCACAATCCTTGCCACTCTGCAAGCGGTCGAGGTTGTGACTGGGCGAGTACCAGCGGTCGCGCAACGCATCTACATCGTAGGCTATACCGTTAACAATGAGGCTACGCTCGGCGACGGGCTTGCCGAGAGCCACGCACTTCACACCGGCATCGGCAAAGGTCTTCTCGACAGCCTCGCACGAGGAGTCAGCAACTTGGATGACGACCGCCGGATTTTCGGCAAACAGAGCCTTGATGACATCGCTGTCAAGGGCTTCGGTGCTCACTTGAAGACCTCCGCGAGTGTTGGCAAAGAGCATCTCGAGCAGGGTCACCACAGTACCGCCGGCGCTCACATCGTGCATGGCAAGGAGAGCGCGACGACGCACGAGTCGCTGCACGGCATCAAATGCCTTGGCGAAGTACTCGGCAGATGCCACCGTAGGCACATCCGAGCCGACACGACCCATAGTCTGATAGAGTGCCGAGCCACCGAGACGCAATTGGTCACCTGTGAAGTCGATATAGTAAAGTGTGGTATTCTTCTTGTTCACAAGTACAGGCGAAACGGTGCGACGGATATTGTCGACCTCGCCGGCTGCCGAGATGATGACCGTGCCGGGAGCAATCACCTTGCTGCCGTCGGAGTATTTCTGAGTCATGGACAGGGAGTCCTTGCCGGTAGGTATATTGATACCGAGACCGCAAGCGAAGTCCGAGCAAGCCTGCACGGCGCTGTAGAGGTCGGCATCAAAGCCCTCGTTGCGACAGGGCCACATCCAGTTGGCGCTCAGCGACACGCTGTGCAAGCCATTCTTGAGTTGGGCGCCCACGATATTGGTGAGAGCCTCGGCGATAGACAGCACGCTACCGGCTTGGGGATTAGCGACAGCGGCTTGAGGTGCATGACCTATCGAGGTGGCGATACCCGAGTGACCATGGTAATCAAGAGCCACCACGCCACAGTCGCTCAAGGGCAACTGCAATTCGCCCTGGCACTGCTGGCGAGCGATGCGCCCGGTCACTGAGCGGTCGACCTTGTTGGTGAGCCAATCCTTACAGCCCACAGCCTCGAGGGCAAGTACATCATTGAGATACTTATTGATATCACCATCGGCTGTCTCGGCAGGAGCAAATGAACGCTTGACTGTCGAGTCGACGATGACCGTCTTGGGCGAGTTGCCAAACATATCAGCCATCTCAAGGTCGATAGGACGCGAGCCGTTCTCACGCGAGAAGACAAAGCGATGGTCGCCTGTGGTCTCACCCACGACATACATCGGAGCACGCTCGCGCTCGGCAATGCGTTGCACCAGAGGAATGTTCTTTGCATCGATGACGAAGCCCATACGCTCCTGGCTCTCGTTGCCGATGATTTCCTTATCGCTCAAGGTGGGGTCGCCGATAGGCAGGCTGTCAATGTCGATGTGACCGCCGGTAGCCTCAACCAACTCAGAGAGGGCGTTGAGGTGACCGCCGGCGCCATGGTCGTGAATGGAGACGATGGGATTGACAGGCGACTCGGCAAGAGCGCGAATGACATTGGAGACACGTTTCTGCATCTCGGGATTGGCGCGTTGCACGGCATTGAGCTCGATAGCATTGCCATATGAGCCGGTGTTGACCGACGACACGGCGCCGCCACCCATACCAATGCGATAGTTGTCACCACCGGATACTACGACCTTCTGACCGGGCTTGGGCTCGCCCTTGATGGCATCCTTGCGGTCGGCATAGCCGACACCGCCGGCGAGCATAATCACCTTGTCGTAGCCATATTGGATATCATTCTCGGCATGCTCAAAGGTGAGCAGAGAGCCGCAGATAAGGGGCTGACCAAACTTGTTGCCAAAGTCGGAGGCGCCATTCGATGCCTTGATGAGGATTTCGGCAGGTGTCTGATATAGCCATACGCGCGGATTGAACATCAATTCCCACTTATTCTCGGCGGTGAGGCGCGGATACGAGGTCATATAGACGGCAGTACCGGCGAGGGGCAGCGAAGCCTTGCCACCACCAAGACGGTCACGGATTTCGCCACCGGTGCCTGTAGCAGCGCCGTTGAAGGGCTCGACAGTGGTGGGGAAGTTGTGGGTCTCGGCTTTGAGCGAAATCACGGTGTTGATTTTGCGCTCGGCAAAGAAGTCGGGGCGGTCGGGGTTCTGCGGATAGAATTGGTCGATGCGCGGACCTTTGACAAAAGCCACATTATCCTTATATGCCGATACCAATCCGTTGGGGTTCTCGGCAGATGTTTTCTTGATTAACTTGAATAGCGAGAGAGGTTTTTCCTCGCCATCGATGATAAAGGAGCCGTTGAAGATCTTGTGACGGCAGTGCTCGGAGTTGACCTGGGAGAAGCCAAAGACCTCGCTGTCGGTGAGTTTGCGTCCGAGTTTAGTCTCCAAGCCCTTGAGGTAATTGATTTCGTCGGGCGAGAGTGCCAAGCCCTCCGAGACATTGTAAGCCTCGATGTCGTCGATGTAGACAATCGGAGCGGGGTCGACCTTAGCAGTGAACGCCGACGCGCGGAGTCCATCGTAGAGGCGCTGGAGCATGGGGTCATACTCGGGGTTGGTGTCGGTAGTAGCGAGTTTGGCAAACTCTTCAATACGTTCAATGCCGTCGAGACCCATATTGCGGGTAATCTCGACGGCATTGGTACTCCAGGGGGTAATCATTTCGCGACGTGGACCGACAAATTTGCCGCTCAGCGAGCGAGCCTTGAGGGGCTTGGCTCCATTGAGGAGCCAGCCCAAGCGTTGGTTTTCCACGTCGGAGAGTGGATGATTTGACTGGACCAGATAAACAGTCCGTTTGTTCCTTAGAAAAAATGTAATCATCGGTATGTTTGGGGGTTACTGATTATTATCATTGATTGGTGGCGGCAACTCACCGGAGTCCTGCGGCTCATCAGCCGGCTTTTCTTCGGGCTTTTCTTCGGGAGTCTTGGAGGCGAGGATTTCGTCGCTGCGGCTCTTCCATTGGCGCTCACCGAAGACATCGATGACATCCTGAGTGTAGATGACTTCGCGCGATACCAACAGGTCGGTGAGTCGGTGATGTCCCTCGGCATATTGATTGAGGACGTCCTTGGCACGCTGATATTGCTCTGCTATGATGCGCGATACTTCCTCATCAATAATATGTGCACGCTCCTCGCTGAAAGGCTTGGTGAAGCCATATTGCTGACCGGTGGAGTCGTAGTAGCAAAGGTTGGGCAGACGCTCGCTCATACCATAGTAAACCACCATGGCATAGGCTTGCTTGGTGACGCGCTCGAGGTCGTTGGCAGCACCGGTCGAGATGTGCCCGATGAAGAGCTCCTCGGCGGCACGCCCGGCGAGTGTAGAGCAAATTTGGTCAAGGATAGCCTGCATGGGGACAATCTGACGCTCCTCGGGGAGGTACCATGCGGCACCGAGAGCCTTGCCACGAGGTACGATGGTTACCTTGACGAGGGGGTTGGCATATTGCAAGTGCCATGAAACAGTGGCATGCCCTGCCTCGTGGATGGCAATGGCGCGGTTTTCCTCCTCAGTGACCACCTTATTGCGCTTCTCCAAGCCACCAATGATGCGGTCGACAGCGGCAGAGAAGTCCTCCTTGGTGACAGCCTTCTTGTTGTTGCGGGCTGCGATGAGTGCAGCCTCATTACATACATTGGCTATATCTGCACCGGAGAAACCGGGGGTCTGACGTGCCAAGAAATCTATGTCGAGGGATTCGTCGATTTTGACTTTGTTGAGATGAACCTTGAAAATCTCGACACGGTCGTTGATATCGGGGAGGTCGACATAAATCTGACGGTCGAAGCGACCGGCGCGCATAAGCGCCTTGTCGAGTATATCGGCGCGGTTGGTAGCAGCGAGCAAGATGACGCCACTGTTGGTGCCGAAGCCGTCCATCTCGGTGAGGAGTTGGTTGAGGGTATTCTCGCGCTCGTCGTTGGAGCCGAAGTTGGCATTGCGACCACGAGCACGGCCTACGGCGTCGATCTCGTCGATGAATACGATGCAGGGGGCTTTCTCCTTGGCTTGACGGAAGAGGTCGCGGACACGCGAGGCACCGACGCCGACAAACATCTCGACGAAGTCGCTACCCGACATGGAGAAGAAGGGGACGTTTGCCTCGCCGGCGACAGCCTTGGCAAGGAGGGTCTTGCCGGTACCGGGAGGACCTACGAGGAGAGCGCCCTTGGGTATCTTGCCACCCAACTCTGTGTATCTGGCGGGATTCTTGAGGAAGTCTACAATCTCGCGGACCTCGGTCTTAGCCTCGGAGAGCCCGGCGACATCCTTGAAGGTGACTTTGACGGCATTATCCTTGTCGAAGAGAGTAGCCTTGGACTTGCCTACCGAGAAGATACCACCGCCGCCACCGCCGCCGTTCATGCGTCGAGCAATCCATATCCAGGCGACAATCAACAAGACCACCGGGAGTATGGACAAGAGGATGCCGGTGAATTGGCTACTCTGGTCGAAGGTAACCTCACCCTCCAAGTATCCGGCGGCACGCCAAGCATCCAGGCGCATATTGAAAGTATCGCCCGAGGGCATGGCTGTCACGACCTTAGCCTTGACATTGGCATCGAGTTGGGCTCCCTTGAAGATTTCTTGAGCCATCTCCTTGGTGAGGTAACCCTCGGCGATGCGTTTGTCGGTATATACGGTAATGTCGGTAATACCTTTTTCTTGGATTATTTGCTCGAAGCGAGTGAAACTAACTTCCTTTGATACGGAGTTGTCATCGAGGTAATAAACGCCGATGAGGAACATGGCGACGATGAAGTACATCCACATGATGTTGAAGCGTGGACGTCCCTTACCCGATGAAGGTGTGTTGTTATTGAAATTAGTGTTAGCCATAATGAATCAATGAAAAGCCGTGGAGGACATCAATCAAGGTCGGGAATCTCGGTAATGGGAGCATCGCTCCACAAGCCCTCGAGGTTGTAGCGGACGCGGGCATCGTGGAGGAAGATGTGAATCCAGGTGTCGCCATAGTCGAGGACAATCCACTCGGCATTCTTGAAGCCGTCGGAGTTGAAAGGCTTGAGAGCGAGGTCCTTGAGGAGACGCTCCTCGATACGGTCGGCGATAGAAGCCACTTGTGTATTTGAGGAGCCCTCGGCGATGATGAAAGTCGAAGCAGAGGCACCGGGAATGTTGCTAAGGTCAACTATGGAGATTGCGTGTCCTTTTCGGTCGCGTATAGCGTCGATAATAATTTCGTGGGTATTGTTGATACTCGTTTCAGTCATTAATTGTTGCGTTTTTGTGGTGCAAATATACGAATTATTTGTTGAATGAGAGGAGTGTTGGGCTGTGATTTATGAAAAAACAACAAATAAAAAGTCAAAAAGTGCAATTATTCATAACGAATAGAAGCGGAAGGGTCGATGCGAGCCGCCAATCGTGCCGGAATATAGAGGACGAGCCAGGCGACAATCGCCACGCCGATATTCAAGGCGAGGAAGGACCACCATGACAAGTCGACCGGCACATAACTGAGGTAATACATCTCGGGGTCGAGGGGCATGATGCGGGTGTAATATTGGAGGAGAATCAAGCCCAAGCCTACGACATTACCTATGAGCATACCCAAGCCAACCAACTTCATAGCGAGATTGAGGAATATGAGGCTGACTCGCCGGCTTGACAAGCCCAAGGCTCGGAGAACACCGATGGTGGATACGCGGTCGAGAATGATGATAAAGAGGCTCGAGATGAGGGTGAAGCCTGCGACGGCAAGCATGAGAACAAAAATCACCACGACATTTGTATCCAAGAGGTCGAGCCAATTGAAGTAGAGAGCGCCGCGGTCGTTGATGGTGGAGATGGTGTACATCTCGGGGAGGTCGCCACGCTGATAAGCGTTGAGCAAGGTGGTTGTGAGGGCATGAGCCGCAGGGTCGACTTGGTCAATTGATATGCCCTCGATGTCCAAGGATGTGACCAACGTGGAGTCGGCAGCGAGGCTTGCCATCAAGGCAGGTGATGTGTATGCCACCACGCCGTCGTACTCGGAGAAGTGGCTGTTGTAGAGGGCAGTAACCGAGAGGCGTCGAGGCTTGATTTTGCCGTTGACAAAGAAGTATGCGTAGACCTTGTCCCCTACCCTGAGCCCGATGCGTGAGGCTACCTGGGATGAGATTACGATGTGCGAGGCGGAGTCGGGCGAGAGCCACGAACCCGAGACGAGATTTTCGCGCTCGAAAGAGTCGTCGTGAGAGGCACTGTGAGCGATACACTGAAGGGCGATAAAGTCGCTATCGGTCTTGAGGATGGCATGGCGGCGCGTGGTGGCAGAGAGGCGAGCATCGGGGAGAGTGGATTTAACACAGTTTAACAGCGAGTCATTAAGCCGGAGCAACTGCTCGTCGTACTCATAAACCTCGGCAGGGGAGATGGAGATAGGAGCCTCAAAGCCGGCGACCTTGCGGCGGATTTCGTGCTTGAAACCGAGGGAAATAGCGACACTTAACTCCATGATAATTAGAGCCAAAGCCACACCAACGACGGCAATCACCACACCGGTGACGGTGCTGGTGGGCGCGTCCTTGCTGAGGCGCAAGCGTCGAGACATCCACAACTCGAAATTCATATTGGCGAAATATCCAGAGAAGGGTAAGCGTTAAAAACGAATGCAAATTTACTACATTCCGTTAATTTCAGCAAATACCCGGAATTGAGTATAACAAAAATTTGGAATTTCAGAGCAAAATGTAGAACTTTGCAAGCACAATGCTACTATCAGAATTAACAACCGGACAGAAGGCAGTCGTGGTCAAGATAAAAGGTCACGGAGCGTTTCGCAAGCGCGTCATCGAGATGGGCTTTGTACGCGGGCGCGAGGTGACAGTCGACTTCACGGCACCATTGAAAGACCCCATCAAATATACGATATTAGGGTACAGTATCTCGCTGAGACGCAGCGAGGCAGAACTTATCGAAGTAGAGCTCGCCGACGAGAGTCAGAGTGCGACGGCATCCAAGTTGCAGGTGCGAGACACCGGCAAGATAGATGTGAGCTGCACGCAAGGCGAGGACAGCCCCGTGACGACCAAGGGAACGACCATCAACGTAGCGTTGGTGGGTAATCCCAACTGTGGCAAGACCTCGCTGTACAACCGCCTGGCGGGAGCGAGCGAGCATGTGGGCAATTACAGCGGTGTGACCGTGGATATCAAGAAGTCGACATTCACCTACGGAGACTATCGCATCACGCTGATAGACCTGCCGGGCACTTACTCACTGTCGGCATATACGCCCGAGGAGCTGTATGTGCGACGATATCTGCGCGACGAGTGCCCCGATATAGTGCTGAATGTAGCCGACTCGACCAATCTGGAGCGCAACCTGTATTTGTCGACCGAGTTGATAGATATGGACCTGCCGATGGTTATAGCGCTGAATATGTGGGACGAGTTCAAGAACTCGGGAGCCCGGCTGGACTATGAGATGCTGGGGCATATGGTTGGTGTGCCGATGGTGCCGATAGTGGCGCGGTCGGGCGAAGGGACTGAGGACCTGCTACAAACCATCGTGAAGGTATTTGAGCGTCGTCACGAGGCAGTGCGCCACATCCATGTGCTGCTCGACAGCGATATCGAGAAGGCTGTGCGTACCCTGGTGGATATCATCAAGTCGAGCCACGGCGAGATAGGCAACCGATTCTCGCCTCGTTACTTGGCTATCAAATTCTTTGAGGGCGACCGTGAGGTAGACCGCATACTGCAGTCGACGTCAATATATGAGCATATCACCGAGGATCGCAACCGAGTGCGCGCGCACTTCGAGCACCTGCATCAGGAAGATGTGACCTCGGCGATAGCAGCCGAGAAATACGGCTTCATCGCCGGTGCGCTTGCCGAGACCTATGTGTCGGGCACGGGCGAGCAGCAGCACACGTCGTCGAAGATCGAT
>CALZTY010000055.1 GCA_945829225.1 uncultured Bacteroidales bacterium | reverse complement strand
GCATTTGTTCATTTTGCTTGTCATTTTCATTCTCACTTTATTATGCCAACAAGTATCTTCATCTTAATATTCTCAATGCAATATATACAAAGATAAAAAAACGAAAAGACGTGATCAAAGAAGATGAAAACAATTAAAAAAATATGGGGTGTAGTCGTAACCGCATTAAAGTGGGCAGTAGCTGCCACCTCTATGTATTTCATATGCAACGCTATCCATCCCAGAATAAGGCCTTTCTTGTGGAAACTTGCCGGTGTCAAGATTAAGGGTAAAATCTGCATAGGTTATGATGTCTACTTTGACGTAAACAACTCCAGTAAGATTATTATTGAAGATGGAGTTTGGATTACGAGTCGCTCACTTATACTATGTCATAAACGGGATATCACCAATTATAAGTACGGTGATGACTATAACAATCTTCCTTACCACATCAAACCGGTCCATCTCAAGAAAGGCTGTTGCATAGGTATGGGAAGTATCATTATGCCAGGAGTAACAATAGGTGAAGGGGCTATCATTGGAGCTGGATCTGTCGTCTCTAAGGATATACCACCATACACTGTCGCTGTTGGTAATCCATGCAAGGTTGTAAAAACATTAAATCAACAATGAGTATCAAACGCACAATAGCATCTATGGCAAGCGGCTTTGGTGCAGCTTCAGTATGCGAACGATTGTTTCAGCACTCGCCACGAGTGATATTCTTCCACGGCACCACGTCTAAGCAAATAGTCGATAAAATGCCCCAGGCATGTCAAATGCATATGGAAAAATTCAAGACTATAATATTATACCTCAAATCGAGAGGTTATAATTTCATCTCCGCTGACGATCTTTTTGAAGCATATCAAGGTAATAAACAGTTAACTAGTCGTGACCTACTGATTACTTTTGATGACGGATACCGCAATAATTATACCGATGCCGCTCCTTTCTTAGCTAAAGAACGTATCCCATTTATGGTATTTGTATGTAGTGGGTTGGTAGATAATAATGAGCGGATTTCTCCATATTACTTATCTGCCACTGTTTTCAACAAGAGAATAAATAAATTGGAGTTGCCGTCATTAGGACAGTCTCATCTACTACACAATGATGGGTTACGAATGCAAGCCTACCATTGGCTATTTAAAATACTAACAACAAGTCCTGAGTTGGTGGTAAGAATGATGGTTGATGATTTCAAAGCAGCTATTGGTGAACAAGAATTGGCTCGTCTTAAAGAGCTCCATAATACCGAAGATATGATGAGCTGGGATGAAGTGTCTGATATCCGCAATTATGGTTGTACAATAGCATCTCATTGCGTTGACCACTGTGTATTACACATAAATCAACCAGATGAAGAAGTGCGCCACCAATTAGCTGATAGTAAACAAATGATAGAATCCCATATTGGCGAATGTCGCTACTTTTCTTTCCCTAATGGTGCTCGGGCAAGCGTCAGCGAAAAAGCAGAGATGATGGCAAAGGAATTATTCAATTTGTGTTATGGGGTAGATAGCAAGTATATACACAACTACAACTCACCTTCATTTGTTTCACGCATTAATGCTTGCGAGGACTTATCCGTCTTTAAAAGTCAACTCTCAATATTATCGTTGATTTGAACGAATATACATATTTCTTTGGAAGACTCTACGGAAATATATTAAAGATTTTCTTCTTTATTCTTCTTTTCGGAGTTTTCTCTCTATATACTACCTACACCGAGTGGATTATTTCCATTCTCTTGGTACCAATATTTGCTTTCGTAGTTAAATTTTGGCTATATAAAACTACCCGCTATAGTGACAAACAATTCGTGTTAAGTCTTATCGTTGGAGGAATAATTATTAGGGTCATATCAATCTATTGCTTCAGCGAACTACTAACATTCTATAACGACATTCCTTTCCTGTCCCATAAAGACGACTATCTTTATAACGCATCTGCTGAGCGTATTTCTCAGCGATGGCACGAATACTCGGAATTCAAATTATACAAAGATATATACTTAGGCATTGGTCCATACTCCGGCTATCCCAATATTTCGGCTATGTTTATGTATATATTTGGTAGCCATTGGTGGGTTCCTCGTGTTGCTCAAAGTGTATTCTCGGTGATAACTACAACCCTAATGTATGGTATAGCTCGAACTTATACAGATCGGACTAAGGCTCGCCTTGTAGGTATTATTGCCACTTGCTCCCCACTGCTGATAACATTCTCGTCATTACAACTCAAGGACACATTCCTCCTCTTCTTTTGCATACTTACATTATTCAGCATGGCTAAGATATTACATCGTGGTTTCCGAATTAAATATTTAGTCTTATTATTAGCTGCCTTACCACCTATTATGTTCTTCAGACCGGCGTCTCTCTTTCCTCTGATAATTGGACCGGCCATATACAGCTTGTTAAAATCTCATAAACGCTTCACAGCTATTATTATCACTTTACTCGTAGCTTACTTCGCCCAATACACCTGGGTTTACATAAGCAACAGCGAATTCTTTATGATGAACGAGGAATTTATCGAGTCTCAGGCAGACCATATGATGAACTCTGACATGTCTCAATCGTCAGCTCGCCTTGCCAACACATCACTTGTGCAACTCGCAGGAGCTCCTGTATACATAATAATGAGCTTCTTCTTGCCTTGTCCTTTACTTGCTACGCTTGTAGGTGCAGAGACTATCAATTACACCGCATTTTCATTGGTTTTTCACACCGCATTAATGCCCTTTATGATTGGTGGTGCATGGTGGATTGTAAAAAAGCGCAAAGAAGATAGCTTCAAGACTCCTTTTCTCATTTTGATAGTCTTCATTTTGTTTAAGATAGGTCAATCTTTCTCACTGATGACTTTATTCTCTCCACGTCAATCACTAATGTCTCTTACCTTGGCTATCTTGTTTATTCCTTGTATTCCCTTCGACAAAATTTCACAAAAAGTCCAAAATAGAGTGCTGTTTTTGGCTTTAGTAGTGACTTTTATATATAACTTCGTCAGACTTTATTCCCATGGACAATTATTCTAAGGTTGGTTTCTATGCCGCATGGAACATTGACACATCACATGGCAAGTATTTTGCCCTAAATATGCATGCCGTATATATTGATTATTTGTGTCGCAAGTTCGATAATGTAGTTCTTATCACCACATGTAAACCGGAGACAGAACATCCAACAGGTATTTGCTTATCAAATTACTCCAATCTCGAAATAGTTTCCTTGCCTTACTCAGCTCGCTTTATTGACTCCTTAAAGCAAATCAAGCATTTTTATAATGTTTTCAAGTCTTGTAAGGGAAAGATTGATATCTTATATTGTCGCACGCCCGACCCTTTCAGTTGGATGCCACGACTATGCTTCGGCTATAACACAATTATGGACTTTGTAGGCGATACTATTCACTGCACTTGGCACAATGAGAACTGGAATGTAGTCAAAAAAATACTGATGATCGCAGGTTATTTACCCGACTATTTTCTAACGCTGATTTCAGCAACACAGTCTAAAGTTACGACAGCCGGTGGCTTACTCAAAAAAAGACTTAGAAAGTTCGGCATTAAAGCGACTGATCTAATCCCTTCAACTATAACCTCAGCCGATATTCCATTGACTCTTAAACGTCTGTCAACCGACCCTATTTCTTTTTCGTTTGTTGGCTTCCTTAGATATGCAAAGGGTATCAATTGCTTGATGGAGTTTATATTGCTTCTCAAAAATGATAATATTAATTTCCGTTTCAACCTCATCGGCGATGGAGAGATGCGTGACACTCTATTGAGCTTCATTAACGAGCATAAATTGCAAGACAAGGTGTCTCTATATGGGCATATAGAGAATCGCTCTCGCATAAATGAAATCCTTCACGATAGTGATATATTTTTCTTTCCTTCTCTCTCTGAGGGTGCTCCTCGCGTAGTCATTGAGGCTATGGCTCAAGGTGCATTTGTTCTCTCAACTCCTGTGGGGTCACTTCCATACTCTTTTGTTGACGGGGAAACTATAAGATTCTTTGATTTCAATAATGCCATCGCTGCTAAGCAAGTTGTCGATGACTATATATCAAATATTGATAAGTATACAACTATGCGCGATGCTGCTTTTGCCCAAGTCAAAGATAATTATACAGTTGAATCATTTATTGACAAACTATACCAAAGATGAAACAACGAATTACTTTTCTCTATTCTTATTTTGTACGCATCCTTCTTTTTCTTCTACCTGATATAACTATATTTATGCGCTTCCGCGGATGGCTATATGGGTTCGGCATGAAAAAGTGTGGCAAAGATATACAAGTAGCCCACAATGTTATATTCCAAAGATTAGAAAAGATGAGCCTTGGCTCACACATATACTTTGGCACAGGTGTTATCCAATTGGGGGGCGGGGAATTAACTATTGAGGATGAAGTTCCTATTGGTCCCCACTGCATTATCGTATCAGGTAATCACACTCGTCTCAACCGATCTTTCTTTTATGGCAAGGGTGTACGTGATAATATAAAAATATGTAAAGGCTCGTGGGTCGCTGGAAATTGCACAATTACTAAAGGATCCGTACTACCTGCAGGTAGCGTTCTGGCAGCTAATAGCGTACTCAACAAAGCTTTTTCTGAAGAAGATTGCGTTTATGGAGGTTGCCCGGCAAAACTTCTCAAACATTACAACTCAAATGAGTAACATCAGATGAAACATAAGTTACTGTTATTGTATGCGTGGTTTGTGCGCTCGCTGCTGTTCTTCTTGCCTGATATGCCCGTCACTATGCGCTTCCGTGGCTGGCTCTATGGTCTTGGAATGAAACAGCATGGCAAGGATATACAAATCACTCACGATGCCAATATCAAGACTTTGGACCACATGTCGCTTGGCTCTCACATTTTCATCGGTAATGGAACTATTTTCTTGGGCTCGGGTGAGATAGTCATTGAAGATGAAGTCCTAATCGGCCCTCATTGCATCATAGTATCAAGTAATCACACCATCGCTCAAGCATCTTTCTTCTATGGGAAAGGAGTATCCGGCACAATAAAAATATGTAGAGGCTCATGGATTGCCGGGAACTGCACTATAACCAAGGATAGCCTTTTGCCGGCTCGAAGCATATTGGCAGCAGGCAGCGTGCTCACAAAAACGTTTAACGAAGAAAACTGCATCTACGGTGGCTTACCTGCTAAATTGATTAAAAGCCTTAACTCTCAAGAAAATACAATCTGACGCTTCCGGATTTACGCAAGAAGCTGAACCTTTATCCGAGTCAAAATTTTAATTGTTGTTTATGCTGATATTCACAGGGGATATTAACCTCACTGACTGGTATTTCAATGCCGGCTTCGGTATTGGCTCGCGCATAGCTGCCGGATTTGACCCTTTCTGCCATCTTCAGAGGTCGTCCGAAGATTTTTGGGTGGGTAATTTCGAGGGCGTAGCCTCGAGTGTCACCAACAAAAAAGGCTTCGCCGCAGAGGCGTTTCGCGTCGCTCCCGAGGTGCTAAGTCAGTTAAGGCATCTTGATGCATACGGGCTCGCCAACAACCACGCCATGCAACACGGCACCGAAGCATACCGGCAGACGGCTAATGCTATTATCGGCTACGACTCTAAATGCTTTGGACCTGACAATCAACGATCTATAATCGTCTACCATCAGGGGCACAAAGTATCTCTCACCGCTATGAGTCTCCGCATCGACGATTTCTCGACCGAGCCGGCTTATTGGCATAATCCCGAATACACCGACATAGCTTCTGAACTCACGTCGCTACCGAGCGATGCCTTCAAAGTATTATACATCCATTGGGGCAACGAGTTTATCAACCGGCCGTCGGCTCAGCAGAAAAAATTTGCTCATTGGCTCATCGATGCAGGCTTTGACCTCGTTATCGGCATGCATCCCCACGTGCTGCAAGGATATGAGCAATACAATGGCAAATACATTTTCTACTCGCTCGGCAATTTCGTCTTCGAAATGGCATGGGAGCCCACCAAGATTGGAGCCATCGTGCGCTTTGACCTCGCGACACACTCTCCGACAGTTGAATATGTACGCATTGGAGATGACTGTGCTCCACGCATCATTCCGGAGAGCGAAGTACCACCACAGTGGCGCTTCGACAAGCTGAATCAAGAGCTGACCATTGATGTCAACTCCGAGCAATACCACATCGCTATCAATCACAACTACGCCATATATCGCAAGCACAACCACCGATATATCCTCCGGAATATAGTGACGCACCCTGTCCTCGGAGTCTTCCTTATCAAAGACTTCGTCAAGCGTCGCTTCCTCCACTAATCTCCAATAGTAAAAATCACTATATATTATGCATTTAACTACTAAGCCGGTCCTGTCGAAGGTTTGCTGGCCGCTCATCAAATTGTGTGAATTCGTTGGCGAGCATTTTCCCGCCACCATGGTACGCATGCGCTATCTCTCGCGCTTCCGCCGCCTGCCCAATCTCAAAAATCCACAGGACCTCAACGAAAAAATCCTATGGCAAAAACTCTATGGCGATACCTCGCGGTGGACCGAACTCGCCGACAAGTATCAAGTGCGCAAATATGTCGAATCGCTCGGTCTCGGGCACCTTTTAGTCAAGCTTTACGGAGCGTGGAGCGACGAGAACGACGTCGACTTCGCATCGCTACCCAATTCACTGATTTTCAAGGCTAACAATGGCGAGGGAAAGGGCACAAACCTCGTTGTCAAAGACTTGAAATCACAGGACAAGGACTCGCTGCGAAGACTCTTTCATCACTGGCTCAATCGCCGACACATCGGCGCCCTCGCCGGCGAGCCACACTACAAGGGTATGAAACCTATGGTGATTGCCGAGCAACTGCTGCCAATCCCCGAGGGCGAAGCATCTGTAGTAGACTACAAAATCTGGTGTATCAACGGCAAGCCACGATACATATGGGTGTGCAACGACCGCGATAAACGCGGCGGTGGCGCTGCCGTAATGACTTACGATACTTCATGGACGCCTCGACCCGAATACTCAGTCTTCAACGAAGACTATCGCCACGGTGAAATCCTGCCCAAACCTGCCAACCTCGACAAGATGCTCGAATATGCAACTCAACTCTCGGCAGAGTTCCCCATACTGCGCGTTGACCTTTACAACATCGATGGTCAAATCTTCTTTGGCGAGCTTACATTCACATCTCTTGGTGGCATGATGGATTTCTTCACTCCCGAATTTCTCGATATGATGGGGCGTGAAGCCGATATATCTCAAGTGAAGCACAGATGACGTTATCGGTGATTTGTCCGATTTACAATGAGGAGCGGTATATCCGCGGATGCGTCGAGTCGGTGCTCGCGCAGGACTTTCCCCACGACGACCTCGAGGTGATTTTTGCCGACGGCATGAGCACCGACGGCACCCGCGACATCGTCGCCCAATATGCCGCCGCACACCCCTGGATACGCCTCATCGACAACCCCAGGCGCATCGTCCCCACAGCCCTCAATGCCGCAATCCAAGCCTCTCGCGGCGACATCATCATGCGCCTCGACGCCCATGCCTCCTATCCTCCCAACTACTTCTCAGCCCTCGTCTCATCCCTGCGCGAGACCGGCGCTGACAATGTCGGTGGCGTATGTATCACCTTACCTGCCAATGAATTACCCACAGCACAAGCCATAGCGGCAGTTCTTTCGTCTCGTTTTGGCATGGGGGATTCATCATTTAGAGTGGGTGTCAATAAGCGCTGCGAAGTAGATACCGTGCCATTCGGCTGCTGGCATCGCGAGGTCTTTGACCGCATCGGTCTCTTTGACGAAGACTTGGTCCGTAATCAAGATGATGAATTTAATGGACGCTTACGCAAAAATGGCGGCACCATTATTCTGTGCCCTGATGTCGAGATTAAGTACTATGGGCGCGACAAGATTGGCAAGGTTGCTCGAATGTTCTACCAATATGGACTATTTAAGCCTCTGGTAAATCGCAAGTTAGGCTCTCCGGCGACCATACGGCAATTCTTTCCGTTGGCTATGGTCGTTTGCGCTATATTAGGTGCTATCGTATGCCTGATTTGTCCCAAATTCTTGTGGTTTTATGCCAGTGTGACAGCTTTATACATTGCGTTATCCCTATCTTTCTCAATTAGATCAAGAGGTTCAATTGCCAAAATTGCAATACAGACTATTGTTTATCCTATAGTACACTTCAGTTATGGCTGGGGATACATCGTCGGGATGGCTAAGTTGCTGTGTGGCAAGGGCTTTAATGTAAAGGTTAATCGTTAATTTCTATTGATATGAATGTTAAGATGAATATACCGTTCTCGCCGCCGGATATGTCCGACGCCGAGATTGACCAGGTGGCTGAAGCGCTGCGCTCGGGCTGGATTACCACAGGTCCCAAGACCAAGGAGTTTGAGCACCTCATCTCTATATGTTGCCAGACAGCACGCCGCAATGTCGGCGGCGAGGATGCACACACCACGGTGTGTCTCAACTCGGCTACAGCATGCATGGAGATGGCCCTGCGCGTGCTGGGCATCGGAGCCGGCGATGAGGTCATCGTGCCGGCATACACCTACACCGCCACCGCCTCGGCGGTGTGCCATGTAGGCGCCCGTCCCATACTGGTCGATTGCGCTCCGGGCTCCTTCGAGATGGATTACGACCGCCTGCCGGCGCTCATCAACGAGCACACCAAGGCAGTGATGCCCGTCGACCTCGCCGGCATCGTCGCCGACTACGACCGCGTATTCGCCGCCGTGGAGAGCCGTCGCGACGTATTCCGCCCCTCCAACGACATCCAGCGCGCCATGGGTCGCTGCGCCGTCATTGCCGATGCCGCCCATGCCTTCGGCGCCATGCGCTACGGCAAGATGTGTGGCGAGATTGCCGACTTCACCTCCTTCTCGTTCCACGCTGTCAAGAACCTCACAACCGCCGAGGGCGGCGCCCTCACTTGGCGTCCCATCCCCGGAATTGACGACGACGCTATCTACAAGCAACTCCAACTCCTCTCGCTCCACGGACAGAACAAGGATGCCCTCGCCAAGACGAAACTCGGCGGATGGGAATACGACATCATCGGCACATGGTACAAGTGCAATATGACCGATATAATGGCAGGCATCGGGCTCGCACAACTCAAGCGCTACCCCGAGATGCTGCGCCGCCGTCGCCAACTCATCGAACACTACAACCAAGCCCTCGCTCCGCTCAATGTCGCAGTGCTCAACCACTACGACGACAACCACTGCTCCAGCGGACACCTCTACCTGGTGCGACTACTCGATGCCTCCACCGAGCAGCGCAACTCAGTCATTGAGGAAATGGCTCGCCGCGGTATAGCCACCAATGTACACTACAAACCCCTGCCCATGATGACCGCCTACAAGGCTCTCGGTTACGACATTGCCGACTTCCCCAACGCCCTCGAGCAATACCACAACGAAATCACCTTACCCCTACACACCCGTCTTTCCGACGAACAAGTCGACTATATATTATCAAACTTCACCGAAATCATTTCCACCCTGTGAAACGCATATTCGATATCATCGCAAGTGGACTGGGCATCGCGTGCCTCAGTCCACTTTTTTTAATCCTCGCCATCTGGATTAAAGCCGATTCACGCGGACCGGTATTCTACCGCCAGACTCGCGTCGGACGGCACAATCGCGACTTCCGACTATTCAAATTCCGCTCCATGCGCCCCAACAGCGACCGGCTGGGGCTCATCACCATAGGCGGTCGCGACCCGCGAGTCACCCGCTCGGGCTACTACATACGCAAATACAAGCTCGACGAGCTACCCCAACTCATCAACGTATTCATCGGCGACATGAGCCTCGTAGGTCCGCGCCCCGAGGTACGCAAATATGTCGACATGTACACCCCCGAGCAACTACACGTCCTCGATGTGCGACCCGGCATAACATCCCTCGCCTCAATACGTTACCGCAACGAAAACGACATCCTCGCCGCTGCCGACGACCCCGATCGCGCCTACATCGAGCAAGTAATGCCCGACAAGCTCGCCATCGACTTGCAATACGTCACCCGCGCCAACCTCCTCACCGACATTCGCATCATCTTCTCCACATTCTCTGCTATCATCCGCTGATGGCGGTGATTGTAGGCATTAACAATTATTAATAGAATTAATAGGGGCTAATTAGGCATAAATTAATAACTTTGCACCGCATTTGCCCAAGGAGTGATGCTCGAGTGGCTGAAGAGGCACGCCTGGAAAGCGTGTAATCGGCAAA
>CALZTY010000054.1 GCA_945829225.1 uncultured Bacteroidales bacterium | reverse complement strand
GCTCCTGCCCGAAAGCGAGTGCAAAGGTACAACCTTTTTTCTTACCGTGCAAATAAATTAACAACTTTTTAACACCACGAGAGTGTTAAAAAGTTGTATTGAGATCGTTATATAATATTAATGTGTAATTACTCGCTATACCACTTGGAGTACATGAGGTAGTTGTGCGCAATTTTGCGATTAATCTCTGCACTTTGTGCGGGGTCCACCATCTTAATGAATTTGGCAGGCGCCCCACCCCATAGCTCATTTGCACCAATCTTAGTGCGAGAAAGGACTACTGAGCCGGCAGCGACAATAGCGCCCTCGCCCACCTCGGCATCGTCCATGACGACAGCCCCCATGCCAATAAGGGCATAATCACGGATTTTAGCACCATGAATGGTGACATTGTGACCGATGGAGACGTCATCGCCTATCTCGATTGTGGATTTTTGGTACAAAGTGTGCAGAACGCTACCATCTTGAATGTTGACGCGGTTGCCAATGCGGATAGAATTGACATCGCCACGGAGTACGGTATTGAACCATACCGAGCACTCGTCGCCTATTACAACATCGCCGATAATAGTGGCATTTTCGGCGAGGAAACAGTCCTTGCCAATAACAGGGTCGAAACCACGAAGGGGAATTATAAGAGCCATAAATATAATCAATTAAAGTGGTAATGTGCTATAACGTAGCCAATCTTTCTCGGGGCTATCGAGGTAGGGTGAAAGAGCCTCCCAAACGCGATTGTGGTAGTCATTTACCCAATCAATTTCAGCGGGGCTCATAATCGAGAGGTCGAAGAGGTCGCGATCGAAGGGGCAAAGAGTGAGTGTCTCAAACTTGAGGAAACGACCGAACTCATTCTCGAGAGCATCGACAGTGAGGACAAGGTTTTCGCAACGAATACCATGAATACCCTCACGATAAAGGCCCGGCTCATTGGAAGTAATCATGCCGGGAGTGAGGGGAGTGGGCACATAGTTGAGGCGAATGCTCTGGGGACCCTCGTGCACGTTTAGGAAGTGACCGACGCCATGCCCGGTGCCGTGGAGGTAAGAGAGCCCATCATGCCAAAGGAATTGACGAGCGAGAGCGTCAAGTTGATGACCGGTAGTACCTTCGGGGAAAATGCACGAACCCAGCGCAATGTGACCCTTCATCACCAAGGTAAAATCGCGACGCTCGGCAGCGGTAGGAGTGCCAAGGGCGATGGTGCGAGTGATATCGGTGGTACCGTCGAGATACTGAGCGCCCGAGTCAATTAGAAGCAGTCCGGAGGGAGCGAGAGTTGCATTTGACACTTCGTCAGCCTCGTAGTGAACGATAGCGCCATGAGCGCCGTAGCCTGCAATTGTGCCGAAGCTCTCATCGACGAAATGCTCGCCTTGGCTACGGTGCTTCAGCAATATTGCAGCAACATCGAGCTCGGTAGTGGTAACGCCCTCGACAACACGGCGCTTGATTTCGTAAAGCGACTTGACCATGGCGACTCCGTCGCGCACCATGGCGTGGCGTGTGCCCTCGATTTGGACAGCGTTCTTGCAAGCCTTGAGCATCAAGATAGGAGAAGTGGCACAAATAGCACGATCGCTGAGGATGTCAACGATAGCGGCAGCGCTACGCGAGGGGTCGACTTGGATGGTCTGCTCTTTAACATCTGCGAGGAAGCCCTTCACATTATTATAATCTGCGACAGAAACTCCCTGTGAAGAGAGATATTCTGCGACTTCGGGAGTAACCTTTGCGGGATTGGTCAGCAATACAGCTCCACCGTCAGCAAGGTACATAAAGCCGGTGACAACAGGGTTGTAAGTAACGTCATTGCTGCGGATATTGAGAGTCCAAGCAATTTCATCGAGGGCTGAGACGAACAGGGCGTCAGCGCCATTAGCATGAACTTTACTGAGAATTGTAGCAATCTTATCCTTGGCAGCCTCGCCACTATATTCGACTGAATGTACAAAGATGGGGCAATCGGGCAACGAGGGGCGATCGGTCCACACTTGGTCGAGCACATCAAAATCGCTACGCAAGTTTATGCCCGAAGCGGCGAGCTCAATAGCGAGAGTATCGCGCGCAGCTACGGAGAACACCATGCCGTCGACACCAACAGTCTCACCCTTGTGCAAATTGTCGCAAAGCCACTTGGAGATGGATGGGGTTTGAGTAAGACCATCTTTCATAAGCACAATTTCAGTGCCGCTGAGTTGGTCGGCAGCTTGTAGGAAGTATCGCGAGTCGGTCCACAATAGAGCCTTGTCAAGAGTGATGACGAGGTCGCCCGCCGAACCGGTGAAGCCACTAAGCATGCGACGCGCCTGCCAGTGAGCAGAAATATACTCGCTGAGGTGTGGGTCGCTCTGAGGAATAATCACGGCAGATAAGCCATTGCTCTTGAGGAGAGAGCGCATCTGATTAATTGCAGATTGGATATTAGTTTTCATTGTCAAAAAGAGTTGAGCGCTGATAGCGCATAGTTTTGTGGCAAAATTAATAAAAATATGGAATATAGGGAACTATTTGACGTATAAATATTGCAAAAGAGCATAATTGAGGCTAAATATCTGTATTTCGGCAAGTTACACAAGTGCCTGAAAATCAACGCATTATAAATTTAAAAATAAAATAATGTTATAAAAATTTTTGTAAATGCCTATAAATTCGTAACTTTGCAAAAAATTTGAAAGGTACAATTAACATTTGCAGAAAACATATCTGTCTAACAAATTAAAAATTCCGGTTATGAATGTAGAAGAAATCGGCACAAATGCCGGCACAGTATGGCAAGCATTGAATGTTGAAACTCTCAACCTCAAGCAACTCAAGAAAGCCACCAAGCTCAAAGACAAAGAAGTATTTGCAGCACTCGGCTGGCTCGCACGCGAAGGCAAGGTAAACATTGCCGCAGACGAGAACGACCCCAAGGAACTCATCATCAGCCTCGTACAGGGTTAATCACCCGGCTTCGAGTCCTTACTATAGAGCGACCGTTCGCGCACATCAGGTGCCGAGCGGTCGCTTGTATTTGGTAAGTTTTAGAAAATATTTTCCGGGAATTGTTGCCCCATCAAAAAATAGTTGCTACCTTTGACAACAGAAACGCAACGACAGCAATCAATGGACAGAAAAGGCAAACTATACTTCAGGTACGGCACGATGGGGTCGGCAAAGACCGCATTGTTGCTTACCACAGCATACAACTTTGAAGAGCGCCACATGGACTATATGTGTCTCAAGCCCATCATAGACACACGCGAGGCTCGCAACGTGATACACTCGCGCATCGGCATTGAGCGCGAATGTAGGTGGATATACAACAACACCGACCTGTACAAGATGGCAATTGACCTATATAAGGAAGACCGACGCATCGTGGACTGGTACCTCATCGACGAGGCACAATTCCTCACCGAGGCACAGGTTGACCAGCTCGCTCGCATTGTTGACGACTTGGGTAGCAACGTTGTGTGCTTCGGACTCCGCACCGACTTCAAAACCCGATTGTTCGAGGGTTCGCGCCGACTCTTTGAGATTGCCGATACCATTGACGAAATAAAATCCACCTGCAACTGCGGCCGCAAGACCATTGTCAATGCTCGCATTGACACCAATGGCGACTTTGTCGAGGAAGGTGCCCAAGTAGAAATCGGTGGCGACGACCGCTACGTGGCAGTGTGCCGCAAATGCTGGCGCAACAAGCACATAGAGCAAAGCTCTCGCTCGATGCTTCCCTTAGACCTTAACATTAAAGACGATGATACTCTGTAACTTAAGCGACTGCGATAAATATCGCAACATTTCGCCTCTGCTGGCATGCGCATTAGACTATCTCAATAACTATAATGCCGATACATTCACTCCGGGTAGCGTTGAAATCGGCAACGGTGTGACTGTCAAGAGCGAAGAAGTAGGCTTGCTGCCTCGCGAGCATGCGCGCCTCGAAGCCCACCGCCAATATATTGACATCCATGTGCCTATCAAGGCTGTCGAGACCATAGGCTGGGCAAATTGCGCTGACCTGCGCTTGGTCCAGGAGGCTTACAATGCCGACAAAGACATCATATTCTATGGCGATATGGCGCAATGCTTGTTGCATGTGCGCCCGGGACAAATCGCCATATTCTTTCCCGAAGATGCCCACGCCCCCAACATCGGTTTGGGCAAGCATCGCAAACTTTGTATTAAAATTCCCGTACAATGAAGAAGACTCTGCTTACCCTAATATTAATAATGTGTGCCACGGTCGCGCAGGCACTTCCCGACTACAGCAACGAGACTCTGCGCTACAAAGTGACCTACAAGTGGGGCTTAATCAACAAGCAAGCCGGACATGCCACGTTGGTCATTAAAGATGCCGGCGATAGTTACAGAGCCCACCTATATGCCGCCTCCGAGCCGTGGGCAGACAAATTCTTCTGTGTGCGCGATACCCTCAACGGCATCATTGCAAAGGAAGGTTTTCGCCCCACTTTCTACGAGAAAATTGCCCACGAGGGCAGCGAACACAAGCACGACACCGTGCGCTTCAGCTACAACGGCAACAGTGTCACCGGCTCTTGCACTCGTCGCGTAGTTAAGGACGATGAATTGCGTGTAAACCAAGCAATTACCCTCAATGCCGAGGGCATTACCGTGGATATGCTATCGTCATTCTACTATATGCGCTCGCTCCCCTTCAACACCTGGCAGCCGGGCACCAAGCACAATATAAATATCTTCTCGGGCAAGCGCAAGGAGCTGCTCTCGCTGAGATATCGCGGTGTGGAGAAGATTGAACTTGACGGCAAAGAATATTTTTGCTTCCACATCACCTTTATCTTCACCGGCGAGGGAGGCAAGAAAACATCCGACGACATGGACGCCTGGATCACCGCTGATGCTCGCCGCATTCCCATCCAGCTGGAAGGAAAATTGACAGTCGGTAAAGTGAGATGCTTACTTATCCAATAATATTAGTCCAACTTTTTAAATCTAAGTAAAATGAAAAAGGTAATTTCAACCAACAATGCACCCGGTGCAATCGGTCCTTACAGCCAAGCTATTGACACCGGCACATTCGTGTATGCATCCGGTCAAATTCCCATCAACCCCGCCGACGGTACTATCCCCGAAGGCATCACCGCACAGACAGCCCAGTCGCTCGCCAACGTCAAGGCTATCCTTGCCGAGGCAGGACTCACTGTCGACAACGTGGTAAAAACCACCGTATTCCTCGCCAACATGAGCGACTTCGCCGCCATGAACGAAGTGTATGGCGCCACATTCACAGCTCCCTACCCCGCCCGCTCGGCTGTTGCCGTCAAGGACCTTCCCAAAGGCGTACTCGTCGAAATCGAAGTCATCGCTCTAAGATAAGTCACGATGAAACGATTATTTCTCATTTTGTCATTGCTCATCGCAGTGACCGCTCAGGCTGTAACATATTCGGGGACGTTGCCTGTAATGTTTATTAATACCGAGGGAAACACGCCCATCACCTCCAAGGAGGACTATCTCAAGGCTACATACTACATCGACCCCATGGGTGCTGAGGGTATCGAAGCCATTGGTAGCGCCGAAGCGCCACTCACCATGCAGATACGCGGTCGTGGCAACTGGACATGGTCGGGCTTCGACAAGAAGCCTTACCGTCTCAAGCTCGACAACAAGCAACCCTTGTTGGGCATGAAGAAAAGCAAGCACTTTGCCCTCCTGGCTCATGCCGATGACAATATAGCCTTTATGCGCAACATCGTGGGCTTTCAACTCTCACGCCTCATCGGCTTGCCGTGGACTCCGGCTGATGCTCCCGTCGAAGTAGTCATCAACGGAGAATACATCGGTCTGTACTTCCTCACCGAGCTTGTTCGTGTCGACAAGGACCGTGTCAACATCGTCGAGCAACCCGACAATGCCACCGACCCCGAGACCATCACCGGTGGCTGGCTTGTCGAAATCGACAACTACGACACCGACCCACACATCGAACTGTGGGAGAAAGACTCCGAGCACAGCCGCATCATCTTTACATACAAGACTCCCGATGTGCTCTCGCCCGAGCAAGAGGCTTATCTCACCGAGCAAATGACTCTCATCAACGACGCCGTATACAATCCCGACCTTGAAGACAACACTTGGGAAGACTACGTCGATACAGACCAACTCGCTCGTTACTACTTGGTTCAAGAAGTGCTCGACGACTATGAGTCATTCCACGGCAGTTGCTATCTCTACAAGGAGCAGGGCAACGACAAGTGGCACTTCGGTCCCGTGTGGGATTTCGGCAACGCCTTGAGTTGCACCAAGTATGCCTACATCTATGAAGATCGCACCTGGCACAACACATGGATTGGTCCCATGTGTGATCACCCGCACTTTATGGAGATTGTAAAGAATGTATGGAGCGAGTTCTACAACGGTAACTTCAGCACCATCTACGACTACATCGACGAATATGCCGCTCGCATAGCTGCCGCAGCAGTCAGCGATGCGCAGCGCTGGCCCAACTATGGAAATGCCGAATTCGACAACCGTGTCAGAACGGCTAAGGAGCGCCTCGCCTCGGGTGCCAATTGGCTCCAAAGACAATGGACATCCGACGTTCCATTCGACACTTACCGTGCTTACTTCGTTGACAATGAAGAAGTAAAATGGGAGAATGTTCACTCATTCACCTGGTATGACAATGAATACGGTCAGTTAACGCACGGTTTTGGAAGATGGCCCGGTCAGCCTATGCAATACGATCCCGAAACCGGTTATTGGTATTGCGAATTTAAGGAAGACGGGGCACTCGTCAACCCGATGATTATATTTAATGATGGCAACAGTGGCTCCGGTCATCAAACCGAGAACCTCGTGTTTGTTGACGGCGGTCTTTACGACCGTAACGGTCTCATCGGCATGGCTGTTCACAACACAGTTCAACAAGAGACTGTTCGCATCCGCGTCATCAACCACCAACTCCACGTTGACGCCCTCGAAGCATCGACAATCTCGATTGTTGACCTTACTGGGCGCATTTCATCCATACCCGTGGGCGCCGGTTCGACAGTACTTGACCTCCGTCCCGGATTCTACATCGTCAACGGTCGCAAAATCCTTCTCTAAGAGTAAAATCTCACTCAATATTGGTTGCCGGCTATGTCAGTCGGCAACTTTTTTATGCACTATTAATCATTCGGCTTGTTACTTATGACTTATTTTTGTACCTTTGCACTTGATATCACCGACATAGCTTCGTAGCCATATAGGTAGATATTTAGTTAACAATATACGGGAACAGATAAACATTTTGTACAAATGGAACTTAAAGAATTTATTGAAAACTTAGCCGAGCAGTTTGACGACACAGATATCTCTGAAATTCAAGCTGATACCGAGTTTCAAGCACTCGACGAGTGGAGCTCGCTCACCGCAATGTCTATTATTGCCATGGTGAAGACTCAGTATGGCAAGACCATCACCGGGCGCGAGATCCGCAAATGTAGCACTGTCGAAGAACTCTTCGACCTCGTAAAGAGCTTGTAACCACGATGGAAGGCTTCAACCCTTTCTCTCTTGACGGGAAGACCATTCTCGTCACAGGTGCTTCGTCGGGTATTGGCAAGGGCGTTGCCCTCGCCTGTGCCAAGATGGGCGCCACGGTAATTCTCAACGGACGTAATCGCGCCAAACTTGACGCCACCTGCGAGGCTATCTCGGGCACCAACAAAAGCATTGCCGTAGCTGACCTCACCGATATGGCTCAACTATCCGAGATGGTCGCTGCGTTACCTAAATTGGACGGCGTGGTTCATTGCGCCGGCATCGGGCAGCGCGTGCTTTGCAAGCAAATCTCCTCGGATGATGTCGATGGCGTGATGGCTGCCAATTTCAAGGCTCCCGTGATGCTCCAAACCGAGCTACTGAAACAAAAGAAAATCAACAAGGCAGCATCAATCGTGTTTATCGCCTCTGTGGCTGCCGAGTCGCCGAGCGCCGGAAATGCCCTATACAGTGCGTCCAAAGGCGCCATCATTTCATATGCCAATTGCTTGATGACCGAGTTGGCTCCTCGTGGAATTCGCGTCAATTGCATCAGCCCGGCTATGGTGTGGACCGACCTCATATTCAAAGGCGGGCTCACCGAGGCAGAACTCAAAGAAGACGAACAAACATACCCACTGAAACGCTACGGCACACCCGATGACATCGCCAACCTCGCAATCTATATGCTCTCCGATGCATCCTCGTGGATGACCGGTAGCAATGTCAAAATCACCGGCGGTTTCAGATAATATCATATACGACAATGGCATTTATCAAAGCTCTATCATATTACTTACCCGAAAGGGTATTGACCAATGAGCAACTCGTGGCTGAATTTCCCGAGTGGAGCATTGAAAAAGTGGCTCAAAAAGTCGGTGTCAACTCGCGACACCTCGCTGCAGAGGACGAGACGCCCGGCGATATGGCTGTCAAAGCCGCCCAAAAACTTTTCGCTGAGTATAATATCTCGCCCAAGGACATCGACTTCGTGATGCTCTGCACACAGAGCCCCGACTATTTCTTACCCTCGACGGCTTGCATCATCCAGCACAAATTGGGAATACCGACTTCGGCTGGTGCCTTCGACTACAACCTCGGTTGCTCGGGATGCATCTACGGACTCGCGATGGCAAAGGGACTCATCGCCGCCGGCATCGCTCATAACGTGTTGGTTTTGACCGCCGAGACTTATAACAAATACCTCCACCCCTCCGACAAGAGCAACCGCTCCATATTCGGCGACGGCGCCGCCGCTTGCCTCGTTTCCACCTCAGGCTTTGCCGAAATCGGCAATTTCTCTTTGGGAACCGACGGCAGCGGAGCCGAGAAACTCATTGTCAAGACCGGTGCCGCTCGCTGCAAGCAACCCACCGGGTTGAGCACTGTCGATGATGAAGGGCACACTCGCTACGACGACTACCTTTATATGGATGGCGGCGGCATATTCAACTTCACCTTGGAGGCTGTGCCCGCTATGATGAAGGACATTCTCGCTAAGAACGACATCGCACCCGAGAACATAGACCTCTATGTATTCCACCAAGCCAACAAGTTTATGCTCAACACCATACGCAAAGTGTGCGTGTTGCCCAAAGATAAGTTCTATGTAAATCTCGAAGAAACCGGCAACACCGTCTCTTCGACCGTCCTTATCGGGCTCAAGCAATGCATTTCCAATCAAGCCATCACCGCCGGCATGAACGTAATGATAAGCGGCTTTGGCGTCGGCTTGAGCTGGGGCGGCACCATGTTACATTTCACTGACACTCCACGATAATGCTTTTCAACTCCATAGCCTTTCTGCTATTCTTTCCCATTGTGGCAATCATCTACTTTGCCATTCCCAAGAATAGCCTGCGCAACTATTTCCTCCTGGCTGCCAGCTACTATTTCTACATGTGCTGGAAGCCCGAGTATGCGCTGTTGCTCCTCACCAGCACCGCCCTTACTTATGGCACTTCCCTGCTGATTCATCACAGCGAGAACCGCAAACGCACATATCTATGCCTGTGCATCATTCTCAACCTCGCCATACTCTTTTTCTTCAAGTACTACCAATTTGCAGCCGATAATATCACGGCATTGATGAATGTTATTGGAGTGAAAATCGCCATCCCCGAGATGAATGTTCTCCTCCCGGTCGGCATTTCATTCTATATCTTCCAAGCCCTGGGATATAGCATAGATGTGTATCGCGGCGATATCAAGCCCGAGCGCAACTTCTTCAACTATGCCCTGTTTGTCAGCTTCTTCCCGCAGTTGGTTGCCGGTCCTATCGAGCGTTCGTTCAACCTGCTCAAGCAATTCACAGTCAAGCACGTGTTCAATGCCTCCCAAGCCATCAGCGGTATCAACCTCATGCTCTGGGGATATTTCCTCAAGCTGGTTATTGCCGACCGTTGCGCTATCTATGTCGACTCGATTTTCAACAACATTGAATACCACAACGGCGGGTCTTGCCTGTTGGCGAGCATCTTGTTTTGCTTCCAACTATATGGCGACTTTGCCGGCTACAGCTACATCGCCATCGGCTGCTCTCGCGTCATGGGCTTCAAGTTGATGGACAACTTCCGCCGCCCCTACTTTTTCTCAACCTCAATCCAAGACTATTGGAAGCGCAACCACATATCCCTCACCACATGGTTTATGGACTATATTTACTACCCTATGGTCGGTAGCAGCACCAAACTGTGGTGGTGGTGTTTCTGCATATTCATCACATTCTTCATCAGCGGTTTCTGGCACGGTGCCGCTTGGACCTACGTCCTCAGTTTCACCATCTTTGGCATTTACCTCGTTGTGTGCACACTCAAGGAAAAGCCCCAAAAGAAATTCGAGAAGAAATATGGATTAAAGAAAAAAGAATGGTGGCTATGGCTCAACCGCATCGCCACATTCTTCCTGGTGATGATTGCCCTTATCTTCTTCCGCGCAAACAACATCCACG
>CALZTY010000053.1 GCA_945829225.1 uncultured Bacteroidales bacterium | reverse complement strand
CCCACCCCGGCATCTACCTGCGCACCACACCCGCCGGCACCACCCTCATCCGCAAGTAATCCCAATCCACATACCCCACCCCACAAAAAAAGCCGATCACCTCGGCTTTTTTTATTTAACGACCAAAGATTTTGTAATACTTGCATAGGTGCCGATAAATTAGTAATTTTGCAGTCGATTTTTACGGAAACAAAAATGGAAATCATTTCAACTGTAAAAGGCTTGCGCACAGCAGTTGCAGCAGCGCGCCAAGCCGGTAAGGTGGTGGGACTTGTGCCCACAATGGGAGCCTTGCATGCCGGGCATTTGTCGCTCATAGAGCGCGCCCGCAAAGAATGTGACTTTGTTGTCGTCAGCATATTTGTGAACCCCACACAGTTCAATAATGCCAACGACTTGGCGACTTATCCTCGCACACTCGAGGCTGATTGCGCTCTTATCGAGACAGTCGGAGTAGATGTAGCATTTGCACCGACAGTCGAGGAGGTATATCCCGAGCCCGATACGCGCGTGTTTGACCTGGGTCCGGTTGCCGAAGTGATGGAAGGAGCCATGCGCCCGGGACACTTCAATGGAGTGTGCCAAGTGGTGAGCAAGCTCTTTGACTTCGTAAACCCCGACAAGGCATATTTTGGCGAAAAAGACTTCCAGCAAATAGCAGTCATCCGCCGCATGGTCGAGTTGTTAGGCTTAAAATTGGAGATCGTAGCATGCCCCATCAAGCGCGAAGCCGATGGCTTGGCGCTCAGTTCGCGCAATGTGCGTCTCAGCGCAGAGCAGCGAGCTATTGCACCTCAAATTCACGAGGTGCTTGCCGAGAATGTGTCGTTGGTAGATGAGGGTATCACCGATGTCGATGCCTTGCAAGAAATGGTAGAGACCGAGCTCAATGCCATTGACGGCATGGAAGTGGAGTACTACGAAATCGTTGACCCCGTGACTCTTCAACCTGCCGCGACAATCAGCGGCGCCGTGGGCTGTGTGACAGTGTGGATGGGCGATGTGCGCCTCATCGATAATATCAAGTATCCGACCCTTTAAGTTATGGATGTACAAGTAATTAAGTCTAAGATACATCGTGTGACCGTCACCGAAGCACGCTTGGACTATATTGGTAGCATTACCATCGACCAAGACCTCCTTGACGCAGCCAACATTCTTGTAGGCGAGCGTGTATACATTGTTAATAATAATAACGGTGCTCGACTCGACACCTACACCATAGCCGGAGAGCGTGGCAGCGGAGTGGTGTGCCTCAATGGTGCAGCAGCCCGATTGGTGCAGCCCGGCGACATTGTTATTATTATGGCTTATGCCACTATGCCTTACGAGGAGGCAAAGACATTCAAGCCGTCAGTTATTTTCCCTGATACCGCCACCAATCGTCTCCTATAATTTAGAATTCTATTCACCACCAATATCCCCATTATGTTTGACAAACTTAGCGAAAGACTTGAACGAAGTTTTAAAATATTAAAAGGTCAGGGCAAAATCACCGAGATTAACGTCGCCGAGACCATGAAGGATGTGCGTCGTGCCCTCATCGATGCCGACGTCAACTACAAGGTAGCCAAGACTTTTACCGACACCGTTAAAGCCAAGGCAATCGGTCAGAACGTGCTGACATCAATCAAGCCTAAGGAGTTGATGGTGAAGATTGTTCACGATGAGCTCACCGCGCTGATGGGCGGTGATGCCACACAACTGAACCTCAAGGATAAGCCGTCGATCATCCTGATGTCGGGCTTGCAGGGCTCGGGTAAGACAACATTCTCGGGCAAGCTTGCCAAGATGCTTAAGAAGGAGAAAAATATGCGCCCCTTGTTGGTGGCTTGCGACGTGTATCGTCCCGCTGCTATCGACCAATTGAAAGTCCTCGGTGAGTCAATCGAGGTGCCGGTATTTACCGTAGAAGGCTCCAAGGAGCCGGTGTCAATTGCCAAGCAAGCCATTGATTACGCTCGCGCCAATCATCACGACCTCATCATCATCGATACCGCCGGCCGCCTCGCTGTTGACGAGCAGATGATGGACGAAATCGAGGCTATCAAGAAGGCTGTCAAGCCCACCGAGACCCTCTTCGTGGTTGATGCGATGACCGGTCAGGATGCTGTCAATACAGCATTTACGTTCAACGAGCGCTTGGACTTCGATGGCGTTGTCCTCACCAAGTTGGATGGTGATACTCGTGGCGGTGCCGCCCTCACCATTCGCACCGTGGTTCACAAGCCTATTAAGTTTGTCGGTACCGGTGAGACACTCGATGGCATTGATGTCTTCTACCCCAATCGTATGGCTGACCGTATCCTCGGCATGGGCGATATCGTATCTCTCGTTGAGCGCGCGCAGAAAGAGTTTGATGAGAAAGAAGCAGAAGAACTTGCCAAGAAACTTCGCAAAAATCAATATACCTTTGAAGATTTCTACAACCAGATACAGCAAATCAAGCGCATGGGTAACATCAAGGACCTTGCCGCGATGATTCCCGGCTTGGGCAAGGCTATCAAGGATGTGGATATCGACAACAACGCTTTCAAGAGCATTGAGGCAATTATCAACTCTATGACCAAATATGAGCGCACTCATCCCGAGGTTGTCAAGGGTACTCGCGTTAAGCGTATCGCTATGGGCTCCGGCACTAACATTCAAGAAGTCAATCGCTTGCTCAAGCAGTTTGACCAGATGCGTCAGATGATGCGTAAAGTAGGCTCGATGAAAAATCCGATGGCGATGATGCGCGGAATGAAAGCACCCAAAGGCATGAATTGATATGAAAATTATTGACGGAAAGGCAACGGCAGCCGCAATCAAAGCCGAAATCGCTCAAGAAGTTGCAAAGCAAGTTGCGTCGGGTCGCCGTGCACCCCACTTAGTGGCAGTACTCGTTGGTCACGACGGTGGTAGCGAGACCTATGTCGCCAATAAGGTGAAGGCTTGTGAGGCTTGTGGCTTCCGCTCAACGGTTATTCGCCGCGAAGATACAGTGACAGAGGCTGAAATCCTGGAGCTTATAGACTCCCTCAACCACAATGACGAGGTCGATGGCTTCATTATTCAGCTACCCTTGCCTCGCCATATTGATGAGCAGAAAGTGACCCGCGCAGTGGCTCCCGAGAAGGATGTCGATGGCTTCAATCCGGCAAATGTCGGTATGATGAGCCTGGGTCTGCCCTGCTTCAAGTCGGCGACACCAGCCGGTATTGTGGAGTTGCTCAAGCGCTACGAGGTACCCACACGAGGCAAGCATTGCGTCATTATCGGGCGTAGCAACATCGTAGGTAAGCCCCTCGCCATGCTCATGATGCAGAAGGGCGTAGATGCCACCGTCACAGTGTGCCACAGCGCCACTGCCAATCTCGCCGAGATTACACGCACTGCCGATATCCTCGTGGCTGCCCTCGGCAAGCCGGCATTTGTCACCGCCGATATGGTCAAGCCCGGCGCGACGGTCATTGATGTGGGGACCACTCGTGTGCCCGATGCATCGCGCAAATCCGGCTTCCGCCTCAGCGGAGACGTTGACTATGAGGCAGTTGCCCCCATGTGTGAGTATATCACTCCGGTGCCGGGTGGCGTAGGTCCCATGACCATCGCTATGCTGATGTATAATACCTTGCAAGCTTATTTGCGACGTTAAGGTATGTTAATTCCTCTCTTCACCTCGCTACTTTCGTTGCTCTTCGGGCTCAACGAGGCTGAGCTTGTGTTTGCCGGCGATGCTATGATGCATCAAATACAAATTGATGTAGCCAAGCAAGACGATGGCACCTACGATTTCAGTGAGTATTTCACGGCTATCGCCCCGTGGGTTAGCAATGCCGACTATGCCGTCGTGAACCTCGAGACGTCTATCTCCAAGCCGCCATATTCAGGATATCCCTGCTTCAATGCACCGGTGCAATATGTCGAAGCCTTGGCTGATGCCGGATTTGACATGTTCCTCACCGCTAATAATCACACCCTCGACCGCAACGACCGCGGATTGCGAGCCACGATTGCCAACCTCGATGAGCGTCATCTCGACCACATAGGCACTTACACTAATGCTGCCGCTCGCGACTCGGTTCTCCCTTATATTAAGAACATTAACGGCATCAAATTCGGCTTTCTCAACTATACATACGGCACCAACGGTATTACCTCGCGAGATGGCACATGCGTCGATTATATCGACCGCGCACTTATCGCCACCGATGTTGCAGCTGCTCGTCGAGCCGGTGCCGAAATCATCGTGCTGTGCATCCATTGGGGCGATGAAAATCGTATGTTGCCCAACAAGCCACAACGCGACCTCGCCGAGTATATCAAGAGCCTTGATGTCGATATAATAGTGGGAAGTCACCCCCATGTCGTTCAACCTGTCGAATTGGTCGACCGCCCGGATGGACGTCCCCAGCTGCTTATCTATTCGCTCGGAAATTTCATCTCCAATATGACGCGACGCGACAATCGCGGTGGAATGATGATGCGAGTAGTGTTGCGTCGTGGCTTCGATGGCATCGTCAATATCGTTGATGCTGATTATCGCTTGGTATTCACCGAACCTTATGACGGCTCGCACAATTTCCGCCTGCAGTGGGTTGATAAATCCGAGGACCCCCGAGCCGGTGAGTTTGCTCGCTCGGCTCGCGCAATTTTCGACGAGCACAACGTCAACATCACAGAGGATATACCCTAATCACCTATACGTTTTCAGCGGTGGCATAAGTACAATAATTCCTCCTTTCCACAAATTATTATTGTGTTTTTATTTGATTTGTCGTAAATTTGCTTGTTGATTAACGACGAATATGAAGATTTTACATACAAGCGACTGGCACTTGGGTCACACTCTTTACAATTACGACCGCTCCGACGAGCAGTCCCAAATGCTGAATCAAATAACCCATATAGTGACTGAAGAGCAGCCCGACGTGTTTGTACTCGCCGGCGATGTCTATCACACCTCTCAGCCATCGGCTGCCGTACAAACTTTATTTACCGATGCCATTGTCAAGATACACCAAGCCTGCCCCGACATGGTCATCGTGATTATCGCCGGCAACCACGATAGCAGTTCCAAACACGAGATTTTCCGCTCCCCCTGGCTCGCCTTGGGGGTCCACGTCATCGGCAATATCGACAAGGATGCCCCCGACGAGCACATAATCGAAATTCCGGGCAAGGGCTTTGTCGTCGCAATCCCATATGTGCACTACCGTAATATGCCACAAGACTTTGTGCAACAAGCGCTAAACAGCGTTGACGAGCGCAACAATACCGAGTTGCCGGTTGTGCTGACCGCCCACACCACAGTGAGTGGCTGCGACTTCAGCGGTCACGACCAAGCAACCGAATACATCGTCGGTGGCATCGATGCCTTGGACCTTGAGCAGATAGGCGAGGGCTATGACTACCTCGCCCTCGGGCACATCCACCACGAGCAGTGGGTGCGCCACTCCGAGCACCATGCACGCTACAGTGGTTCGCCACTGGCTGTGGGCTTTGACGAGTGCTACCCTCACACGGTGAGCATCGTCGAGATAGCCCGCCACGGCGACTCACCTACCCTCAGGCAAGTCGAGATAGCCAATCCTCACCCCTTAGTTACCCTACCCTCCGATAGTTTTGCTTCTTGGGACGAAGCCAAGCAACTCCTCTCAGACTTCCCCACTGATATCCCGGCATATATCCGCCTGAATGTTGAAGTTGACGACTTCCTGCCACCCGAGGCATCAGCCGAAGCTATCGCCCTGACAAATAACAAATTATGCCGCTTCTGCCTCATAAATGCCAAACGCAAGGACATTACCCGGTCTGACATCAAGGCTATGACCGTGCAGGAATTCCGAGCCGAACGCCCCATCGACATAGCTCGCCGATATGCCCAAGATACAGGCTTCGTTTTCGACGATGACACTCAAGCTCTCTTCAGCGAAGCATTTGACGCTGTGGCTGCTGAGCAACGCAACTCTTAAGCCCCATCGACTATGAAACTGCAGAAACTCACCATCCACAATATCGCATCCATCGTTGATGCCGTCATTGACTTCGAGGCTAATCCCTTAGCCGACAGCGATGTATTCTTGATTACCGGCAAGACGGGAGCCGGCAAGACCACTATCCTCGATGCCATATGCCTCGCCTTGTATGCCGATACGCCGCGCTTGTACAACACCTTGATGCAAGGCGAGATGAACGACAACAACAAGACTGTCAAGATTAACGACCCTCGCCAATTGATGCGCCGTAACACAGCCGAAGCATCGGCATCGCTCACCTTCACGGGTAGCAATGGCATACGTTATAAAGCCACATGGTCGGTGACACGCGCTCGCCGAAAACCAGGCGGTAGCTTGCAAGGCAAGGACTGGCTACTCGAAAACCTCGACACCGGACACACACTCAACAAGGACAAGGAAATAAAAGCCGAAATTGCCGCTGCTATCGGCTTGGATTTCAACCAATTCTGCCGCACTACGATGCTCGCACAGGGCGAGTTTACGCGCTTCCTCAATAGCAAGGACGACGATAAAGCCGCAATCCTAGAGAAAATCACCGGTGTGGATATCTACTCGAAAATCGGTGCCAAAGTCTACGAAATAACTTCGGAAAAAAAGCAAGCAAAAGATAATGCCCAAGAACGCATCAAGGATGTAAAAACCCTCTCTGACGAGGAAATAGCCCTCAAAAATCGAGAGCTCAACAGCCTCACAGACGAATATGAGCGTCTGAAAACGGAGAAAGAGCAAGTAGCCGCCAAGCAGGAATGGCTACGCACCGATGCCGAGCTCGCCCGAGCCGTCAAAAATGCAGATGAGGCACTGCAGCGTGCCTCCGAAGCCACCGAGTGCGAGCATTTTAAGTCGGTCGAGGCTCGAGTTAACGACTGGAACGCCACCATCGAGGCGCGCGCTCAGCTCGCCGAAATCAGCAAGGCACTGGAAACAATTGCCAAGCAGGAACAAGTGTTGACCGATCGCAGCCACGATTTTGTCGTATTGCTCGGCGGACTCAAAGCCCTCAAACAAGAAGTAGCCAATAAGCGCCTTGAAATAAAGACCTTAGACTCCGCTATTGCTGCCGAGCGCCACAAAGCATCTATATACGAGAACGCCCAAACCATCGCCGGGTATCTGCGCACCATCGCCCAATACCGCAAGGATATCGAGAAACTACAATCAGCCATCAAATCGCAACAGAAGGAGAATGACGAGCAACTCACCCCGGCATGGGAGCAAGCCGACAAGGTGGCTCAAAATGACAAGGAAAAGCTAAATGACCTCGAATCCCAGCTCAAGGCACGCAATGAAGAGGTATCAGCCCTCAATATGCCGGCACTTAGGACCGGTCGCGACAACGCCAAGGACTTACTCGTCAATATAGCAACCGCATGCGAGCATCTCGACCAACTCGCCGAGGCTCGCAAACGCTATGACGACAACTGTAAAAGCCTCAACGACAGCAAATCCGCCCTCTATAATAAGCAAGCCGAAACCACAAAGATGGAAGCCGCTATCAGCAATGCTAAAATCATCATGGAGGAGCGAAAAAAGGCTTACGACAGTCAGAAAGACACAATAGAAAAATTCACCAAGACTCTCCGCCTCAAACTCCACATGGGCGACACCTGCCCGGTATGCCGCCAAAAGATTGCAAGCGACCTGCCTCATGAGGAAGAGCTTGAGTCCTTGGTTAGCGGCTTAAAAAACGCCTTCGACGAAGCTGAGAGCGCTTATAATGAGCTCGTCAGTGCCAAGAACAAGCTTGATGCAGAGATTAATAGCGATAATCAAGCTTACGCGCGAGCCCTACAAGCCCACGAGCGCGACACCTCGGTGGCTGATGCCAAGCGCAAAGCCAATGCCAGCCTCGCCAAATGCGGCATCAAGGAGCCACAACAACTCAAAGAGCTCAAGGACCAAACCGAAGCATCGCTCAAGGATATCGAAGAGCAAATAAAAGCAGGCGAAGCAATAGAGCAAGCCGCCAAGAAACTCAGCGAGGAAATAGAAAAGCAACGCATAACAGCCGATAAATCAGCGAATAAAGCTCGAGAAGCCGAGGCAGCCATAACCGCAGGTAAGGCATTAATCGCCACCAACGAGGCGCTCATAAAAGCCAAAAATGCCGACATCTCTACCGCCGACCAAGCTTGCACACAAGCCCTTAGCGACTATGAATGGACCATCGATTGGGTCCAAACGCCCGATGAGTTTGCCGACAACCTCATCGATGCCGCAAAGACATATAAAGATAATGTAAATCACAGCCGCGAGCTCACATCGCAATGCGACATAGCCGACAAGGAGGCTGCCGCTATCAACGAAAGCGTTACAACTATCTTGAGCCGTATGCCTCTGTGGTCGGCACTCGAGCCGACAGTCATCGCCCCCATTGACAACTTGATAAAACGCGCCAACGGCATCTCCGATACCGTGGCAACCGCCACAAACACCATCGACACAGCACGCGACACTATTACAAACAATAACAGCTTGATTGACAGTTTTATAGCCGGTCACCCAACAATCTCTATCGAGCGCTTGCGACTCCTCGCCACCTTCACTTCCGAAGCCATAAATGCCGACAACGACTCGCTCAAGCAACAGCGCGAAGCGGTAATTTCGTGTCGCGCAACCCTTGACAACGCCGCCAAGGCACTCACCGACCACCGCAAACACCGTCCCCAACTCACCGATGAGGACACCACGGAGTTCCTTGCCGAGAAAATCAATGTATACGACAAGCAGCTCGGCGAAATAAGCGAACGCAAAGGCGCTATAAACCAAGAGCTTAAGACCGATAGCGCGAACAAGGCGCACCTCGGGGACCTTATCGCTGACGCCAATCGCCTATATGCCGAATACCAACGCTGGTATCGCCTCTGCACATTTATAGGCGATGCCACCGGCAGTCGCTTTCGCAAGATAGCCTCCAGCTATGTGCTCACCTCGCTCATCAACGCAGCCAACCGATATATGCGCACCCTCACCGACCGATACACCCTGCAAGTCGTCCCGGGGACATTTGTCATTTCCATCATAGATGCCTACCAGGGCTTCGCCTCACGCGCTACATCGACCATTTCGGGTGGCGAGAGTTTCCTCGTATCCCTATCCTTAGCCCTGGCACTCAGCGATATAGGCGCACAATGGCAGGTTGATACCCTCTTCATCGATGAGGGCTTCGGTACCCTCAGTGGCGAGCCGCTCCAACGAGCCATCGACACCCTCCGCTCTCTGCACTCCAAGGTCGGGCGTCACGTGGGCATTATCTCTCACGTCGAGGAGCTTCAAGAACGCATCCCCGTCCAAATCCAAGTCAACCGACAAGGAAATGCCTCCCACAGCGACATCACAATCATAGGATAGATAATTAACTAACTATAAACAATAAACAATAAACCATAAACCATAAGCTATAATTATGTATAACAGAGCTTTTACCCCGAGTATGATAACACGGCTCAATGAGAATGAGATATTTGTATTTGGCAGCAACCTGGCAGGAGCCCATGGCGGCGGTGCCGCACGCATCGCCTACGAGCGCTTTGGCGCCGTTTGGGGCGAGGGCGTAGGACTTCACGGTCAAACCTACGCTATTCCGACCATGCAAGGTGGGGTAGAGACCATCAAACCCTATGTCGACGAGTTCATCAGCTTTGCTCGCGAGCACGGCGAATACACCTTCCTGGTTACGCGCATCGGCTGTGGCATTGCCGGATTTCGCGATGAGGAGATATCTCCGCTCTTTGCCAAGGCATTGGATGTCGAGAATATCATACTCCCGCGACAGTTTGTCAACAGCCTCGAAAAGAGATAAAAATCGCCTGATTTGGGCAAAAATTCACAATTATTAACTGCGTTGAACATGCTTTTTTATCAGCTGCTACCGTAAATTTGTGGCGTAATCCTTAAGGATTGCACCACTGAAATGGATAACAGCAAGAATAATCAAGCCATGAACCAAAACGTAGTCATCTCAGCACATGTAATCAATACATTACGTGCGCTGCCGGCATCAGAACGTGCCAATATCGCCAATGCATTAGTCGACGAATTCATCTTGGGGGATAGGGAAGTATGCTTGGAACCACTCGAGCAGATGATATATGCAATTATCCGCGGCTACATCGATGTCGATAGTTCGCGCTATAATTCATCTGCTTTGATCAAATAATCAGACAAGATTTTCAGCCAATTTTTAGCATTAATACTGCTGATTAATAGGCAGTTAAGTAGCAAATAACGTCTAAAACAAGTCTCTGAGAATTGAAAATTCAGAAACACACCGCGCAGATGGTGGTGAAAATGAAAATTTGCAAAATTCAACCGATTTGCGTTTACAAATACACACGATTTTCAACATTATTCCTAAAACAGTTGTTTATAATTACAAATTTGCAAATTACAATTCACGGTTTAATAATGCACCTGTAAAAATATTTACATATTACAGTAGTCAAATTTGGGGTGAATTAACGGTATGAAATAGGGCATTTACAAAGGCGAAAGTGGTTTACGGAGCCAAAAATCACCATTTAACAAGCATTAATAAACCGCGCAAGTAGCTGAAAACCATAGCATTTATGAAGAATATTTGATTTATTAATTCAAATATTTGCCACAT
>CALZTY010000052.1 GCA_945829225.1 uncultured Bacteroidales bacterium | reverse complement strand
GTTTAATATCTTAATTTTTCTGATTGTATGAAATTCAGCATTGTTGTACCTATCTACAAGGTCGAGAAGTATCTGCACGAATGTGTCGATAGTATTCTCTGCCAGTCTTTTACTGATTTTGAGCTCATCCTGGTGGATGACGGTAGCCCTGACTCATGCCCGCAAATCTGCGATGACTATGCTCGCAAGGACCCTCGTGTCAAAGTCATCCACAAACCCAATGGTGGGCTGGCTGATGCTCGCAATGTAGGCACCGACATTGCACAAGGCGATTATATCGGATATGTCGATAGCGATGATTATCTCATCGACTCGGATGTGTTGCAGCGACTGGCTGTGCGCATCGACAAGACCAATCCCGACATCGTCCACTACAAGTTTGTCGAATGGTACGAGATCGATGGGCACATCGATCCTTGTTACTTCGACTACAAGGTCGACACCGCCGGGCGTTCGCTCGCCGATATATATTGCGACCTCATCGACAAGGATGCCTACTACAATAGCGCCTGGAGCAAGGTCATTCGTCGACAATTGCTCGTCGACAACAATATCAGGTTTGAAAAAGGTATCTTAGGTGAGGACAACGAGTGGTACTACCATGTGGTGATGGTCGCCGACCGACTGGAGCTTATCGACGAGCCTCTATATGTATATCGTCAGCGTCAAGGCTCAATCACAAAGGACTTCTCAGTAAAGAACTTACGCGACCAGTTGCACGTCCTAAGCAAGTGGGAGGCTATTCTCGCCAAGCGCGAGGAAGACAAGCGTAGCCGAGTGGTATGGAACAGCTTGGCAAAACAATATTGTAGTGCAATAATCATTTATGCAGGATTAAAACAGGTTAATTCTTTTTATCCCGAGTTGAAGCGTATGGCTTATATGCTCAACGCCAGCCACAACAAACGAGTGGTCATTTTCAGACGGCTCCGAGGGTTGTTTGGCTTGCTTGGGCTGATAGCCGCCTTGAGACTCATCCGCTTAGTTAAAAAGAATTAACAACCTTGATAATCCTGATAATATGATACTGATTTCTGACCCTCGCAAGTGCCCCCAATTGACCGATGCACGATTAATTAACGAAAAGTCTATAGCCCAATACGAGGGCAATCCCGAGGTACAAGCTATTGTGTGCTCGCGAGCTGTAGCTCAAGTGGCTCAACATATGAACATCCCCAATCTCAAACTTATCCAACTGTTTAGCGCCGGATTTGATGGCATCGACCCATCGCTGTTGCAGAAACATGGTATCCATCTGTGCAATGCTGCCAATGTGTATAATGTGGGTATGGCTGAGTTTGTGGTCTACGCAATGCTCATGCGTGCCAAGCGCTACAACCACAGCATCAAAAACCGGCATCTGCGCCCGTTTCGCAACTACCACTACATCACCGAACTATCGGGCAAGACGGTCGGCATCCTCGGCGCCGGTAATATCGGACAACAGATCGCCCGACGTCTGCAAGCCTTCGATATGCGCGTGTGGGGATACGACCTTCGCACCGACGACCGGCCACACTTCGACAAGGTTTTCAACCACGAAATGCGCAACCTATTCCTCGCCGAATGTGACTATATCGTCAATTGCATGCCCCTGTTCCCCTCCACTGCCGGTATGCTCAACAAGGATTGGTTTGACTTGATGAAAGATGATGTCACCATTGTCAACGTAGGGCGTAAGCAGATTATCAACGATGCCGATTTCATAGCCTTTCTCAAGAAGCACCGCGATGCCATTGCCATCCTTGATATGTTTGAGAAATACCCCAATCCCATTACCAACCCCTATCGCCGGCTTGCCAATGTGCTCGTCCTCCCGGGTGTCACAGCAATCTCACAGGAGATCAACACCAAGCTCTCGCGATTGATTGAGGAAAATGTGCGTCGCTTCAACAATAACGAACCCCTCTTAAACCAAATCGTATGAGCACCACCAGCACTCGCAAGATATATCCGGCGCTCGACATAGCCAAATTCGTGATGGCTATGTTCATCCTCACTCAGCACACTTGCAACGAGTGGGCGCACAGTACGGGGATAGTGCACGCGTTCTTCGGCTTGGGCAACTTTGCAGTCCCATTCTTCTTCGCCTGCTCAGGTTTCCTGTTCTTCACCAAACTTCACACCCTGGATAATTCCGAGCAAAAGAAATACTATAGAACTTGGTCGATACGCATCGGCAAGATGTATCTCGTGTGGTCATTGATTTACTTCTGCTTTATTTTTATCGGCTGGATTAACACCGGATTTGAGTTTAGCAAGATATTGCGATGGACACATCGGTCAATCGTATTCTCGACATATGCTACCATCTGGTTCCTACCTGCATTGTGGCTCGGAGTCAGCATCTGCTATTGGATGAAGCGGCATTGTTCGGCTATCGCGATGACACTCACAGCTGTTGTCCTACTGGTAATCGGCAATTCGTTTGGTAGTTACACCTACTTACTGGCTCACAATAGCGCACTTGCCACCCTCAACGATTACTATATCGATATTTTTGTTACCTGGCGCAACGGCATATTCAATGGAGCTCCGTTTGTGTTCATCGGTTTGCTGATTGCTCGAGGCATTGGCTCCAAGATACCTCAATGGTTGAATATAATTGCATCATTAGCCTTCGGCATTGCCTTTCTGCTCGAGGCATTCTGCATCTCGCGCTATAAGCTTAGCTCCGTGACCGATATGGGCTTTATGATGGCTCCTGCTATCTTCTTTTTGATGAATACCTTGATCAATTGGAACCTCAAGCAGCGCAATTTGTGGCAACATTGTCGCAACTTGAGTATGTTGGTATTCTTGAGCCAAAGATTATTCTTGACTGCCCTACCCGGCGTTCTCCCTTGGATGAAGCAATGGATTAGCTCGCTCTCACAACCTTGCATTTTCATCTATTTCATAGTAGTCGTGCTGACATTCTCCATAATCATCGAGCGAATGTCGCAAAAATTAAAATTTTTGAAAATTCTTTGGTAACTAATATGGCAAATGACACATCATTGCCCCGAGTCCTTGTAATTGGCATCAATGCTTGGCGCGAGGACGGCACTGCGCATACATTGATGAATATTTTCCGCAGTTGGGACCCCGACAAGCTCGCCCTCGTCTATACTCGTGCCGACCTTCCCGACACACCTGTGTGCAATCGCTATTTCCAAATCAGCGAATCGCAAATCATTGCCGGACTTATGAAGCCTTGGCGCAAAGTTGGACGCATAGTCGAAAACACCCACACTGTCCACAATAGCGACGTTGAAAAAGAGCATGCTCGTTACACCCAAGCCCACAAGCGTTCTTCGGCTCTTCTTCCCATCCTCCGTGAGATTGTTTGGAAACTTGGGCACTGGAAGTCAAAGGCTTTGAAAAATTTTGTGCGGGATTTCAACCCCGACATCATTTTTGTCCCCATATACCCCGTGGCTTACATGGGACGCATTCAGCGCTATATCACCAAGCTCACCGGCAAGCCTACAGTGTGCTATCTTGCCGATGACAATTACAGCTATGACTCCTGCCACAATGCCTTGCAGTATATACATCGTTGTTGGTTGAGGCATCACGTCGGTCCTATAGCAAGAAGCTGCAAGCAGATGTTCGTGATTGTTGACAAGGAAAAGGAAGATACCGACTCGCGCTTCGGCACCGATAGCGTTATCCTTACCAAATCCATCGACTTCTCCGGCAAGACTTATCATCATAAGGTGCCCAATTCACCACTGCGATTTGTATACACCGGTAGCTTAATCATCGGTCGAGATAAGACTCTCGCTTTGGTTGCTGATGCCATCAACAACATCAACACGAAATCAGGCGAAATCAAAGCCGAGTTATATATATACTCGCAGACTACACCTAATGAGGATATTATGGCTCGCATTAATCACGGCGCATGCCACTATTGCGGTAGCGTTCCATACCAACAAATTGCCGGTATTCTCCATGATGCCGATGTGGTGGTTTTCGCCGAAGCACTTGAGGGTAAAGAGGCTAATGTCGCCAAGCTCTCTTTCTCTACCAAAATCACCGACTATCTCAGCAATGGCAAATGCATCCTCGCTATTGGCAAAGATTATATCGCACCGATTGACTACTTCGCTCGCAACGACTCGGCTATCATTGCCAATAACGCCGAGCAAATTCAACAACAAGTAGCTCGATTGATCGATGACCCCCAACTAATTGATCAATACGGCGAGAAAGCTTTCAACTGCGCCATCCGCAACCACGACAAAAATATGATGAGCAACCGTTTCATCACCACCATGCTCAACGCTATCAAATGAAAAAAATTTGTTGCATAACGACTGTCGATGTTACGCTAATTTCCTTTGTCGCTGATGCCATGTATCAATTTGTGAATGAAGGGTATGATGTTACCCTTGTTTGCTCTAATACTGACAAGGTGCGAAAACTGAAGGGCGATATGTTTAGATATGTTGATATGCCGATGAAAAGAGGCATCAGCATTTCAGATATAATTGTTATGCCGTGGAGATTTCGTAAACTCTTCAAACAAGAGAAATATGACCTTGTGCAATATGCTACGCCCAATGCCAGCCTATATGCATCAATCGGAGCATGGATGGCAAGAGTACCTATTCGTCTTTATTGTCAGTGGGGTATTAGATATGTGGGAACCTCGGGTATAATGCGCTCAATCCTTAAGTGGCTCGAACATCTTACTTGCCACCTCTCCACCGATATATGTCCGGCAAGTCACAAAAATCTTGAATTTGCTGTCAGTCAAGGTCTATATAAGGCTGAAAAAGCACAAATAATCGGCGATGGTGGCACCATCGGAGTGGACTTGTCGCAATATGATATAACTCTAAAACTGAATTATAAATTTCAAGTCATAGAGCAATACCCCATACTCAAGAATAAAATTGTTTTTTGCTCGGTTGGTCGATTGAGCCGAGACAAGGGTAGCTTTGAACTTCTTGAAGCTTTCGCACAACTTGCAGGTGAGCGTAATGATATTGCTCTCTTAATGGTCGGCGATACCGAGGGCAAAATTCCTGAGCATCTTATTCCCATTACAAAGCAAGAGCGCATAGTATTCACCGGCTTTACCGACCAAGTGAATAAGTATATGGCTGCAAGTGATGTACTTGTTCATCCTTCATACCGCGAAGGGTTCTCCATGGTAATCCAAGAGGCTATGGCTATGCAATTAGCAGTAATCACAACAGATATACCCGGACCATCCGAAATAGTTGTTGATGGGGTAACCGGTAACCTTGTAAAGCCTCATAGTGTAAATTCTCTTTATGAGGGTATGAAACAAATCCTCTCCGATAGCGAAAAAATGAGGCAAATGGGTGTCGCCGGACGATTGCGTTGTGAGACTCTTTTCAATCGTCAACGGATGCTCGAGTTAACATTCAAGCATAGATTGTCTTTGCTCAACAAATAATACCTATACTATGAAACATTTGAATTTGATGATTCTGTGCAATGACGCAGAAACTGCCTTGGCAGCTCAAAATGCCGGCGTTGACCGCATCTTTTACGATATGGAGTACATCGGCAAAGCCGAGCGCCAACATGGCAGAAATACTGTTAAATCTGATAATAAATTAGATGGAATTCCGGCTATACGCAAGGTGCTTACCACATCTCAATTGTTGGTTCGCACAAACCCCATCCATGCTTATACTGCTATGGAAGTCGATAAGGCTATCGAATATGGCGCCGATATCCTCATGCTTCCTATGGTGATGGACCAACACGATGCCGAACTCTATGTTCGCCTTATCGCCGGTCGTGCCAGGGTATGCATTATGATTGAGACTGCTGCCGCAATGGCTCGTTTGGACAAGATTCTTGCCGTCCCGGGCGTTGACGAGGTATTTATCGGACTCAATGACCTGCATATCTCAATGGGTTTGACCTTTATGTTCGAGTTATTGAGCGATGGTCTAGTAGAGTATATCGCTGACAAGTGTAACAATGCAGGAATGCCTTTCGGCTTCGGAGGCATTGCTCGCATCGGCGAGGGAGACCTACCATCCGATTTCATCCTTGGCGAACATGTGCGTTTAGGCTCTTCTTCAGTCATTCTCAGCCGCACTTTCAAGGGCGTTATAGGCGTTGATGCCAACGCCCGCCCGATTGACCTCAAAGAAGAAGTCGATAAAGTACGCAATCGTGTAGCTGAAATTGCTTCGTGGGATAACGCACAACACCTGGATAATCAGCATAAAATATCCGATGCTGTTGATAAAGTGATTTATAAAATCCTCACAAAGTAACCCGCTCCCAGCCATATGTACAAGCACTGCTTTAAGCGATTGATTGACTTCGTATTGGCACTTGTGGCTCTGGTGGTGATTTCTCCGGTGTTGCTGGTCGTCGCCATTTGGCTACATTTTGCTAACAAGGGCGCCGGAGCTTTCTTCCTCCAAGAGCGTCCCGGCAAGGGCGGTAAGATATTCAAGGTCATCAAGTTCAAGACGATGACCGACAAGCGCGATGCCGATGGCAACCTTCTGCCCGATGCCGACCGCCTCACCAAGGTCGGGCGATTTGTGCGCTCCACCTCCATCGACGAGCTGCCACAACTCATCAACGTGCTCAAAGGCGATATGGCTCTCATCGGTCCTCGCCCCCTGTTGGTGCAGTACTTGCCCATCTATTCGCCCGAGCAAGCTCGCCGCCACGAGGTCCGTCCCGGCATCAGCGGTTGGGCACAATGTCATGGGCGCAACGCCATCAGTTGGGCTGAAAAATTCAAGCTCGATGTGTGGTATGTCGATCATTGCACCTTAGCGACCGACCTCAAAGTCATTTTTATCACTATAAAGAAAGTAATCTGTCGGGCAGACATCTCCCAGCAGGGCAATGCCACCATGGAGCCTTTCAACGGACATAACTAATCGAAATATGATTTTATACGGAGCAAGCGGTCACGCCAAGGTTATAATAGACATTCTCAATGTCAATGGAGTGACAATCGACTACATCGTTGATGATAATGAAGCCTTGACATCACTTCTCGACTACGAAGTGCGACGCGACTGCGGTCACTATGACACCGCTATTGTCAGCATCGGCGACGGCAAGATTCGCAAGGCTATCGTTGAACGCCTTAAGGTCAATAATTGGGCAACAGCAATACATCCAAACGCCATTATATCGCCCCACTCCACCATTGGCGAGGGCTCTGTGGTCATGGCTGGAGCCATCATCAATAGTTGTGCATCAGTCGGTAAGCATTGCATAGTCAATACCGGTGCCACAGTCGACCACGATGTACAAGTCGGTGACTTCGTTCACATTGCTCCCGGTGCACACATTAGCGGTGGTGTCACCATTGGTGAAGGCTCATGGATTGGAGTAGGTGCTTCAGTCAAACAAGGCATTCATATAGGCAAATAGGTTACTATCGGAGCCGGAAGCGTTGTCGTCAAGGATATTCCCGATGGTGTAACCGCATATGGCAATCCCTGTACAATAAAGGATAATTCGTATAACTTATTGAATATGAACAAGATAAAAATGGAGGGGGGTAATAGAGTAGCGCTTACCATCTCTCCAAATGAGGAAAGGAGGATATGCCATGCCGCATAATATCCTCATCACCTCAGCCGGTAAGCGAGTCGCTCTTACTCGCTATTTCAAAGAGACATTACATAATTACTACCCTGATGCCAAAGTATTTACGACAGATCTAAATCCCAAGATGGCACCTGCTGCATATGTGAGCGATGGCTGTTTTGCTGTGCCAAGGGTAATGGATAAAAATTATCCAGCCAAATTACTTGATATCTGTGTAAATAATGATGTAGGCATGGTCATTGCGACCATTGATACGGAACTTTTGCTTCTTGCCGACTTGAAAGAGTCCTTTGCTCAGAAAGGTATATATGTGATGGTTAGTGATAGGGCTTTTGTTGAGATATGTAGAGACAAGAGAAGTACCGGTAAATTCTTTGAATGTCATGGAATCAGAGTTCCGAAAAAGGTTGACAAATTTCACCCGACATTCCCTCTATTTGCCAAACCATACGATGGCTCGCTTAGTGCCAATCTGCATTATATCAAGACGGCGGAGGAACTGACACAGGAGATACTGGATGACCCGAAACTGATTTTCATGGAATATATCGACAAGAAGGTGTATAAGGAATACACGGTGGACATGTATTTCGGCAAGGACAACCGGGTGAAGTGCATCGTGCCTCGTGAGCGCATTGAGATACGCGCTGGCGAGATCAACAAAGGGCGTGCGGAGAAGAACGAGATTCTGACTTTCCTGAAAGAGAAATTGGGATATATCGAAGGCTGCGTGGGTTGTATCTGCGTGCAGCTGTTCTTTCATCCAGAGACAAAAGACATGGTAGGCATAGAAATTAATCCACGTTTCGGTGGCGGCTATCCGTTGACTTACATGGCTGGCGGCAATTTCCCTGAGTTACTCATAAGAGAATACTTCTGCGGAGAGTCTATAGAGTATTTTGATACTTGGAAGGATGGTTTGCTAATGCTTCGATATGATGATGCAATATATATTTCAACTGGATATAAAAAATAGCAAAATAAGAAATCACAAAAATATGGAAAATCGGAAACGTATATTACTGTGCCTGGCACACATGAGTGAGTCGGGCGCTGAGCAGAAATTTGTCAAGGAGGCCTTCGATACCAATTGGGTGGTGCCCCTCGGCCCCAATGTCAACGGCTTTGAGGCTGACCTTGAGGCTTTTGTCAACCACCGCCCCAATGCCAATACCCTCAGCCACAAGGTCGTGGCTCTCTCTGCCGGCACCGCTGCCGTCCACCTCGCCTTGCTGGCGTGTGGCGTAGGTCCCGGCGACGAAGTCATCGTACAGTCATTCACTTTCTGCGCTTCGAGCCACCCTGTCACCTACCTCGGAGCCACCCCGATATTCGTCGACTCCGAGCCCGACTCATGGAATATGGACCCCGATTTACTCGAGGAGGCTATAAAAGACCGTATCGCCAAAACCGGCAAGAAGCCCAAAGCAATCGTCCCCGTAGCGCTCTACGGCATGCCCTATCGCATCCACGACATCCTCGCCATCGCCAACAAATACGACATCCCCGTGGTCGAAGACGCCGCCGAAGGCTTCGGCTCACGCTTCGACGGACAAGTCCTCGGCACATTCGGCCGCTATGGAGTGCTGTCGTTCAACGGCAACAAAATGATTACCACCAGCGGTGGCGGCGCTCTCATCTGCCCCGACGAAGAATCTTGGCGCAAGATTATGTGGTATGCCACCCAAGCTCGCGAATCCTACCCCTACTACCAGCACGAAGCCATCGGCTACAACTACCGCATGAGCAACATCTGCGCCGGCATCGGTCGCGGTCAAATGACCATTGCCGACGACCACATCGCTCACCACCGCCACGTGCAGAGCATGTACGCCACCCTACTCGCCGACATCCCCGGCATAACTCTCCACACTGCTCCCTCCGCCGAGTACGACTCCAACTTCTGGCTCTGCACCGCCACACTCGACCCCGAGGTGCGCATCGTCAACCAAGACCAAGCCTACGCCACCATCATCAGCGGAGCCGTTGGCGGAGCCGCCGGCGTCACACACGCATCATCATCGGCACACACAGCCATCGAGCCAAACCCCAACGTCGAGGCACTCCGCCTCGCCCTTGACGCCGCCGGCATCGAGAGCCGCCCCCTGTGGAAGCCCATGCACTGCCAGCCCGTTTACGCCACCAACCCCGCCTACACCAACGGCGTCAGCGAAGCCCTCTTCCGCACCGGCATATGCCTCCCCTCCGGTCCCATGGTCTCCGACGACGACCTCCGCTACATCGCCTCCACCATCCGCAATTCAATCATTAAATAATACATCACGATATGGAAATCATTGAGATTAATAAGGAGATGGTTGCCGAGTTGCATCGGTGGGCTGTGGAGTCGGAGCGCTTGCGCATGAATTTTGACCTGCGTACAACCCCGGCTGACGGCTCACAGCGTATGCTCAATGCCCTCGAGGTGGGCACTCAGGTCCCTATCCATAGACATACCGACACCTCCGAGACTACTATATGCCTCAATGGCTGCCTCGACATCATCTTCTATGACCTTTGCGATGGTCAGTACGTCGAGACACGTCGAGTGCGCCTATGTCCCGGCGAGGGCAACTATGGCATCCAGATACCCCAAGGCGCTTGGCACAGCGTCCAAGTCCACGAGCCCTCCACAATCTTCGAAGCCAAAGACGGCGCCTACTCCCCCACCAGCAAATAACCCCTTACAGAGCTATTATTGAGCGTCTTTTCGCTCAATTATCTCTACAATCTCGGCAGGTGAGACAACCTTCGGGGTAATCGGAAAGTGCTTTATGTTGCCGGTGACCAAGTAGGATTCGTCCACGCTCAACGAGACTTCATAAAACGGTCTATCCTTTTCATCAGGCATTGCACCTTCGTAAGGGATACGTTCGCTATGAAGCCCAAAATGCTCAATATAGCGCAACATTATTTCTATGTCATCTTCCGAAAGATGAAACTTTGCTCTATGCAACACTTCACGATACTCTTTGAGAATCTCTTCGTTATAAACAGCCCTAATATCGCCCTTGTATAGATGTGAAAGTATCTTTACAGTTGCAGCTTGCGGTTGCTTTGATATATTCGCTGATACGGGAACATTCGTATCAATAACTACGTAAATCATAGTTTGGCTGCTCTTGCCGCTCTGACGGCGTTAATTTCGGCATTTATTTCTTCCAAAGAAAGCTCCGCTCCATCTTGAGATTCTGCCTCTTTCCTTATCTTTTTGAATGTTGCTATCGCTTGTTTGCGTATGATCTCATCTGAGTCTGCCGCAATCTTGAAAGGTATACTGCGGCTCCTGATTACCTGACGAACAAATATATTGATTGCTGTATTAGCACTCATTCCAAATTGCTCACAAAGCTGATCAAATTTGCCTTTTTGTTCCGAATCTATACGTACTGTCATCGATGTCTGTGCCATAATTCCTGAATTCTTAATTATTAGACCTCATAGTGACTGCAAAGTTAATGCATTATGATGTAAAATCAAAATATTTTTCTTTCTTCAGTCATCGATTCGTAGACTTTAACATTAAGACCAGTTTATTGGTCAAGGGATAAAAAATGTTAATTTTTTAGATTTTTTGGCTTTGATGCTTGATTGACACGCTTGTGTTGCGTAATTTTGCCCATATTTCAACCCATAATTAAACACTTTAAACCTATGATTACATACATTCGCACATTCCTTGCCTCACTTTTATTCCTCGCTTTCCCGGTTTTGGACGCTAATGCTGAGACTTTGCATTTTGAATTTGTGCAGGGGGTTGGGGACGATAATTATTTGACATATACTGATGCTGAGGCACTTGCC
>CALZTY010000051.1 GCA_945829225.1 uncultured Bacteroidales bacterium | reverse complement strand
CATAAATCTACCCTTAATCGTGTATTGGATGATAGTTGCGGATTTTAGGATTATGAGCAAATTTTTCACGAAATTTTTCATAGATTCATTCATTTTTTATCTTATTGAAAACAAATAATGCCGTAATTATCCCATTTGTCAATAAGAAACTCCGGTACATCGCGTGCCGGAGTTTCTTATTAATCAAAAAAAGCGTGTTTTTGTTTCTATGAAAAAGTCGTTTCAGGGTCAATACACACTTTTGACTACAAGACACCAACAAGGTTTAATCCCCTCCAAACATTTAACTATCCTTAACACATCACCCACCCGGCTACATCAGCAACGCAAGCCCCCGACCATGCGAGAACCTGCAGAGCAGGTTCCTCATGCGAAAATTGGTCCTATTCGCCCTATAAGCCATCAACCGCAAATTTTTTCTCAGAAAAATTTGCACAATTGCAATTATAGTTGTATCTTTGCGCCATCAATTAACAACAACCTACTTAATCCTATATTACTATGAAAAATTTCAACATCTTCACTACCCCGGCTCCTTTCAAGCCCACCAACATTCAACCCACTGAACCTAAGCAACTTCAACCCGGAATGTGGTACGAAGGCGAAATCGCTTGCCTCCTCGGCGACCAACAATCGGGCAAATCTCTCCTTGCAATCCAAATTGCAGAACGCGTCTCGCGCGAGCACCGCAAGGACACGGTCCTCTACTTCGACTTCAAGATGACTGCCGCCGAATTCACCCGCCGTTACTCGCGCGACGGCAAGCCTTATGTCTTTCCGGAAAACCTCCTGCGCTGCGGGCTCGACTACTCCGCCGACTCGGGCAACGATGTCGACAACATCATCGGTGGCATCGAGCAGCAGTGCAAAGCGCTGAATTCCAAGATTATAATCGTCGATTCCCTCACATGGATCAACACCATCGCCCTCAAATCGGGCGCCGCCCTCCGCTTCATGACGCGCCTATATCTTCTTGCTCGCAAACTTGGATTGTCGGTCCTCGTGGTCGCCGAGACCTCCAAGGACCATTCGCGCACGCCCATCACCGTAAAATCGCTTCGTGGCTACCGCCGACTCGCGCCCTTCTTCGACTCTATCTTCGCCGTCGGCAAGAGCGTCAAAGGCGATAAACAGCGCTATATCAAGCAGATATACTCCAAAGACCGCGAACTCGCCTTCGGCGACGACCACACCATCTGCGCCACCATCGAGACCCCCGAAAACTCATTCCTCCGCCTCCACGTCACCGGCTATGCCCCCGAGTCCACCCACCTCCCCGAGAAAAAAGCGCCCCGGCGGAGTGCCGAGGCGCTATGTAAGAGAGGGTGATGTCGCTTATGCTTCTACGCCTGCGAGGACAGGGTCGATCATGATACGTCCGCAGTACTCGCACACGATGACTTTCTTGTGCATGCGGATTTCCATCTGCTTTTGAGGCGGAATACGGTTGAAGCAACCACCACAAGCATCACGCTGCACATATACGATACCAAGACCGTTGCGGGCATTCTTGCGGATGCGCTTGAAAGCGGTGAGGGTGCGCTCGTCGATATTCTCTTCGATTTGCTTAGCCTTCACGCGAAGTCCCTCTTCCTCCTGGCGAGTCTCGCCCACGATTTCATCGAGTTCATCGCGCTTCTCGGTGAGGATATGCTCGAGGTCGTCGAGACGCTGACGAGTAGCGTCGATGTCGGCATGGCGATTTTCAATAGCGCGAGAGTGGTCATTGATATGCTTGTTTGCCAACTCGATTTCGAGCGACTGGAATTCAACTTCCTTGTGCAGGAGGTCGTATTCGCGGTTGTTGCGCACATTATCCATCTGCTGGTTGTAGCGGTCGATAAGACCCTGGCAGTTGGCTATCTTGGCATTTTCCTCCTTCACGGCGCGCTCGAGCTCGGCGATTTCGCGCGAGAAGTTATCGATACGGGTATTCAATCCGGCGATTTGGTCTTCAAGGTCCTTTACTTCGAGAGGCAATTCGCCGCGGATAGTCTTGATACGGTCAATTTCGCTCAGTATGGTCTGTAAGTCATAGAGCGATTTGAGACGAGTCTCTACCGATGCTGTTTGTTCGGTTTTCTTTTCTGCTGCCATAGCGGTTTATAAGTAGTTTATCGGATTTTTTTCTAACTCTGAATAACAGACTGCAAAGTTAGGAAATTTTTCTGTAATTACGTGATAAAAAATGTCTTTAGCGCAATTTTCGCTCTCAAAATGTCCAATATCGACGATAAAAATGTCGTTTCCGTGGTCGACGAAATCGTGATAACGGACATCGGCGGTGATGAAGGCATCGGCGCCGGCAGTGACCGCAGTGGGAATAAATTCGCCACCGGAGCCGCCACAAATGGCGATGCGCTTGATGGCTCCGTCGGGAACTGCCGAGCAGCGATAGGGATGCGAGCCGAAGGCTGATTTCACCTTCGCGACAAAGTCGACGGCACTCAGCGGCTGGGGCAAGTCGGCAACCACGCCCAAGCCTCCGGCGCCGGTAGGCGACGATGTCAGTGTAGCAAACACCACGGCACCCAAGCGCTGTGCCATCTCGTAGGAGACTCCTGCCGGGGCTGAGTCGAGGGCAGTGTGCCACGAGCACACTACCACGCCGGCTCGCACTGCCGCGATCACGGCCTGCTCCACGCGCGTATCGCCGGCAAGGCACTTGAGCCCGCGGAAGAGCAACGGATGGTGGGTGAGCACCATGTTGCAACCTCGAGCCACTGCCTCTGCCACGACCTCGGGAGTGGGGTCAAGCGCCAACAATACGCCCGTGCATGCCTGCGTGATATCGCCCACCTGTAAGCCCGAGTTGTCCCAACTCTCCTGCAAGGACAGCGGGGCAACTCGCGACAAGGCGCTTATGATTTCACCACAGGTGACACTCATTTCTTATCGGCAGGGGCGATGAGCAATTGCAGTTCGTCAAGTTGCTTCTGTTCCACAGGTGCGGGAGCGTCAAGCATTACATCACGACCCGAGTTGTTCTTGGGGAAGGCGATGCAGTCGCGGATAGAATCGAGACCGGCAAAGATGGATACCCAGCGGTCGAGACCATAGGCAAGACCTCCGTGTGGGGGTGCGCCATACTTGAAGGCATTCATCAAGAAGCCGAATTGCTCCTGAGCACGCTCGGGAGTAAAGCCGAGGATTTCAAACATCTTGGCTTGCAGGGCGCTATCGTGGATACGGATGGAGCCGCCGCCCACCTCGATACCGTTGATGACCATGTCGTAGGCATCGGCACGAACGGCTGCGGGGTCGGTGTCGAGCATAGGGATATCCTCGTCCTTGGGATGTGTGAACGGGTGGTGCATTGCCATGAGACGCTGCTCCTCGTCGCTCCACTCAAACATCGGGAAGTCGACTACCCACAAGCAGGCAAACTTATTCTTGTCGCGGAGTCCCAACTGACGGCCCATCTCGAGGCGCAATTCGCACAATTGCTTGCGTGCCTTCATGGCATCGTCGCCACTGATGATGAGGATGAGGTCGCCCGGCTCGGCGCTCATTGCCGCTGCCATTTGCTGCAGTGTGGCTTGGTCGTAGAACTTGTCTACCGACGACTTCACTGTGCCGTCCTCACCCACGCGAGCATATACCAAGCCCTTGGCGCCTATCTGCGGACGCTTGACAAACTCGGTGAGTTGGTCCAATTGCTTGCGGGTGTATGTAGCGGCACCCTTGGCGCAGATACCGCCGATATATGCGGCATTGTCAAAGACGCTGAAGCCGTGACCCTTGAGCACGTCCATCAGTTCGACAAACTTCATATCGAAGCGCAAGTCGGGCTTGTCGGAACCGTAATATTTCATAGCATCAGCCCACGGCATACGCTGGAAGGGCTCGGTGAGTTCCACACCGCGGATTTCCTTGAACAGGTGCTTTGCCATGCCCTCAAAGAGGTTGATGATGTCGTCTTGCTCGATGAAACTCATCTCGCAGTCAATCTGTGTAAACTCGGGCTGGCGGTCGGCGCGAAGGTCTTCGTCGCGGAAGCACTTCACAATCTGGAAGTAGCGGTCCATACCCGATACCATGAGCAACTGCTTGAGGGTCTGGGGCGACTGGGGCAGTGCATAGAATTGACCGGGATTCATGCGCGAGGGCACGATGAAGTCGCGAGCGCCCTCGGGGGTGGAGCCTACCAGCATCGGGGTCTCGATCTCAAGGAAGCCCTTGGAGTCGAGGTAACGGCGCACCTCCATGGTCATGCGGTGGCGCAACTCGAGATTGCGACGCACGGGTGTACGACGCAAGTCGAGATAGCGATAGCGCATGCGCAGGTCGTCGCCGCCATCGCTCTCGTCCTCGATAGTGAACGGAGGCACTTCGCTGGGATTGAGCACATTGAGAGTCGTTGCTATCACCTCGATATCGCCTGTGGACAGGTGGGGATTCTTGGAGGTGCGTTCTGCTACCTTACCTACCACCTGGACCACATATTCGCGTCCCAGACGGTTGGCGGCTGCATTCAACTCGGCATTTTCTTCATCGATAAACACCACCTGTGTGATGCCATAACGGTCGCGGAGGTCAACAAAGGTCATACCTCCCATACGGCGAACGCGCTGCACCCAGCCGGCGAGGGTCACCTCGCGTCCGGCATCGGCGATGCGCAATTCACCACAAGTGTTAGTTCTGAACATTGTATATGATGTAATTTGTTTATACAAATTTTTAACTTGCAAAGGTAATGAAATTCTTGCACATATCAACCCACAAGAGGGCTGAAATTACAAATTAAAGCGATTGACCAAGGCTCGCAACTCGCTCAGGCGGCACAAAAGCGGCTCGAGGAGGTCAAGGCGCAGCATATTTGCACCGTCGCTGAGCGCTACCGCCGGGTCGGGATGAGTCTCAATAAAGATGCCATCGGCACCTACGGCAATGGCGGCTCGCGCGATGGTCTCTATCATATCGGGACGTCCGCCGGTGACACCGCCCGAGGTGTTGGGCTGTTGGAGCGAATGGGTCACATCCATCACCACGGGGCACTTGCACTGCTGACGCATCGTGGGGATACCGCGGAAGTCGACCACCAAGTCGCCGTAGCCGAATGTGGTGCCGCGGTCGGTGACCAGCACCGAGTCGTTGCCTGCCGAGCGCACCTTGTCGACGGCAAAGCGCATCGACTCGGGCGCCAGGAACTGTCCCTTCTTGATATTCACCACCTTGCCGGTATTGGCGGCGGCAACCAGCAAGTCGGTCTGGCGACATAGGAAGGCGGGTATCTGCAAGATGTCGACAAAGTCGGCTGCCATGCGAGCCTCCCGGGCGGCATGTATGTCGGTGATGGTGGGCACCCCGGCTACCCTACCCGCCTCGGAGATAATCTCAAGCGCCTCCACATCACCGATGCCGGTGAAGGAGTCCAAGCGCGAGCGATTTGCCTTGCGGTATGATGCCTTGAAGACATAGGGAATATCGAGGTTGCGGCATATCGGCGCGATGTACGAGGCGATATCGATAGCCATCTGTCGTCCCTCAACCACGCAGGGACCGGCAAGCAGGAAGAAGTTGCCCGTCGCCGAGCCTTTTAGATAGTCTAATGTATTCATTTTGAAGCGAATTGACTGATTATATGACAAGTATCACATGCCACCAGCGCGGCGGTCTCGGTGCGCAGGCGATTGTCACCCAGGGTGACGGGCACCCAGCCGTAGGCGATGGCTGTGGAGATTTCTTCGGGGTCAAAGTCACCCTCGGGACCGATGAGAATGGCTGTGTCGACACCCGGGCGATACTCGCGGGCGAGGAGACGGCGCTCGACAGTGTCGTCGCAATAGGCAACAAAGCGCGATGCCGAGTGCTCGTCGCGCAGGTAATCGGCTATGGGAGTCATATCGTCGATGCGCGGCAACACCGCCTTGAGCGACTGCTTCATAGCCGACACGGCGATCTTGTTGAGGCGGTCGACATTGATAGCCTTGCGCTCGCTGTGGCGGCAACGCAGGGGCACGATGCGGTCAATACCTATCTCGACGAGTTTCTCCACGAGCCACTCGATGCGGTCGCTATTCTTGGTGGGAGCCACCGCGACGGTGATATTGGCGGTCCACACCTTAGGGAGGGCGACTACTTCGCGGATGTCGACCTCGGCGGCTCGCGGCGAGGCATCAACGAGCACACAACGATATAGGTTGCCTCGACCGTCGACTACCTCGAGGGCGTCGCCGGCACGCATGCGCAACACGCGTACACAATGGGCTGAGTCGCTCTCGGGGAGCAGGCACGTCGTCGCTACATCGGGTGCATAAAACCTAATCATCTCAGGCGGCTACCTCGTTGTGTTGTTTCTTTTCCTTGAAAATGAGGAAGAAGAGGACGGCAACCACCAAGGCATAGGCGGCAAAGACGAGCCATGAGTAGCGCCAGCCTTCCAACTGCTGCACGGCAGTCAGCCCCTTGGCAAAGACTTGCTTGTTGACGATGAAGGTGCCGGCAATGAAGGTGCCGAGCGAGGCTCCGATGCCATTGGTCATGATCATGAACAAGCCCTGAGCCGACGAGCGCAACTCGGGAGTGGTCTGCTTATCAACATACAAGCCACCCGAGACGTTGAAGAAGTCGAAGGCAACACCATAGACGATGCACGAGAGGATGAGCAACCACACACCCGACAGAGAGGTGTCGCCGATGCCGAAGAAGCCGAAGCGGAGTACCCAAGCAAACATAGCGATGAGCATCACACCCTTGATGCCGAAGCGACGCAGGCAGAAGGGGATGAGCAAGATGCACAATGCCTCGCTACACTGACTCAGCGATATGAGGAATGTGGGATTCTGGGAGAAGAAGCAATCGGCAAATTGGTCGACATTGCTGAAATGCTCGATGAACATGGTGCCGTAACTGTTGGTAATCTGCAGCGACACGCCCAGGAGCATACTGAAGATGAAGAAGATAGCCATATCGCGGCGCTTGAACAACTTGAAGGCTGTGAGACCGAGAGAGTCGGCGAGCGAGCCTTTCTTGCCCTTGCTGATGCCGCAATCGGGCATTGTGAGGGCGTATGCAGCGAGGATAAGGCTGAGGATGCCGCTGGCAAAGAGTTGCTCGTAGGTGTGCTGGATGGTAAGGTTGCTGCCCACGGCAAGGAAGTTGACCATCAACTCGGCGGCAATGAAACCCACGGTGCCGAAGACACGGATGGGCGGGAATGCCTTGACGGTATCAAGACCTGCCTTGGTGAGGGCATTGAAAGCCACCGAGTTATTCAAGCCGATGGTGGGCATATAGAATGCCACCGAGAGGGTATACAGGGTGAAGAGCGGAGCAAATTGGATATCAGTGCCGGCATCCATGGCATACCAGCCGGCAGCAATCATAAATCCGCCGGCAAGCAAGTGGCAGATGCTGAGCATCTTCTGCGCCGGGATGAAACGGTCGGCGAGGACACCTATCAAGCCGGGCATAAACAGCGATACCAAGCCCTGGACGGTATAGAACCAGAAGGTGTATTCACCGAGTCCGACAGAGTTCAAGAACATACCCAGGGACACCAAGTAGGCACCCCACACGGCAAATTCCAAAAAGCCTAACGCACCGAGGCGTACTTTCAAGTTGTTCATAGTATTTTTACGTTATAGGTTATTTAATTTAGTCTTGATAATAGAGTCGATGCGGGCGGCATCTTCATATTTTTCTTCGGCGACACATTGGTCGAGGAGGCGTTGCAACTCGTCGACCGAGAGGTCATCGAGTTGGCGAGTCTCGGGCTTGGCTGGCTCGCGGCGCAGGGCATCACCACCGACTGTGGGGTCGTTCTCGATAAAGAAGCCCGTCTCTTGCAGGATATCGATCGTGGTATAGATGGGAGCGCGGAAGCGCAATGCCAAGGCTACGGCATCGGAGGTGCGGGCATCTATCTCGACTCGGCGATCGCCGTCGGTGAAGGACAGTTGCGAGTAGAAGACACCATCCTCGAATTTATAGATAAACACCTCGCTGAGGGCGACCCCATAGGCACGCGCAAAGGCGATAAAGAGGTCGTGAGTGAGGGGTCGCGGGGTGACGATATTCTCAAATTTAATGGCTATGGACTGAGCCTCCTGTTCGCCGATGATGACCGGGATGCGGTAGGGACCGTTCTCCTGGGCAAGCAACAGGGCATAAGCCTCCTGGCGGAGGTGAGTGTAGCAGATGCCCACGACGTTGAGTTTTACTCGGCTGTCCATATCGGTGTAGATGAGGGGGTTGGGATATTGTCGGCGGTGCGTCCGGTGATGACACCCGAGCCGAGGCAGCGGTGGCACTGCGAGTCGTAGAGCACGGCAAACTGTCCCGGGGCTATACCCTGAACCTTGCGCTCCGACTCGATGACATACTCGCCGGGGTTGTCGAGGCGAGTGAGACGCGCCGGCATGAACTCGGGGGTGTGGCGATTCTTGAACATGACAGGCTCTGCGACACAGAGCTTGCCCTCCCAAGGGTCGAGGGTGATGAAGCGGGTCTCGGTGATGTGGAGGGTGTTGCCATACTGCTGCTCGGCGCCATAGCCGCCGGCAACGTATATCACATTGTCGTGGACATCCTTGTCGATAACGAACCAAGGACCGCCGCTGAGCCCGAGCCCTTTTCGCTGACCGATGGTGTGGAACCAATAGCCGCGATGGGTACCGAGGACCTTGCCCGTCGCCAATTCGACGATTTTGCCGGGGCGCTCGCCGAGATGACGGCGCAGGAAGTCGTTGTAATTGATCTTGCCAAGGAAGCAAATGCCCTGGCTGTCACGGCGTTGCGCATTGGGGAGGCGCACCTCGGCGGCGATGCGACGCACCTCGCTCTTGGGGAGGTCGCCGATAGGAAATATGATGTGCTTCAATTGGTCGTAGGTGATGCGCGCGAGGAAATCGGTTTGGTCCTTGACCGGGTCGGGAGCAGTAGTGAGCCACTTGTAGCCGCGGTCGTCGACCTCGGTGGAGGCATAATGTCCCGAGGCGGTGACATCAAACTCGTGTCCCCAACGCTGCTCGAAGAAACCGAATTTGATGATGAGGTTACACATCATATCGGGGTTGGGGGTACGTCCTTCCTTGACTGTCTGCAGGGCATAATTCATGACATGCTCCCAATACTCCTCGTGTAGAGGGACCACCTCGAGGGGCAGATGGTAACGTGCGGCGATGAGTTGACACATCTCGATATCCTCCTCGTAGGAGCAGTCGCCCGAGTCGTCGTCGCGACCGATGCGGATGTAGAACAGGTGCACATCGTGTCCTTGCTCGACCAATCGATGAACAGCGACAGCCGAGTCAACGCCTCCCGAAATCAGTGCAGCGACTCTCATCAAATACCGGCGTTAGTGCGGAGTGAAGCGAGGGCGGCGAGCAAGCCGTCGATATCGAAATTCTTGGCAAGCAACTTGTGGCGCGAGTCGAGGAGATAGAACGAGGGGGAAGTGCGCAAGGCGAAGTACTCGTCGGCATTCTCGGAGACGCCCACCACCCAGTCGGTGTTGTATGTAGCGGCAGCCGAGCGCCACTCGTCGGTCATATCACCGGGCTCGATGCAGAGGATGGTGAGGAGCCCTGCACGCTGGAGGGCAGTGGCGTTGATGTCAGCCGACAGGCGTATGCGAGCGAGCGAGCAGTTGTCGCAGTCGTGGTCGTTGAAGAAGATGACCACAATCTGAGTGCGCGCCTCGTTGAGGCTGTGGGGCTCGCCATCGATGGTGCGGTAGTCGAGGTGCTCGACGCGCCCACCCACGCGGGTGTTGTCGATGATGCGCACATGGGATATGAAGCGAGCCTTGTCGGCGTTATTGATTTTCTTGTGCTCGGCAGCAGCCTTGGCAAAGGGGTAGTAGATTTCCTCGCTGAAGATAGAGGCGGTGTCGCTGTAAGTCCAGCCCTCAGCCATACGGGCGAGCCCGAGGGTATGAGGACCCGACTTCTCGACGCTCTTGAGGAGACGGTCGATGGCTATGTGGACGCTATCGGCAGTGGCATAGGGCATGAATGACACCCAGTCGCCGAAGGCGTTATTGAGTTTATCCATCGAGGAGAAAGCCGCCTTGAAGTTGCAACGGTCCCAGAAGTGAGAGACCAGGAAGTCGCAGCGCTCGCCGAGGTTTTCCATATCGTCGGGGGGCACGGGATAAGGGAATAAGTCACCGGAGGCACCTCTGACGGGGAGGATGGTAGCAATAGCCACTAATATAGAAAGGAAAAACTTCTTCATAAATGTACAGTTTATCGGTATCAAGTGCAAAATTAGCGAAAAAGCGCGAAATAAGGCACAAAAAAGCAGAAAAATGTATGAGGCAGTACTAATTATTAAAATATGTTTAAAAGAAACATAATATCGAAGAATTTCATTGAATTATTCGATAATCTCGGATATTTTCATTAATTTAGCAATGAAATTAAATCGCTTAATCATTGAAAATAAATGGATAAAGGACAGATTTTACTATATCAATCAGCCGATGGCGACTCCAAGATAGAGGTCAGACTCAAGAATGACACTGTGTGGCTCACTGCCGACCAGATGGCAGAGCTATTTCAAAGGAACAAATCCACCATTTCGAGACACATAAGGAATGTTTTGGAGGATGGCGAATTGGAAGAAAGTTCAGTTGTTGCATTTTTTGCAACAACTGCCACAGACGGGAAGAATTATTCTGTTGCCTACTACAATCTGGATATGATAATCAGCGTCGGTTATCGCGTACACTCATATCGAGGAGTGCAGTTCCGCATCTGGGCGACCAAGGTCCTGAAGGAATACATTGTGAAAGGTTTTGCCTTGAATGACGATTTGCTGAAGCGAGCCGGCGGAGGCAATTACTTCGATGAACTGCTTGCGCGAATCAGGGATATACGCTCGAGCGAGAAGGTCTTTTACCGCAAAGTCCTTGAAATCTATGCATTGAGCATAGACTATGACCCGAGCGTGGAGATGACACAGCAATTCTTCAAGATGGTTCAAAACAAGATGCATTACTCGGTACACGGACATACGGCAGCCGAAATCATCTATGAAAGGGCAGATGCGACAAAGGACTTTATGGGCTTAACCACGTGGTCGGGAGCTTTACCGACCAAACCGGAAGCCGAAGTAGCAAAGAATTATCTGACCCAAGAAGAAATCGCGTCACTCAATCGCATAGTGAGCCTATATCTTGACTTTGCGGAAATGCAGGCTGAGGAACATCGTCCGATGTATATGAAGGATTGGATAAACATCCTCGATGAGTTTCTGCGCATTTCACGCAAAGATATACTCACCCATACCGGGAAGATTTCTGCCAAATTAGCGAAAGAAAAGGCAGACGCAGAGTATGACAAATTCAAGGAGCGAACGCAAAACGAACTAAGCGCGGTAGAGATACATTTCCTGGAGAACTTTGAGCGAGAACAGAAGAAATTATTGAAAAGATAAAACTCTCGTCGGGTCAAATCCGCAAAATCAGAGACTGTTGCATCTATAACGTCAACGGCATAGAGGTGTTCCTCTGACGCCGTTGGCGTGGTTAGTGGTTAGAAAAAAGTAGCGGCTATTGGTTTTAGAGAACTATCACAAAGTTACATCAAGTCTCAACATGATGCCAAGTGCTGCTGAAATACGTAGGAATGACGATAATTGCATGTCTGTTTCACCCTTTTCTATGCGGTTGATATAAGACCGCTCACGTCCAATCATTTCTGCCAACTC
>CALZTY010000050.1 GCA_945829225.1 uncultured Bacteroidales bacterium | reverse complement strand
AGGAGAATTGTTGATTCTTACCTCAAAGTTTTGCACTTCGATTTGGAATCTTCATGCGAAAAAAATTATTTTGTCGGTTTGTTGACCGTTTCAAGGTGCAGGAGTTGCTGCTTGATGTGAACTCCGGGGGTGTAGCCACCTATGTCGTGGGCGGCGACCACACGGTGGCAGGGGATGATGACGACGATGGGATTGGCACCGCAAGCCGCGGCGACTGCACGCGCGGCAGTGGGGTGCCCGATGCGTCGAGCCAATTCGCCATAGGAGATTGTGTCGCCATATGGGATAGTCATCATGGACTGCCACACAGAGCGCTGAAAGGGTGTGCCGATGGGGTAGATTGGCAGGTCAAATTCGGTCAATTGTCCGGCAAAATATTGCTCCAATTGATGTAGAGCGGCATTGAGTACCGGCGAGGAGCCGAATGGGGGCATCGGCTTATCGACAAATGAGCAGGCGCAAACGGCGCCGTTGGTGACACTTATCTGCAAGGTGCCACAAGGCGTGATGATTGAGCCTTGTGCCTCTATATCAGAGGAATAGGCATGCGTCGCCATAACTGAGGAAGCGATAACCGCCGGTGAGGGCATAGTCGTATATCTCGCGCCATGTGTCGCCACCGAGGAATGCCGAGACGAGCAGCAAGAGGGTGGATCGCGGCTGGTGGAAATTGGTGACCATGCCCGAGACGACACGGTAGGTGTAGCCCGGAGCGATGATGATGCGGGTGGCAGCGATAAGTTGCTCTAATTGATTGTCTTGCAGATACTTGAGCAGTATATTCAAGGCAGTGGAGACATCGAGCGCCGGGTGCTCGGGGTCGTAGGGGTACCATTGAGGGACCTCGCCGGTCCAGCGCCCCGATGCGATGAGGCAGCCGATATGATAGAGGCTCTCGAGGGTGCGTACAGATGTAGTGCCAACGGCGATGATGGGTTGTTTGCCGGCAATGCTCGCAAGGCGCTCAATGACAGCGCGGTCGACAGCGATAAATTCGCTGTGCATGGGGTGCTCGCCGATGGCGTCGCTCTTGACAGGCTGGAATGTGCCGGCACCCACATGGAGGGTGACTTCGAGGCGCTCGATGCCTCGGCTGTCGATACCGGCAAGCACGCGGTCGGTGAAATGCAAGCCGGCAGTCGGTGCTGCCACCGAGCCATCGATATGGCTATAAACGGTCTGATAATCAACCGAGTCGCTGTCTTGGGTAGAGCGATTGAGATATGGCGGAATAGGTATCTCGCCGGCGGCGGCAATTACCGAGGCAAATGTGTAGTCGCCATCCCACGAGAAGTGTATGATGCCCGAGGTGTCGGCTCGCTCGGCTCGCAACTCGACGTCAGAGCCATTGATATTAATAATTGCCGAGAGTACGCCATCCTTCCAGCGCTTGGAGTTGCCCACGAGGCAATTCCACGAGCATGAGCCGACCGATGCAAAATTCTCGGCATAGTCGGCAGGCGCTTCGGGCTCGAGACAGAAAATCTCGATGCGAGCGCCTGTAGCTTTGTGGAAGCGCAGGCGGGCATTGATGACGCGCGTGTTGTTGTAGACGAGGACTGCATCGGTAGGCAACAGGGCGGGCAGGTCGGTGAATACATGAGTAGCCGGCGAGCCACCGCGAGTGTACGCCAAGAGTTTGCACTCGTCGCGCACCGCCAGGGGATGCGAGGCGATGCGCTCTTGAGGCAGAGGATAGTCGTAATTGTCGATTAGAATTTCACGAGGATTCATGGTGCAGTAATAGAGCCGTCAACGATGCCTACGAGGTATTGGCGCACATCATTCCAGTGGTAGAACGGGAATATGTCGGTGTCTACGGCAGTGGCGATCTCGCGTTCGTTGAGCAAAAATTTAACGAGGATATCGCCGGCATCGTTGCGGAAGAAAATAATTTGGAGATTTGCAGCCATAGGACTAACCTTGAAGTCAGCCCAATAGTTGCCGAGAGTTTCGGGATCGGTGTGGTCGGTATAGCATCCTTCGAGGCGGAGTAGGGCGGTGAGCGGAACGATGTTGCCATCGTGACCGAAGCGGAGTTTTGCTCCATGTCCACCGGCAGCGATGCAGCGGTCGGCATTCACCAAGATGTCGTTCACCAAGTTGCGAGCATTGGCAGTGAGGGCACCGCCGGCGGGAGCATAACTCGAGTTGCAGCCGAAGAATTGGAAATTGAACGACTGCCACAAGCCATAGAGTTCCTCGGTGGTGAAGATGTCGAAGAATGATATGGGAGTCTCCATATTCTGCATATCGACAGCCACCCAATAAAGTTGCCACATCAATTCGCCGGGGTCAACCCAAGTGGCGACATATTGCGAGTCGGCAAAGAGCGAAGCGACGAGGCGGTCGGGGCGAGTCTTGTCGGCGCGGAATTTTTTCCACACCTGATAGTACGGACCATTGTGGCTGCTATAAATGCCGCTCTCGGGAGCGTGATAATTGAGGAAGTACATATCTCGCTGACCACTCTCGCGCGGGATCTCGAGATACGGGAATTTGGTTTTGAGTCCTTCAATGAAGGCAAACATCGAGTGGGCACAGCGCATCACTACAGTCGACGAGGCAGTGACAGTGGCGCCCTCGGCAAATACCTCGGGGAAAGCCTCAGCCATGCGCGAGGCGATGGCGCGGTGCTGGCGGTTGCCGAGCGGAGTGAGTTCGCCGCCACGACCGTGGGCTTCTTCCCACACTTGCTCGAGGCGTTGCTTGACATCAAGACCCAGCGGGGTGAGGGCGTTGTGGTCGGCTGCATCGCGCAGTTTCTCAAGTACGAGGCGATAATCGTCGTCGCCGATGAGGTAGCGCGAGCCGTGGCGCCCGTAGTGGCTTATGTAGAATGGAGAGTAACCCTCGGGAGCCGGGGTGTTGAGCGAGGTGCTCACCGGATAGGCATAGTACACTCCACCTGCCTTGCCGGGAGTGGCGGCAATCTCGTCGATGAGACTTTGAGCAGAGAGGCTTATCACTGACGCTACGCATAGTAGCGCTGTGATTGATAGTCGTATTAATGATTTTTTCATGGTGGGATTATTTGGGGTTGGTATATACTTTCATTCGGCAGTTTGGGCAGTCGAAGGCTAAGCGGAGCCGTCCGGCAGGAGCATCGAGAAAAAGAGTTCGCGGCAGACGCCGGGCACCGGACTCACGCAAACAAGCACCGAGTTCGCGACGCAGGCAGTAAGCAGTGGTCATCACTTCGATTTCGCCGTCAGGTACTTTCACTTCGATGGCATCATCTACCTCTACGGCGCCGTGAGAGGTGTAAAACTTGCGAGCCAAGTGGTTGGCGACATTGGCATTAAAGTCGATGTGCATTCCGGCAAAGGCATCAGCCGGCAGCGAGGAGGGAAGACGCCGAGGACGTCGGCGCTGAATATTTCGAGCCAACTCCAGAGCCTCAATGGCACGGCGTCGCAGGTCGGTAAGAGCCGATGCCGGTATAAACAAGTCACCGAGTTGGTCGTCAAGTGTTAATAATTCATAAACAGTGTCGCCAAGTCGAGCCATGGTATCGAGACGGCGCTCCTGTTGAGGCGAGCGAGCCACGTCGGTGAATACCTCGGCTGATGCGATGCTCGCATAGGCTCCACCGGGTATCTCCACGTCGATGGCTATTGTGCCGGCAGGGGTATGGCGCAAGGTCATTGATAAGCCAATCGTCCGACGGGCTGTGTCGGGGCGTGCCATAGCCGATTCAAAGGCTATATCGTTGTTGCGGAACAATTTAACACCGGCATCGGTGGGCGTGTCGCTGCCTGCGAGGGTGAAAATCTTGTTGCCGTCTATGCGGTTGACTCTGAAGCCATGGAAGGCGCCACGGGCATCAAACCAGCCCAAGCCATCGCCGTTGTGAAGCGTTGCAGATGTTTTTACAACCAAAGCGTGGCGGTCGATGGCGCGCACGGTCGCCACGGGCATGCCCACCCACTTGGGAGTCGCCCATGAGGTGATGCCACGGCGGTCGTCGGCGCCAAGGAAATAGCGGGTGAAGCCGCGATTGAAGGCACGGCGAGGGTCGGGGGCGAAATTGAGATGCACGGTGCCCGATGATGCTCGTCGATACATGCCGGCAGAGGCGGCGACGATGCGGTCGAGCGCCCTGCTATATGCGGCGGTGACGTTTTTGACATAAGCCACAGGCTTGAGGCGTCCCTCAATCTTGAAAGAAGTGACTCCGGCATCGGCGAGGTCGGCGAGGCTGTCGAGGCGGTTCATATCGGCGAGCGACAGCCAGTGGCGAGATGCCGAGCCGCCGTCGGGCACCGATACCGCCTTGCCGGTGGCATCGGTGAGTGTAAAGGGCAGGCGGCAGATTTGGGGGCAGCAACCACGATTGGCGCTACGCTGCGAGAGTACTTGCCCTGCATAACAGCCGCCACTGTAACTCACACACAGGGCGCCATGGACAAATGCCTCGAGTCGAGCCTTATCTCCAATCACCGCGGCGGCATGTTTTATCTGCTCCAGTGAATACTCGCGAGGCAGTACAATCTGAGAAAAACCGGCATGGGCGAGCATCTCCAAGCGCTTGATATCCATGCTATTCCACTGTGTAGAGGCATGGAGATCAATTGGCGGGATATCCATGAGCAGTATCGCGGGGTCCTGCACTATCAGAGCGTCAACTCCCGCTTCCCACAGTTGGATGATAATCCGGCGAGCCGGCTCCAACTCGTCGTCGGTGAGTATGGTGTTGATAGTGACGTATACTCGTGCATCGAAATCGTGGGCGACGTCGACTACACGTTTTATATCTTCGATGGAGTTTGTGGCGGCACTGCGAGCACCGAAGGCGGGACCGCCAATGTACACGGCATCAGCGCCATGTGAGATGGCAGCCAATGCGGTCTCGGCATCTCGCGCCGGCGCCAACAGTTCAAGAGTGCGCGGTGCAAGAGCCATGGCGGCATTTATTTAATAATGAGAGAGCCTCATCGCGCGAGGCATCGATGAGCGCCGAGTAGTGGGCGTCGGAATTGACCATGATAGGTACCCCGGCATCGACGAGTCGCTGCCAATGGCGCTCATGGGGGAAGAATCTGCCGAGGCGCACGCGCGCCTTGGTGTTTATCTCGACAATCAGTCCGGATGCTATTACCACATCAATGAAATCTTCGACAAGGTCGTTGTACCAGCCTTCTTCCTCAAGTTGAGGAGCATACAACGCACCATTCTGGACGATTTTGTCAAAATGTCCGATAATATCAAAGCCACCGGCGGCAATCATATCGGCTGATTGCTTATAGAAAGTCTCGACTACATAGCGGAGGTCATTGTCAAACTCGGTAGACATATTGCGATTGAACCTTTCTGATGGTCCGTCGATATCCACGAAGTTGCCTCGCCGGGTGGGAATAAAGTGCACCGAGCCGATGGCGAAGTCAAGCCCCAGGTCGTGGAAATATTGAGCAGCCGGACCATGCTCGCGGCTGAGGTAATCAATCTCCATACCCATATAAATGTTGATGGGTAGGTGGGCGTTAAGTTGCTGTACCTCACTGCGATAAGCATCCACATCGGCAGTGCTCATATTGCAAGGCGAGGGGATTGCAATGGGCGAGTGAGGCGTAAAGCCGAGATGTTCAAATCCGGCTTGTACAGCAGAATTTGCGATGGCGTGCATGGAGTCACGGCCATCGCAAAACTGTGTATGAGTGTGAAAATTGTATTTATCAGTAGAGTCAATAATGCTCAGTAAATCCATACAAATCAAGCGTTTGTAATCGTGGTATCGCCTTCGGCGAGGGATGCGCGCATGTTGGTGTCAGCCTCGACGTTCTTGAGGCGATAGTAATCCATAATACCGAGGTTGCCGCTCTCGAAGGCGCGAGCCATAGCGCGAGGCAATTCGGCTTCGGCTTCAATAACCTTTGCGCGAGCCTCTTGGGCCTTGGCTTTCATTTCTTGCTCGAGGGCGATAGCCATAGCGCGGCGCTCCTCAGCCTTGGCTTGAGCGATATTCTTGTCGGCTTGTGCTTGGTCAATCTGCAGCACGGCACCGATGTTCTTGCCTATGTCGATATCGGCGATGTCGATGGAGAGAATCTCGAATGCGGTGCCGGAGTCAAGACCCTTGCTGAGCACCAACTTGGAGATGGAGTCGGGGTTCTCGAGCACTTGTTTGTGGCTTTCAGCCGAGCCGATAGAAGATACAATACCTTCGCCGACACGAGCCAGCACGGTGTCTTCGCCGGCGCCACCCACCAATTGGCGAATGTTGGCGCGCACGGTGACGCGAGCCTTGGCGATAAGTTGGATACCATCCTTGGCAACAGCGGTAACCGGCGGGGTGTCAATCACCTTGGGGTTTACGCTCATCTGCACGGCTTGGAATACATCGCGACCGGCGAGGTCGATGGCAGTTGCCATCTTGAAACTCAGGGGTATATTTGCTTTGGCAGCGGATACCAAGGCATGAACAACGCGCTCGGGGTTACCACCGGCGAGATAGTGCGCTTCGAGGTCATCGCGGCTCACGTCACTCAGTCCGGCTTTGTGCGCCTCGATGAGGGCGCGAACAATCACAGATGCCGGAACCTGACGTATGCGCATCAGCACTAATTGTACTAATGAGATATGGACACCACTCACCCGTGCCGATATCCACAGGAAGAACGGGCAGTAGTAAAAGAAAATGCAAAGTAGTATAAACGCTACAACTGCAATGATTACGATTGATAATTCCATTAGTTGATTATTTAGGTTATAAATTGTTTAATTCAGTTTGTATTGCTTGGTTGACAAGGTCGTTATATGTGGAACGAGTGCTGTCCAATTGTTGCTCGAGGTCAAGGATGTTTATTGCGCCCGAAGTGTCGCCGGCGCGATAGGCTGCACGCAGGGTGTCTAATTGACCCTCAAGGCGTTGGATGCCGGCGCGAGTGTCAATCGCCTTGAACATCAGTCGTCGAGCCTCGTCCGACTTGAAGTCGCTGAGGTTGTGGTATACTACCGAGGTCGAGCCGATGGGAATAGTGAAAGTCGCGCCGGGCGTAGTGCCGGGGATCTCGACTATACTGAGTTGGTCGATGCGGTCGCACACCGCCTGTACATCTATGTCGCTCTGTGTGAGTGATATGTCATCAATACGCGCCAGTTGCACCAATTGCGGGTCGTCGGCAGGCACGTTCACACGGCTGTCATTGACCACAAACACATATATGGTCACCTTGCCCGGGATATGATTGCGGTCGGTAGCCCACCAGCCGACACCGGTAGTCTCGTCAATTGCGAGCATATAGTCATCGTCGGGCGAGTTGTAGGGCATACCAATATTTTGGGGCTGCAGGAAGCCATCTTCGTCGCGACGTGTCATGAAGATGTCGTAGCCACCGATAGAGCCCTCGCCATCGTGAGCATAATATAATGTGAGTCCGTCGGAGAGGAGGAAGGGATACTCGGCATTGCCCCCGCCGGCGAGATTATCGCCCTCGAGGGGCTGTGGATGGTCGACAGTGCCATCGTCGAGCACGTCGGCACTCATCAGCACATAGCAGCCGGTGGTGTCGGGCACGGAGTAGATGATTTCGGTGTTGTTTTGAGGTATGTAAGCCACCTCAACATCAGCCAAGCGCGCTGTGGCACCATTGACCAAGCGCCCTGCCTCGGGCGACAAGCGATAGTGGCGGAAAAATTCCTCGGTATCCACAACGATGGAGTCGACCACGGCGATGCGCTCGACGCGTTGTATCATATTTGCCATCAAGACAATTGATGAGCGTTGACGCTCGACATCCTCGGGCACCATCTTGCGATTTTTGCGCAAAATGCTCTCGTAACTGTCGTAGTGGGCGATAGCGTCTTCAAATAGATAGGCATTGGTGCAATGCTCGGCGAGGAATAGCGCGGCATCTGATACCCCGGCGGTCTCGGCGGCTTCGTAGTACTCGATTGCCTCGTCGGTGCGGTCGAGCGCCGTGAGGGTGGCGGCAAGCCAATAATTGATGGTGCCGTCGCGCGGTTTCTTCTTGTGCAGGGTGGTCAACTTGGTGAGCGCACCCTCATAATCGCCCTCGCTGTAGAGGCGTCGCGCATCGTCGATAGGTGCCGCTGACACCCCGATACCTACGGCTAATATAATAATGAGTGTTAATATGCGTTTTAGTGTCATCTTTTCCTTAATTATTATGGCTCAAAGGTACAAAAAAACTGTGACATTTCGTGGTGTCATATAAAAAATTAACAAACCGAGGCGCTGAACGTGAAAAAATATGGTTACCTTTGCAACACTAATTTCTTGAAAGATATAGCGAAAAGTAGGCTCGCTGTGGCGTCTCGGACGCGTTAAATATCGTTTTTATGTTATGTAACATAAAAATTCTTAGCCTCTATCTCGCAAATTTTTCCTAAATTGCACCGCAAAATGAATAATCCTCTCGAGGAAACACTAAATCTAATAATATGAAAGTTTACAAAACCAACGAAATCAAGAACATAGCCCTGCTTGGTAGCAAGGGCTCGGGTAAAACCACACTCGCCGAGGCAATGCTTCTCGAGTGTGGAGTTATAAAACGTCGCGGTACTGTCGAGGCAGGAACAACCGTATGCGATTACTTCCCCGTTGAAAAAGAATATGGCTCGTCGGTTTTCTCGACGGTCTTCTATGCCGAGTTCAACGGCAAGAAACTCAACGTCGTTGACTGCCCGGGCGCCGACGACTTTGTGGGCAACGCTATCACCGCCCTCAACGTTACCGATACCGGTGTAATCGTCATTAATGGTCAATATGGTGTAGAGGTCGGTACTCAGAATATCTTCCGTACTGCCACCTCTATTGACAAGCCCATCATTTTCGCCCTCAACCAACTCGACGGCGAAAAAGCCGACTACGAAAATGTTATTGAGCAAATGAAGGAAATCTTCGGCTCGAAGATTACTCCTATCCAATATCCCCTGGCTTGTGGCGCAGGCTTCAACTCGCTCATCGACGTCCTCATCATGAAGAAACTCACTTGGGGACCCGACGGTGGCACTCCTACTGTCGAAGAAATCCCCGCTGCCGAGATGGATCGCGCTATGGAACTCCACCGTGCTCTAGTTGAGGCTGCTGCCGAGAACGATGAGTCGCTCATGGAGAAATTCTTTGAGACCGAACACCTTACCGAGGACGAGTTGCGTCTCGGTATCCGCAAGGGTCTTATCGACCGCTCTATCTATCCCGTCTTCTGCGTCAGCGCCGCCAAGGATATGGGCGTGCGCCGCATGATGGAATTCTTGGGCAATGTCGTTCCCTTTGTTGATGATATGCCCGCACCCGTCAATACTGCAGGCGAGGAAGTTAAGCCCGACAGCAATGGCCCGCTCAGCCTCTTCGTGTTCAAGACCACTATTGAGCCGCACATCGGCGAAGTTTCTTACTTCAAGGTGATGTCGGGTCGCCTCACCGCAGGTGTCGACCTCGACAACGTTACTCGCGGCTCCAAGGAACGTCTCGCTCAAATCTACTGCGTATGTGGCTCGCAAGTGAAAACCGCAGTTGACACCCTCGAGGCAGGTGATATCGGCGCTACCGTCAAACTCAAAGACGTGCGCACCGGCAACACCCTCAACCAGAAGGGTTGCGAATACGAATTTGACTTCATCAAGTACCCCGCTCCTCGCTATCAACGCGCCGTGCGTCCCGTCACCGAGAGCGATGCCGAGAAACTCAGCGCCATCCTCACTCGTATGCACGAGGAAGACCCCACATGGGTTGTTGAGCAGAGCAAGGAACTCAAGCAAACTATCCTCTCGGGTCAGGGCGAATTCCACCTCCGCACCCTCAAGTGGCGTGTCGAGAACAACGATAAGTTGCCCATCCTCTTTGAGGAGCCCAAGATTCCTTATCGCGAGACTATCACCAAGGCTGCTCGTGCCGACTATCGTCACAAGAAGCAGAGTGGTGGCTCGGGTCAATTCGGCGAAGTTCACCTTATCATCGAGCCTTACACCGACGATATGCCCGCTCCCGACACTTACAAGTTCGGCAACCAGGAATTCAAGATGAGCGTCCGCGACACTCAGGAAATTCCTCTGGCTTGGGGCGGCAAACTCGTTGTTTGCAACTGTATCGTTGGCGGTGCTATCGATGCTCGCTTCATCCCCGCGATTGTCAAGGGCTTGATGGACCGCATGGAGCAAGGTCCTCTCACCGGTTCTTACGCTCGCGATGTCCGCGTATGTATCTACGATGGTAAGATGCACCCCGTTGACTCCAACGAAATTTCGTTCCGCCTTGCCGGTCGCAACGCCTTCAGCGAAGCCTTCCGCAACGCCAATCCTAAGGTCCTCGAACCCGTTTATGACGTCGAGGTAATGGTACCCGGCGATGTGATGGGCGACGTGATGAGTGACCTCCAAGGCCGTCGCGCTATCATCATGGGTATGTCCAGCGAGAATGGCTTCGAGAAGATTTCGGCTAAGGTACCCCTCAAGGAAATGTCTTCATACTCGACTGCTCTCAGTTCTATCACCGGTGGCCGCTCGTCGTTCACTATGAAGTTCGCTTCCTACGAGCTCGTTCCCGGCGACGTGCAGGAGAAACTCCTCAAGGAATACGCCGAGAAGAATCAAAACGAAGAGTAAAAATTTCTATAATTGTAAAGTGTCAAGTCGGAGTGCTTCGGTGCTCCGACTTGTTTTTTTGTCCTTTTTTCAAACTTTTCTTACCACTGCATTGTTTTATAGTTAAATACTATAAAAAACACACTTTCAGATATGAAACACATCAAAACTCTATCCCTAATCCTTACTATACTAACAAGCGCACCGTCAATGGCACCATGCTCGCGCGTGGTGCTTTGTGGTGATAGCGCCGACGTAGTCGTGGTAGGGCGCACCCTGGATTGGCGCACCCCTATACCCACTAATATATATGTATATCCCACCGGTATGACTCGCGTGAGCATGCCCGACGGTCCGCGCTTTGAGTGGGTATCGCGCTACAACTCGGTGCTGGCGGTTAGCTACGACAGCGGAGTCACCGAGGGCATGAACCAATGCGGATTGGTCGTTAACGGGCTGTTCTGTCGTGGCTCGAGCTATCGTGTTGCGCCAGCCGGCTCGGATACCCCGGTGATGTCGCTCGCCCTCTTTGTCAGTTACTTCCTCGACAACTTTGCTACAGTCGACGAGGTGGAGGCTTTCCTCGATGAGAACGACTTCGGCATGGAGGCGTCCGACTTCGATGGCGGTACTGCGACCTTGCTCCATTGGGCTATCACGGATGCGACAGGAAACACCCTTATTATGGAATTTGTCGGTGGCGAACTCCAAGTATATGTCGACCGCAACTATCGTGTGCTCACCAACGAGCCTCAATTCCCGGCAATGCAATCTATCCTGTCCTATTGGATGGGTATAGGTGGTAATAATATGCTACCCGGGGGTGTGCGTTCCTCCGACCGCTTCGTGCGGGCTTCATACTTCGTCAACCATGTGCCGGCTCCTCGATCCGCCGATGAGGCTGTCGCCGTCGCTTCTTCTATTATAAACAATGTGTCAGTGCCCATGGGCTACGAGATACCCGGACAGCCCAATCTTTCTTCGACTCAATGGCGCAGTATCAGCGATGCCTCGCGAGGGCGATATTATATGCAGTTTGCCGACTCCGGCGGGCTGTTCTATGTCGACCTCTCGACACTTGAATTATCCTCGGGCAAGGTCTTGAAACTCGACACATCCAATCACGCCGACTTCTTCGGTTGCGTCAACCATCTGCTCCGTCCCTCAGCCCCATTCACCCCACACTGGTAACCCATCACAATAGATACAATTTCACCCATCCAAGCCCTCGATTGTCGGGGGCTTCATTATTAATATTACACGAGGGTGTATGAAAAAATGATAAAAAATGGAGTGGGGGATAAAAAAGTGGCGAAAAAATTTGGCACTTCCGATTTATTGCCGTAACTTTGCATCCGCAAAAGCGAAAAACCAACGGCTCGCTAGCTCAACTGAATAGAGCATCTGACTACGGATCAGAAGGTTACAGGTTTGAATCCTGTGCGAGTCACTCTTTTTTATCGGTTCGCTAGCTCAACTGAATAGAGCATCTGACTACGGATCAGAAGGTTACAGGTTTGAATCCTGTGCGAGTCACTCTTTTTTATCGGTTCGCTAGCTCAACTGAATAGAGCATCTGACTACGGATCAGAAGGTTACAGGTTTG
>CALZTY010000049.1 GCA_945829225.1 uncultured Bacteroidales bacterium | reverse complement strand
CCCAATGCAGCAAAGCTCATTACGATTAATAAATAGTACTTTTTCATAATTAGGTGATTTTTTGGTTTTATGATGGCAAAGATACTATTAACTGCCATAAAAATTATACTACATCAACAAAAACGTATTCTCATATCAGCAAAATATGTTCCCATATTAGCAAAACACACATTCTCATATTGGCAAATACACTATCTACAGGCCTTTAAGCAGTGGTAAATAAAAAAATTTCGTAACTTCGCATCCGAAAAATTTTCACCAACAAGAAATCAAATGGCGAATCTCATATTAACCTCCCTACCAATGTTTGTTTGCGGCTTTTGGGTCGTAATGATAGCATTGAACCTATACTTTGAAGGTCGCAACAAGGCCCGCATGATGCTTATGCTGTTTATGGCAGTGGCAACCTTGCTCTATGCCGGTCACTGCGTGTTTCTTAATCGCTTCTACAGCAACATGCCTTTGTTCGACAGTCTTTACGCCTTTTCCAATCTTGCCGTCTACCCGATGTTCTACCTTTACATCGACAGTATGACCTCGTCGGAGAGTCACTTGCGTCGCACATGGTGGTATCTCGTGCCGGCGGTGGTGATAGGTATAATAGTTTCGACCATATACACGATAATGTCGCCTCACGACATTGACACCTTCGTTCGCATCACTTCTTATAATGAGGACTATGGTAGTGGCACGGGACTCTGCCGGGTAATGGGCATCGTGAGGATAGCGGCTAAGATAATATTTGCTATCGAAGTGGTGACAGTTCTTGTGGCGGGGTCGCGAAAGATTTCAGCGTATAACAAATCCATTGAAGCATATTATGCCGATACCGAAGGGAAGCGACTTGTCGTATACCAATGGTATATGTATATATTCACTGCTTGTGCCGTTGCGTCTATCATATTCAATTTTCTCGGTCGCCACCGCTTCGGCGACTCACCTTGGACTATAGCCATACCATCACTTACTTTTTCCTCATTACTGTATATTCTGGGCTTCATGAGTTTAAGGCAGACATTCACTATCGAAAACTTTGTGCAGGAAGAAGCAGAGGATGCTTCCATATCGGAGAATCTCCCCGACTGCGAAACTGAAAATTCACTTGCTCGACGCATCGAAGAGGTTGTAACGCAACAGCAACTCTTTTTGCGACACAACGTGAAAGTTTCGGACATAGCAGCTGAACTATGCACCAATCGCCTATATGTTTCAACTGCCATCAACGATGAAATTGGCGTATCTTTTTCTGATTACATCAACAAAAAGCGAATTGACTATGCCATTCAATTGATGCGCACAAATCCGCAGATGAAAATGTGCGAAATTGCCGTCCGCTCCGGCTTCTCATCCGATAAATCATTTTACCGCAACTTCAAGAGTTTTACAGGCAAATCACCCAAGAAAATCGATGAGTAATTTTTGACCGGCTCAGCAATGCCTGTCACTCCTCGATGTATAGTGCCATCTCATACGTCAATGCATTATCCCTATAGAAAGTGTGAGAAAAAATTGTTTATCTGCGCAAAGGCTATTGTTAGTCTGAGTTTTTTTACTATCTTTGCAGTCAAACATAAACACTGACATAATGAAGGCAAACGAGATACAAGAGCTGTTCAATAGTTTTGAATCCATCGCCATCGAATATGATGGTGTGGAGTGCTGGAGTGCGCGAGAACTTGCGCCCGTAATGGGATACGTTCAATGGCGCAACTTCCAATCAATCATAGAGAAAGCAAAAGAATCCGCTGCTAATGCAGGGGAAAATCTTTCCGACCATTTTGCTGACGTCAGCAAAATGGTCACCCTTGGTTCAGACGCTCAGCGTCAAGTAGATGACGTGATGCTGACACGCTATGCCTGCTATCTTGTGGCGCAAAATGGCGACCCTCGTAAGCCTGAGATTGCCTTTGCTCAGAACTATTTCGCTGTCCAGACACGTCGCGCAGAGCTGGTGCATCAGCGACTTCTCGATTATGAGCGAGTACAGGCCCGTGCCAAACTTGCTGAAACCGAGCATACCCTTTCCGGAGTACTCTACGAGCGAGGAGTCGATGCAAAGGGGTTTGCCATCATTCGTACGAAGGGAGACCGTGCCCTGTTTGGTCTCGACACTGCCATGATGAAACGACGGGTAGGAGCTCCCGACAAACGTCCTCTTGCCGACTTCCTTTCAACCATCGCCATCAAGGCCAAGGATCTCGCTGCCGAGATGACTTCTGTCAATGTCCAGCAGAAAAACCTGCATGGCCAGGTCGGAATCGAGCGAGAACACGTAGACAATAACAGTGCAGTCCGCAACATGCTTCTGGATCGAGGAATCCGCCCCGAGACACTTCCTCCCGGCGAAGACGTTAAGAAAGTGGAGCGTCGCCTCAAAGCCGACGAAAAGAAAATCCTCCCCAAAAAGAAAAAGTGATTTTGAGGTCGGATGTATTTAATACATACCACTGAACAACTAATCCTTGTCTCTAAATCTGAGAAATCGGCAGTAGAGAACATCAGGCAAGCAAAGTATAAGTGCTCAAAACAGAAATTCAATAACCCTCAGATTCTCCACAGTTTGGAGAGTCAGTTGAACACAGTGAGAAAAAAGTGGTGAAAAATTTTGTTGCGTGGTTAAATTTCATTAATTTTGCCGTGTGTATATGATAATTAACCAAATCGATTGATATGAACAAGTTTTTACGCATTGTTTTCTTATTGGCATTAGTATGTGTTGGTATAAATGCTAATGCGCAGAATAGTCGCGAATATATCCGCAATTCCATCAGCAATTGGGGTGAATGTAAGAACGTAGCCATCACCAAGACCAATGGCGACCTTGCACTCTACGGCAAAAACGGATACTCCTTCAGCGAGTGCCCCAGCGAGATGTGCGACCGCATCAAGCAACTCAATAGCGATGGCAATACCATCCAAGACGTGTGTCTCTCGGAAAACGGCAGTTGGATTATCCTCTACGATAACAACGGCGGCTGGTGGAACGGTATCCCCGGCGATATGGCTGATAAATTCAAGACTTATTACCGCAACGGCGAGATAATCACCTCTGTATCGTTCACCGACCAGGGCGAGTGGGTTATCATCACCGACCAGCACATCGCCGCCTCGTCATCAACGCTCAAGAATTGGCTCTTTGAGGGTTGCAACGATTACGGCGAATTGTGGTCGTGCTGCATCACCGAGGACGGCGCTGTTGCCGTTTATGCAAGCGGATACCGCTTCCGCGGCGATGTCCCCGAGGACTTTAAGGACGCGCTCCGCGAAGCCGACTTCGATGTCTATCGCGCCAAGTTTGCCGGCACATCCTGGTTTATGGCTGACAAAGACGGCACCTATCGATACCATATGTAATCCGCTACAACGGTCATGGAGAAGATTACTGCCACCATCATCACTCGCAACGAGGAAAACAATCTTGAACGCTGCCTCAATGCCCTGCAAGGCGTTGCCGATGAGATAATTGTCGTTGATTCATACTCCACCGACCGCACTATCGAGATCTGCAACCGCTACAATTGCAAGGTCACTCAACGCGAATTTCAAGGATTTGGAAGCCAACGCCAGTATGCCACCGGCTTGGCTTCCAATTCATATATACTCTCGATTGACGCCGACGAGGTCATCGACGAGGAATTGCGCTCATACCTCATCAAAGCCAAGGAAGAGGGCTTCAAGCACCGCGTATACTCGGTGCACATCCTCAACTACTTCTGCGGCAAGCCCCTCAAGCACTCGGGATACGAGCCGGTGTGGCAGGTGCGCCTGTTCAACCGCCGATATGCCAACTGGAACCTCCGCGACTTCTCTGACTCGGTATCCTTCCCCGACAGCGTCAACCCCGAGCCGCTGCCCGGCACCATCCACCACTATCGTTGCTCGTCGCTCGCCGAGTTCAACAAGAAGGAAAACCGCCTCGCCGCCCTCAAGGCGCGCGTGCTCGCCACCGCCAATCCCGACGGCATATGCCCCTTCTCGCCGGCAATGCATGCCGCCGGAGCCTTCCTCGCCGCCCACACCATCGACCTGTCGTGGCTCGATGGCAAGCAAGGGCTCGCTATCGCCTCGCGTCGCGCTCGCACCGCCTACGAGTCATACCGCATGGCGCGCTTCATCATCAAGGAAAGCCGCCTGCCCTAATACATTAGCGCCCCTCTCGGCGGGCGCTAATGCCTTATCCTCCTTTTAATCTACACTGCTATGAAAATCAGCCTCCCAGCCCGCACCGGCGGCAACCCCATCACACTCAACACATCGCGCCTCACCATCATCGGTGCCAACGGCGCCGGCAAGACACGCTTCACCGCCACATTAGCGGCTTCGCTCGGCGGCAGAACATACATGATGTCGGCTCTACGAGCCATCTACGATAACATCGGCGAAGACCCCCTGCCCGGCTCCATCGACAGCCAATACCACGATGCAGTGCGCCGCTCGCCTCTCATCCGCCCCGACATCACCGGCGCCTTCGAGCGTCAAATAGCCCTCCTCATCAACGAGACAGCCCTCGAACTATTCGCCGAACACCTCGGCGACGACGCTCGCGACATCGCCGCCCCTCACCATCGCCTACAGACCCTCGTCAACAACTGGGAGCAGATTTTCCCCGGCAACAAGATACTCCTCACACGCGGACGCATGCTCATCGGCAACGATAACGGTGCCGACCCCTTCTCGACCAACCGCCTCAGCGACGGCGAGAAAACCGTCCTCTACCACCTCGGCGCAGCACTGCTGGCTCCTCAAGGTGCCGTGGTGTTTGTCGACGCTCCCGAGATGTTTCTCCATCCCTCGTCGATACGCCCCCTGTGGGACCGCATCGAGGCTATGCGCCCCGACTGCACCTTTGTCTACACCACCCACGACCTCGCCTTCGCCGCCACGCGCATCCCCGGCGACATCATCTGGGTCAAGGGCTGCGACAGCGATGCCGCCACATGGCAATACGAGCGCATCCAAGCCGCCGAGGGCATCCCCGAGGACGTATTCCTCGCCATCATCGGCGAGCGCAAGCCTGTGATGTTTATCGAGGGCGACGCCACCCACTCCTACGACGCTCGCCTCTACCCTCTGGTATTCCCCGAGTACACTGTCAAGCCCCTTGGCTCCTGCGACCGCGTCATCGAGTCGACCCGCACATTCAACACCCTGCGCGCCTTCCACGACCTCGATGCCGTGGGCATCGTCGACCGCGACCGCCGCGACTTCAAGGAAGTCGAGTACCTGCGCTCGCGGGGCATCCTCGTGCCCGACGTAGCCGAAATCGAGAATATCTTCATGCTCGAAGACGTGGTCAAGACCGTCGCTGCAGTCAACAATCGCGAGCCCGACAAGGCATTTGAGCGCGTCAAGCGCAACCTCCTGCGCCTGTTCAACGCCAATATGCAACAGCAAGCCCTCGAGCACACCCGCCACCGCATCAAGCGCGGTGTCCAGACACGCGTCGACGGCAAATTTGACAATATCGAAGCCCTCGAGGACCACCTCATCGACCTCCCCGGCTTGCTCAATCCTCGCGATACTTACAACAACCTCATGCGACAATTCGCCCGATACCACGACCGCGGCGACTATGCCGCCGTGCTACGCGTGTTCAACTACAAGCCTATGCTCATCGAGACTCGCGTCGCCGAACTCTGCGGACTCGAGCGCAACGACCGTCGCGCCCTCATCGAGGCAGTCCTCGCCATCCTTCGTCGTCGCGACACCCCCGCCGCCACTGCCATCCGCAACGCCATCCGCGCCGCCTTCACCCTCAAGTAATGTGCCTGTTTGGCTCTTAGTAGCGGAAGGAGGAGCCGCCGAGAAACTCGCGCAGGAGGGATGTCGACGGGACGCAAGCGGGGTCGATGGGCTGGAAGTAACTGAGGAAGCGCAGGAGCCTGAATGCCTCGGCAAACTCGGGAATATCGCGGCGCACGTTGCGCAGGATACCGAAGGCATAGTCCTTCATCACGCTCAGTTCAAACATCAACGAGGAGTTGAACATGGCATCGGCATTCTCTTGATATGGAAATATCCATTTTTCCTCGCCACGGCGCACGCTGGGCCATCGCTTGATGGTCGATACGGCATCAGTGCCGCGGAACTTGTGGTCGCGGATAATGCGACGCAGCAGGCGGTTGTCGGTGGTGGGCACCCAGTTGTGGTCGTCGATAGAGATAGTAGTAAGCGCCGACACATACAGGCGGAATTTCATCTCGTCGGGGATGTGCTCGGTGAGTTGGGGATTGAGTCCGTGGATGCCCTCGATGAGGAGTATGGAGTTGTCGTCGAGGTGAATTTTGTTGCCGCGATATTCGCGATGCCCGGTCTCGAAGTTGTAGGTGGGCAATTGCACCTCGCGCCCGGCGAGGATATCGTTGAGGTCTGTGTTAAATTGCTTGAGGTCAAGGGCATAGAGCGACTCGTAGTCGTAGTCGCCCGAGGCGTCGCGGGGCGTGTGCTCGCGGTCGACAAAGTAGTCGTCGAGTGAGATGAGTTGCGGCTTGAGCAGGTTGGTCATCAACTGGATAGCGAGGCGCTTGGTGGTCGTGGTCTTGCCCGATGACGAGGGACCCGAAATGAGCACTATGCGAGCGCCGCCACGGCGGTAGCGTGCGGTGATTTCGTCGCTGATGCGCGCCAGCGCCTTCTCGTGGAGCGCCTCGGCTACGTTGACCAGGTCGTGGGCGCCACCACGAGCAATTATCTCGTTGAGACGTCCTACATTGTTTACACCGATGATATTGTTGAACTCCACATAGTCGGTAAATGCGCGATACATCTTGTCCTGGTCGATGGGCGCCGGGACCTTGGCGGGGTCGTCGTGGTCAAAACCGAGGAGGAGGAAGCCGTCCTTGTAAGGGCGGAGAGCCCACACGGCGAGCATGCCTGTGGAGGGCGCCAGGGTGCCGTAGTAACTGTCGCACACATCGCCCAGAGTGTAGTAGGTGGTATACAACTCGTGACCGGTGGACAGCAGGCGCACCTTGTCGTCCATGCCGGCGGCGGCAAAGCGCTCGATGACCTCGGTAGTGAGCCCTTCGTGGCGCTGCAGCGGCAGGTCTTGGCTGATGAGGCTACGCATCTCGCGGCTTATCTCGGCGACCACCTCGGGAGTGCACTCCATGCCTCGCAGGTGGCAGAAATAGCCACGCGCAATGGAGTGCTCGATGACCAAGCGTGCCTCGGGATAGCAACGACGCACGGCGCTGTAGAGCACCATGCACAGCGAGCGTATATAGGCGCGCTCGCCCGAGGGATGGGTCACCGGCAGGAAATAGACCGTCTTGGGACGATATATGTCGTAGGAGAGGGCTTCGTTCTTGTTGTTGACACGCGCGGCGATGGCTGTGAAGCCCAATTCGCCGGCGAGGCGCTGCGAGATGCTCAGCAGGGTCTCACCCGGGGCTACCTCGACCTTGCGCCCGAGGTTCTCGCAGTAGATGTCGATGTGTTTTTCCATTGTATTACAGATATTTATCGCCATAGTTGACCTTGGCGTCATTTACCATTTGCTTGATGCGCTGCTCGTCTTCTTTGGGGCAGATGAGGAGCACATCGCCGGCATCGGCAATGATGTAGTCGCGCAATCCGCGCGCTACGACCAACTTGTCGCCGCGGACGGCAAAGATGTTGCCCGAGCAGTCGTAGGAGAGCACTTGGCAGCCCGAGGTGACATTGCCGTCGCGATTCTTGGGCGAGATGTCATAGAGGGCGCTCCACGTGCCCAGGTCGTTCCAGCCGAAGGACACGGTCTCGGCATATACATTGTCGGCACGCTCCATCACGGCGTAGTCGATAGATATATTGAGGCACGAGGGGAACGCCTCGGCGATGAAAGCCGCCTCGGCAGGTGTGCCGAAGGCATCGCGCCCGGCTTCGAAGACATTGTGTACATCGGGGGCACACTCGGCAATCGCCGCCAGGATGGTGGAGGCGCGCCACAGGAAGATGCCCGAGTTCCAGAAGAACTCGCCGGTGCGCAAGAAGGTGCGCGCCAACTCGATATCGGGCTTCTCGGTGAAGGTCTTCACCACATGGATGGCGCCACTGACCTGTGGACCCACCTGTATGTAGCCATAGCCGGTCTCGGGGCGCGTGGGGGTGATGCCCAGGGTGAGGAGGGCATCGTGGCTCTCGACGAAGTCAAAGCCCTCGCGGATAGAGCGCTCAAACTCTGCCTCGCGAGTGATGAGGTGGTCGCTGGGGGTAACTATCATCGATGCCTCGGGGTCGCGTGCCGCGATGTGGCGTGCCGCCCAGGCTATGCAGGGCGCGGTGTTGCGCCGAGCCGGCTCGCACAGTATGTTATCCTCGGGGATATCGGGCAACTGCTCGCGCACCTTGGCTGCATATTGCTCATTGGTGAGTATCAGCACATTATGCGCCGGCACGAGCGACAGTATGCGGTCGTAACTCATCTGGAGCAGCGAGCGTCCGGTGCCTAAGAGGTCAAGAAACTGTTTGGGGTTCTCGGTGCGGCTGTAGGGCCAAAAACGGCTGCCAATACCTCCGCACATAATCACGCAATATCTATGTGTTTTTTCCATGGTCGGGGAGTGTTTAAATAAGTACGCTAAGGTACTACGAATTTCTCAATCCTCCAAGCCTACAACGCAAAAAAGCCCAATTTTTCCTACTTTTTTCTAAAAGAAATTCGTCCGCTTCAGCGTGACTCAATAGCGCTCATGATATTGGGTAAGCATTTAACAGCATACAAAGGGCATGTCCACACATGACGCACCATTGAATCTTCTTGATTATCTGCGACGTCAAACTCGCCGAAATTTTCCAACGAGCAACGCACAGCATAACGCAAACCCTTGTCGCGCATGAATGCCCACAGGCTCTTCATTCCACCCTGGCGATCGGCTTTGACCTCGATTGGTATCACCGTTTGCTTGTAGTTGGTGATATAATCCACCTCAGCCTGCGAGTTTCGGGAATTTCGAGTCCAATAGTATAATTCATGGCGAATATTCGGGCTTAAGTTATGTAGCATCTCAAGCCCCACCAACGCCTCTGCGACAGGACCTTTATTGACTAAATCTGCAGCGCTCGCTGTCAATATTTGTGCAGTCAAGTCCGAGATATCACCCAATGACATATTAAGCAAACGCAACATCAAGCCGGTATCGAGGAGCAACATTTTTTGGTAAGAACTATCTGCTTCGCTGCCAAAGGGGAGCCCGTTGGCATCTGTGTGGGTCACCGGATGCAAGATTCCGGCAAGAACAAGCAATTGTACGGCTTTCTTAACTTCTACACCCTTGTAGTCGGTTCCGACACGTGAATATATAAACTTCTTGGTGGTTTGAACAGCTGCACTGCGCAAGGTGTGACGTAGCAACACCGGGTCTACATTTTTCTTGTACTTCGGGAAATCATCCTCATAAGCAAATACAATATCATCTTGAATGCGCTGACACATCACATAGTCATGCGTATTGACCCATGTTGCAACAACCTCGGGCATGCCTCCTACCAACATATAGCTGCGGAGTAAGTCGATCAACTTTTTGTGCAATAGTTCGGACAACGGCTTTGCCACTGTGGCTTCGTTGCGAGCATCAATCAGCATTTGATGCCCGGAGGCAACGGCAAACTCATCAAATGTCATCGGGTACATAAACATCGAATGTATCCTACCCACCCCATAAGTAGGCAACTCATTTAGCGCAAATTCCAATAGTGAACCGGCTGCAATCACATGTAATTGGGGCGTATCCTCTCTGAAAAAACGCAAAGCCATAATAGCCTGCGGACACTCTTGTATTTCATCAAGAAACAACAACGTCTTGCCCTCGATTATAGGCGTGCCACTTAACACCGCTATTTGCGGTACTATTCGGCGCACATCCAAATCCTCTTTGAACAAATCTTTGTAGCGCGGTTCCTTCTCAAAGTTTATCTCGACAAAGAACTCAAACTTCTTTGACAATTCTCGCACTGCCGTTGACTTACCTACCTGCCTGGCTCCTCTCAACAACAATGGCTTGTGATCATCCATCGTTGCCCACTCTGACAGTTGCTTATCTATGTTCCTCTTATAATACATTTGCATCTTGTTTATGTTCAGCCACAAAGATAGTGAAATATAAAAATCCAAACAAATAATTCGGCGATTTTTGACAAAATCCAAAGAAAAAAATCGACAAAAATCGACAAAATCCAAAGAAATAATTGTTTTGGGGACAAAAAAAGTACAGGGCTGTCTCACGACGCCCTGCACCCCTTACACAATTATCTATAAAACAACTATTTTCTTCTGTACTGCTTAATTGGAACCACAAAGATAGTAACAATTTGGAAAATAGCGGCTTTGCAGAGTGTTAAATAATTCTAATAATAATGTATTTGAGCCGGAACTTTTATTATACAGTCATGATTTCTTTTTCCTTAGCGGCGTAGAGGTCGTCTATCTTCTTGAGATAGCGGTCGTGCATCTTCTGGACATCGTTTTCGGCGTCCTTCTCTACGTCCTCGGGCATGCCCTTCTTGACGGCTTTTTTGAGCCCGTCAATGGCGTCACGGCGAGCGTTACGCACCGAGATTTTGGCTTGCTCGGCTTCGCCCTTGGATTGCTTGACCAGGGCACGGCGGCGCTCCTCGGTGAGTGGCGGGATGCTGATGCGGATTACCTCGCCGTTGTTCTCGGGGGTGATACCGAGTTCGGAGTTGATGATTGCTTTCTCGATTTCCTTGAACATGGATTTTTCCCAGGGAGTGATGACGATGGTGCGCGCGTCGGGAACAGAGATGTTGGCGACATTGCTCAGCGGGGCGGGGCTGCCGTAGTAATTGACGCGGATGCTGTCGAGGATTTTGGGATTAGCCTTGCCGGCGCGGATATGAGCGAGTGCTTCGTCGAGGAAGGCGACTGCCATCTCCATCTTCTCTTCGGCGGGACCGAGATAAGTTTTGGGGTCTGTCATATTCGGTATAGATTATTAGTTAATATTTCATTTTACGGCGACGAGGGTGCCGACTTCTTCGCCGGCAAGGACGCGGGCGAGGTTGCCCGGGGTGTCCATGTCGAAGACGATGATGGGCATCTTGTTTTCCTTGCAGAGGGCTGTAGCGGTGAGGTCCATGACCTTGAGACCGCGGTTGTATACCTCGTCGTAGGTGATGAAGTCAAACTTGGTGGCTGTGGGGTCCTTCTCGGGGTCGGCGGTGTAAACGCCGTCGACGCGTGTGCCCTTGAGCATCACGCCGGCTTCAATCTCGACGGCACGGAGCGCCGAGCCGGTGTCGGTGGTGAAGAAGGGGTTGCCGGTGCCGCCGGCGATGATGGCTACCTCGCCACGCTTGAGCGCCTCGATGGCGCGCCACTTGCTGTAGTGCTCGCCGATGGGGTACATGTTGACGGCGGTGAATACGCGCGCGCCACGGCCGATGCTTCGCAACGCCGAGCAGAGCGCCAGGGAGTTGATTACTGTGGCGAGCATGCCCATTTGGTCGCCCATGACGCGGTCAAAGCCGCGCGAGGTGCCCGTGAGCCCGCGGAAGATGTTGCCGCCACCGATGACGATGCCGACTTGGATGCCCTCGCTCACCACTTCGTCGATTTGCATAGCGTAGGAGTTAAGGCGCTCTGTATCAATGCCATAACCCTGCTTACCCATGAGTGATTCGCCACTCAGTTTCAATAACACTCGGTCGTATTTTTTGCGCATAGTAGTAGTTGTTTTTCTTCGTTCACAAATTTACGCACAAAAATTTAAATCTCACACGTTCATAGTAAAAATTTTTTGCAAAAAAATCACGCAGGGACCGTCGGGACCGACCATCAATTCCACCCCCAATACCCCGGAGGGGTATCTCCTGATTAACCCCTGGGTGGGCGAAGCCCTCCCTGGGGTCCCCAAGAAAAAGGAAACAACAACCCTGGAAGGGTTGCAAATCACTACCGACAACACATTGTTATTCAACAACATGTAGGGACGCGATACTTCGCGTCCGCGCAAGCAAGAACCCGCGAAGCGGGTTGCTTCCATCCATACCACCCCCAATACCCCGGAGGGGTATCTCTTGAGTAACCCTGGAAGGGTTGCAAACGCCAAGCGATGGTTTGCAACCACCTCCGGGGTTGCCTGCCTGTATTATCTCGGATACCCCAGGGAGGACGCGATGCCTCATCGGCATACGCGCCCACCCAGGGGTTACACACATTG
>CALZTY010000048.1 GCA_945829225.1 uncultured Bacteroidales bacterium | reverse complement strand
TAAATTACTATCATTTTTTTACTCAAAAATTTGGAAGTTAACATAGTTCGTAATAGGTTTTGTGACGGAGGTGGAGTGATATTATCCTGGTTAAGATCATTCTGGGAATGAATATATGGCAAATGATGTGTTGGGATGGTGAGCAAGTGGATGGATGGTGTCCGATTCATCACTTAAGCACTAACCAAAGCTTCTTAAGTAATTTAATATCAATATATTACACCAATATCCATTACGTAATAGGTTTTGTCATATTTGGTAGGCGAGTGATGGTGGGAGTCTTACTTCGGTAAATTTGGATAAATTTGTGGAGCATTCGGGCGTTATCTTGATGAAATCTTGATGAAATAATGGGATGTATTTGGAAATTAGGGAGAATGTTATTAGATTTGCATATTGATTTACGTAATATGAGGTGAGATGCGCAAGAAGATAGATTTTCCACAATGGGCGCTTGAGCAGTGGCGCTCGGGCACTGAGCTGCGATGCATCCGTGGCAAGTTTTATCTGTATGAATGTAAGTGCGTGTACGACAAGGTGAAAAAGCGCTGTCGCAAGGTCACCGGCAAGTATCTCGGCACGGTGACTGAGGAAAAGGGGCTGGTGCCACCGCGCCATCGCTACGTCGCCGTGGAGGACCACAGCGGCGAGAGCGACAGGACAAAGTAAGCCGGTCTTCACATCGCTAATACTTATATTTAACAATTATTTGTAATACTATTATTGGGGATAAGCGCTGGAAGTCTCCGTTTTTACCCTCGATGCAAAAATCTCTATACCCCCAATACAACCCCTCCATTACTATATTTTGAGCGATTTCATCACCTCAGTGGTGAAAAATGTATTACGTGGCACGTAATATGTATTTAACTATAATTAATGTATATAATGCGGTGGGGAAGTGGCTTGGAATTAGGAATTAGGGGATGGGGATGAGGAATGTTGAGGTGGGAGATAGGAGTAAGGGATGGCTTTTTAGATGGGAATGAGGAGATAGGAAGGGCCTTTTAGATGGGAATTAGGGGTTGGCGTTTGCAACCCTTCCAGGGTTGTACGTTGCTTGTGGGCTTGTACCCCAGGGAGGGCTGCGCCCACCCTGGGGTTAGTGATGGGGAGACCCTTCCAGGGTCTTGGCGCCTCGCGACATCGCTGTGCTCGTTGCCCCTGGATGAGACCCTTCCGGGGTCTTTTGGGCTATGTAGACCCTGGAGGGGTCTCAATGTGTGTAACCCCTGGGTGGGCGCGTATGCCGATGAGGCATCGCGTCCTCCCCGGGGTATCCGAGATAATACAGGCAGGCAACCCCGGAGGTGGTTGCAAACCATAGGTTGGCGTTTGCAACCCTTCCAGGGTTGTACGTTGCTTATGGGCTTGTACCCCAGGGAGGGCTGCGCCCACCCTGGGGTTAGTGATGGGGAGACCCTTCCAGGGTCTTGGCGCCTCGCGACATCGCTGTGCTCGTTGCCCCTGGATGATACCACTCCGGGATATTAAAGGGTGGAAATTGTTTGTGTATTGTAGTGGGATACTTTTTGCTGACTTTTTTATTGTTGTTTGTGAAGAAATAGCTCCTTGTGATGGGGTTTTTCTCTAAAATATCGCTTTATTTGCAAAAATATAATTCTTTAATACTTATTTTTTATGGATAACGATGTTCGTAATATTGTAAACGGATTTATCAGCGCCGGAGACTATGAAAAAGCATTGTCTCTGCTGAAGAATTTTGCGATTGAAGATGATGCCGACAAGGCTATGTTGGCAACATGTAAACAAGAGTATGCAAAGTCTTGTAAGACAGCACTTGAGAAAGCCGTGGAGTCGAAGGACAAAAATATGGCAGAGAGTATACTAAGAAATTACGAGAAATATATCGGAGAAGATGCCAATACGGTGATATTTAGGAACTTAGTGGACGGTATAAAAGAAGCAGAAGAAGCAAGTGAGGCGACGCCTGTGGATAGTAATCAGCCAAGCAACAAAAAAGACAGCAAAGGGAAGTGGATTTTATTTGTATTAGGGTCTGCTATTCTCTTAATAGTAATTACATCTATAACTAATAGATGTAATAGAGCAAGAATCGAACGCCAGGAAATAGAAGCACAAATAGAACAAGCGCGACAGGACTCAATTGAGTCGGTGGAGCGCGCCCGTAATGCGGCAATAGAGATGGCACGGCGCGCTCGCCAGGACTCCATAGATGCAGCCAGGCGAAGGGAGCAAGCCCGCTTGGACTCAATAGATTATGCTGAACATGCCGGCTTCGTATCCAAATATGCTCAAATAGGCTTGATTATCACAAATGTTCAGATGACAAGAGGAAGCAATAACGACGGTATTGGCACCAAAGGCGTAAAGTTCAGTGTCTTTAATCCTACTCACAAAACAATCAAATATGTGATAGTGACAGCATATGGAGTCAATATTTTTGATGACCGTATTACGGGTACTGAAAGACTTCGAGGCATAGGACCGGTTGATCCTCATGATTACGCGACATGGGACTTCGATGATGTGTTTACAGATAAAAACGATGTAATAGATGATATCAACGTATCGTTCAGAGTTGAATATACAAACGGGACAGCCAAAAGTGTACGCTTTAAAGATGCATATGTAAGCGACTTCAAGACATCGTGGTTTGAGAATAGATAGGAATGAGGGTTTAGGGTTTAGGGTTTAGAGTTTAGGAATGACACCATGGTGGTGCGCTGCATCACCGTGGTGTTTGTGTGTTGATAAGGGTGTTGATAAGGTGTTGAAATTGGAGGGGAGGGTGTAGATATTGGAAAAGGGGGTTGGAAGGGGTGGCGAAGTTATTTACTTGATTCGACAGTATGAAATGGTTTTTTATACATGATAAGAGGTGATATTTGCGAAGAAATTATTAACTTTGCACGATATTAACATCTTGTCGATAAAGTTTGTAATCGAAAGATTTACAATAGAAAGACCTGTCAATAACGGGTAGATAAATGTGAGGCATTGCTCAATAAGTGACAAAAGCAAGCATTTGGTCAAAAAGTTATTGGTGTTTTCGACAGGGTATTATTATTATTTGGTTTATATAGACTTAGAATTTTTTTTAAATTTAAAACTAAAAAATAAAAAATGAGTGTTGAAAAGTGGGAAGACCGCGAGGCGCTGAAGGCTGCTATAAAGAAAATGAAGCAGGAAAAGGGCGCGGTGATTCTCGCGCACTATTATCAACAGGGCGAGATCCAAGATATCGCCGACCACATAGGCGACTCGCTGGCGCTGGCGCAAATAGCGTCGAAATTGGAAGATGCACGAATCATAGTGTTGTGTGGTGTGCATTTCATGGGCGAGACAGCCAAGTTGTTGTGTCCGGACAAGAAGGTATTGGTGCCGGATGCATCGGCAGGTTGTTCGCTGGCAGACAGTTGTCCGGCAGATGAGTTTGCGCAGTTTATCAAGGAGCATCCGGGACACACAGTAGTGTCGTATGTCAACACCTCGGTAGAGGTGAAGGCATTGACCGATGTGTTGGTGACGTCGGGAAATGCACGCAAGATAATAGAGTCGTTGCCGGCGGATGAGAAGATAATCTTCGGTCCCGACCGCAATTTGGGCAATTATATCAATAATATAACGGGCCGTCAGATGGTGTTGTGGGATGGCGCGTGCCATGTACATGAAAAGTTCTCGGTGGAGAAGATAGCCGAGTTGAAGCGCGAGCATCCCGAGGCAGAGGTGTTGGTACATCCCGAGTGTCGCCGACCGTTGGTGATGCTTGCCGACAAGGTAGGCTCGACGGCAGTGTTGCTGGCACATGCTCGCCAGTCGGAGGCTAAGACCTTCATAGTAGCGACCGAGAGCGGCATCATCCATCAGATGAAGAAGGCTTGTCCTGATAAAGAATTCATCGCTGCGCCGGGCGAAGACTCGACCTGTGGATGCAATGATTGCTCGTATATGAAGTTGAACACGCTTGAGAAGTTATATGCGTGTCTGCGCGACGAGACTCCCGAGATAACAATAGACGAAAAAATAGCCGAGCGTGCGCGCCGTCCCATCGAGCGCATGTTGGCACTATCATAAAAAAATAATAAAGACCAATGGAATACAATCATAAAGAAATAGAGAGCCGCTGGCAGCAGCAGTGGCGCGATGACAAGACCTACGCCACTCACATCGATGAGAAGCGTCCTAAATATTATGTATTGGATATGTTTCCGTATCCGTCGGGCGCGGGCTTGCACGTAGGACACCCGCTGGGTTATATAGCCAGCGATATCTATGCGCGCTACAAGCGCTTGCAGGGCTTCAATGTGCTGCATCCCATGGGTTATGACTCCTATGGGTTGCCGGCAGAGCAATATGCAATACAGACAGGTCAACACCCCGAAAAGACCACCACGGTGAATATCAACCGCTATCGCAGCCAATTGGACAAGATAGGCTTGTGCTATGACTGGGACCGCGAGATACGCACCTGCGATCCCGGCTACTACAAGTGGACCCAATGGGCATTTATCGAGATGTTCAATCACTACTACGACATCACCAAAGACAAGGCAATGCCTGTGAGCGACCTGGTGAAGTGGTTTGAAGAGAAAGGTACCGAGGGTTGTCCGGCAGCGTGTGGCGACATCCGATTCAGTGCTGAGGAATGGAAAGGTATGAGCGAGAAAGAGCAGAGCGATATGCTGATGAACTTCCGCCTTGCCTACCTGGGCAATACGATGGTGAATTGGTGTGCGGCGCTGGGTACAGTGCTTGCCAATGACGAGGTGAGCGAGTGCGTGAGTGTACGCGGCGGCTACCCGGTAGAGCAGAAATTGATGTACCAGTGGTGCTTGCGCGTGTCGGCATATGCCCAGCGCTTGCTCGACGGCTTGGAAAAATTGGATTGGAGTGAGTCGCTGAAAGAGACCCAGCGCAATTGGATAGGCCGCAGCGAAGGTGCCGAGATGTACTTCAAGGTATCCGGCAGCGACTTGGCATTGGAAATATTTACTACACGAGCCGATACCATCTTCGGTGTCACATTCATGGTACTTGCACCCGAGAGCGACTATGTAAAAATGGTGACTACCGCCGAGCAAAGCGCCGCCGTAGAAGCCTACCTCACCGAGGTAAAGAACAAGACCGAGCGCGAGCGCATGATAGAAAAGAAGGTGAGCGGCGTGTTCACCGGGTCGTATGCCATCAACCCGGTGACCGGCAAGGAGATACCTATCTATGTGAGCGACTACGTATTGGCAGGCTACGGCACCGGCGCCATCATGGCAGTGCCGGCACACGACTCGCGCGACTATGCCTTTGCGCGAGCATTTGAGTTGCCCATCATTCCGCTGATAGAGGGCGCCGATGTGAGCGAGCAAAGTTTTGACGCCAAAGAGGGTGTGATGACCAACAGCAGTTGTGAGTCGCTCAATCTCAACGGCTTGCAAGTCAAAGAAGCCATCGCGCGCACCAAGCAATATATCGCCGAGGCAGGCATAGGCAGGGTGAAAGTAAATTATCGCCTGCGCGATGCCATCTTCAGCCGCCAGCGCTACTGGGGCGAGCCCTTCCCGGTATATTACAAGGATGGTATTCCTCATATGTTGCCCATAGAGAAATTGCCCTTGTTGCTACCCGAAATCGACGAATACAAGCCCACCGAGACAGGCGAGCCGCCACTGGGACGCGCCAAAGGATGGTGCACAGAGGAAGGTTATCCCTTGGAATTGAACACCATGCCGGGCTTTGCCGGCTCATCGGCATACTACCTGCGCTATATGGACCCGCACAACGATGAGTCATTAGTGTCGGCAGAGGCAGATGCATATTGGCGTCAAGTCGACCTGTATGTGGGCGGCATCGAGCACGCTACCGGTCACCTTATTTACAGCCGCTTCTGGAACAAATTCCTGTATGATATGGGTAAGGTGGTGGAGGACGAACCCTTCAAGAAACTCATCAACCAAGGTATGATACAGGGTCGCACATCGTTTGTATACCGCATCAAGGATACCAACACCTTTGTAAGTTACAACTTGCGCGGTCAATACGACACAACACCCATCCGTGTGGATATCTCCTTGGTAAACAACGATATACTCAACACCGAGGGCTTCAAGCAGTGGCGTCCCGACTTTGCCACCGCCGAGTTTATCCTCGAAGACGGCAAATATGTGTGTGGCTGGGCAGTCGAGAAGATGTCCAAGTCGATGTTCAACGTAGTGAACCCCGACGACATTGTCGAGCGCTACGGAGCCGACACACTGCGTCTGTACGAGATGTTCTTAGGACCGCTGGAGCAGTCCAAGCCATGGGATACCAACGGCATCGACGGTGTCAACCGCTTCATCAAGAAGATGTGGGGCTTGTTCTACAAGGGTGACCAATTGCTGGTCGATGACGCAGAGCCTACTGCCGATGACTTGAAGACCATCCACACATTAATAAAGAAAGTAAGCAACGATATCGAGAACTTCAGTTACAACACCTCGGTGTCGGCATTCATGATATGCGTCAACGACCTGGTGAAGCGCAACTGCCACTTGCGCAGCGTGTTGGAGTTGTTGATAACAGTATTGACACCCTTTGCGCCGCACGTAGCCGAGGAATTGTGGCACAGTGCCTTGGGTCACGACAGCACGGTGTGCGATGCACAGTGGCCACAGTGGAACGAAGACTACCTCAAGGAGAGCAGCGTCAACTATGCAGTGTCGTTCAACGGCAAGGCACGCTACAACATCACCATGAGCGCTGATGCACCGCAAGCCGAGGTGGAGAAAGCCGCACTTGCGCACGAAAAAGCCGCGCAGTGGCTCGATGGCAAGACCATCCGCAAGATCATCGTGGTGCCCGGCAAGATAGTCAATATCGTGGTAGGATAACAATAAAACCCGCTGTTTCTGCGTTAAATAACTAATATGCAACGAAAAATAGTATTTGCCACAAACAATCGCCACAAACTCGACGAGGTGCGCCAAATAGTCGGGAGCGACATCGAAATAATGTCGCTCGCTGATATAGGGTGTGCCGTGGATATACCCGAGACGTCGGCAACGATAGAGGGCAATGCTATGCAGAAGTGCAGATATGTAGCCGAGCACTATGGCTGCGACTGCTTTGCCGACGACACCGGCTTGGAAGTAGAGGTGTTGGGGGGCGCGCCGGGCGTGATGAGTGCGCGGTATGCCGGCGGCGCGGGACACGACAGCGCCGCCAATATGGCATTGCTGCTACGTAATATGCAGGGTGCTGACAATCGTGCGGCACAGTTTCGCACGGTCATTGCGCTGAGTATTGGAGGCGAATATCACACCTTCGAGGGCATAGTGCGCGGCAAGATACTCGAGACGCCGGCAGGCGCGGGTGGCTTCGGCTATGACCCGGTGTTCGTGCCCGAGGGCTGGACCAAGACCTTTGCCGAGGCTACCGAGGAAGAAAAAAACGCAGAGTCGCACCGCGGTCGTGCGATGCGCAAACTAATAGAATATCTTAAAAATTGTAAATAATATAAGGAAATATACTATGTTCAAACGCTTAATTTTGTCGGTAGTAGCAATAGCCGCCGCAGTGTGTGCGAATGCCCAGCATGCCCCGGGCTCGTGGCGCACCTTCCCCATGTCGGGCGAGTTTTATGAGCAAGTGATGGATACCGAGTCGATGGTGTTCTACATCACCGGCGGGTCGCTGTACTCCTACGACAAAGAATACAACGAGACCACCTACTATGCGCCGGGAGTGCAACTCACCGGCAGCGACGTGAAGGCAATGTACTACAACCATATAGAGAAATATGTGTTTGTAGCATACTCCGATGCCAATATAGACCTTGTTTATGAGGACGGTCGCATCGTGAATTTGCCCGAGATCAAGAACTCCAGCCTGACGGTGTCGAAGGCAATCAACCATGTGGCATTTGCGACCGATCGCATCTATGTGGCAACAGACTTCGGCTTGGTGGTATATGACGAGAAAGACCATGTGGTCAAGGAGTCGGCGATGCTCAGCGGCGGCATGTCGGTGGTACTTGCCAGCGACGAGTATATTTTCACCGTCAAGGATTACAAATTCATGTGTTCGCCTGTGAACGAGCGCCATAACTCGTGGGAGAAGTTTACCTCGCTCACCGGCATCTCGATTGAGCAAATCTTGCAAGTCGATGCCCACAACTACCTGTATGTGAGTGGCACCGGCTCGTCGGCAGGCATATATAAACTCACCGAGAACGCGCCCACCTCGGCAAGCATCGCCAAGGTGGTGGATACCCCGTCGATTACCTCGTTTTACCGCTACAAAGACGGCTTCATGGCACAGTGCTCGGCAGGTATGGTGGTACTTGACAGCAATGGTAACTATGTGAGCACCACGGCAATACCGTCGCAGTTGACCGGCGATATCATGTCGTCATACGACGGCTTGAACAAGATATGGGCAGCCAACCACTACGGCTTGGGCTGCTTCGATATCACCGGAGGAGGGCTCACCGTTCTGAGCGAGCGCTTCCGCCCCGAGTCGTCGCTGATGTTAGGAGCAGCTTTTTGTGAACCTACACCAGATGGTAAGGGTGTGTATGTTACGCGTGCCGGATGGAGTTCTTTTCATCCTGCCGGTAGAGTTTCAGATATAATTTCATATCAATATCCCTACATATGTGAACTTTATGATTGGGATAATGGTACTTTTACTGCAATCCATCCATATGGTGTAGATAATGCATTTTCATCATCCAAGTCATATGCTAAATCTATTGGAAGTGGATATTATTATGCGGGCAGTGGAAATACTCTGGTAGATCCAAACGACCCTACTCTAATTTATCATATCAGTGAATGTGAAGGATTGGTACTTTTACGTAACAATAATGTAGAGAAAGTATTCGGTTTAAATAGAGGAGAAATACCATTGAATTTTACATGGATTTATCGTTTGGAAAATGCTACATTTGACCAATTTGGTAATCTGTGGGTAGGTGGATGGTGTGATAGTGCTCCATGTTACAGTGTGCTAAAAAAAGAGGCGGTAGATCGCTTATCAACAAACCCTGAATCACTTTCTTCTGCCGACTTTATGACCGTTACTGCTTGGCCTTCATCAGTATCAGGATGGTTGGATATGAAACTTGTCTCTATTCCCGGCACCGGCAAAATGATATATACAGCAGGCAATTGGGAAGCGCCAATTATCGGCTACGATACCAAGGGTACATCGTCGTTGGATGATGATACAGCCATTATATATACTTATCTTCTTGACCAAGATGGTGCAAGTTCTAATCCTACAACCAAGGCATCATTGACCGTTGACAAGAACGGCTGGGTGTGGATAGGTACCTCGAGCGGTGTATTTGTAGTCAAAGATACCGACCAATTGGGCACAAACTCATCCAATAAACTCAATGTCATCCGTCCCAAGGTAGCACGCAACGATGGCACAAATTATGCCGACTATCTGCTCTCGTCAGAGACCATATTATATATCGCCGTTGACCCCTCCAACCGCAAGTGGATAGCCACCCAGTCATCGGGCTTGTACCTTGTAAATGAGGATGGTACGGAGATACTTGAGCACTTCACCTCGTCAAATTCACCCTTGGCGACCGACTGCATCTTCACCGTGGCATGCGACCCCGCCGGCAACGATGTGCTCATCGGCACCGACAAGGGTATGTACTTGTACAGTTCGACCTCTGCACCGGCAGCCGAGGATTACTCGGAGGTATATGCCTATCCCAACCCCGTGCGTCCCGATTACAGCGGCTGGATTACCATCAACGGCTTGATGGATAATTCGTTGGTTAAGATTGCCGATATGAAGGGCAATGTGCTCTACTCGACAGTGTCGGAGGGCGGTATGGTCGTGTGGGACGGCTGCAATGCCGACGGCTCCCGCGTCCGCTCGGGCGTCTACTTGGTGCTCGCCTCACAGAACGCCTCGGGCGACCCCTCGGGTGTGGTGACCAAGATAGTAGTAATCAATTAATTGGTAATGAAATCAGCACTGAAATACGTCGACGAGGCTGATAAGGCGCTCGGCATAGCCGGTATGGCTATCTCGCTTGTAGCCTGCGATGGCGAGGATTTCCTCGCCGCCGTGTCTATCGTCGACGGTGAGGACTCGCTGGATATGTCCGACGAGTTTTTCTTCAACGGTAATCAAGAATTTTCAGCCAAACTGGCGTGGAACGAGATGCTCAAGCAATTCCAACTCACCGCGGGAATGCTCCTGGGCAACGTGATGTGCCGCGCCTATGCAGCAGGACACTCGCCATCGCGCGACACCCTCGATGCGGTGCGCCGCCTTATCCGCGAGGAAGGCTCGGAGCATTGCTCGCTCGACCGCGATGAGGCAGATGCCATCTACGAGAAGGATTACGACTACTACAGCCGCCTCTTTGCTCATCCTACTGTGGCAGAAGTGGCGCGCAACTTTGCCTCGATACTGCGCACACGGCGCCGTCTCAATGCCGCCGAAGTGCTCGACAACCTGCGTCGCCTCAATTCGCTCTGACGCGCATGAAAATCCTGCTCCTGGGCGACTACAGCAACTATCACCCCACCCTGGGCGCAGCGCTTGCGCGCATGGGTCATGAGGTGACTGTCGCCTCGGACGGCAGCCGTTGGATGCGCACGGCGCGCAGCATAGACCTCAGGCGTCCCCTGCCCGGTGTGGTGGGTGGCGCCTTGCTTTTTGCCCGTTTGGCAGCCCTCGACCCACTGCGAGGCTACGATATTGTGTCGCTCATCAGTCCATGCTTTGTGACCCTGCGCCCCGAGCGCCAGCGCTACCTCTTTGACCGCCTGCGCCGCCGCAACGGCGCCGTGTATCTCGCAGCCGTGGGCACCGACAAGGCGTTTATGGATATGCTCACAGCAGCCGATTGCCCACTGAAATATAGCGAATATACCCTGCCAGATGGCTCGCCCAATCCGGCTACCGCCACTGCCCTGGAGGAGGACCGACTATGGCAGTCGGGCGCGGTGGCTGACTACTGCGAGTATGTATATGACCACGTAGCCGGCTGCACTACGGCTCTCTATGAGTACGACCTGGCGATGCACCGCCGCATGCCCGCCGAGCGCGTGGTATACTGCGGAATACCCATTGACACCACAGCCTTTGCTCCTTGTGGCGAATTTGCTCCGGAGGGTAGGGTGCGCCTCTTCCTGGGGCGCGACCGCCGACGCATGGCTATCAAGGGCACCGACCTCCTGGGCGAGGCGGCACGGCAGGTGGTAGCTGATCTACCCGGCGAGTGTAGCCTCGATATAGTCGAAAATGTGCCCTTTGCCGAGTATGTCGAGCGTCAGCAAGCGGCAGATGTGGTACTCGACCAAGTGTATTCCTACACGCCGGCGACCAATGCCTTGATGGCGATGTCTCGCGCCAAGGCGGTGGTCAGCGGTGCCGAGCCCGCATATTATGACTTCATCGGCGAGTCCGCTAATCGCCCGATATTCAATGCAGTGCCCGACGCGCAGGCGCTATACGGCACCATCCGCGCTATTGTCACCAATCGCGAGGCTACTGCCGCCGCTGCCGCTGCCTCGCCCGATTTTGTCGCTCGCCACAATGCCGCCGATGTCGTCGCCGAGCGTTGCCTATCACTATGGCTTAAATAATATTATTTTTATGATGAAAGATACCCACATCAAGTATATCACGAATATCAAGTACTTTTTGATATTAGGTGTTGTTCTTATTCACAGCAATTTTGTCAATAAGGTAACAGATATCAGCACAATAGGAGCACAGATTGCGAATCATATATCGCAGAATATGATGTCGGTGTGTGTTCCCTGCTTTTTTATAATTTCGGGCTTTCTATTTTTTAATAATGTAAATACTTTTTCCAAAGAGATTTATATTAAAAAACTAAAAAGTAGAGTACACACTTTGTTAATACCATACGTCTTATGGAATATTTTTTGTATGGGTCTTTTTTTGTTCAAAGTGTATTATTTGCATTTTCCAGGTCTTGGTATTGTCATAGATGGACAAATTGATTGGTATTTGTTCTTTCGAGGTTTCTTTACAATTGATACTGTAGATGGTTTTCCCTATGCATTTGCATTTTGGTTTATACGCAATTTGATTTGTTTTGTCATCATATCACCTGTGGTATGGGTTATTGCGAGGCGCATTTGGCTATTTGCTACTGCTCTATTAGTCGCTTATTTACTTGACTTTGATACTTTTAAAATAGCATTTTTCATC
>CALZTY010000047.1 GCA_945829225.1 uncultured Bacteroidales bacterium | reverse complement strand
CTTACACATTATCGACGTTTGGAAGGTCAAGGGTGTAAGGTCTCGCTTCATGTCGCGAAGGTATTGCTCCCCGAGGAGTTCAACATTTTCGACGGAAGAATATTCGCGATAATAGGTGGCGACTGAGCGGAGCCGATTAATCTCTCGGTCGAGTCGTCTAAGATGTCCCTTAAGATATTCAGACGGTTCTATCCCCTTGGACCGCATCTCCATAATCTTCTGATGCTGCCTCCACTGCTCATATACGCCGGCACCGATGGCATTGATAATTTTAGGGTCCATATCCTTCTCGTACTCCAAAAACCAGGAACCTCGCTTTGATTGAGGCATATCCGAGAGGATAAGCATGGCATGGTTGAAGGAGTGGCGTGAGAAATGGGTCTTGATACCGCCATTCGCCGGGAACGTCTCCTCATGTAGGCGCACCGGGTCGATGAACTTAGCCTCATCAATAAGCAACCACGACAGCGTTAGAGAGTTCGCCGCGCCGACTCGGTCCTGGGATAGGAGTATCGCGACAGAGCCATTGTAGAAGGTGATGGCTTGCTCCCAACACTCGGGAACCGTTATCGGCTGGGCGAACTGTTTGGGAGGGCGACGACCCACGACATAGTGGATGCCCTTCTTGTAGCCCCAGCGGTTCCATGCTGCAAACAGCCCCGGGAGGGTATTGGTTAGCCCGTGCTTGAACGTGGGCACAACTATCCCTCCGGTTGAGCCGGGCATGCGCTGCATCATCTTAAGGGCGAAGGGAGCGGCGATGGAGTCAGTCTTACCGGTACGTCGTCCGGCAACAATCACAGTGGTTCGAGCGGCTATTAACTGAGCCAATAATTGAGGGCGATTGAAGTAGGTAGGTATAGCCTTGGGGTTAACTTGGGTCGTCTTTTTGTCCATTATCTAACGGGGCAAATAATTGAGCCTCCATAAGGTCTGCATCCTCCCACTCTACGTCAGTGATATCCGGGCAGTCCGGGAGCAGTTCCTTGGAGAGCTTGTTAATATAATTATAGATATCCGGGATGGGCTTAATGCCTAGTACGCGCACATCAAGGGTCGGGCAGAAGGGCTGCGTCACGATATCATCGTAGGATATCGTGTTCTCGTCCTCTGCCGGGAGCCCGTTGAGTTTCGCGTATGAGGAGGCAGCACGCTCCATGGTCTTGGTATCCTTTCGCGCCTTAGCCATGGCATACGTCTCAATAAGCATCTCGTTGGCTCGCTCTCGATGGAAGGTCTTGGACTTAGCCGATATGAGTGGGACCAATTGATGGATAACAGAGATATCAGCGTATGCAGCCGACTGTGAGACACGGTAACGCGATACAATAGTATCACGGAGGTCGCGGTCCTTAATGGAGGGGTTGGCGAGCCAATAATTATACATTTCTCGCAAACGTATCAGTCTCTCGGCAAAGGCTGTCGGATACTTATCTCGCAGTTCGGACTCCGAGGCAAACAAATCAACTCGGCACGCTTCGACAGGTGATGGGAGTGACATGGTATGATATTATAAGAGTTTGGCTGCTGCCATCTTGTTGCGCAATGCTTCAGTCGGCAGATTAATCTTTGCGTATGCTGCCTTAATTCGGGCAGCGAGGTCGTCTGTCGGAGCCTTGAGATATTTGCCCAGCAGCAGATTGCATAACTTAGCGGCATTTTTAGACTCGGTACGTGGGTCCTTCGCCATCACTACGTCCTTCGGGTCTGTCCCCTTGATGTAGTGGTCGTAGATGTTATAATTGTCGCGATACTTGTCATCCAGACGGATGATATCCTTGGCAAGCGGGAATCGGTCGTTATCCGGGCAAGTAGAATTGTCCGGAGAGATAAGGCAGAGCTTAGTATGTGCGACTCTCATACGACGCATAATATCTGCATTATCGATATACAACTGCTGTATCTCGGCAGGTAATTCGTCGTGGTCAGCGCGTTTGCCGGTCTGCCACTCCGTGCGCGTATTAACCGCGGCACCCTTATCTAATCCACGAGCCTTGGCTATCTTGGATACTTGAGACATCATCTCAACTACCTCGGCATGGGTCACATCTTGGAGACGGTCATTATAGAGTTTGCGGATATTATACTCAATGGCTTCCGCGTATCGTTTTGGATTTCGCATTATATTGCTATACAAGATACGGTTCTTGGTGATACGCAGTAAGAGCTCTGCGCCGGCTTGTAAGTCTTTAGGCTCGCTATCGAGCCATTTCTTAAGGTCAGGAGTTAATTCGTTATTCATATCAATATCAATTATTTGTAAAAACAATCCGACACGGAGCCGTTATGCAGCCGTGTCGGATCTGGCGTAGGAAATTGGGGCGGGGAAGGAATCTACAGTAAGAACGTCAAGATGCAGACACAGCCTCGTTGATGGTCCCGTCTTCGGTGACGATAGGACCGGAGTAGAAGGGAGCGTCAGCCACGTCGTCAGCCTCGAGAGAGAGGGTAGTAGCAGCTGAGCCGGTAGCACCTTGACCGTTGTCGCGCGAAGGTGACACAAGAGCACCCTCGTACTTCTCGCAACCGATAACACGGAAGCGACCTTGCATATCCTCTACGAGCGCGATGACGCGAGTATTGAGGAGTGCGGTGGCGGCAGCGGCAGCCTCGGGTCCGATGCCGGGATGGACGAGGGAGACGCTTACCTTGAAGGTGCGAGAGGGTTCTTCGCCTTGGACTTCGCTCTTGAATTCACCCTTTGCGGGGAGATGGTCGTAAGGAAGCCACTTTTGTCCCTCGGCGAGGGCGAAGTTGCCATCGTACTGAGCAGAGGTGACACGACCGAGTTCGTCGACCGGAAGTGTGGGGAACTTCACGACGGCTGCGAACGGGACGAGATACGCACGGCGCTTGATACCCGGGGTGACCGGAGTGCCCTGGCAATAAGTCAGGGCGCTCAAGGTTGCAAAACAGGAGTTGGTTGCCATATCGGAGATTTTTAGTTGTTACACATGAGGTTGATTAATTGACCTTGAAGTCTACGATGCGCAGACGACGGGGATCGATGGTGTGGAACTGGAAGCCGAGCCACATATCCGAGGCAAACGAGAGACCATAGTGACCATCTTTGATGATGTCAATAGAGGTCTGGTCTGCGGCGTTGTAGTAGCCATAGAGGAGGTTGGCTTTTTGGGTAATGATAGCCTTGTCGGTGCCATCAAGTTCGGGGAGAGGGATGAGAGTCAACTTGCGACCGGAGCCCTCAACGAAAGGCTGGTCATACTGGGTATTGTAGGAAATACCCGAGTGTGAGAGCAAGTAAGACTCGTTGTACTTGTCGGCGAAGTCAGTCGAGCAAAGCATGATAGAGTTCTCGCGACGGAGGAAGGGGTTCGACGAGAACAGGATATCCTTGGCGATGTCGACAGCGTTGGCACCGGTAACAGCCTCAGAGACTTTGTAGAGGTTACCCTTCTCGACGGAGATATTGCCGGCAAGGATCTCCTTGTCTGCGATAGTCAACAGACCGTCGCAGAGGTCGCCGGTTGTATCGCCCTCTGCGTTGCGCTTGCCGGTGAAGGCTGCTTGGGCGATGTGCTGACCGCGAGCTGCTTGCAACTGCATCAGTACCATCAGGGTTGAGCCGGCTTGTTTGATGGCGTCAGTAATGACGGGGTCATCGTAAGCGATGGGCAGATCAATGTAATCGACAGGCGCGAAGGTCTCAACTACGTTGCCGTGGAAGGTCTCAATCTCGCGGAAGTCGATATTGATAGTCGCTTCGTTTTGGCGATCGCGTTTGAAGGGACCAAACTGCGATTTGCCGGAGATGAAACCAAACTTTTTCTTGCCACGGATACCAGGGACGCCGGTCATGTGCTGGAGGACATCGTTGGCGGAACGCAAAGGCAGTGCACGGAGAACGGGGTCCCACTTGATACAAGTATCTTTGTACTGCTGGAGGACGTCATCATTGATGACGATTTTTGTCGAAGATGTTGCCATTTGTATGAGTTTTTTGGAGTTGATGAATTAACGGAACGATTGGAGGAAGCCATCGATGACTTTCGCCATCTGGTCGTCAGATAGACCGGACTCGCCCTTACCAGGCTCGATGACAACGGTGGAATCAACGGCAGGTTCCTTCTCGAGGTCTGCGATACGGGCATTGAGTTCGGCGATGGCAGCATCGCGAGATGCTACATCACTACGGAGTTGCTCGAGTTGATCATTGTTGCAGACTAATGCTTGCTCAATGATATCGGCTTGTTCCCCGGTGAGGACGAGGGAGTTGTTTTCAGTCAACTCGGATGTATTGCCGAGTAACTGACTGATTTGCGCAAATATCTTCATTTGTTTCTTGGGTTTTGCCTCCTTGGCGGAGGTGCGGTTAAACAGATTGTTGATTAAGCGAGAGAGAGACTCCAGGATAGAGGAGTCGCGAGCCGTCAATGGAGGCATCGGGATACCTTGCTGAGCCAAAGCATCGGCGACAACATTAGTGAGCACAGGCGCTGCATCCTCCTTTGCGTTGGTAATCTCGTCGACGAAACCCCACTCAAGGGCTTGCTCGGCAGTGAGCCAGGCACCTTCCTTCATGAGAGCAAGGAGGTCCTCTTTAGGCTTTTTACAGCGCGAGGCATAGAGCCCGGCAATACATGAGTCGATGGTCTCGTTGTCCTGCTTCATTTTTTCGAGCTCGGCAATGTGCTCTGCAAGTTGGTCGGCGTTCATCGCGTCGAACTCAAACACATATGACAGGCATTTGTGCACCAAGAACAGAGCGTTGGCATCGATACTGATGTGCTTGGCTCCCATGGCTGCAATAGTAGCAGCTGATGCACTCATGCCCACAAAGTGGCAGTTAACGTTGCCATGGATGTGGAATAATGCGGATATCGAGAGAGCAGTGTCAACTCGACCGCCAAGGGAGTCAATGAGGACATGGACCTCCCCTTCCTTGTGCTTGTCGAGGACGTAATTAACTTGGTCAACCGAGAAATCCCAGTCGCCAACATAACCTTTGAGGTATAGATTGTACTTTTTCGGCATAGCTTTGTGGTTCTATGCCACAAAATTAGTACAAGCTATATAGCGTATAAAAGACTATAAAACACAGCGGAGTACTGATTTTGGGGCTGTATGAGTGATTTTATACTCTCTTACCGCTGCTGACTTGCTTGGCTCTCCGGTTGTCTCGCTATATCTTATGACCGGATAATTAGGCTCATGGGCGCCAATCAAGTACCGGCTCCCATCGGCACAGGTCACCACAAATGCTAAATGGAGGTTGATAGGTAACGTCTCTAATGTCGAGAACTGCAGCGTTGACTTCTCAGACCGGGCTCCGTTTGTTACATCTCCGTCCCATGATAATACGGGGCGCCCAATAAACGATATTTTTTTGGTCGGGGCTCCTATTTCCACGGTCTCACCGGAGATAGAGTGGAGCATAAGATTTGGAGCAAGGTGGAGGCAATTAACGATCTCGATGGAGGTAATACCTGGGACGCGAAAATTAGTCATAACTTGTTTATTTTGTGCGTTTTGGATGGTTTGTATATCTTGTTATTTTGATGCCTTGAAGTCAACTCAATTTAACATTTATTAACATTGAGAACGGCGTGCTTTTTTGCGCATACGCAGGTACATCTGACGCACGGTATCCCAATTTTTCTCGGTCCTCTCGATGCCATGTTTGTCGAGAAAATTATAGATTATATCAGTAATCTGGATATCAAACAAAAACAGCTCTCCCAAGTCTTCATAGAGGACCGATTTGAACAGAGATTTGCATGCCGAGACTAATGCAGCCTCTCCATCAGCGGTGAGGTAATTGAAATTCGACGGGTTGATGCGCTTGAACGTCGGCACTGCGACCGGCAATAATCCGGAGACATCGCCGGGCTTGTAATCTGATGGAGTCTTCCGGAGGACAGACTGTAACACAGCTCGAGGGGCAGATCCTCGTGGGAACACGATGCGTCGCGTCTCCTCATCCCAGTATTCCGAGCGAAGCCATTGGTCAAGATAATCGGGTGCTTTGATATACACTGTATATTGAGACATAAACATTACTATACTAAGATATTACGCTTACAAAGTTAGTGATTTTATTCTATATTTAAGCACAATATTCTTATTTAATCACTACATATTTAACTATCACAGAAATTATTTTGAAAAAATTTTCAGCCAAGAAGTAGTCTTTTTTCTGAATTTTTGTACGGTTGGATGTATAGTGTTGATTTTTAGAGTATTATAGCTGTACTTTCCCGTACTTTTGACTCTGAAAAAAAGTGCGCTCGGTGTACATAAAAGAACAATCGAACAAAAGTTCGCCAAGAGTGCGCAAAAAGTACGGTCTTAATTTATTGATTTTTAATTATTTAATGTACTACCGTACTTTTGTACTTTTATTTTGAACTTATTACGCGTAAAAAAATAAATAATATAACATACATTTAATAAAAACGCTATTTTATTTATAATAAACAACTTACCTCCGATTAGCATATAAAAATGGGGAGTTGCCACACCCCGGCACCCCCTTTGCTCGAGGTGCTGTGTGGACACAATTGTACGGGCGTTCGCCCCTAATATGCAATATAGAGGGGTGCAGGGGACTCGCGTCTCCCTGGAGTCGACATCGTGGCTTAACCAAACTCAGAAGCACTTGCACAATTGCAGAATAATGGCTAACTTTGTACAGTTTTTCATGGTATAAAGTTGTTATTAAGTGTTAGGCAGGCATGATGATTTGTTTCATCTCTCAAATGTTTAGCTACCATAATTTATCAGTGAGCGCTTCGTCGTGAGACGAGGCGCTCTCTGTATATAGCCCTAATAGAAACACCCCCGCCGTGATGGGCGAGGGCGTAGCCAGTGCGAACAATGTTAAGGTGTAAATCAAACAAGTTGGATCTGGCTTAATTCTTTGCCGAATGATTGAAGGGCTGTCTGTATCTTTTTTGTAGTTTTAGGAGATGGAGTTCTATAACCGGAGATGTATTGAGAGAGTTGTGCTGCTGATATCCCTGTAAGTTTTGCAAGCCCTTTGTATGAGATAAGGTCGGCATAATAGATTAAAAACGAAGGGAGATCATAAGAGAACTCAAAATTGACCTCCTCGAAAGGCTTATTTGCCTCCAAAAAGAAAGTTCTCATATCCTCATACTCTGATTTGAACTCAGCAATCGCATCGTTGGCTGTAGCACCATCGCCATGGATACCCCACCCAAGATGATTATCATCAGGCATATAAGCACCGTAAGTGCCATCCTTGCCACGTTCAATAAATACTCTTACTGTCCTCATTCCTATGCTATTTTTTTAATTATTTATTATTTATGTTTTATGGGAGGGGCTATCGCCCCTCCCGCTTACTTGACACCGGCATCTCTTAGGATTGACTTGAGAGTCCCCGGTTTGACCTCCTCAGAACCATGGTTACTTGTCTTGAAGTAGTTGCCGGTTATCGGAGAGAACCAAAGAGGATGTCCTCCTCGTTGGCGACCCGTATCACGGCATCCCATCCGGCTGAGAAGTTTGTGAAGTTCATTGTATTTCATTGTTCGCTGTTTTGATTTACACCACAAAGTTAATGCTAAATTTTTATTTAGCAAAATTTTTGACAAGAAATTTTTCATTTTTTGGTAATTTTTATCAAAATAACAATGGCTGAGAGTTTAACCGTTCAGCACGAAGTTTTTCTCAAGGGCTACTCCCGCCCAGTTGCGGTGATAATCGCCGTAACTGAGCGAAATGATTATCAATAAACAGCATTTGGCAAACCTATTAAGGGCGATAATTTGGGCAATATACCTTATCATTATCATACATTGCCTCGATATACCAATGCTTATCGGCAATGGGAATCTTACCACTTAAATACCTAGTACACAGCCTACAAAGTGTAGGCTGCTCGCTATCTTGGCGGTTGGGATTAGCTCCCATGCAAAGGGCGATATCATTATTCATTACTTGCGCTTTTTAGTGGACCATAAGCGAGCACGGTACTCGGCAAATATAATTGCTTGGACCATAACACCCAAAAATAGCGTCCACATTAGCGCTGACGCCCAAAGTGGAGACGTCACAAGCCACCATGAGACGTTGATAACTGATGCGACTTTAAGCGCTGCCATCAGCACTGAGCCGGTGACAAGCACGATAATAATCATCGTGGCGATTTGGGTTGATGTTTTTTTCATAATCGGTTATAATTAGGTTAGAATTAGGTTAGAATAATTGCATTTGGCGCAGATGTCCTTCCTCTCGGCGCAATGCGTCAACAGTCTCGGGCAAGAAGTACTCCGCATATAAGAGCATAAACCCAACAGCGTATAAACGAGCCTCTCTCTGACTGGTAAATAAGCCTAACGACGGGGTCGGGTCTGAGTGGGATACTTGTTGCTTAGCCTGCCCATCTCGTATATGCCAATTAACTGTATATCCATATACCCATCGCCCATCAGGCATCACCGCTGTGGAGATGCTAATAAGTTCGTCGGGGCTACCAATCTCGCACAGAGACTGAGCCTCCACAGGTTCTGCATCGCATAAGCAATCAATGCGTAGCGATTCGTAAGGATTTGAGCGCTTCATATTGTTTGGAGACTTCTTCGTATTTTGCCCGCATGTTTGGGGACTCACTAAGTACATGGAGAGACCGGTGGTAATACTTGAACGCACACACATAAGAGCAACACAATACTTCGCCGATTGCCCTATAACTAGCGCCCATCTCTCGCAGCATGATAACAAAAATCATACGGGGATAATTGAGCCGACTACGCGAGGACGTTGTTATTGTACCTCTTTCGACGTTTAATGCGCTTTCAACAGCCTCAAATGCTAATTCAATGGTCTTATTCATACAGTGATGTTAAAATGGTTTTGTGTCTGCTATTACATCCTCGCCTTTAGTCGGCGAGTAGATTGTGAAATATTCGATACCGCCAGACTTATCAGCCTCTCCGATATATGATTTGTCCGGATTAATTGGCTTCCAGTCGTTGTATGTAACGCGGTTACCATGCTCTGTGATGGGCTTATTAATGTTGAGGTCGTAACCCTTAAACTTGCAATAAGCCTCAATTTTTTTGCGGAAATTAGTGCGAGTAACGCCATGCCCTTGCGTGCCGGCATACTCGAAGAAGGATTGTAATACGTCGCTACGACGCAGGCGAGCATTGAGCTTATCTCCCGACGGGTCGAAATATTCTTCCGCCCACTGATATAGAGACTCTGACATCTCCTGCCTAAGAGTGCGGAGCTCGATGTTACGCATTGGCGGAGGAACTGCACCTTGCCCCTTTCGAGCCCAGCACTCCTCAAAGGAGCGCAAGTAATACATCACACACTCCGCCATAAAATTGTCGAACAGGTTCCACTGCTCATCATCCCAGTCATCAAAAAACATGTGGTCAAAGTCGTCGGCTATAGTATGCTCGGGATTATACCATGTCGAGAACTCCATGTATGAGATACGACGCTTTGAGGCATTCTCCGTGGCATGATTTATCGCGTGGTTAGTCGTTATAAGTATCTTCGGGCTCTCCTCTACCGGGATACTATAACGGTCCTTACCCTTAGGGTTGACATTCATGTCACCGGTTATCATGGCAAAGAGGCTGACGAAGTCAAAATTGGTCTTGACGTCATCGATGAAGATATTTCGAGTGGTCTTATTGACACCGGAGAGTAAGAACTCATCATTGGCCTGCATCTGCTTCCCATCGATGAAGTATTGCGGTCGGATATGCTTAATTGCGTTGCCCACAATAGACTTGCCGGCGCCACCGTGGCTCTGCCCAACCTCGCTCATAAGGTGGTCTTGGATAATTACAGCCTTACGTTCGGAGGCGTATTTATAGTCGCACAATAGATAGCCTATTGTCGTGAGCTTGTTAACGACATGATGATGCCACTCCAGCACTTCCTCTCGTGTAATATCTCGAGGTGCATCCCAATCATATATATTGTTGGACGTGTTGCAGATGAATTGGAAAAACTCGCATTTGTCTGCCTCCGGAGTTAGTGTGAGATAAAAATCCCCATTCTCGTCTTGCTGTATATCCTTGATAATCTCCACGCGCCTAAACTTTCGGGGGACGATACTACTGCGCCACACGCGAGTCATGGGGCACTCCGGCGTGATAGACGTCGCTGTTATCTCGACCATCCCATTGTTATATGGAGTCCTCTGGATGCCGGGAGCGAAGTGGTTGAAGTCATCAGAGATTATGGCAAGGTTCTCAAGCTGCTTATCAGCCATAATGGTCGACAACTTTTTGGCGAAATACAAGAGCACAATCTCAGATTTGCAAATTGAGTTGACATATTCGCGTATATAGTCGCGCACCTCATAAGGGGCAACCCTATCAATTATGCCATCCTCCTCTCTGATGAGTTCAAATCCGGAGGCAGCATCGTCATTATTGCGCAGTCGTGAGAAACCTGACGCGGCGAGGAAACGAAACGCCTCAACGTCATTAAACTCCACCTTGTCCTCTCCCTTGGAGTTAGTCACAATCTTATATATATCACTATCGGAGGCATAGCGACTTGCCTGGATGAGCTTATCATCTTCGACTCGATAGCGGATACGACCAATTTTGAAGGAGCTAATCTCGGCAAGTCGAGCCTTATGAAGATCATAAAACGCATGGGCATCATTGAGACTCCAGAAGTCACGTATCTGCTCGTCCGATACGGATGTAATCTTATGGATATCGAGCCATACACCCTTACCGTTATGGCTATTCATGGTATATGTTATATCGGACATCAGCTCGTCCTCATGCCCTAACAAGGAGCCACAAAGCAGGTCATCAACGCCCTTGTCCCCGTGCTCATTGGTGTTGACGTGTCCCCACCATATATCTACTGACAGCCCCTGGTTATATAGAGCCTTCATGTACTGCCGAAACTTAATAACAGCCTTAGAGAATATGTTAGGGCGACTGTCCGCTCGCGCACCGATTGTGATATTTCGGCTCAACTCATTCCAGTCGCTATCCATCACTAAGACTACGTTGGAGACGGTGCACACTCGTGCGAGGTCAAGTATATCTTGAATGGGACCCTCGTCTTTTGACCCGAAGTTATTAATGCCCTGGATGCCTATCGATAGCATGCCATGCTTGCATGCCTTCTCCGCTTTTTTCTCTCCCTCCTGCAAGAATAGTGTATCGATGTGAGACTTGTTGCGGAACATCTTGCGGATCGTCTCCGGGATATACACTCGACAGGTCGCGCCCGGTGGTGTCTGATACTTCATTTCGGTCCCGTCCGATGATAGGTGTATCTCCGGGTTTGACCAGCGGACTCTTACGTATTGTCTCTCGCGCGATGACCCCTTGGGCTTGTATGTCATAGGGCGACCATATAGGTCGTAATAGTATATCAACATGTCATCGCCCTTGTCGTCTATGCCGTAGTAATCATTCAAGCGACCCTTCCGGAATGGTGAGACATACAAATCATCGTTACCATCAAGGACATGAGCCATGACATCCTCTTCCGTGAGTCCGGAGCCCTCTAATTGTCTACGGCAGAACGATGACTTATTACTTACTGACGCAGCCTTGACCGACTGTGCACGACGCTGTTCCTGCGGCAACAGGCGTATCCCACCCTGTCGAGCCGTTTCCTCAACGACCTCGATGAAATGGGTCTTGACATCAACACCCATGTAATACGCAACGGCATCGAACGGGCTAAAAAATCCCTTTTCGCAAGCCCAGCACTTGAAATAATGATTCTTGACCTTACCATTGTATGAGAATTTTTTCTTGCCACAAAATGGGCACTCAATATCCTTTTGTCGACCCGTCGTCGATGCGCCTTTGACGAACAAGCGGATATCTAATTCGCGAAGTCGTTGGATATCAGCCTCGCTATATTTGCCGGAGGTGTTCATTCAAAAATATTATTAATCGCAACATATTTCGCGAACTCGGCACGACTATGGACACCGATACGCTGATATGCGTTGCGGATGTGGTTATGTACTGTGTGGACTGATAAACATAGGCTCTCTGCAATTTTGTCTTCGGCTACTCCCTCATACCATAATTTGAGGACCGGCATTTCAGCACGAGAGATCTTCTTGTCTATCTTAGGATGGCACACTATGTGCTCCAACTTACACTCGCCCTTTAGCGGACATTGGACATACTCAAATTGACAGCCATGCTTATCTGAGATGTCAGGCACGTCATCCAGTTGCGCGAAGTTGCAACGGATAAATCGTGACACTATGCGATAACGATAGTACCATCGATTGGGCGAGCAACCTTTGTACTCCTGGCATAACGCATCATATGCTTCCGGATAGAGGTTCTCAAGCAGTTCAACCATTTCACCGATCACCTCGGTATCATTAACGGTCAGTTTGTGGATGCTCTCATCTGACAGCTTATAATACACAACACTGTCGACCGAAAAAAATTCTATATTCTTCAATAGCATAACAATGTTAATTTAATCATTTTTCGACTCCTTTGAATATGTTTTCACCAATTGTCTCACTAATTTTGTCCATGTAAATTTGTTTGAGACGTGTGCGACCCAGCCTCCATGCGTAGACAACATTGATTGACACTCCACATGCGGTGCATATATCGCGCAGTTTAATCAATCTCTTGTTTGTAGGCAGTGAGCGCATGTAACGATCAAAAATTTCATTTTCTCTCATATTTTCTTTGTTAGTTAAATTATTATTTGTAATTTTACAGGCGCAAAGATAATATAAATATCTTAAACATTAACTATCTCAGAATATTATTCTGTAATCATTAACACTTAATAACATATTTGAAAGATGAAACACATCGGTCAAGCGCTGAAAAATCAAATTGAAATCAGCAACTTACGTAAGAAAGACGTGGCAGAATCCGCAGGAATCTCCTACAACTATCTGTCAACATTATTTAAGCAAGAGTCAATGGACTGCTTGTTGTTTGAGAAGTTGTGCATCGCGTCCGGATTATCACCGATGGACATTTTCGAGACGGATATTAAGGACCCGGACGGTAGCATCGTTCGTGGTGCGTCTAACAACGCCAATATTTCAGTCGGAGAAGTATTGGCGCTCCGCGAACTCCTTGCCGAAAAAGAGAGATTGATACGTGTGTTAATGGCTCAGTTAGGGCTCCAGGATGGAACTAATTCAGAACAGCGAGCATATTAATCACGAGAGAATTACGTAACACGAACTTACGCCGGGATACTCAGAGTCGCGTCTATCCGTCTTCTCACCCCGACA
>CALZTY010000046.1 GCA_945829225.1 uncultured Bacteroidales bacterium | reverse complement strand
ATAAACCATAAACCATAAACCATAAACCATAAACCATAAACCATAAACCATAAACTATAAACCGCGCCGATAGGCGCCTTAACCCCTAGACCAATTCGCCCTATTCGCACTATCGCCGACCCCCAAAAACAGCGAAGGCGCTGCCGGATGGTAGCGCCTTCATTGTGGGGTGATTGGATGGAATTATGCTGCGTCGGCGGTGACTCGCTCAAGCCACTTGACCATGCCGAGCATCACGCCCATGGAGATAAGGCAGATGGCGGCAAATACTGCCCATGCCAGCCAGATGGGCAGGGCATTGTACATCTTGGGACCGAGGAACAGAATGCTATTGCCTACGGCGGTGGCTCCGAGCCACAAGCCTTGGCAGAGACCCTGCATATTCTTGGGTGCTACCTTGGACACGAATGACAAGCCCAGCGGCGAGATAAACAACTCAGCCACTGTGAGGAAGAAGTAGAGTACGAACATAATCCAGAAACCACTCTTCCATGCTTCGGCAGTGGTGGGGTCGAGGTTGCGGAATTCCTCGGCTGAGGGATAACCCATTTGCTGGCAGAAGATGCTCAAGAAGATGTAAGCCATAGCGGCGATACCCATACCGATGGCTATCTTCATCGGTGTCGAAATAGCCTTGCCGCGAGCAGCGAGGCTGCTGAACAGGAGCATCACCAGCGGGGTGAGGACTATCACAAAGAAGGGATTGACGGCTTGCCAAATCTCGGGAGCAACGGCATCGGTCACCACGAAGTCGCGAGCGAAGAACGACAGCGATGTGCCATTCTGGTGGAAGGAGAACCAGAAGAATACCACGATGCCGAGCACGGCAAAGAGGGCATACATGCGCTGCTTGATTTCCTTTGCCATGGCGAGTTTCTCCTCTGCGGTGTATTGCACCGATGCAACTGCCTCGCGCTTGGCGGGGTTGGGAAGTCGGTTCTTGCACCACAAGAAGATGGAGAGCGAGATGAGCATGGCTGCCACGGAGGCGATAAACGAGTAGTGGATACCGGTATTGAAGATGTCGAGATATTGAGTGCAGAAATTGGAGAGGGCATCAGGAGCATCGGCTATGGTGCCGCCTACCTTGGTGACCAACTCGTTGAGGTTGCTCATGCCGGTCGCATCGATTGAACCATCAAGGTATTGATGGGCAAGAGCAGGCAACTGTGCATTGTATTGGAGACTGTGGACGCCGAGCCACCATGAGCGCAGTGCGGGTGCCACGAAGGGTGCGATAAGACCGCCCACGTTGATGAATACGTAGAAAATCTGGAAGCCGGCATCGCGCTTGGGTGCATACTGCGGGTTGTCATAGAGTTGACCTACAATGGCTTGGAGATTGCCCTTGAACAAGCCGTTGCCAAAGGCGATGAGGAACAATGCCACGCAGGTGAGCACGAGCAACTGTGTGGTGTTGCTCTCGGTAGCAAGGATTGGAACAGCGAGGATGGCATAGCCGACTGCCATGACGATGATACCGCGGGTGATGGTACCCTTGTAGTTCTGGGTGCGGTCGGCAATGTAGCCGCCGACGAGGCTCAGCACATATATGCCGGCATAGAACACCGAGTAGATGATGCCGCTGGTCTCCTCGTCGAGACCGAACTTGGAGCACAGGAAGAGCACCAGCACGGCATTCATGATGTAGTACCCGAAACGCTCGCCCATGTTACTGAGGGCTGCCGGGACAAGGCCTTTGGGATGGTCTTTAAACATAACTTATTGATTTTTAGGGTTATAAATTTACGATTTATGTGATTGCTGAATCAGGGAGAAGGCGCGGGCATAGTTGTGCATCTGCTTGACCATGGCGAGCAGTCCGTTGGAGCGAGTCGGCGACAGGTGCTCGCCGAGACCTATATCATTGATGAAGTGGAGGTCGGCGGCAAGGATTTCGTCGGTGGTGTGCCCGTTGAGCACGTCGATGAGCATGGCGATGATGCCCTTGACGATGATGGCATCGGAGTCGGCGGTAAAATGCACGGTGCCGTCGTCGGCGAGACGCGCATCGAGCCACACACGGCTCTGGCAGCCCTCGATGAGGCGGTCGGGTGTCTTGAGCGACTCGTCAATCGGGGGCAATTCGTTGCCCAGGTCGATAATCTGGGCATAGCGGTCGAGCCAGTCCTCGATATCGACAAACTGGTCAATCAGTTCGGCTTGCTTTTCTTCTATAGTCATTTGTATATCAGGGTTTTTCGTTGTATATTACATTGAGAATGACGCGCCCGACGATATCCATAGACACAGGGTCGAGATTGTCGTAAGTATCATTGTGAGTGTGCCATGTGGCGGGGAAGCCCTCGGTGTCGGCGGCACGATTTTCGATAACGTCAACCGTGGGTATCCCGGCTTGTATCAGATGTATATGGTCGTCCATCACAGCCCCGCCGACGCCATCGAGGAAGCGATTTTGGAAGCCCATGCGACGCGCCATCGCCCACACCTTGGCGGTGGGCATCGGAGCATAATTCTGCGAGTAATATTCGCGGTGGAAGCGAGCATTCTTGCCGCTGACCATATCGAGGAGGATGCCGAAGCGCGGGCGAGCCGCCGGGCTGTAAGGCGAGTTGACTGCGAAGTGGCGCGAGCCGATGCACCAGGAGTCTTGGGAGTCGTCCTCGGTCTCGCGGTCGGCGCGTATGCCATAGTCCTCGCAGTCGGTGAAGAGGATATCAACGCCGACTGAGGCAGGCTGCGCAGCGATATTTCGGGCAATCTCGAGGATGATGCCCACACCGGCAGCACCGTCGTTGGCGCCGTCAATAGGGGTGTTGCGAGCGTCGAGGTCGTCCTCGCGGTCAGCCCAAGGGCGAGAGTCGTAGTGGGCGACGAGGAGCACACGAGCCGATGCTGTGCGGTTGAATTGCGCCCATATATTCTTGATATTCAGGTGTGTGCCATCCCACGCCACGTCTTTGGATGCAAGGATAGCCACGCTGTCGGCACCGAGGCGATTGAGGGTGCCGGTGAGGAAGTCGACACATCGCGCATGGGCATCGCTACCCGGCACGCGAGGACCGAGGTCGGTCTGCGCCTTGGTAAATGCCAAGGCAGAGTCGGCGCTGAAGGCGCCTTGCTCGGCAAAGGTATCGGTGGGCGCACCGGCGGCTGCCTTGTCTGCCGATGAGCACGACGCCAAGGCTATTGTTAGTGCCATCGAGAGGGTCTTTATGTGACTTTTAACGCTCATTTTCAAACTCTTGAATAAGTGTGCGCGCCTTGACGATGTCGCTGCTGTGGTCGACGTCGATGATTTTGCCCAGCGGCACAGCCTTGAGGCGCAATCCGGCATCGACGAGGGCGCGTTGATAATTGCGCATGCGGCTGACACCGCGGCTCATGCAGTCGTCGAGGATTTGGGCGGCGCGAGGCATATGCAAGCCGTAAATGCCACCGCTCACATACTTGATGCCCGAGGTGGGCGCATCGAGGAAGCCGGTGATGTGCATCTGCTCGTCGACTGCGACATAGAGGGGCTTCTCGTCGTCGATGTAGTCGCTGACCGCCATGAAGCCGTCGAGGCTGTCATTGCTCTCAAAGGCTGTGGCATACTTCTTGAAAGCCACAGGCGAGAATATGGTGTCGACAGTGGTGAGGATAAACTTGCCGTCGCCGAGCAAGCGAGCCACCTCGTAGAAACTGTGCATTGAGTCGGGAGTCGTCTTGACCACAAGCCTTACGGGCACGGGCAATTCGACGGCAAGGACCTCGTTGATATATCGAGCGACCTCGGTCATGTGTTCGTTGACAATGATAGCGATGGTCTCGGCACCGGCATCGACCATAATGTCGGCGAGGCGCCTAATCATGGGACGCCCGTCGAGGTTGACCAATGGCTTGGGGGTTGCAACGCCTTCAGCGACTAATCGCGAGCCCTCACCTGCTGCAATGATTGCGAAATTCATTCGTCTCCGGATAAGTCAAGAACCACATTGTCAGCGCCTTTCTCGTAGTATTGCTTGCGCAGGGGCGAGCGATAAGCCTCGTCGTAGCGGCGGCGGTTGCGCACGATGTCGATAGTGGCGTAGATGGCGGCGCGCATGGAGTCGGGCTCTGCTACGCCACGCCCGGCGATGTCAAATCCGGTGCCATGGTCGGGCGACGTGCGCACAAAGGGCAAGCCGGCGGTGAAGTTGATGCCCGACGACATGCCGAGCGCCTTGAAGGGTGCCAAGCCTTGGTCGTGGTACATGGCGAGGATGCCGTCGAAGTGAGTATAAGAGCCAGCGCCGAAGAAGCCGTCGGCGGGGTAAGGACCGAAAGCCAAAATGCGCTCGTCGCGAGCCTGAGCCACTGCCGGAGCGATGATGTCGCGCTCCTCGGTGCCGAGGACGCCGCCGTCGCCGGCATGGGGATTGAGCCCGAGGACGGCAATGCGTGGCGATTGGATGCCGAAGTCGCGACGCAGCGAGCGATCAAAAGCCTTGAGACGCTCGATGATATTCTCGCGAGTGACCGTGGCAGCCACCTTGGCGATGGGGGTGTGAGTGGTGAGCAGAGCTACACGCATGCTGTCGTTGCACAAGATCATCAACGCCTTGGACTTCTCGTCGGCAGCCACAGCCTCGAGATACTCGGTGTGTCCCGGGAAGTCAAATTGGTCGCTGTGAATGGTAGCCTTGTTGATAGGAGCGGTGACCAAGGCATCGATGCGCCCGCGGTTGAGGTCGGCAACGGCGTGCTCCAGGGATATGAATGCGGCACGTCCCGCCTCGGCTGAGGCAACACCCGGCTCGGGGTGAACTTCCTCGCCCACCACATTAATTATATTATTGGCATCGTGGCGCGCTACCTCGGGGTTATCGATTTGGCTGAAAGGCACCGGACCCATTTGGAGGATTTTGCGCCAGGTTGCGGCAATTTTTGCCGAGCCATATACTATGGGGGTGCATAGCTCGAGGATGCGATTATCCTCAAGGGTCTTGAGAATGACCTCGTAGCCTATGCCATTGATGTCGCCGTGGGTGATTCCCACTTTTATTTTGTCATGCATATATTATAGGTGGTCTTTAAGTTAGTTCATTTTTATCATTTTTGCCGGCAAGCATGCCACAGGCGGCATCGATATCCTCGCCACGCGAGGCACGGATGGTGGCATTGATGCCGAGGTCGTTGAGCCGGTCGCGGAAGGCTTCCATCGCGGCAGTCGACGGCGGGCGCTGCGGTGAGCCGGGCAGTGCGTGGTAGCGGATGAGGTTGACACGCGCCGAGGAGCCTCGCAACAGATGTGCCAAGGCATTGGCATGGCGCATGGAGTCGTTATCGCCGCGCCACATCACATATTCGGCAGATAGGCGGCGCTGGTGTGCCCAGTCGTATTGGCGGAGCATATCCCACAACTCGGCGATGGGGTAAGCACGCTCGATGGGCATGATGGCGGCACGCTCGGCGCTGAAGGGATTGTGGAGGCTCACGGCGATATGCACCTTGGTTTGCTCAACCAAGCGCTTCAAGCCCTTGAGGTTGCCGGCAGTCGACACTGTGATGCGCTTGGGACTCCATGCCTTACCCCACTCGGCGGTGAGGATTTCGATGACGTTCATCACGGCATCGAGGTTGTCGGTAGGTTCGCCCATGCCCATGAAGACTATGTTGGTGAGGTCGTCAGTGCCGGGCACCGAGAGGATTTGGTTGATGATGGCGGCGGCAGAGAGGTTGCCGTGGAAGCCTTGACGCCCGGTCATGCAGAAAGTGCATCCCATGCGACAGCCGGCTTGGGAGGAGACACACAGTGTGGCGCGGTCGCCATCGGGGATGAATACCGACTCAACGGCATGCCCGGGGACGCCGTCAAAGAGGTACTTGACCGTGCCATCGGCGCTGACTGCCGAGGCGATGGGCTCGGAGCGTCCGATGCAATAGCCCTCGGCGATCAAGCGAGCACGTGCCGCCTTGGAGAGGTCGGTCATCTCATCAATTGACGAGACATTGCGACAGTACAACCAAGCCGCCATCTGCTTGGCAGCAAAGGGCTTGAGACCCACTGCGGCGGCTACGTCGCGCAGTTGCTCGAGGGTGAGCCCTATCAACGGGCGCTGTGTCGGAGTATTCATCATCGAGAAATTTGCACAAAAATACGACAAAAATTTCATAAAATCGAAAAAAAGTAGGGAAAATCCTTTGTCAAAGTAAAAAAAATGTCTACCTTTGCACTCGCGCCCGGATGGCGGAATCGGTAGACGCGACGGTCTCAAACACCGTTGGGGCGACCCATCCCGGTTCGAGCCCGGGTCCGGGTACTGAAAGTGGTTGAACTCATAGCGAGTTCAGCCACTTTTCTTTTCCGGGTCGATGATATACAATAATTAAGGTGGAATTGCGTTAATAAGGTGATGAAAAAGAGTACCATCATTATCGTGATACTGTCGATGGTTGCATGTGTGGCACCAACGGCGGCGGCTCGACGGCTTAATGACAAAGTCGAGAACCGCCCGTATGCCGATTTGCGCCCATGGCATCTGGGCTTCTCGTTTGGCGCATTCGTTGAGGATATGCGCTTCACTCACAACGGCTTAATCACCGAGGAGGGCGAGCAATGGCGCATGGAGCAGCCGGCATATCAACCGGGCTTCACCGTCACCGGCTTGATTGACATCCGCCTCAACAACTACTTCTCGGTGCGTTTCTCGCCCGGCATGATGTTTGGCAGCCGCGACATACGCTTCCGTGAGGTGACTACCGGAGCCGAGCAGCGCCAAAATATCAAGTCGACGCACGTAATCTTGCCCTTGGAGTTGAAATACTCGGCGATGCGAGTGCGCAATGCCCGCCCGTATATCACCACGGGTATCATGCCGGCATTTGACGTTGCCAAGAAGCGCACCGACCTGCTCAAGACCAAGACAAACGACTTTTTCATTTCCATCGGCTTCGGCTGCGACTTCTACTTGCCCTACTTCAAGTTCATTCCGGAGGTAAAATTCTGCTTCGGGCTCAGCGACATCCTCGAGCACGACCGTCCCGACCTTGCCGACGACCCCGGGCGCCTCAAGTTTACCAATTCGCTGTCAAAAGCGACCTCCAAGATGATAGTATTTACCTTCTACTTTGAGTAACACTATGGCACCGAGATATTTACAAAGATTAACAATGGCGGTGGTGATGACAATAATCGCCCTGCCCGCCCTGGCACAAGTCGATGCCCAGTTTACTCAGTACTACGAGATACCGACGCTGTACAACCCGGCAGCCGCCGGGCGCACCGACTTCTTGAAAATCCACGGAGCCGGGCGCTTGCAATGGGTGGGTATAGACAATGCACCGCAGACCTTTGTGGGCATGGCAGATATGCCCTTCAAATTATTCGGCAAGCGCTTTGCTACCGGCGTGGTGATGCAACAGGAGAGCATGGGTCTGTACAACAGCCTCAATCTCAATGCCCAGATAGGCTACAAGATGCGTCGCTGGGGTGGGGAGTTCACCATCGGCTTCCAATTGGGAATGTACGACCAGCGCTTCAAGGGCTCGGAGGTGTATATCCCCGATGGCGACGACTACCACGAGAGTAGCGACGAAGGCATCCCCACTCAGGACCTCCACGGCACCGCCTTGGACATGGCTGCCGGCATCTGGTATGAGCACAAGCGCTGGTGGGCAGGCGTCTCCTGCTCGCATATCACCTCGCCCACAATCACCATGGGCGGCGAGAACGGGGGCAATGTCTCCGACGAATTGATTTACGAATTTAAGGCATCACGCACGTTATATTTCACCGCCGGATGCAATATTCCGATAAAAAATACGTTATTTGAAATAATGCCTTCGATGTTGGTAAAGAGCGACTTTACCTCGACGACGGGCGAGATAACCGCGCGTGCACGCTATAACCGCTTTCTGAGTTTCGGTATCGGCTATCGCTACGACGACGCAGTGGTGGTGACCGTCGCAGCCGAATTGAAGAATTTCTACATCGGCTACAGTTACGATTACGCCACATCAGCCATCCACTCGGCATCCTCGGGAAGCCACGAGGTGGTGGTGGGCTACTCGCTCAAACTCGACCTGGGAGAGAAAAATCGCAACCGACATCGCAACATACGCATCATGTAAACAATCACTCAACGTGACAATGAATACAACAACAAAAATATTAGCAATCAGTGCCATGACAGCCGTGGCGCTGACGTCGTGCTCGGTGGGACAGCGCTCCTCGGCAGGTGGCGAAGTCACCGGCGTGGGAGGCTCGTCATTTGTAGAGCCCACCCCCTATGGTATGGTCCTCATCGACCGCGGCTCCATGAAAGTGGGCGTCGCCAAGGACGACTCGCTGTGGAACCTCACCGCCAACGCTCGTGGCATCTCGGTCGACGGCTTCTGGATGGATGAGACCGAAATCACTAACGGCAAGTACAAGCAATTTGTCTTCTGGGTGCGTGACTCCATCATCCGCGAGCGCCTTGCCGACCCGCAATACGGCGGTAACGAGGACTTCCGCATCGAGGAGGACCGCGATGGCAACCCCATCAAGCCTCACCTCAACTGGAACAAGCCCATACCCTGGCGTAATCCCAGCGAAGACGAGCAACGCGCTATCGAGAGCCTCTATCGCACCAATCCCATCACCGGTGTGCGCGAACTCGATGGCACTCAACTCAACTACCGCTACGAGGTGTACAATCACACCGCGGCTGCACAGCGTGCCAATCGCCTCGACCCGACACGTCGCGACTACAACACCGACCACCGTGTGCCGACCGATAACCCCACTATCTCCAAGGACACAGCATATATCAATGATGCCGGCGAGATAGTACGCCAAACCATCAACCGCACCCTCACCGGCGACTACGACTTCCTCAACACATATATAGTTAATGTGTACCCCGACACCACAGCATGGATCAACGACTTCGAGAATGCCTACAACGAGCCATATGTTCGCCTGTACTTCTCGCACGGCGGATACACCGACTACCCTGTGGTGGGTGTAAGTTGGGAGCAAGCCAATGCCTTTGCCAACTGGCGCACCGACTTCCTGCGTCGCGCCCTGGGCAAGGAAGGCATCTATGTAGAGCCCTACCGCCTGCCCACCGAGGCTGAGTGGGAATATGCCGCCCGTGCCGGTATCGATGAGAATATCTATCCCTGGGATGGCGAACTTGCCCTGAGCGAAGACAAGGGATGCTTCTATGCCAACTTCAAGCCCGGTGAGGGCAACTTTGTGCGCGACGGACAGTTAATCACCTCGCGAGTAGGTACTTACGCGCCCAACGACTTCGGCTTGTACGATATGGCAGGTAATGTGAGCGAGTGGACCTCCACCGCCTACACCGAGAGCGTGAGCCGCCTCACCAGCGACCTCAACCCCGAGTATCGCTATGATGCCGCCCAGGAAGACCCCTACCGCCTCAAGCGCAAAATCGTGCGTGGCGGCTCGTGGAAAGATGTAGCCCACAATATCCGCTCGGACCTGCGCATGTGGGAATACCAAAACGAGCAACGTTCCTACATAGGGTTCCGCTGTGTGCGCACACAGATAGGCTTTGCTCGCGGCACCGGCAAGAAGAAATAATGCCTCAACTCCTTAATAACATATAACTCACCTTCACAAGCGAAAACAATGGGAAAAGTAAAACAATATCGTCGCGGCATCGGTGCTTTCATTAGCAGCGAGAAGGGTCAGCGCTTCTTTAACTTTGCCTACTCTATCGGCGCCGCCATCGTCATCTGGGGTGCCCTATTCAAGATTTTGCACCTTCCCGGTGGCAATACCCTGCTGTCAATCGGTATGGGTACCGAGGTGTTGATGTTCGTGCTCACCGCCTTTGACCGCCCGCCACGCGAATACAAGTGGGAGACTATCTTCCCGGCTCTCGATAAGGAAAAGAAGACCGATGACGAGTCAAAGGAAAGCGAAGAAGAGGTTGTCTTGGAGACTCCGAATGAGCCCGGTGTGTCAGGTGAAGCCTTTGCCCTTGCCGGACAGCCTGTCGGCACCCGACCGGCTCAGCAAGCCCCCGTGCAGCAGGTAGCGACACCGGTAGAGACTCCCGAGCAAGGAGTGGCACAACTCACCGGCGCCACTCAGCAATATCTCGACACCATCCAAGCCATCGCAGCCGAGATGCAGCGCCTGCGCGAGACCACCGAGGCTCTCAACAGCGTAAGCAACACCCTCCTCGACTCCTATCGCGCAGTCACCGAGAACTCCGAGAATATCACTCGCTCGTCGGTGGGCTATATCGAGCAAATGGAAGCCCTCAACCGCAATATCACGGGCTTGAATACCATCTACAGCATCCAACTCAAGAGCATATCCTCACAACTTGACGCTATCGACAGCGTCAACCGCGGCATCAAGGATATCCGCGATATGTACGAGAAGAGCGCCGGCAGCAGCGTGAAGTACACCGAGGAGACCGAGAAGATGGCACGCAATATGCAGCAACTCAATGCCGTATACGAGAAGATGCTCACCGCCATGACCATCAATATGTATCGCCCGATGGGTATTGACCCCAATATCAATCCCGGCGAAAACCGTTGACCCATAATACAATAGATAATGGGAGCAAATAACAACCGCCTCAGCCCGCGTCAGAAGATGATCAATCTGATGTACATCGTGTTGACCGCGATGCTCGCGCTCAACGTCTCAAGCGATGTACTCGATGGCTTCACGCAGGTGTCTGACGGTCTCACACGCACCAACGAGACCGTCACCGACCGCAACGAGGCGATGTATAGCCAATTGGAGGCTTTTACAGCCCTCAACCCCGACAAGGGCGGCATGTGGCTCGATAAAGCCACCCAGGTGCGCGCCGCCACCGCTCGTATGCTCAGCCTCGTCGACAGCCTCAAGATGGAAATCGTGCGCAAAGCCGACGGTGCTGATGCCGACCCCGATAATATCGAGAACCGCGAAGACCTCGAGGCAGCCGCCGTGGTGATGCTCGCCCCGGGCAGCAAAAATGGTGAACGTCTGCGCTTCTCCATCGACTCCTACCGCGAGTATATCGGCACATTTATCCCCGATAGCCTCAAGCGCCAAAATATTGAAAATATGCTGTCGACAGCCTCGATACATCGCGCCGGCACCCTCGCGCCGCAATTGTGGGAGGAAGCAAAGTTTGACCAGCAACCTGTAGTGGCAGCCGTGACCTTGCTCACCAAGTTGCAGAGTGATATACTCTATGCCGAGGGCGAGGCACTCGCCGTACTCTACTCGCAGGTAGATGCAGGCGACGTGCGCGTCAACGAACTCAATGCCTATGTGATGCCCCAGTCGCGCATGGTGATGCGTGGCGGCAAGTACTCGGCAAATATCGTCTTGGCTGCAGTCGATACTACAGCCCGCCCTGTGGTGTACATCGGCGGCAAGCCCTTGGATAACGACCGCGGCATCTACGAGATAAGCACAGCCTCGACAGGCACATTCACTTACAACGGCTACCTGGAAGTAACCCACGGCGATGGCACATCGACCCGTCACCCCTTTGAGTCGTCTTACACCGTCATCGAGCCTATGGCAACTGTCTCGGCTACGATGATGAACGTCCTCTATGCCGGTATTGACAACCCTGTGGGTATCTCGGTGCCCGGCGTGGCGATGAGCGACATCTCGGCAACGATGACCAACGGCACCCTCACTCGCGCCGGCGACCACTGGGTTGCTCGCCCCACCACCGTGGGCAAGGAGGCTGTGGTGACCGTCACCGCCAATATGGACGGACGCTCGGTGCAGATGGCACAGACCACCTTCCGAGTGCGCAAATTGCCCGATCCTACCCCCTTCATCTCGTACACCGATGCCAACGGCAACGTCGACCACTATCGTGGCGGCAAGCCATTCTCCAAGTCTATCTTGCTGAAAGCCACCGGCTTGGAGGCTGCTATCGACGACGGCTTGTTGGATACACGCTTCAAGGTACTATCGTTTGAGACAGTATTCTTCGACTCTATGGGCAATGCTATCCCCGAGGTGAGTGATGGAGCCAACTTCTCGCAACGTCAGCGCCAATCGTTCCAGCGCCTGCAGCGCGGCAAGCGCTTCTACATCTCGCGTGTCAAGGCTATCGGTCCCGACGGCATCACCCGCGACCTCTCACCTATGGAAGTGATTATCAATTGATTATACCAATGCTTCGAATATGAAAGCCATCAAATACACATTAAGCGCAATAGCCATCGCCACCGCCGCCACGGCATTGGTGGCGCAAGATGCAACCCCCACCGCCGGCGTGGTCACTCGTCGTCGCCCCGGACAAGAGGAGCCGGCTGCTACACCCGGTGTAACCGAGCGCCAGCAAGGCTTGTATGACAACGGTTCGCTCAGCGATGCCGACATCCAATGGCTGCGCATTATTTACCGTGAAATCGACCTCACCAAGCCGGTAAATGCGCCTCTGTACTTCCCCGAGGAACTCGAGGAGGGTCACGAAAACCTCTTCCGCATCATCATGCGCTTGCTCGCCGACAACCAACTCACAGCATATGAGTATCTCGACGGGCGCGAGGTATTTACCGAGAAATACAAGGTGCCTGTCAAGGATATACTCGACCGCTTCCACATCATCTACGAGCCGGCACGCGGCAGCAACGACAAGAATCCGCGCTACACCATCGACGAGAGCGATGTACCCTGCAATGAGGTGCTCTCATATTATATAATAGAGCAGTGGACCTTTGACACGCGCAACAACCGCCTCAAGCCCACAGTCGAGGCAATCTGCCCGGTGCTCCATCGCGCCGGTGACTTTGGCGGCGAGGCTATCAAGTATCCTATGTTCTGGATACAACTCAAGGATTTGCGTCCACATATGGCTCTGCAGCAGATATTTGTCAACGACGACAATAATCTGCCCACATGCACCTACGACGACTACTTCACCCTCACCATGTACGAGGGCGATATATACAAAACTCGCAACCTGCGCAACCAATCGATGGCGCAGATGTATCCCGATGCCGAGGATCGTCAACGCGCCCAGGATAGTATCCAGGCACGCCTTGACCACTTCGAGGACAACCTGTGGACTCCCACACGCGAGGAACTGCTGGCACGAGCCGAGGCGCAAGCCGCTGCCGCCGATGGCGAGGCAAATGACTCGGTGCAAGCCGCTCCCGTGCAGGCACGACCGGCTCGCACAACCCGTCGCTCCACTCGTCGCCAACCTGCCGTGCAGGAGTCGCCGGCATCGCGCCAGGCAGGAGCAGTGCGCTCGGTGCGCCGTCGCAAGTAATCGCAACCAAAATCAAAACCTTGAATACTCTTAAAACATGAGTGACAATATCTTAACAATCAGCGAGGTGTTCAATGCCGCCGCTGTGCTCAAAGATGTGGCTCGCAAAACTGCCATCATTCCGGCTCCCAACCTCAGCAACGACTGCGAGTTGTTTCTGAAGACCGAAAACCTCCAACTCACCGGCTCCTTCAAGTTGCGCGGTGCGTATTACAAAATAGCCTGCCTGAGCCCCGAGGAAAAATCGCGTGGCGTGATCGCCTGCTCAGCCGGCAACCACGCCCAGGGCGTAGCCTTAGGCGCTACCCACAACGGCATTAAGGCGCTCATCTGCCTTCCCGCCGGTGCTCCCATCTCCAAGGTGGAGGCTACTCGCGGCTACGGTGCTGACATCTGCTTGGTGCCCGGTGTCTATGACGACGCTTATGCCAAGGCAGTCGAACTGCGCGACAAGGCAGGATACACCTTCGTGCACCCCTTTGACGACCCCAAGGTCATCGCCGGACAAGGCACGATTGGCATCGAAATCATAGATCAACTGCGCGATGTGCAGGACGTGGTAATCCCTATCGGTGGCGGCGGATTGGCTGCCGGCGTGGCATTTGCTATCAAGACCTTGCGCCCCGATGTCAAGGTATATGGTGTACAAGCCGCCGGAGCCCCCTCGATGGAGCGTTCCATCAAGACCGGCTCGCCCTGTCACCTGGATAGCGTGGCGACTATCGCCGACGGTATAGCCGTCAAGCAACCGGGCGAACTCACCTACCAACTGTGCAAGGAATACCTCGACGATATCGTCACCGTCAACGATGACGAGACCGCAGCAGCTATCCTCGCGCTGATGGAGCGCCAGAAATTGGTTGCCGAGGGCGCCGGTGCCGTGGCTGTCGCCGCCGTGATGTTCAACAAACTCCCTGTCAAGGGCCGCAAAGTCGTGGCTATCGTCTCGGGTGGCAATATCGATGTGAACACCCTGAGCCGCGTCATCACGCGTGGCTTGGTGAAGAGCGGTCGCAAGTACAACTTCACCATCGAATTGGTCGACAAGCCCGGACAACTCTCGGGTGCTTTGTCGGTCATCGCTGACCAGGGAGGCAACGTCATCTCCGTAACCCACGAGCGCGTGAGCGTCACCAACGAGATTACCGGTTGCTCGATACGCATCGAGTTGGAGACTCGCGACCAGAAGCATGTCGACCAGATACGACAAGCCCTGCTCGACCGCGGATTTAACGTCACCAACTAAAAAAATTATAAAATTTTCGCTTAAACGCTTGCACAGTCCAAAAAGTTGATGTACCTTTGCAGCGCAAAAGCGAAAAAGACTCCGTAGCTCAGTTGGTAGAGCAGCTGACTCTTAATCAGCGGGTCGAGAGTTCGAGCCTCTCCGGGGTCACTTCAAAAAATGTCGGAAAAGGCGCTGAAATCGCAAGATTTCGGTGCTTTTTTTTTAATCATTAAGCGCAGAAACGCATTAAGGGTATATCATTTTTGGCTTAATTGCAAAAAAGTAGGCTGCTATACCATATAATTATCTATTTTACAATC
>CALZTY010000045.1 GCA_945829225.1 uncultured Bacteroidales bacterium | reverse complement strand
ATTTCATTAGATCCTTAAAGCCATACTACTACGCTCACAAGTGTGTTATTTATGATGATCAACCTTCTGATGTGTTCAAAATCGAGCGAAACGGGAAAGTATATGCTATATTCATAACGGATTTAGGTGATTATTACTATGTTCATGCTCGTATATTCCCATCTTAATGTTGTAAGTAATGCAGAATAAATTATGACTAGATTATTGTGCTTAATATCGGGGTTGATTCTTTCGCTCTCAGTGAATGCGAAGACCTTGTATTCATGTTTCTTGTCGCAAGACTTGAACATGGATACCAATGAAGTGACGAATCAGGTATCCAATAATTCCCTCATTGACATATATGTTGATGGGAATAAGTTACTTTTAGGTAGTAAAATATATTCAATGTATAATCCTCAAGAGTCAAATACGGGCTTCGTTAAGATTGTCCATTATGATGCTATAGATGGTGAAGGACAGAGATGTAAAATAAAGTTCGTGACTGATAGTTCCGCCGATTGGGTGACAAGAAATGCTATAGTCATCTGGTACGATGAGGTTTCACCAATAGCCAAATGGTATCAATCTCGAGATCCTCAAGAAAGGTAATCTTATGAAAAAGGTACTATTCTTATTGGGTATGGTGCTGACAATGTATATTGGTGTCAATGCATCAGAAAATATAATTCATAGTTATATTTACCATGGGTTTAAAGTTTATGATCGTGACTATAATCTGATTCAGGATATTCCGTCGCCTGATTGTAATCCGATTGGATTATTTATAGTAGCTGTGATAAATGGAGAAAAATATCTTTCAGTAACAGTAGGGGAAGACTCTGCTTATGAGTTTAAGGTTGCTTTGTCGAAGAGAGTAAATGAAGATGATGGTACCTATGCCGATGTTTATGCCGGAGGTATGACTGTTGAAGGACAAATAGTGCCACTTCAAGTCTTTGTGTGCTATTCAAAATTTGCTATTCCGGATGTTATTCTCGTTGATGTCTTAAATTCACCTACCCTGATAGAATTAAGCCGCCTCGTTAAGGCTGGACATTGATTTTATGCAAATCGGGGTCAACCTAAAACCTAAGTCTTCTTTAAGTATAAATCAAACTTCATGACAACGAAAATAAAGGATCTTTCTTTAAGACAATACTTAACAATTAGGGATACTTCACTCAAGCTCAAGTCTTACAGTCTCTGATTCCTATGGTGGAGAATAATGTTCCTAATTTTATTCTTCTCAGTATGAATATTAGGGATATTAATCTGAATTGGAAAACGATGAAGATTATGAAGTTCTTGCAGATCTCGTCTATTATCAATCAGTAGTTTTAATACTACGACCTTCAAGGCATCCGTGTAGAGAATCCTCAAAGTGGTATCTACATCCGCCGCCAAGGCGCCACCGCCACCAAGGTCACCATCAAGTAATATCCCCTAATTCCTATTCATAAAGAGCGCCGCAACCCACCCCGGGTAGCGGCGCTTTTAGTACTGATATAATTAAGAATAGATTAGAAGTCGGGGGAGGAGCCGGCGGGGGCGGAGATGTCGGCGGAGCCGCCACCGAGGGGGTCGTCGGCACCTTGAGGCGTTGCGACGGCAGCAGCACCGATGGTCTTGGAGCGATACTCACCGAAGCCACCCGAGGGAATTTCTTCCCAATTCTCAAAGCGGGCAAACGAGGCACGGAAGCGCATGCGCACATCATCTACCTTGCCCGAACGGTGCTTGGCGATGATGAACTCGGCAAGACCGCGGATGTCATTGCCCTGGGCATCCTCGCCGGAGCGGAGATAATACTCGGGACGGTGAATGAAGCATACCATATCGGCATCTTGCTCGATGGCACCCGACTCGCGCAAGTCGCTGAGTTGGGGGCGCTTGTTCTCGGAGCGCTCGAGTTGGCGGTTGAGCTGCGAGAGGGCAACGATAGGAATGTTAAGCTCCTTGGCGAGTTGCTTGAGCGAGCGCGAAATCATACTAACCTCTTGCTCGCGAGAGCCGAACTTCATGCCCGAGGCATTCATGAGTTGGAGGTAGTCGATGATAATCATCTTGACTTGTTTCTCGCGGACGAGGCGGCGCGCCTTGGTGCATAACTCAAAGATGGATAGCGCCGAGGGGTCGTCGATGTACAAGGGAGCGCCGTAGAGGGCATTGAGGCGCGAGAGGGTCTGTCGCCACTCCAACTCGCTGAGTTGTCCGCTCTTGATTTTGGCACCATCAAGCTCGCACACATTGGAAATAAGACGGTTGACGAGTTGTAGGTTGCTCATTTCGAGCGAGAAAATGGCGACCGGGATATTGTAGTTGACCGCCATATTCTTAGCCATCGAGAGGACGAAAGCGGTCTTACCCATGGCAGGACGTGCCGCGATGATGATGAGGTCGGAATTTTGCCAGCCCGAGGTGATGGCATCCAACTCGCGGAAGCCGCTTTCCAAGCCACTGAGACCCGAGGTGCGACTGGAGGCAATCTCCATCTGCTTGATAGCCTGCATGATGACGGGGTCAATCTGAGTGACCTCCTTCTTGATATTGTTCTGAGTGAGGTCGAAGAGAGCACCCTCGGTGCGTTGCATTACCTCGTCGATGTCGTTGCTCTCGTCCAGCGCCTCAGATTGCACCGTGGCGCCGAATGTGATGAGTTCGCGAGCGAGGTATTTCTGCTGTACGATGCGCGAGTGGAACTCAACGTGGGCGGCAGAGCCGACGTTGGTGGTGAGGTTGACGATAAAAGCACGCCCACCGGCTTCCTCGAGAGCCTCGTTGCGCTCGAGTTGGTTGATGACGGTGATGAAGTCGATAGGTTGCTGGGCAGCGCCGAGGGTCTGGATAGCCTCGTAAATCAAGCGATGGCGAGGGTCGTAGAAACACTCGGGGCGCAAGATGTCGCACACCTGGGTATAGGCATCCTTAGATATAAGCAGAGCGCCGAGGACAGCCGCCTCGGTAGCCACATCGCTGGGCGGTTTGCGTCCGGCAAGGTCGATGGGGTCCGCTTTGGGTTTGTTTTTGCGATTATTGTATGGTTTGGAGTCTTGCATGGTCAATTATATCTGAAGAAGTAGCCTATAGTAAATTCGATCGACGAAGAGCGCGAAGCGCTGAAGGTATCAGCCTTGGAAGACTTAAAAATATTGCCCAAGCCGAAGTAGTAACGCGCCTCGAGGGTGATTGAGTGTCGAGGAGAGACGTAGAACTCGCCACCGATGCCGGCGGTGATGCCGTAGTCAAATCGGTTGGCGATATCCATATTGAGTTGCTCGGTCATGCGGTCGCGCTCGGGCCACTGAGTGACGCTGCTGAGGTCGGTGTAATCAAAATTGGCGCTGATATTGGAGCCAATCATATATGAGAACTCGGGACCGAGATTTATGAAGCACTTGGCACGTTGTCCTCCGAAGATGATTTGGGTCATCACGGGGAGATTGATAAAAGTGAGGGAACGGCTATAGGCGAGAGGCGACTCCTGGAAATCCTCTTTCCATCCACGAGTAGCCCAACCCAACTCGGCGACAAGCCCGAAGGTTTTTTCCTCGGAATAACGCACAGCGACGGCGCCGGTGGTGCCGAGAAGCCACTTCTGGGGCACAGAAGGCGATAACGACTGCCGAGCGAGAGAAGCGCCGGCGTGCCCTCCAATCCACAGGTGCCCCTTGTAGTGAGTCTGTGCCGATGCTACCATTGGCACAAGCATCAGCAGAAGGATTAGACTAAATGACTTGAACGCGGACTTCATTGCCGGGCAAGAATTTAATGATATAAACTGCCTGGTTGGCGCAGCCATCGATATCGTGAACGCCCTCGGCATCAATAAACATAAATGTGGATTGCAAACCGCGATAGAGAGTATCCCACTCGGGGTCGAAGTTGCCATTGCCGGCGTTGATGTTTGAGAGGATATATCGGGCGGTATCGTAGCCGAGGAGAGCCTGCGAGGGCACTTGCTCGAGCATCGGGGCGCCATACTCAGCCTCAAAGAGAGCTGCGAAGCGACGCACATCGTCGTCGGTATCGTCCTCGTAGAAGCGAGAGTAGATAATGGCACCTAATTGATGGAGCAGATCGCAACCATCGCTACGGAAGGCAGTCCAATCAGGGTAGCCGAAAAGTCCGACTTGCCCGGGGTCGGGCAAAGTCTCGCGGAAGGCGAGCAAGGCACGAGCAAATTTGTTAAACTCAGTGAGCGAGCCCGAGCCGGGGATAAATACATAATTGCCGGTGGGGTCGAGTTGCTCAAGGTCTTGAGCCGAGAGCATGCCCTCGAATGATATTTCGATGGGCTCGATGCCTTGGGCGAGATATTCGCCACGGAGATACTCGGTGAAGGGCAATTTTTCACTCTTTCCGCCCTTGCTGATGAGGTAAACGGGAGTGTAGCCGTCGAATGTCATCATCAATGCCTCGGTAGCCTTGGCATACATGATGGAATGAGGCACCGAAGCCTGCATCACGCGACTGTCGAGGAGATATGTCGTGTCGGAGACAGCCAAGAGGTTAAGAAGGAAAGTGTTGCGGTCACCCATAGCCTGATAAGTGGCAGTGACGGCAGCTTGAGACTCGGCGGTAACGATGAGACTGAGGTCCTGACACTCGGGACGAGCAAGGAGTGATGGGATAGTGTCGCACTTGCCGGCAGTATCGAAGATATGAATATCTACCGGCAATGAGGTGTCTCTCATAGAGTTAAGTCCGAGCATAAAGCCCTTGACAAACTCTGTTGACGTCTTGGCGGCACGATCCTGTGCATTTCCATTGAGAGATAGAGGTAAGAACAATGCTATCGAGGGTCGAACATCAGTGGTAGGAATAATCTCGGTAGGCTCCATAACCACCGGAGTGAGAGAGCGCACGGAATCGTTGATGGCGACTGTCGGGAGTTCCTCGGGTTGCTCGGGCGTGGGAGTGTCAACAACCGGCGTGGGCACGGGAGTGGCGACAGGCGCAACCTCGGCAGACTCTACCGCAGCGCCGGCAGGAATCATAATTGTCTGCCCGGCTTTCAAGCCATTGCGCGTAGAGGGGTTGAGAGCGATGATATCATCCGGCTTAACCCCAAAGCGATGGCTGATGCCGAAGAGAGTCTCACCGCGCTTAACCTTGTAAGGAAAAGGCTCGGAGGCTTGATTAGCGCTCTCGCCGGCATTATTCCGCGCCGGGGAAGACACATTGCGGTACTCCGAGACCGGAAGATATAGAGTAGAACCCTGGCGCAAGCCGTCGGCAGCAGCAGGATTATATTTAATAATGTCGTCGCGAGTGACCCCCAAGGCATTTGCTACACCGATTAGGGAATCGCCGCGCTTGACGGCATAGTAATAGTAATCTTTGCCATTAATAGACTTGACGGGCAGTTCAAGCGCCCAAGCTCCGGCAAAGACAGCCAGCGCCATCAACGACACAAATGATTTACGCAAATTGATTTTCATTATGGTGTTTTTATCTGTTCGTAGGTGCAAAGTTACGAAAATTTTAGTATTTCATAGATTAAACGAGGTATTTTTCGTAACTTTGCAGACTGTAAACAATAGGAAATATATGCAGAATATTAGAAACATCGCCATAATCGCACACGTCGACCATGGCAAGACAACCCTGGTGGACAAGATGTTGCTCGCGGGTCACTTGTTCCGCGAGAACCAGAATGCAGGCGAATTAATTCTTGACAACAACGATTTGGAGCGTGAGCGTGGCATCACAATCCTCTCCAAGAATGTGTCAATCAATTACAAAGGTACAAAGATTAATATTATTGACACCCCTGGACACGCCGACTTCGGAGGCGAAGTAGAACGCGTATTGAATATGGCAGACGGCTGTCTGCTGTTGGTAGATGCGTTTGAGGGTCCGATGCCACAGACACGTTTTGTGCTTGAGAAAGCGATACGCATAGGTTTGAAGCCTGTGGTAGTAATTAATAAGGTGGATAAGCCTAATTGCCGTCCGTCGGAGGTGCAAGATATGGTTTTCGACTTGATGTTCAGCCTCAACGCCTCAGAGGAGCAACTCGACTTCCCGACTATCTTCGGCTCGGCAAAGAACGGTTGGATGAGCACCGACTGGACTCAGCCCACAGATAACATCATTCCCCTACTCGATGCCATCATCGAGAATATACCGGCACCTACCACCTTGGAAGGTGACGCACAGATGCTTATCACCTCACTGGATTACTCCAACTATGTGGGACGTATAGCAGTGGGACGTGTACATCGCGGCACCATTCGCGAGGGTATGGAAATCGCATTGTGTCGCAAGGACGGCTCGGTGGTGAAGCAACGCATCAAGGAGTTGCACACATTTGAGGGCATGGGGCGCAAGCGAGTTGAGGCTGTGAGCAGCGGCGATATCTGCGCATTGGTTGGTATCGAAGGCTTCGAAATCGGCGACACCATAGCATCGGCAGAGAACCCCGAGCCCCTACCCCGCATCGCTATCGACGAGCCTACAATGTCTATGACTTTCACTATCAACGACTCGCCCTTCTTCGGACGTGACGGCAAATATGTAACATCGCGCCATATAGGCGACCGCCTGACACGCGAACTTGACCGCAACTTGGCGTTGAAAGTGCAAAAAGATCCCTCGCGCGATATCTGGACAGTGTATGGGCGTGGTGTCTTACACTTGTCGGTGCTTATTGAGACAATGCGTCGCGAGGGCTATGAATTGCAGGTGGGTCAGCCTCAAGTAATTATCAAGGAGATAGACGGGCAAAAATGCGAGCCTGTCGAGTTGCTGACCATCAATGTTACCGAGGAATACTCGTCAAAGATTATTGATATGGTGACCCGTCGCAAGGGCGAAATGGTGTCAATGTCGTCACAGGGCGACCGCGTACATATGGAGTTTAATATTCCTTCACGCGGCATCATAGGCTTGCGCAACAATGTGTTGACAGCATCAGCCGGCGAGGCGATTATGGCTCACCGTTTCCTCGAATATCAGCCATGGAAAGGCGATATAGAGCGTCGTACCAATGGCTCGCTAATCGCCATGGAAGCCGGCACAGCCTATGCCTACGCTATTGACAAGTTGCAAGACCGCGGGCGCTTCTTCATCTTCCCCCAGGAAGAGGTGTATGCAGGTCAAGTCGTAGGTGAGAATGCCAAGGATAATGACATCGTGGTGAATGTAACAAAGAGCAAGAAACTGACCAATATGCGTGCATCGGGTGCCGATGACAAGGCTCGTATCGTGCCGCCGGTAGTATTCTCGCTCGAAGAGGCATTGGAGTACATCAAGGAGGACGAGTATGTCGAGGTGACGCCCCATCATATACGTCTGCGCAAGATAATCCTCGATGAATTGGAGCGCAAGCGTGCAAATCGTTAAATATAATTGATATGCAGGCATTTACGTTAAATATACGAGGCAAACTATATCGTTATGACGAGCCGGCAGTGATGGGTATCATCAATGCCACACCCGACTCGTTCTATGGTGCATCGCGCGTGTCGGGGGCCGGAGTGGCTGCAGGTCGTGCGGCTGCGATGGTTGCCGACGGTGCCAAATTCATCGATGTAGGAGCATGCTCAACACGTCCCGGCTCGGCACCGCCTACAGCAGAGGAAGAATACGAGCGTTTGGCGGCTGTAGTTCCGGCAATTCGTGAGGCTATAGGCGACAAGGCTCTTATCTCTATAGATACCTACCGTGCCGATGTCGCACGCAAGGCTATCGAGGAGTTGGGTGCGGATATTATAAACGATGTAGCCGGGGGCTTGCTCGACAAGGATATGTTTGACACTGTTGCTGAGTTGCAAGTGCCGTATATCTTGATGCATATGCGTGGCACACCGCAGGATATGCAAGAGTATGCCAAGTATGACGACGTGACAGCCGCTGTATTGGCAGAATTAGGAGAGCGTCTCGGTCAATTGTCGATGATGGGCGTGAATGATGTGATTGTCGACCCGGGCTTCGGTTTCGCCAAGACCTTGGAGCAAAACTATGAATTGCTCGGGCACATGGACTTGCTTCATTTGTTGCATCGCCCCTTGCTGGTAGGTGTTTCTCGCAAGTCTATGGCAACGCGCCTGCTCGGCATCACAGCTGATGATGCCCTTGAGGCAACAACAGCGCTGAACACCCTGGCATTGACGCGTGGCGCGGCTATCTTGCGCGTGCACGATGTGAAGGCGGCAGCGCATGCCGTAGCCGTTTATAACGCTACAGCCAAGTGGCTAAATTGATAATTACACCTTATAAATATTTGCCATGCTTGACTTCGGAATAAAAGATATACTTGACATTTTGTTAGTGGCGGTGCTACTATACTATGTGTACCGCTTGATGAAGGAGTCGGGCACCATCAATATTTTTTATGGTGTGGTGTCATTCATAGTGGTGTGGGTGCTTGCCTCGGAGATATTCGAGATGCGGCTTATAGGCTCCATTCTCGACAAATTCATGAGCATAGGCTTCCTTATCCTTGTGATACTCTTCCAGGAGCAAATAAAGCGCTTCTTGGTGGAATTGGGCTCGCACCGGCGATGGCATTTCCTTGCCAAGCTCTTTCACCATCATCGCGGAGAGGAAGATGCCAAGGCAAGCGCATGGGTGATGCCTGTGGTCTATGCATGCATGAATATGGCAAAGAGCAAAACCGGCGCCTTGATTGTTATAGAACAAACGATGCCGCTTGATAACTATGCCAAGACCGGCGATATGATAAATGCCGACATCAATACGCGTCTCATCGAGAATATATTCTTCAAGAATTCGCCCTTGCACGATGGGGCATTGATAGTAGCCCATGGGCGCTTGGTAGCGGCAGGGTGTATCTTGCCGGTGAGCCACGACAGCGATGTGCCACGATACATGGGTCTGCGTCACCGCTCGGCATTGGGCATCGCCCAAGCCACCGATGCTGCCGCTATCATTGTCTCGGAGGAGACCGGCAATATCTCAATCGCCTACCGCGGCAGATTAGTAACTCGCTTGACATCTACCGAGCTCGAGCATCGTCTCAATGCCATAGCGCTTGAGCTACTTAACAATAAGTAAAAGATTAATATGAAAAATATACGAAATTTCTGCATTATAGCGCATATCGACCATGGCAAGTCCACCTTAGCCGACCGCCTGTTGGAGTATACCAACACCATAGCCGCCAAGGATATGGAGGCACAGGTACTCGACGATATGGACTTGGAGCGCGAGCGCGGTATCACCATCAAGAGCCATGCCATACAGATGGATTATGAACTTGACGGTGAGAAATATGTGCTCAACTTGATTGACACCCCGGGACACGTGGACTTCTCGTATGAGGTGTCGCGCTCGATAGCCGCCTGCGAGGGCGCTCTGCTTATCGTTGATGCCTCGCAAGGTATTCAGGCACAGACTATCTCCAATTTGTATATGGCAATAGACAATAATTTGGAGATTATTCCTGTGCTCAACAAGTGTGACTTGGACTCTGCAAATCCCGAAGAGGTAGCAGACCAGATTGTTGAACTTATAGGCTGTGACCATGATGAGATAATCCATGCAAGCGGCAAGACCGGCATGGGTATCCCGGAGATATTGCGAGCAATTATCGAGCGGATTCCGGCACCGCAAGGTGATCCCGATGCGCCGCTTCAGACTTTGATTTTTGACTCGGTATTCAACCCCTTCCGTGGTATTATAGCGTATTTCAAGATAGTCAACGGCACTATCCGCACTGACGACTTTGTGAAATTTGTCGCTACAGGCAAGGAGTATCACGCTGACGAGATCGGTGTGCTCAAGCTCGACTTATCTCCCCGCAAAGAGTTGTCGGCAGGCAATGTAGGTTATATCATTTCGGGTATAAAGAGCTCTCGCGAGGTAAAAGTGGGCGATACCATCACCCATGTGGACAAACCCTGTGACGAGGCAATTCACGGCTTCCAAGAAGTTAAGCCGATGGTGTTTGCCGGCGTGTACCCCATTGAGACCGAGGACTTTGAGAACCTGCGAGCATCGTTGGAAAAGTTGCAGTTGAACGACGCATCGTTGACGTTCACGCCCGAGTCGTCGGCAGCCCTTGGTTTTGGTTTCCGTTGCGGCTTCCTCGGACTCTTGCACATGGAGATTATCCAGGAGCGCCTCGGACGTGAATTTGATATGGATGTCATTACCACGGTGCCCAACGTGTCATATAAAGTTTATGACAAGAAAGGCAACATGACCGAGGTGCACAACCCCTCGGGATTGCCCGACATCACACTGATAGACCATATCGAGGAGCCATACATACGGGCATCGGTGATTACAACGCCCGAGTTTATTGGTCCGATAATGACCTTGTGCCTGGGCAAACGCGGCGAATTGGTGCGCCAAGAGTATATCTCGGGCGGTCATCGCATGGAACTGACGTTTGATATGCCTTTGGGCGAAATCGTGATTGATTTCTATGATAAACTGAAGAGTATCTCCAAGGGATATGCTTCATTTGACTACCATATTCATGGCTTCAGAGAGTCGAAATTGGTCAAACTGGATATCCTGCTCAATGGCGAGAGCGTTGATGCCTTGTCAACCCTTACGCATGCCGACAATGCGCTGTCGTTCGGCAGACGTATGTGCGAGAAACTCAAGGAATTGATACCTCGTCAGCAATTTGATATAGCCATACAAGCGGCAATCGGAGCGAAAATCATCGCTCGCGAAACTATAAAGGCTGTGCGCAAGGATGTGACTGCCAAGTGCTATGGCGGCGATATCTCACGTAAGCGCAAACTGTTGGAGAAACAGAAGAAAGGCAAGAAACGAATGAAGCAGATCGGCTCGGTAGAGGTGCCGCAGAAGGCTTTCCTCGCTGTGCTTAAACTTGATTAAATTATTTGGGATACACGAAATCTACTATGACGACAGAAACAACACAAACCAAAGAATATAGCCGCATTCCACATATTTATTACGCGGCTAAGCAGACTATCCGGCGATTTGCTTCGGGTAGTAATATATTGTTGATAGCCACCGTGTTAGCGATTGTAATCGCTAATATACCGGCTATCAATGGCTATTATTTTGAGTTCTGGAACTATCCGATGCGAGTGCAGATAGGCAGTTTCAACCTGTTCAGCCACGCCGGAGAGCCAATGACGGTGCTTGAGTTCATCAATGATGCACTTATGGCGATATTCTTCTTCCTTATCGGACTTGAAATCAAGCGCGAGATATTGGTGGGAGAATTATCCTCGTTTCGCAAGGCATTGTTGCCCATCATGGGCGCTATCGGTGGTATGATTGCGCCGGTCGCCATATTCTGGTATATGGCACAAGGAAGCGACTATGTCGGGGGCGCTGCCATCCCGATGGCTACTGATATCGCCTTCTCGCTGGGTGTGCTGAGTATGCTCGGTGCGCGCGTGCCCATTTCGCTTAAGATTTTCCTCACCACATTGGCTGTTGCCGATGATATCGGCGGTATCATAGTGATTGCAGCCTTTTACTCCACACATATCGATGTAAATCTATTGCTGATTGCTCTTGGCTTATTGATTGTGTTGGCATTTGGCGGTAAGATGATGATACAGAGCAAGTTGTTCTACTTCCTACTCGGTGGCGGTGTGTGGTATCTATTCCTGAACTCCGGCATCCACTCCACAATCGCCGGTGTGTTGGTGGCATTCACAATTCCCGCCAAGCCTGTGCTCGACTCGCGCAAGTATATCAAGCAAATACGCAACGCGATGGGTTACTTCCGTGCCGAGTCGTTGGATGAAAGTCCCGACCCCAAGAAGCGGGCTATCCTCTCGAAGGAACAACTCAACTGGCTCAAGGTGGTTGAAAGTGCTTCGGATAAAGTGATTTCGCCTCTTCAGGACCTTGAAGATACCCTTAGCCCGTTTGTCAATTACTTCATAATTCCGTTGTTTGCCTTTGCCAATGCCGGTATATTCTTGCTCGATAGCGACCCGATGTCGGCTGTGGAGGGAATATCGCTGGCGATCATTTTAGGTTTGGTAGTTGGCAAGTTCATCGGTATATTTGTGATGTCGTGGCTTACCGTCAAACTGCACTTAGCCCCAATGCCCAATCATTCCAATTGGTGGATGTTGGCGTCAGTGTCGATGCTTGGCGGTATCGGTTTCACCGTTTCGCTCTTTATCGCTACCCTGTCATTCGACAACCCGGAGTCAGTCGATTTGCTCAATCATGCCAAGTTGGGCATCGTCCTTGGCTCACTAATCTCCGGTATAATAGGTTTTATATGGCTCAACTTCACGATGCCCAAGACCCCTGTCTCGGATGAAGGAGACGAATAAAAATAAAAAAAAGCCTTGCAGACCACTCCGCAAGGCTTTTTTTTATTACTAAATGATTAGAGGCAGTCGCGAAGGATAGCCTCAATGTCATCCTCATATAGCGGAGCCCAAGCATTCTCCAAACCCTCGTTCACGGCGATATGATGAGCCATCTCCTTGATGCGAGAATCGTCGATACCCACCTCGCGCAGTGTCATTGGGATACCTATTTCCTTGTAAAAATTGTGGATCGCTTGGATGGCGCGCTCGGCTATCTCACGCTCGGGGAGAGATGAGTCGATGCCGAATACTCCGGTGCCGAAAGCGACAAAACGCTCCATGGTGCGGTCGCTGAGGATGTGCCTCATCCAGCGAGGGGTAACAATTGCGAGACCTTCGCCATGTGTGATATCGTAGTGCCCTGACAAGGCATGCTCGATGGAATGCATGGGCCATCCACTCTCGGAGTTACCCAAGGAATAAATACCGTTGCAGCCAAGTGTCGTAGCGTAGAAAATCTCGGCACGAGCCTCATAGTTGTCGGGCTCGCGGAGCACTATGCGCACATTTTTCATCAGCGACTTTATGGCGCCTTCCATGAAGGCATCATTCATCTCGATATGCTCGCCACAGAAGTACTGTTCCATGATGTGGTTGATGCAATCGGCAACACCGGCAAGGGTCTGCTTCACAGGCAATGTGAAGGTGTAGGTGGGGTCGATGAACGAAACTGCCGGGAATACGTGCTTTGAGAAATATGCCAACTTGTCGTTGGTCTTGGTGCGAGATATGACGGCGCCGCTATCGTACTCCGAGCCGGTGGCAGCCAAGGTGATAATGTCGACAATCGGAATTGCCTTGTGGGTCGGGACCTTCATGGTGACTACGTCCCAGGGGTCGGCATCCGAGCATGCGCAACCGGCAATCGCCTTGGTGCAGTCGAGCACCGAGCCGCCACCCACCGACAGGATGACATCTATATTGTGCTCCTTGCATATGCGAGCGCCCTCAAGCACACTGGGATTGAACTTGGGGTTGGGCTCAATGCCCGGCAATTCACATATTTCCTTATCTTTCAAGATGTTAATTACTTGGTCATATAAGCCCGAGCGCTTGATGCTGCCTCCGCCGTAGGTAATAAGCACGCGAGGTCCATAGTTTTTCATTACTGATGCCAATTTCTCGGCAACTACACCGCGCCCGAAGATGAGTCGCGTAGGTGTTTGATAATCAAAATTTACCATATTCAATTTGGTGTTAGTAGTTCTTTTAAAAACACTGCAAAGATAACAAAAGTGCAATTATTATCTTTACACATTTTACGGAAATTTTTACCAATAATTATCTAATTTACTACTATGGCATCGGTTAGAGTAAAATTCAGACCCTCAACAGTCAGTGACAATCCCGGTAGCATCTACTACCAAGTAATCCACGAACGCAAGGTTAGACAAGTGTTGTCACCTTACCACATTTACCCGCATGAGTGGGATTCAAGGACCTCGTCAATAGCCATCGCTTCGGGTGGCAAAGTACGACCGGCTATTCTCACGTTGCAAGAGAATATCCACAATGACCTCGAGCGCTTCGGACGCATTATCCGCAAGTTGGATAGCCGAAAATTCAGCTATTCCGCCGATGATATTGTCGAGATGTACACCTACTACTCGGTGAAGCAATCGCTATTTGTATTCATGGAGGAGGTGATCTCAAACCTGCGTGAAAATGGCAATATACGCACTGCCGAGACCTACATCTCGGCTTTAAGTAGTTTCAAAAACTACCGTAATAATGAGGATATTATGCTTGAATCCCTATCGCCTGAAGTGATGCAGGGATACGAGTCGTGGCTTAAGCGCCGGGGGCTCACGATGAATACCATTTCGTTCTACTCGCGTATCTTACGCGCGACTTACAACCGCGCAGTCGAGCAAGAACTCATCGATGACCGTTTCCCATTCAAGCACGTCTACACGGGAGTTGATAAGACAGTGAAGCGAGCCCTACCCTTGACAATTATCAAGAAGATTAAGACCCTCGACTTGAGAGCCACTCCATCCTTGGATTACGCGCGCGATATGTTCATGCTCAGTTTCTATATGCGTGGTATGAGTTTTGTCGATATGGCATTTTTGCGCCGTAGCGATTTAAGCAATGGCCACATCACTTATCGACGTCGCAAAACAGGACAAAAACTGCTCGTCGGCTGGACAAGTGAAATGCAGGCGATAGTCGACAAGTATCCCTTGAATGCCACACACTATCTGCTGCCTATCATCAGACGCGCGGGATGCAATGAGCGATATGTCTATCGCAATGTAAATTACAATATTAACCACAGCCTCAAGAAGATAGCCACAATGTTGAATATCAACATGCCGCTCACGCTTTATGTCGCGCGACATAGTTGGGCATCAGCAGCCAAGTCAAAGGGCATCCCCCTCAGCGTCATCAGCGAGGGCATGGGTCATGAGTCGGAGTCGACAACTCGCATCTACCTGGCATCGCTCGACACCGCCGTTGTTGACCGCGCCAACGACCTTATTATTAAAGCATTAAAATAATATTAAAAAGAGGAACGAGTCACATCGTTCCTCTTTTAATATGTATTCCACTATTAGCACACATGTATAAGGGTTACGCTAAGTACTAAAAAATCAAAATTTTTTTGGTGTTTAGTTAATGCTCTCTTTGTAAGAGAGCAT
>CALZTY010000044.1 GCA_945829225.1 uncultured Bacteroidales bacterium | reverse complement strand
GACAAATTTAAATGTGCCGACTTTGGCAACTGTTACCTTATTGCCGTTAAAGGCAGAAAATTCGCCATGTCCTTCATAAGTGATTACACAGTCACTTAAGGTTACCACCATATCCTTCAAAGCTGGTTCTTTAGGAGCAATAGTGTACTCAGCAGACAGATACCATTCATCAGTCTTACCGGGAACTAAGTATTTATCCTCACGCAGTGCTATGTAATTAACACCCGTAACCTCACCTACCTGTTGTGTGAAGTCATAGCTAAACTGATTGGTGGTGAGCGCATATGCAGTGATACCATCCGAGATAGTGAAGTTGCCGTTAGTTGAGTAAGGCAAATAATTACATTCGTTGTTAGCGGCACCAATCTCAGTACTATTGAGATAAACATTGTAGCTACCGAGGTCATCGCCAACTTTAGCTAATGAAAGAGTATTAGCCTTCACATCATTAATAGTCTCATTCCCGAGTGTAAGTGTAGAGCTGTATTCAGGAACAGCAGGTGCCTCCCATATAAGTGTGATGCTGGTGAGCATCAATGCATTTGAATTTGAGCGCAAACCGATAAATTGGTAGTCGCCCTCAATAACAAGTTCTGTTGAAGTGCCATATACAATAGAGCCGAGCTTGGTGCCTTTAGTGCTATTATTGTATAGGTTGCCGGCATCATTTCCGGTATATGCCGTATTCTTGCCATATACATCGAGTGTACGACCGTTTGCTGTTGCTGAATTCCACTCAACAGTTACTTTGCGCAATACATAGCCTTTGTCATTTGCGGTTAGTATAATACCACCAGGATTGGTTGCACGCAACTGAATGGCTCCATTTGAATTCTTTGCGGTTTCAAATGCATATGAAAATTCATTCTTAGTGCTTGTGCCACTGGTATAAGTAGTAGATGTTGCCTTGAAGTCTGATGCGGTAAGAGTCTCGGTGGGGCCATCAACTACTATGCTTGGATCCTTAATCACAATGGTGTAGGAGGCTGAGCCGGCAGTGTAGTTACCTTGTGCTTCAACTGATGCGGTGATGGTTACTTTCGTTCCATCAGCCAATCCATCTTCAATTGAGATTTCACCAGTGCTGCCAACCATAGCGATATTATCATCACTTGAGGTGTAAGTAATATTCTCTAAGCCATTGGGATTAATAAGTACCGGCTCTACAAAGTCTTTGGTGGCATCTTTCAATACGATGAATGTCCCGGCATAGAAAGCCAAGCCAACTTTTGATGAGGCATTAACGGTAAGTGTGTAAGATGCAGTTTTTGAAGTTTCTTGCTCTGTTACTGTGATGACCGCAGTACCTATGTTCTTGATAGTCAATTTACCGTCGCTGCTTACTTCTGCGACATCAGTGTTGTCCGATTCCCATTTATAGGTCTTATCATCGCTTTTGTTCACTAATGTGGGTTCTATAAAATCTTCACCATATGTTGCTATAGGTGCTGTATTGGTGAACTCGAGAGTTGAGTCATCAAGATAGTATACGGTTATACTTTTTACATAGCAGCGAGATTCTGTTTCTTTCGATCCGCCACTCTGAATCTTAATCGCTGACAACAAAGAATTATCTAAGGTAAATGTGTAATCCTCAAGCGAAGAAGTCAGGTCCTGTGCAGTTGCACCATTCACCGAAATAGTTGTAGCGTCGGTGTTATATTTAACTGCATTCACAACAATTTTGGTAGCTCTAACAGCCCCTGTTTCTGACAAGGTAAGGGTTATTGTACCAATTCCACTACCGGAGCCAAGTTTAATACCATTAGCACATGTAGCAAACGCTCTTGTTTGTGAGATGCTAGATATATATTCTTTGCCACTTTCAATACAGTTAGCCAATGAAGCACCTGGAGCATTAGGTTCGCTTGTTCCGCTTAAGAAAACAATCTGATATGATGGATTAGTTTCGGGTGCTACCACTTTAAGAGTGTAGGAGGCGGTATTGGTGTTGTCAGAGTCATCAGTCGCGGTGATTATTGTGGTGCCGATACTTTTGATTTCAACATTGCCTGAGTCGTCAACAGTAGCAACGGCAGTATTGCTCGATTCCCAATTGATAGTCAAGCCCCCGGCATGGTTCAATGTAGGAGCATTAAATGTATCTCCTAATGTATGCGAAACGCTCGCCTTGTCAAATGACAAGGTCTCCTTTACACTGCCGGTGCCGTAGGTGATTGTGATGGACTTGATACGAGTCTGTTTGTTGGCATTAAAACTAATAGTTGACGTATTTCCTGTCCAAGTAAAGGTCAAGTTGTTATATGCGATTGAACCACCACCATCAATTATTCCCAAATAATTATCTCCAGCATAGTTAGAAATTGCTTTAATAACTAATTGCGTGATTGTTTCTCCGTTATTTGCTGATACGGTGAAGTTTGCATTTTGATAGATACGCAACTTATCTAAATCTGTCAAAACAGAAGCAGTAGAAGAGTTGTCTTGGTCAAGAGTAAAAGTGAAGCCATCTGAAGTGAAAGTTGCAATTTTTTCATTCTCTGCATCTTTTGTGAATTTATCACCGGCAATTGCTACCGTTACTTCTTCAGCAAAGGCAAATGTCGCTGTGCTCAGCAACGTAATTAAAAGGAGTAAAAATCTTCTCATAATTGTTTGATTAGTTGTTATTTAATGTTGATTTTGGATTTAATTTGCATCTTTACTGGAATGGTTGATTAGTGGTTGGAGAGGTGAGCGAGGGCAGTGAGGACTTCGGGCGTGAGGTCGATGACTTTGCCATCGACTCGCGCTTGCAGGGTCACCGACCTCTGCGGCTGCGAGTCCTCAAAGAACTCGGCAAGGCGCACCCCCAACACCCCGGCGATGCGCTCGAGCATCTCGATGGAGGGATATGCACGCCCGGTGCACCAGCCCGATACAGTCATAGGTGCCACACCTAAACGTTGTGCCACCACAGCCTGGGTCAAGCCTTTGCTTGCAATTAGCTGCTTGATACGTAGTTTTACCATTACTTTTGCGGTCAAAAACGCGATTTTGACCGCAAAAGTAATAAAAATTCTTAAGTCTACCCCCCAATTGTTAAATGACGTTAACGCAACATTAATTTAACATTTTCTCCGATTTCAACATATTGGTCTAATTAGTCCAATTAGCCCAATTCACCCACTAATTGCAGCCCACGAAATTATATTTCCTAATAGTACATAGTTATTTCCAAACGTCAAGGAATTTCCAGTTTTTGGGGAATCCCATTTCTTGTAAATTAAGAAGATTTCCACCATCGCCTATGATTGAAAGGATGTTGCGTTTCAAATCACTATTGGGACTGATTATATTGCTTATGTATTTTATACAGCACAATGCAGTGAATACCTTATTAGGATGAAGTGAACGTGATGTATTTTTGTCAAGAAATGGGAAATCAGTATGAGTTGGCATTTGAACATTGATGATACAACGCCTATTCCATATTCTACTGTGATGGGCACAACAATTTCGCCAAACAGCAATGGCATGTAGCCAATTTGCCAGAACCTGATCATTGTTAAGCCCAAATGCTTTTGCAATCGCTTTTTTCTCAGGAGACTTATTCAGCAATTGATACATTCTGCTTAATGTGCCCAGAGACAACACCTCCAATGTCATCCATGCAGGTGGCATTACCGGTGTACCGTATTTGTTATTGTAGTGCTTGATAAAATCCTCATTACTGCGTTTGATTTCACTTTCGATGTCAGCCATTAATAAATCAAATGCAGTTGTTTTATTCCCATTTTTGTCGGTTACTACTTTATCTTTATATAAACTTTTGTCATTAAACCAATGACTACTACCTGTAGACTCACAATAAGTTTGTACAATCTTTGCTCTGACTGCCACCTCAATTTTTTCAATGGCGTTAAACATAAGAGAGCGAAGTCTTCTGTCAAAACAATATAAATCAATTATATCAGAGAAATGAATATCATTCCTCAAAAAAATATGGTCGGCAGATGGATCTATATTATCTTGAAAAGGATACGTGTATGCACGAAGTCGATAATAACTAATATTCGACAAATACCTAATAGCAAGTAGATTGTCGTCAATCAACAAACCGCGACTTTTTAATTTGTTTACCTGCTCTTGCAGTGTTGATGGTTTCTTATTATATTCCATATAAAACTCGAAGACCTCCCCGGGTGCGCTGATCCAACGGGAAGCGTGGGAGGTCATATTGAGTGCAAAGGTACAATTTTTTTCTTGAATAGCAAGTTTTTTTGCAGATTATTCACGGATTTCTCGGGTTTTTTGTGCGATATTGGTGGTGGCTGAGATTTTTTTAGTAATTTTGCCTAAAATTGCACAAAAGAGAATGCCTGTCATATTAAATATAGATACAACGACCTCGGTGTGCTCGGCTGCCTTGAGTGCCGAGGGCACTATTCTATGCCATGCCGAGGACTTCGAGGGGCGCAATCATGCTGCGCTGCTCAGCGGCTTCGTCAAGAAATGCCTTGACTTTGCCGCCGACAAGGAGATGCAAGTCGAGGCAATCGCCGTGAGCATGGGTCCGGGCAGTTACACCGGGCTCCGCATCGGCTTGAGCGAAGCCAAGGGCCTCGCCTATGCCCTCAACGTGCCCCTCATCGGAGTGAAAACCCTGGAGTTGCTCGCCACCCGCGTGATGTTCTCGGTCGACGACATCGACCCCGACACCATCTTCGTGCCGATGATTGATGCCCGCCGCATGGAGGTATTCACCGCCGCCTACGACTTCGGTATCAACGAGTTACTGACCCCGGCGCCGCTGATACTCGACGAAAATGCCTATGCCGACCTCATCGCCACGAGACGTCCGGTGTTGCTCTTCGGCGACGGCTCAGCCAAAGCCGCCTCGGTAATCTCAGCGCCCAATGTCACCATCGTCGATGGTGTCGAGCCTCTGGCAGTCGATATGGTAGCCCTCGCCGAGCGCGCCCACGCGCGCCGCGACTTCCTCGACCTGGCATACTGCACTCCGCTGTATCTCAAGGACTTCCAAGCCACTGTCCCCAAGTCGCGCCTATGAAACTCAGCGAGCAACAACGACTCGATATCAAGACAGCCGTCGAGGTGATGCGCCGCGGCGGCGTCATCGTCTATCCCACCGACACGGTGTGGGGCATCGGCTGCGACGCCCGCAACTCGCTGGCGGTCGCTCGCATCTTTGACATCAAGCACCGCGCCGAGGCAAAGGCGCTCATCACCCTGGTGAGTAGCATGGCGATGCTCGAACGCACCGTCGACTGCGTGCCTGAGGCTGCCGAGATGCTCATCGAGGCGGCTGTCGACCCGGTGACCATCATCTACGACCGAGGCATCGGCGTCGCTCCCGAGTTGCTTGCCCCTGATGGGAGCATCGGCGTGCGCCTCACTCGCGACCCCTTTGCCTCCGCGCTATGCAACGCCCTGCGCGGTCCCGTCGTCTCCACATCCGCCAATATCAGCGGCGAACCCACCCCCGGCGACTTCGCCGCCATCAACCCCCAAATCCTCGATGCCGCCGACTATGTGTGCACCTCGCGTCGCGACGACCCGCCCGGCGCCAAGCCCTCGACGGTAATCAAGATTTGCAATAACGGAGTATTCAAAATTCTGCGCAAATGAAGGGCAAAGGCACACGACGAATGCAGTATATCCTCAGCGATTACATCACCACCAACATCGGCTGGTTGGTGTTCAACGTCGTGCGCTACCTGTCGTTGCCACCGGTCAACGAGGTGTCGACCATGCGCAACTTCCTGCTCCACGACACCAATATCCTGCTGGGACAGTTGCTCTTTCCGATAATGATGGTGGTGCTATATGCGCTCTCGGGCTTCTACAACCGTCCCGGAGTCAAGTCGCGCATCGACCAACTGGGCAACACCATCGGCGTGTCGCTCATAGGCATGTTGCTCATCTTCTTCACCGCCCTTATCAACGACGATGTGCCCGAGCGCCTGCGCAACTACGAGTTGATGGCGATACTGTGGGCGCTGCTCAGCGGTCCGGTGCTCATCGGGCGCGCACTCATTAATAATATAAGGCGCGGCGAATTGCGCCGTGGCATCGGGGTGTTCAACGCCTTGATGCTTGGCAAGGACAAGGCTGCCCGCGAACTCGCCAAGCGTATCGAGCGCCACCCACATTGCTCGGAGTTCAGAGTGGTGACCTTCGTCGACCCGAAAGCGTCGCCGCAAGCCATCGCTGCCGAAGCCTCCCGACTCGATGCATCGGTAATCATCATAGGCAACGGTGCATCGGTCGAGAGCAACCGCCCGCTATTCAACTCACTGTTGCTCACCGGATTGGATATATATGTGCCGGCAGACAACTACCGCCTCGCCGGCAACAGTCCCAGCATACGCTCGGTGGTCTCCGAGCCTCTGATCAACATCACCGCAGCCAATATCTCGCCGGCAACCGCCAACCTCAAGCGCGTAGGCGATATCTTTGTATCTGCCATCGCCTTGGTGGTGTTGTTACCGGTATTTGCGGTCATAGCCATCGCCATCAAGAGTGACTCGCGCGGCTCGGTATTCTATACTCAGGAGCGCATCGGGCGGCATCGCAAGCCCTTCAAAATCATCAAGTTCCGCACCATGGTGGCGGATGCCGAGGCTGCGGGTCCGGCGTTGTCGAGCAGCACCGACCCACGTATCACAGCCGTGGGGCGCGTCCTGCGCAAATATCGCATCGACGAGTTGCCCCAGTTTTGGAACGTCCTTCGTGGCGATATGTCGTTGGTGGGTCCGCGTCCCGAGCGCCAATACTATGAGGAGCAAATCATCAACATTGCGCCCCACTATATCCTCCTGCACCAGGTTCGTCCCGGTATCACCTCGTGGGGTATGGTCAAGTATGGCTACGCCGGCAATGTCGACCAGATGGTCGAGCGGCTCCGCTATGATATGCTCTACCTCGAGAACGTATCGCTGAGCGTCGACCTCAAAATCCTCTTTTACACCGTGCGCACCGTGGTGACCGGTCAAGGTGTTTAAAAAATGTTAATTAAGTGACACAGAAGTATATACATACCGGACGATTGAATGACCTGTTCATGCGTTTCCTGCAATGGCGCGAGCGCCATATCAGCGAGCGCACCTTCGTCATATTCCTCGCCCTCTTTGTGGGCATCTTTGCCGGGCTCGCCGCTCAGGTGCTCAAGTACCTCATTCACACCATCTCGCACCTCCTCACCTCGCATGTCGACCTCCACAATGGCAACTACCTCTACATCTTGCTGCCGACCCTCGGCGTGGTCATCACCGCCCTGTTTGTGCGCTTTGTGGTCAAGGACAACATCTCACACGGCGTGACCCGCGTGTTGTGGTCGATCTCGCAGAACAAGTCGCGACTCAAGCGCCACAACACCTACACCTCACTGATAGCCTCGTCGATTACCATCGGCTTCGGCGGGTCGGTGGGTGCCGAGGGTCCTATCGTCCACACCGGTGCTGCCATCGGCTCCAACCTCGGTTCGGCATTCCGCATGTCGCCGCGCATCCTGATGATCCTGGTGGGCTGTGGCGCCGCCGCCGGCATCGCCGGCATCTTCAAGGCACCGATCGCCGGCATGCTGTTCACCATCGAGGTGCTCATGATCGACCTCTCCACGGTGTCTATCATGCCCCTGCTGATTTCTGCCATCACCAGCGCCACCATCGCCTACGCATATACGGGATACACCTTTGAGTTCTTCTTCGTGCAGTCCGACTCCTTTGCCGTGGCAAAGATTCCGCCGGTAATCGCCTTGGGCATCGTCGCCGGCTTGGTGTCGCTCTACTTCACTCGCGTGATGAATATGATGGAGAACTTCTTCTCGCGCTTCAAGCATCGGTGGATACGCACCGCCATCGGCTGCCTCATCCTCTCGGGCTTGGTGTTCCTGTTCCCACCGCTCTACGGCGAGGGTTACTCCTCAATCATGGACCTGCTCGCCGGCGACACCTCGGCTATCGTCAACGGCTCTATCTTCTACGGCGACCGCGGCTCGGTGTGGTTCATCATCGCATTTATCCTCGCCATCATCCTCACCAAGGCATTTGCCACCTCGGCGACCAACGGCGCCGGTGGCGTGGGCGGCACCTTTGCACCCTCGCTCTATGTGGGTTGCATGACCGGCTTCCTCTTTGCCTACGTATTCAATATGCTGGGCTTCAGCATCGACTTGAGCCTCAAGAACTTTGCCCTCATAGGCATGGCTGGTGTCATGAGCGGCGTCATGCACGCCCCGCTCATGGCAATCTTCCTTACCGCCGAACTCACCGGCGGATACGACCTCTTCCTGCCGCTGCTCATCGTCTCGACTATAGCCTACGGCACTATCAAGGTCTTTGAGCCCTACAGCATCTACACCATGCGCCTCGCCAAGCAAGGCAAACTCCTCACTCATGAGAAGGACCGCGCCGTGCTCACCCTGCTCAAGATGGACTCGGTCATCGAGACCGACTTCCTGAGCGTGCGCCCCGAGATGACCCTCAAGGAGATGGTCGACGTCATCGCCAAGAGCAGCCGCAACCTCTTCCCCGTGCTCAACGGCGCCGGCATCCTCCTGGGCGTGGTCCAGTTGGACGATATCCGCAATATCATGTTCCGCCCCGACCTGTATCGCAAGATGAATGTGGCATCGTTCATGACCTCGCCGCCCGACAAGATTATCATCGGCGAGCATATGGATGCCGTGATGAAGAAATTTGACACCACCGGCGCGTGGAACCTCCCGGTAGTCGACAACAAAGGTCACTACTTCGGCTTTATCTCCAAGAGCAAAATTTTTAATTCTTATCGCCGTGTATTGAGGCATTATTGTGATGACTGATGACTGCAACCCTTGTCAATATCCTCGCTGTAGCACTCGGTAGCGGCATCGGCGGAGTCGCCCGATATGTAGTGGGATTGCTCATTCCGGGCAATGCCTCGGCAGGGGCTTTCCCCCGGGCTACCTTTGCGGTCAATGTCGTGGGATGCCTCCTCATCGGGCTGATTTGCGGCTTGGTCGAGCGTGGCTGCACACTCTCCACGGCGATGCGCCTGTTCCTCACCGTGGGCATCTGCGGCGGTTTTACCACCTTCTCGACTTTTGTCAACGAAAACTATAGCCTGCTGACCTGTGCTTGTTGGACATCACTCGTCTACACCATTGCCTCGCTGCTCGTGGGGCTCGCTATGGTATATGCAGGACATCTCCTTGCCTCCATTCATTAATCTCCTTTATATTTTTTCTATTATGAGTTACGAAGATGAAAGCCGGTCTTGTCGCCGCGATGCTGACTTTGCCGAGATGCTCCGCAAAGAGCAATTTGATGATTTAGTGTTTGCCGCCCTTGCGATGGGTGACAATATCAGTGATTTTGCCGCAAGATGCTTCCGCCGCATTTTCTATTTAGTTCCATCGATCTTTGTCGTATCCGATGCGGCACAGGCGGCAATCAAGGAGGCAGCCGACGGCGGCAACCCTCATGCACGGTTTGCCTACGGCAGGCTTTTGAGGACCAAAAATTGGAACGCCGGTGATGTTGAAACAGCCTTGGAGTATTTCGAAAAGGCTTACGCCCAACACCTCAGTGATGCCGGCGCTGCCATAGCCAATGCCTACTACGCCGGCGAATATGGATTGGTGGACTATAGCCGTGCCAAACAATATCTTGTCGAGGCACTGAAACAAAACAGCGAGTTTGCCGCAGTACTGTACATTAATTGGCTTAATAGAGGCACCTATGGCTTCAACTTAAACACCGCTCTTGCTATCAAAACCTCATCAGCCATCATTGAGAATGAGGACCTCGAGGGTATGCCCTCTGCTATTTGGAAGTCGCTCCGTGGCGTAGCATACTATAGAGAAGGCAATGTCGATGCCGCTTGTCAAGACCTCGAAGCCGCTGCAAATAATGGCATAATTGATGCGTGGAGCTTCTTGGCTCTTTTCAAGTGTACCGACCCCGAGACAGGCGAGTATACCGATGTCGATGAATATGAGCGTTTGCTCAATGAGGGCATTGACCACCATTGCGGCGATTGTTTGATGTTATCCAATGAGACTTTTGTTACAATGTTTGACTCACTCGATGAGGATACTCGGGAACGAATAACCGGGTCAGTCCTTCAAGACTTCGACAGAGCCGTAGAGTTGGGCTCCGCCGAGGCGGCAAAACTCTTGGGCGATATATACCGAGACGGCTTGTGCGGTCAACCCGAGGACATAAATAAGGCATGGAGTTATTATGCCCGCGCGGCTCTGTGGCGCTATGCCCAGGCTTATGAGAGTATGTTTGATATGGCAGTTAAAGGGATTGTCAAACAGGAACAAGACTCATGTGACTTACTCGCCCTTAATGGCGCTCGTTACGGCTCGCAAGAACTTATTATCGAGACTGTTGCGGCGTATTATGCCGGGCGACTCACCGCTTTTGCCTCAGAGATAGAGCAGTATTACGTTCCCGTATACCAAGCCCACGAGGAGGACGAGTCCGACGATGACGGCAGATACGACGCATGGTCGTGAAGTTTTTTGTTATTAATTGGAATTTTTTCTTTCCGAATTGTTGTAATAATAGACAAAAAGACTTACCTTTGCCAAAAATATAAGTAGATAACTTAAAAAAATTCAACTATGCGCAAAACTAAACTTACAGTTGCACTCGTTTGCACATTGATGGCATCTATGACTTTGCCTTCATGTATCGGTTCTTTCTCTCTCACCAACAAGTTGTTAACCTGGAACAATAGCGTGGGCAACAAGTTTATCAACGAATTGGTGTTCTTCGCCTTCTGGATTGTACCTGTATATGAGGTATCCGGTCTTGCCGACATCTTGGTGCTCAACAGCATCGAGTTCTGGTCGGGTAGCAATCCCGTGGCTTCGACCGGCACCCGCCACGTGCGTGGCAACGACGGCGACTACTTGGTAACCGTCGACAAGGCAGGCTACACCATCAAGAGCGAGACCGACGGCTCGGAAGTACGCCTTAACTTCAACGAAAATGACAACTCATGGGCAGTAGTCCTCCCCGACGGCTCCGAGAAGACCTTCCTCACATTCATCGACGAGACCCACGTGGCTCTGCCCGCTCCCGGCAGCGAAGAGCCTGTTGTGGTTGAGATCTCTGACAACGGCCTCTACGCTTATCAGCAGATGGCTCTGTCGACTTCTTTGGCAGCCCGTTGATGAAACACAAGCGACACATCCTGCTCATAGCAGTACTCTTGGCGACCGCAATTGCGGTCGCCTTTATTCCGTTTGACTCTGCCGCCGAGAGCCACGAGCCCGTCGCGACCGATCAATTGCTCCTCGTCGTTGAGCCTGCCGGCACCAATAGCGAGATGCTCGCCTACGAGGGTTTCTACGTCGCCTTCAATGCCGATGCCCACCAACCCAACTATGTCGCATGGCAACTCACCTGCGAGCATGCCAATGCCGAGGTGACAACCCGCAACTGTGCCAATTTTGCCGCCGACACACGTGTCGCCGGCTGTGCCACCCTCGACGACTATCGCAACTCGGGATTTGACCGTGGGCACATGGCTCCCGCCGCCGATATGAAGTGGAGCGAGCAAGCCATGGACGACTGCCACCTCCTCACCAACATCTGCCCGCAAGACCGCAAGGTGAATGGTGGACCCTGGGCAACCGTCGAGAAAAATGCCCGCAAGTGGACCGCCACCCATGGCACTCTTTATATCGTTGCCGGTCCGATTCTCACCGACCACATCACTCGCTACATAGGCGAGTCGCAAGTGCCTGTGCCAGAGCGCTTTTTCAAGGTAATTATCGCGCCCGACGCAGTCCCGCCCATGGGCATTGCCTTCCTGATGCCCAATCACCCCTTCCAAGGCGGTGCCCAGGCTACTGTCACCTCTATTGACAATATCGAGTCAATCACCGGCTATGACTTCTTCTCTGCCCTGCCCGACGACATCGAGGCAGACGTGGAAGCCCAGCATTCGATGGCTCGCTGGCAACACCCCAAACGCTAATTCACACCGAAATGATATACACCGACGAAGACACCATTTGCGCCATCTCGACACCCGCAGGGCGTGGCGGCATCGCTGTGGCTCGCATCAGCGGGCAACGTGCCATCGACATCGCGCAAGCCATATGGCACGGCAAGGCGCTAAGCGACGTAGCCTCGCACACAGCCCACCTGGGCACTGTTGACGACAGCCATGGCGAGCCCCTCGACCAAGCCGTCGCCACCGTGTTCCGCGCTCCTCGCTCATTCACCGGCGAGGACGTCGTCGAGTTGTCGGTGCATGGCTCCACCTATGTGCAACGCGCACTCATCGCTGCACTCATCGCCGCCGGTGCCCGTCTTGCCGCTCCCGGCGAGTTCACCTGCCGAGCCTTCGCTGCACGCAAGATGGACCTCGCCCAAGCCGAGGCTATCGCCGATATCATCGCCGCCGACTCTCGCGCCGCCCATCGGCTTGCAGCAACCCAACTCCGAGGCTCTTTCTCGGCTCAACTCACCGAGTTGCGCCGGCAATTGGTCGACTTGGCTTCGCTCCTCGAGTTGGAATTGGATTTCAGCGAGGAAGATGTGGAATTTGCCTCGCGCGAGCGTCTCAAAGTCCTCGCCGACGACATCTACAAGGTTGTCAAGCATCTACACGACTCATTCTCAGCCGGTAATGCCATCAAATCCGGCATCCCCGTCGCTATTGTCGGTCCCACCAATGCCGGCAAGTCGTCGCTACTCAACGCCCTTGTGGGCGACGACCGCGCCATCGTCAGCGACATCCACGGCACCACCCGCGACACCATCGAGGAGGTGCTCGCCATCGGCGACTACACATTCCGCCTCATTGACACCGCCGGCATACGACACAGCGACGACAGCATCGAGCAGATTGGCATCCAACGCTCGCTTCAAGCCATCGAGCGAGCATCTATTGTGGTGGTCCTCAACGATATAACCACCGCACTACCCGCTGACTCCTGCGATATGATTAAGCGCATCGCCGGCACCCCCGACAAGCACGTCATCCTCGCACTCAGCAAGGCAGACCTCGCACATAACCCAATAGATATCAGCGGCTTAAAGGCTAACCTCGACACCCCCGACATCGTGATTGAGACAATCACCACCACACGGCGCGACGGCATCGACAGCCTCCGCGCTGCCCTGCAAAGCATTGCCGACGATATGAGCAACCACGGCGTCGCCGACATAATGGTCACCAACCTGCGCCACGCCGAGGCATTAGGCGCCGCTGCAGAGTCCACCGAACGAGTAATCAGCGGATTACGCGACGGCATACCTGCCGACCTCATCGCCGAAGACGTGCGCGAGACCATCGCCCACCTCAGCGACATCACCGGCGACATCCCCTCCTCCGAGCTCCTCAACACCATCTTCTCGCGCTTCTGCATTGGCAAATAATTATTTAATCACTGCTTCTGAATCATCACACAATCTGCCGACACCCTTTTCTCGGGCATCCGAGGCATATTGCTCCCATTTTGTAGTTTTATATCAAAATCTTTGCAATTTTTTTCGCAAAAAACTTGCAAATTACGATATATTGCGTAATTTTGCAATGTCTTTACACAAGCACCCCCGCGCGGGTGCGTAGAGGCACTAACATATCAAGAAAGGCGTACCTTTGCGCTTTGGTTCTGACGTTTGTGAACTTCGCAACTTCATCAATTCCTGTCAACGACCAAGCAACGGGGAACGCCCCCGATAGGTGTATTGTACATCCGCATCGGCTCTCATGCCGATGGCTGGTCTGCATACACGGCGTGGGGCTTTCGACGTTGCTCGTTTCTGACAGGAAGGGCAATGCGAAGGCCTACAAACGTCGAACGAGCAACATCGGTCGGCTCCACGCCTTATCTTCTACACTCACCCCCCGGCTATCCCGTGAGCCAGTAGCCACTAAAAGCAACGTGCACATGGGCTGCCGCTCTGTCACATACCATCGCTATCACTCAGCAATGCCTCGCGGCACTGTCGGCATTTCGTATCCCCTTACATTACGCACGCATTTCGCACTTTTGCGCCCAAAAATCTCACCCCGCACCGCAGTGAGCTACACACATTATCGTTACTTTTGTCAATAGTATTCATCTATAACCCCTACAAATATGCCAATCTTTCAGATAACAACCAAACATCGCAAACAAGCCAACGGCATTCGCATCGAGCCCGGCATGAGCGTCCAAGTAGTGAGCCAATCATTCTCCAATCCCCTCACAACCAACGGCGGACAAGCCGTCGTCGACGCTTTCCTCCGCATCTACGGCATCGACATCAAGCGCGCCGGCATCCTCTCCCCCACCGAGCTCACCGTAGAAAGAATCGGCTAATTCCCCATTAGCGGATGCATAACAATTGAATTAAATAACAGACCAATTTCTACTATTTAAAAGCTTTAATATGGATAGTAAATTAGAGAAAATTCTTGAAATAGCTGAGTATTTAGGCTTGGCTAATGTTGTTTCTCAAATACAAAGAATCATTTCGAGAAGTAAGCAAGAAAATGCCTGCTTGGTATTACCTCTTGTTGGTGAGTTTAGCGCGGGTAAGACATCATTGTTGAATGCCTTATCGGATAGTAAAGGTCTTGAAACTGCTAGGGAACCCACTACAAAGACTATATTTGAGTTACACTTTAGTTGTGATAGGTGCCATGCTCAGATACTTAAAGACGACGGTAAGATTGAGGAGATAGATAATATATCACTTTTAAAAAATGAAGATCTGACAGATACAAAAGTTGTAACTGTATTCGATACTTCTAAGCGAGTACCGCCAACAACAATTTTGGTCGATACTCCGGGACTTTCTTCCTCGGATCCTGCCCATAAGCAAACTCTTGTCGAATTTTTGCCTAAGGCAGACGGTATATTGTTAGTTGTAGACGTCAATCAGCCAATCACGCGTTCTCTTACTGATTTTGTTGAGAAAATGAAGCTCTCCAAAAAACCAATATTCCTTATTTTGAGTCAATGTGATACTAAAGCACCTGGAGAGATAGAAAAAGTTAAACAATATATTTGTGAGAATTGTAAAATCCCACTGAAACAGGTAGCTGCAGTATCTGTGCAGGTTCAACTGGCAAGTGCAAAATTAGCGATTTGTTTGAAGAACTCAGT
>CALZTY010000043.1 GCA_945829225.1 uncultured Bacteroidales bacterium | reverse complement strand
TTGCTAAAACATTCTAAGACAAATAGTTACAAAATATAAGTCGCTGAGTGATAGATAGGTATAGACATAAAGAAAGAGTCACCACTCGGTGTGAGTGGTGACCCTCGAGTGATCCGGACGCGATTCGAACGCGTGACCGTCTGCTTAGAAGGCAGATGCTCTATCCAGCTGAGCTACCGGACCCCTTTTGTGACTGCAAAGGTACGCTTTTTTCGACGTGTAAACAAATTTTTTCTTCACTCTCGACGATTTTTGTGCTCCGTGTCATTTTTTTTACTAACTTTGTCGTCACGATTAACCCCAACAATGTATAACAATTTAAATTATTTATAATGGAAGTAGAAGGCAAAGTAATTCTGGACTTGGGCGAGCGCTCAGGTACATCTAAGGCAGGAAATCCCTGGCATACACGCGAATATGTATTGGAAACAGTCGGCGAGAACTTTCCTCGCAAGATAGCATTTGACCTCTTCGGTGACAAAGCCGACCAGTATCCCGTGGCTGTCGGTGACCAAATCAAGCTCAGCTTCGACATCGAGAGCCGTGAGTATCAGGGTCGTTGGTTCACCAGCATCCGTGGCTGGAAGGTTGAGAAGAATGTCGGCACCGCAGCTGCCGCCGCTGCTCCCGCTCCCGTGGTAGGCGCTGTTCCTCCTCCACCCATGGTTGAGCCCGGCAATAGCGAGGATCTCCCCTTCTGATAAACATTTTTAAAAGATTTAAGTGTAGGGTCCCCAAAAATGGGAGACCCTACACTTCTTATTATCAGTGTGTTAACTATTTATAATCATTTTTGTATTGCATATCTCGTCGAGAAGTCGTACCTTTGCACCCGTAAATGTGGAAAGATTTGGCTGCTTGCAACCACTCGAAAAAATGCTAAAATTGCAATTCAAAGTTGCTCACCGTGGGCGCCTATAGGTGTCCGTGGCATCCAAGCCGGTCGACCGCATTGTCGCCCCACTCCGCAGGGGCTGCTTTGCGGATTTTTTATTGATCTTTTAAATTGTTGTAACTATGAATTATCTCTTCACTTCCGAGTCTGTATCGGAGGGTCATCCCGACAAAGTGGCTGACCAGATCAGTGACGCCGTCCTCGACGAATTTCTCGCTCGCGACCCCGATGCCAAGGTAGCTTGCGAAACTATGGTGACTACCGGGCAAATCATCATTGCCGGTGAAATTCTCGCCGACACATATATTAATATAATGGGGACCGCCCGCGATGTCGCTGCCCGCATCGGTTACAATCGCGCCGACCTGGGCTTCGATGGCCGCTCCTGTGGAGTCCTCCTCGCCGTGCACGAGCAGAGTCCCGATATCAACCGTGGCGTGGTGCGCCGCTCACCTGCCGAGCAGGGTGCCGGCGACCAAGGCATGATGTTTGGCTACGCCACCGACGAGACCCCCATATTCCTGCCTCTCACCCTCGCGCTCAGCCATGCCGTGCTCAAAGAACTCTCGGCAATACGCCACGAAGGCATTCAGATGCCTTACCTACGTCCCGATGCCAAGAGCCAAGTCACCGTCGAATACACTCCCGAGGGCAAGGCTGTGCGTACCGACACCATCGTGGTATCAACCCAGCACGACGAGTTTATCACCCCCGACAATTCGGGACTCTCGCAGGAGCAATGCGACGAGGCAATGCGTCAGCGCATCGAGGACGATATTCGCTCGATAGTGTTGCCACGCGTCATCGCAAAGGTTCCCGAGGATATCCGCCACCTCATCGGCAGTGATGTCAAGTTGCTTGTCAATCCCACAGGCAAATTTGTGGTCGGCGGTCCCGATGGCGACACCGGACTCACCGGTCGCAAAATTATCGTCGACACCTATGGCGGTCATGGCGCACATGGCGGTGGTGCCTTCTCGGGCAAGGACCCCAGCAAGGTCGACCGCTCGGCAGCGTATGCCGCCCGTCATATTGCCAAGAACCTCGTCGCTGCCGGAGTGGCTCATCGCGCCCTGGTCCAGGTGGCTTATGCTATCGGTGTTGCCGAGCCCGTGTCGCTCACTGTCAACACTTATGGCACCGCTCAGGTCGACATGACCGACGGCGAAATCTCGCGCCGCGTTGCCAAAATCTTCGACATGCGCCCCTATGCCATTATCGAGCGCCTCAAGCTCCGCAACCCCATCTATTCCGAGACCGCCACTTATGGTCACGTCGGGCGCACTCCACGCTCAGTCACCAAGACTTTCCGCAACGACGACGGCTCCACTTTCACGCGCGAGGTCGAACTCTTCACTTGGGAAAAACTCGACTTTGTCGACCAAATTCGCGACGCTTTTGACCTCAAATAATCCGCTTTTATCCACTTTATTAGTGTTTTTTACTTAATTTTGAGAAGATAATTTTTATTTTCGCCGAAATTAATGTACCTTTGTACGCTTTTTACACGAATAATAACTTAAAAACGCTAAATATAATCAATGGCAACTCTTGAAAAAATCCGAAACAAGTCGGTGCTGCTGTTCGTCATTATCATCGTGGCACTGCTTGCGTTCATCTTGGGCGACTTCCTCACATCGGGTCGCACTTACTTTGGCTCGGGCATGACCGTTGCCGAAGCCGGTGATGTGAAAGTTGAGTACAACGACTACCAGCTGGCTCTCAACAATGCAGGCGAGCAGGCTCGCGACCGTCAGGTAGACAACGGCGACCTCGCTCAGCAAGTTATCAACCAAATGCTCACAGAACAACTCATGCTGAAGGAATATGAGGACCTGGGCATCGTGGTTACCAACCGCGAGATTACCGAGGCTCTCACCGGCGAAAACATCCATCCCTCGGCTATGCAGACCATCTATATGCTCGGTCAATACCTCGGCATCCCCGGCAATGACCCCAAGGCAATCTATGCCGCCGTGCAGAATCCCCCTGCCGAGCTCCCCGCCGAATATGCCGCTCAGTTCCGTCAGGCTTGGGCAGGTCTCGAGGCTCAGGTTGAGCAAGCACTCCTCTACGAGAAGTTCTCGCGCCTCGTCCTCGGTCTCTATACCGCCAACGACCTCGACGCTCAGAGCCTCTACAACGATATCGCCAACGTGCGCCACATCACCTATGCCGCCGCTCCTCTGTCGACTATCTCCGATGAGGAAGCTCAAGTGACCGACCAAGACCGTCGTGCTGCTTGGGACGAGCTCAAGGGTCAGTTCAAGCTCGACGAGCCCGTGCGCACCGTCGACTATATCGTCGTTAACATCCAACCCTCCGATGCCGACCGCGCTGCCGGCGCCGCCGCTGTTGAGGAAGCACTCCTCGGTCTCAATGCCACCGAGGGTCTCGAAGCAATCTCCACCAATCCTCGCTTCGTATCCAACCGCACCGAGGCTCCCCTGTCGCAATTCCGTGACAATGGCATCAAGAACTTCCTCGACACCGCAGTTGTCGGTCAGGCTGTTCGCGTGAAAGTTATCGGTGATACCTACACCCTTGCCAAGCTCAACGGCGTATCCCAAGATATCGACTCCATCAACATCTCGATGCTCGGTCGCCAAGATGGTGGCAGCCTCGACTCCCTGCTGGCTAAGGCTAAAGAAGGCGTAGCATTCAAGGACCTTGCCGATGGCGAGACTATTCAATACCGCGATAGCGTGTGGACCTCTCTCGTCGGTCCTAACGTACCCGCCGGCGTCAAAGCCGCTCTCACCGAGCACGCCGTAGGCGAAATCTTCGCTGTCACCGATTCGACTCAGGGTCAGCGCTTCGAGACCATCTATCGCATCAACAAGCGCAACGCTCCCGTCAAGGTTTACGACGTTGCCGAGATTACCTTCGTGGTTGACCCCTCTGCCGAGACTTTGGCTCAACTCACCAACGATATCCACACCTTCGTCAGCAACCACTCATCGGCTCAAGCATTTGCCGATGCCGCTGCCGAGGCTGGCTATACACTCCTCAACACCGTGGTCACCGCTTCATCACCTCGCTTCGCTCAACTCGGCGACTCTCGCCCCGTTGTCAAGTGGCTCATGAACGCCAAACCCGGTCAAGTGATGCCCGTATATGAGGACTCACGCCAAACCTACTTCGTTGCCGCCGCTCTCAAGAGCGTCTACGACGAGGAGTACCTCCCCTGGAACTGCGATATACCCGGTGTAGCCGATCAAATTGAGGCTCGCGCCATCGCCAATAAGAAAGCCGCTATGCTCATCGAGCGCTTCGCCGGCAAGGCTCAAGACGTTGCAGGCTACGCTCAGGTAATGGGTGTTGAGAAGCAGACCGGCGACGCTATGTTCAACGCTCCCATGCTCGCTCGCATCGGCATGAACGAGAGCACCCTCCAAGGCATGGTCGCTGCTGCCGAGACCGGCAAGCTCGTTGGTCCCGTCCAGGGTAACAACTCGGTAGTCGTATTCACCGTTGACGGCATCGACTCCACAGGTCGCGAGTTCACCACCGAAGAGTACACCGCTCAGTTCAACCGCCTCCACAACCTCGGCAACGAACGTTGGTTGCAGAACAACATCTTCTCGTTGCTCGTCGGAGCCAATAAGATTGAGAATAAGAGCCTCGACTTCATCAAGGGCGTCGGCGAAGATTAATCCGGCTCCTACCACAATATAGCCACCGCCCTATAAGCGTTCATCTCATCGCTTATAGGGCGGTTGTCTCTAATAAATATACTGATTATGAATAAGATGGATTGGAATAGCCTTGTCAACGACAAGCGCTTTGGGCTCGAAGATTACCACGACCCGCGTCGCAGCGCTATACGCACCGACTTTCGCCGCGACTTCGACCGCCTGGTTTTCTCCTCACCTTTCCGCCGACTGCAGAACAAGACCCAGGTGTTCCCCCTCCCGGGCAGTATCTTTGTCCACAACCGCCTCACTCACTCGATGGAAGTCGCTTGTGTGGGCAGGTCGCTTGCTGACGAAGTAGCCATAGCCTTGCGTGCAAAGCACGTTAACGACTGCCCTGCCGACCTCTTTGATCACCTGCGCGACATCGTCAGTGCCGCTTGCTTGGCTCATGACTTGGGCAATCCTCCATTCGGTCATTCGGGCGAGAAAGCCATATCCACATTCTTCAGCGAAGGCGAGGGGCACACCCTGCGCGAGCGCCTCACCGCTGAGCAGTGGGCTGACTTCACCCACTTCGAGGGCAATGCCAATGCCTTCCGCGTCCTCACTCATCAATTCAAGGGACGCCGTCGCGGTGGCTTTGCCATGACCTACTCAACCCTCGCATCTATCGTCAAATATCCCTATGAGGCTACCCTCGCTCACAAGGGCAAGTTTGGCTTCTTCACCTCCGAGCGCGAGGATTTCTGCAAGGTAGCCGACGAATTGGGCATGTTGCGCCTTGCCGACCCCGACGGGCGCATCGCCTATGCTCGCCATCCGCTTGTCTACATCGTCGAGGCTGCCGACGACATCTGCTACGAGGTGATGGACATCGAGGACGCTCACAAATTGCGCACCCTCTCCACCGAGGAGGTCACCGAGGCTTTCCTCGCTTTCTTCGATGAAGACCGCCGCGCCGAGATGTGCCGCGCCATGCAACATGTGAGTGACCCCAACGAGAAGGTCGCTTATATGCGCTCGTGTGTTATCGGCATCTTGGTCGAGAACTGTGCCCGCGCCTTTATCGAACATGAAGAAGAAATCCTCTCCGGCACCATGCAGGGCTCGCTCATTGACCACATAGGCGAGCGCGAGCACACCGGCTACGAGCGTTGCACCGACATCTCCTGGTCCAAGATTTACCATTCAGCAGACGTTGTCGACATCGAACTCGCCGGTAACCGCATCATCACTTATCTGCTCGAGCGCCTCACACACGCTGTCCTCAATCCCGACCTCAACTACTCGCGCCTCCTGCTCGCCAAGTTCCCCGAGCAATACGATACTGCCGCTCCGACACTCTACGGACGCATCCAGGCGGTCCTCGACCACGTCAGCGCCATGACCGACATCTATGCCCTCGACCTGTACCGCAAACTCACAGGTATCCAATTGCGCATCGAAAACTAACCCCCCCCCTCACCACCACATGAAAGAATTTATCAAGATACTCCGCCGCTTCGTCCCGCCATACAAGCGTTACCTGATTCTCAACATCATCTTCAATATGCTCACGGCGGTGCTCACCCTCTTCTCCTTCGCCTTGATTATTCCCATCCTCGAGATGCTGTTCAAGATTAAGGAGGTGACCTACGAGTATATGCCCATGGCAGGACACTCGCTCAAGGATGTGGTGGTCAACAACTTCTACTACTATACTCAAGAGTCAATCGACACCTGGGGACCCTCGGTGACTCTGGCTCTCCTGGCTACCGCCCTGGTCATCATGACCGCGCTGAAGACCGGTACCGCCTACCTCAGCAGTTACTATATCGTACCTATGCGTTCGGGCATCGTGCGCGACATACGCAACAGCCTGTATGACAAGAGCGCTCGTCTGCCCATTTCGTTCTTTACCTCCGAGCGCAAGGGCGACGTCATGGCGCGTATGAGCGGCGACGTTGCCGAGATTGAAAACAGCATCATGGCGTCCCTCGACATGATGTTCAAGAACCCCGTGATGATTATCGTGTGCCTCGCTATGATGATAATGATTTCGTGGCAACTCACCGTCTTTGTGTTCATCTTGCTGCCTCTCGCCGGCATCGTCATGGGGCGTGTGGGCAAGCGATTGAAGCGCCAAAGCCTTGAGGGACAAAACCAATGGGGTGTCCTCATGAGCAATATCGAGGAGACCCTCGGCGGATTGCGCATCATCAAGGCTTTCAATGCCGAGACTAAGGTCATGGACCGCTTTCACCGCGAGAATCAAGAATTTTACCGCATCAGCAACAAAGTGGCTCGTCGCCAAGCCCTTGCTCACCCCATGAGCGAGTTCCTGGGCACCACTGCCATCGCCATCATATTGTGGTTTGGCGGCTCCCTCATCCTCACGGGTATGTCGGGCATGAATGCCGCCTCATTTATCTACTACATGGTTATTTTCTACTCCATCATCAACCCCGCTAAGGACCTCAGCAAGGCTGCTTATGCGATCCAGAAGGGTCTCGCATCGATGGAGCGTATCGATAAGATTCTCAATGCCGACAATCCCATCACCGACCCCGAGAACCCCGCTCAACTTCCCGCCCTTGCCCGTGGTATTTCATACAAAGGCGTTTCATTCAGCTACGGCGAACGCGAGGTGCTCCACGATATCGACCTTGACATCCCTGCCGGGTCCACAGTGGCTTTGGTGGGGCAGAGCGGGTCGGGCAAGACCACCCTTGCCGACTTGTTGCCTCGCTTCTACGACGTAGCCGCCGGCAGTATCAGCGTTGATGGAGTTGATATACGTCAGTTGCGTGTCGCCGACCTACGCTCGCTTATGGGTAATGTCAACCAAGAGGCTATCCTCTTCAACGATACCTTCCGCAACAACATCACCTTCGGCGTTGACAATGCCACCGATGAGGAGGTCGAAGCCGCCGCCCGCATAGCCAATGCTCACGATTTCATCATCGAGACCGAGAATGGCTATGATACCAATATCGGAGACCGCGGTTGTCGCCTCTCGGGCGGTCAGCGCCAGCGCATATCCATTGCGCGAGCCATCCTCAAGAATCCTCCCATTCTTATCCTCGACGAGGCTACCTCGGCGCTCGACACCGAGAGCGAAGTCCTCGTTCAGCAAGCCCTGGAGCGCTTGATGCGCAACCGCACAACAATAGTCATTGCGCACCGCCTGTCGACGATACGCAATGCCAATATGATATGTGTGATGAACGAGGGGCGGATTGTGGAGCGCGGCACTCACGAGGAGTTGATGGCGCTCGGCGGTCACTACCGCCGCCTGGTCGAGATGCAATCTCTGTGAGGCTTACCAGCCTAAGATTTCACGCAGGCGTGGCGTGAGCAGATTGGCATAGTGTCTGAAGCCGAGGTCGGTGAGGTGGATGCCATCGACAGTTCCATCGTCTTCTACGCCATCAAGACCATCTGATTCAATGAAATAGATGTTCTTGTAGCCCATCTCGCGCAGTTTCTCATATCCACGACGGAAGGCGTCGTTCTTTGCCGGCAGATATTTGTTGAAGAACGAGTCGTATCGCGAGTAGGGATAGTACGGACCGGCGAGCATCACGATGGGCGTATTCGGATGAGCATCGGCAAGTATGCGCACAAAGTCGACGGTGAGGGTGTCGCACATCATCTCGGTGCAGTTGGGCACCGGGTCGAGGAGAAAGAGGTCCACATCCTTGATTTGATTCATCGCGCGAGCCATGCACATATCCATCTTGCCTTCGCCCGAGATGCCGATGTTGATTACCTCGCTGTTGAGTTCGCGGCTGATGATGTTGGTGCTACACATACCGGTGCGCGAGGCGCAGCCACCTTGCAGGATGCTGGTGCCGTAGGCAACGATGCGGCGGTTGACGTCGATAAGGTCGCGGCGTCCTTGAGTGATGACGGCAGCCGAGTCCACCTTGATCCACATCTCATTAACACCGTCGTACAGAGGTAGATACACCATATATTCGTGCATCTCGCCATCGAGGTTGCTCACATAGGTTGATTCAACGATTTTTTCCTCATTGTTGTTGACATAGGGTCGGATGGTATTGACGTGACGCCACACCGAGTCGCCCTCGAAAATATATAGGTCGGTGCCCTTCAATCCGGTATCAGCCATGTGGATGAGGTGAGTATTCCACAGCAATTCATATTTCACACCGATAGACTTGGAATTGGTAGCGAAGCGGATGGCGATGCCACTGGAACACTGCGAGCGTTCCCACAACTCGGCACGAACGCTGTCCTCGAGATAGGCGGGAATTCGGGTGAAGGGACGTAGTGTGTTATCCCAGCCTTTGTTAATGACGCGCAAATCCAGCGCATTGACATACTGCCACGACTCCTCGCCACGGACTGTGGGTGTGAGCGTGAGCAACGCGATGATAGCAAGAAGTAACTTCTTCATAATGAAATAGTTGTTTTTGGTTGTTAATGTATAAGTTGAGTACCTCGATGGCACGAGTACAAAATTAGCCATTTTTTCTTGTTATAGCAATATTTAAGGTGGAGAAAAAATGTACCTGATGGATGGTGCAATCGATAAGGCACAAAAAAAATTATCCGTCATCACGACGAATAATCCTTTTACCTTAAATCTAATACCATGAAAAACTGATGCAAAGTTAAGCTTTTTATGTTATATAACATATATAATGGGTAAAAAAGTTGTTGCAATTAACAAAGTTTAACTTTACATCCCTTTGAAAGCCATATTATGAAATATTTTCGGGAGGTGATGATTGGAGATTGAAATAAAAGCCTTAACTTTGTAAGTTAAAAAGAATTACATATATGTTGTTATCAATGACAGGCTTCGGCAAGTCAAGCGCCGAGGCTCTATGCAAGAAAATCACTGTAGAGGTTAAGTCGCTTAATTCCAAGCAAATGGACCTCTCATCGCGTATTCCTTCGTCGCTTCGTAGTTACGAAATCGAGGTGCGCAATATGGTGTCGCGAGTGCTGTGTCGCGGCAAGGTAGATCTCACAGTCACTTGCGAGGCATTGGCGGGTGCCGCTACGCCGGTCAAGATTAACGTCGAAGCCTTGCGCCAATATAAAGCCGAGTTGGAGGCAGCCGCCGAGGCTATAGGGTCACCCCTTCCCGACGACATATACCCCATATTGATGCGTTTCCCCGATGTATTGGTTGCCGAGAACGACAATGATGCCGAGCCCGAGATAGCCGAGGCTTTGTTGCGTGCTGCCGAGGAGGCAGTGGCTGCATTACAAGCGCATCGTCGCGCCGAGGGCGAGCGTCTCGAGACGTTCTTTGCCGAGCGCATCGCCGCCATTGCACAACTGCTCGAGGATATTGCCCCCTTTGAGGAGTCGCGCGTGCCGCGTATCCGCGCTCGCATAGAGGAAGGTCTCGCTCATATCCCCGTTGCCGAGTACGACAAGGGGCGCTTGGAGCAGGAAATGATTTTCTATATCGAGAAACTCGATGTCAACGAGGAGCGTCAGCGCCTTGCCCAACACTTGCGCTACTTCATGGAGACCATGGAGGGTGAGCCCGGTCAAGGCAAGAAATTGGGCTTTATTGCCCAAGAGATGGGACGCGAAATCAACACCCTCGGCTCCAAGAGCAACGATGCCGATATGCAGTGCATCGTGGTGAAAATGAAGGATATACTCGAGCAAATTAAGGAGCAAGTGCTCAACGTACTGTAACACATATGCGCTCTCACGCCAAGATATGCATAGCCACCGGAACACGAGCCGATTGGGGCTTGCTGTCGCCCATCGCCACGGCCTTGCGCAGCGATGAGCGCCTCGTTGTGCAGATTTTGGCGACTAATATGCACACCTTGGCGCGTTTTGGCAACACTGCCGAGGAGATACGCGCAGATGGCTTTGCAATTGATGCCTTGGTGCCCGTGCCCGATGGCGATGACAGCGAGCAGAGTCGCGCAGAGGCTATGGCTGCGTGTCTTCGAGGTACAGCCGAGGCTTTCGGGCGGCTCAAGCCCGATGCCGTGGTGGTGCTCGGCGACCGCTTTGAGATGCTCGCTGTGGCATCAGCGGCTGCCGTGATGCGTATTCCCATTGTGCATATCGCAGGTGGTGAAATCACCGAGGGCGCCGTTGACGACTGCCTTCGCCATGCCATCACCAAGTTGGCGAGTCTGCATCTCACTGCCACAGAGGCATATCGCCGCCGAGTCATATCCATGGGCGAAGACCCGGCGAGGGTAGTTACTATCGGTGCTCCGGGTGTGTGGAATGCCTTCAACCAGCCCTTGCCCTCCGATGCCGAGGTGTTGCAAAGTCTCGGTATAGCCGGCTCGCCTGACATAGCACTGGTGACTTTCCATCCGGCTACGCTCGACCCTGCCGACCCCACAGAGCGTTTTGAGGCTGTTGTGGGGGCTCTCAACCGTTTCAAAGACCTACATATCATCATCACCTATCCCAACAACGACGCCCGCTCGCAGGGCATCATCAGTCGTATTGAGTCGTGGGCTGCAGCCGAGCCCGAGCGAGTCACCGCGGTGAAATTTTTGGGTATGAAACGCTACTTGGCGGCATCGCGAATGGCTCGTGTCGTGGTGGGAAATTCCTCAAGCGGAATCGTCGAAGTGCCCTCGGCAGGCACGCCCACTGTCAACATAGGCATACGGCAACGCGGACGTGTAGCCGGAGCATCAGTCATCCACTGTGGCGACAGCGCCGATGAGATAGCGCGAGCCATCTCACTTGCCCTCAGTCCCGAGATGCAAGCCCTCGCGGCTCGTCGCGAAAATCCATATGCTCAACCCGATACTATCGGTGTGGCGGCTCGCGCAATCACCGACTTTGTACTCAATTACGACGGAACGCCCAAAAAATTCTACGAGCCATGTTAACCCCTCTGTATATCATACCGGCACGCGGCGGCAGCAAAGGCATTCCGCGCAAAAATATCAAACTGCTGGGCGGACGACCGCTCATCGACTATAGTATTGCAGCGGCTCGCGCAGCCGGTGCCCCGGACGACCATATCATACTCTCGACCGAGGACGACGAAATAGCCTCGGTGGCTCGCGCATGTGGCTTGTCGACGCCATATCGCCGACCCGATGCCTTGGCAACCGACACTGCCGGAAGTCGCGAGGTAATTCTTGACGTGATGGATTGGGCTGAAAAACAGGGTGTTGCATACGACTGTGTGGTGCTGCTTCAACCCACATCGCCTATGCGTACCGCTGAGGACATCCTATCAACCCTCGCTGCATATACCCCTGACATCGATATGGCGGTGACCGTGGTCGAGGCGGCTTCAAATCCCTATTACAACTGCTTCGAGACCGATGCTGACGGCTATCTGCACATCTCCAAAGGCGACGGGCTATATACGCGCCGCCAAGACGCACCTGCCGCATGGGAGTTCAATGGGGCTGTGTATGTGATTAACCCGCAGTCAATCAGGCAGATGCCTTTAGGCGCTTTCCCACGGCGAGTGGCTGTGCCGATGCCTCGCAGTCGCAGTATTGACCTCGACACACCCATTGACTGGATGGTTGCCGAGGCGCTTATTTCGCAATCAAAATAGATACAACAGTATATATGTCAAGCAATTACATCAGCCGTAATGCAACCCTCCTGCAAGCCTTGGCGCAGTTGAATCAACTGCCCGGAAGAGCGATGACCCTCTTCGTTCTCGATGAGGGAGGGCGCGTGGTAGGCACGCTCACCGACGGCGACATACGCCGAGCACTGCTCGGCGGCTGCTCCTTGGAGAGCCAAGTCACCGATGCCGCCTGTCGACACTTCAAGGCTCTGCGAGGTGATGAGAGCGATGTAGAGCAAATGAGGCTCTGCCGCGAGATGGGCATCAAACTGCTGCCGAGGCTCAACCCCGACGGCACTATCGCCGAGGTTATCGACCTGAGTATCACTCACTCGCGCTTGCCGCTTAGTGCAGTGCTGATGGCTGGCGGCAAGGGCGAGCGACTGCGCCCCCTCACTCTGACGACACCCAAGCCGCTGCTGCAAATCGAGGGTAAAGCCATCATCGACTACAACATAGAGGCTCTTGCTGCCGTTGGCATCCACGATATTACGGTGACCACTCGCTATTTGGCTGAGCAGATTGCCGAGCACTTTGCTCGCCCGGTTGCCGGGGTGAATGTGCGCTGTGTAGTCGAGGACCAACCCCTGGGAACAATCGGCTCGGCTCGCTTGGTGGGTCTGCCTCAGCAGGGCGAGACCCTGGTGATGAACTCCGACTTGCTCACCACCATATCCTTTGAAGAGATGTATCTGCGCCACCGTCACTCCAATGCTGATATCACCATCGCGGTCATACCCTATCAAGTGTCGGTGCCATACGCCATTCTCACACTCGATGGCGAGGCAGTCACCGGCATCGCCGAGAAGCCATCCTACTCATACTATGCCAACGCCGGCATATACATATTTGCCAATCGGCTGCTTAACGGCTTGCCCGAGGGCAAGCGAGTCGATGCTACCGACCTTATTGAGGAGGTCATCGCTGCCGGCGGTCACGTGGCTTATTACCCCATCAAGGGCACGTGGATTGATGTAGGCTCGCCCACTGATTTCGCTCAAGCAGCCCAATTGATGAAGCACCATAACAATCTCAATCGCAATTAATTATGCCAGAATCCAACTTCATAGACTATGTAAAGATATTGTGCCGCTCGGGCAAGGGCGGCGCCGGCTCGCGCCACTTCCATCGCGCCAAATATGTGCCCAAGGGTGGTCCCGATGGCGGTGATGGCGGTCGTGGCGGTCACATCATTTTGCGTGGCAACCGCCACATGTGGACCCTCCTGCCCCTGAAATATCGTCGACACATCTTTGCCGGCAACGGCGAGAGTGGTACCGGTGGGCGCAGTTTCGGTAAGGACGGCGAAGACGTTATCGTTGATGTGCCCTGTGGTACAGTGGTTTACGATGCCGAGACCGGCGAGTATCTCGCAGAGGTGACCGAGCACGAGCAGCAACTCAAACTCCTGCGTGGCGGTCGCGGCGGTCTTGGCAACTGGCATTTCAAGTCGGCGACTAATCGCACTCCACAGTATGCCCAGCCAGGCGAGCCGGCTATCGAGAAATCTATTATACTTGAACTCAAGATGTTGGCAGATGTAGGCTTGGTAGGCTTCCCAAATGCCGGCAAGTCAACATTGCTGTCGGCAGTGTCGGCGGCACGTCCTAAGATTGCTGACTATCCTTTTACGACTATGGAGCCTCAGTTGGGTATCGTGGCATATCGCGACAATCGTTCCTTTGTGATGGCTGACATCCCCGGTATCATTGAGGGTGCCAGTGAGGGTAAAGGTCTGGGACTCCGCTTTTTGCGCCACATCGAGCGCAATGCCGTGCTCCTGTTTATGGTGCCTGCCGATGCCGACGACATTGCTCGCGAGTACGAAATTTTGCTCAAAGAATTGGAGCAATTCAATCCGCAACTACTTGATAAGCACCGCATTTTGGCTGTGTCAAAGTGCGATATGCTCGATGACGAACTCATCGAGGAGATACGTCCGACGCTCCCCGAGGGCGTCCCGGCTGTATTCATCTCGTCGGTGACCGGCATGGGCATCACCGAACTCAAGGATGCCCTGTGGCGTGCAGTGACCGACGAGTCAAATCGACTGGCGACAGTTGATATTGCTCACCAAGCCCTCGACGATGCTCATCGTGTGGCTATGGAGGACGAGTTTATCTTCCAATACGACCGCGAAGCCATCGAGGAGGAAGATGAAGAAGGCGAGGACTTGCAGCATATCAGTAGCGAGGCATGGGGTGAGGATATTGACTTCGACGACGCCGAATTTGAATATGCCGACGAGGACGAAGACCCGGAAAAGCATCCCGGTAAATGACTCTCGACCAACTAAATAGCGCAATAACTCGACAAATTGTCGAGGCGTATGGCGAACGAGAGGGCAGAGCGATTGCCCGCCTACTGATTGAGGATGGCTTGGGAGTCAATCAAGTGACCCTGTGTTGCCATGGCGACCGAGTCCTTGAGCCGGAGACGGTATCCCGCCTCAGCGCTATGACTGACCGCGTTGTCACCGGTGAGCCGGTGCAGTATGTACTTGGTAGAGCGCATTTTATGGGGCTCGACCTCAAGGTGAGCCCGGCTGTACTCATTCCGCGTCCCGAGACTGCCGGCTTGGTCGACCTCATCAATGATGACTATCGCGGACAAGCCGACTTGCGCATCATGGATGTAGGTACAGGCTCCGGGTGCATAGCGATCGCCCTGGCGAGAGCGCTGCCATTTGCTGATATTCAAGCAATTGACATCTCAACTGATGCACTTGCTATCGCACGCGAAAATGCTGGAAATAAAGGTGTTAACATCCGCTTTGAGCATATGGATATCCTAAAGGCTGAAATACCCGAGAGCCCATACCTGGACATTATCGTATCCAATCCGCCATATATCGCAGAGCGCGAGAAGTGCGCTATGGAGCGCAATGTGCTTGACTACGAGCCGGATACGGCGCTATTTGTGCCCGATGAAGAGCCTTTGCTTTTCTACAAGGCTATTGCACGCTATGCCGGTAAAGCACTGCATGCCGGGGGCAAACTGTACTTTGAGATTAATCCGCTATATGCCGATGAATTGAGACAGATGCTTATAAATGAAGGATTTAGCGATGTTGATATTTTGCCGGATTTCGCCAGGCGCCTCCGTTATTCACGAGCCACATTGAAGAAATGATACGCCGACCGCTTGACCCCGTAGCCGCACTGGCTCAGATGCGTGACCTGTGTAATCGCGCCGAGCATTGCTCCGGTGAAATACGCAAGAAGTTGATAAACAAAGGTATAAGCCGTGGCGATGCAGAGCGTATCATCGAGCGCTTGCAAGACGAGCGGCTCATAGATGATGCTCGCTTTGCGCGCATGTTTGCTCGAGACAAGGTCGAATATGCAGGGTGGGGCAAGTTCAAGATACAGATGGCATTGCGAGTCAAGCAAGTGAGTGATGCCGATATTCGCGAGGCGCTTGACGAGATTGACAACGACGTGTATATCAAGCGTTTGCACGATTTATTAACTCGAAAAATCGCCTCTATGGCAGATGCTGCTACCTATGAGGGACGAGCCAAGATTTTTCGCTATGCAGTGTCGCGAGGCTTCGAGCCCGCCATAGTCTCCCGCCTCCTCCACACCTTCTCCTAATTGTCAAAAAAAAGAAGTTGACTTGAGGAAGTCAACTTCTTTGTGGGTGGTGCCACCAGTCGTTTGATCGTGTGATTTTCTGATCACATTCCATGTGTCAGTGCCTTTTTTAACGGATAATCTATTGAGCCAATATTGGCTTAATTTCTATGGGTGAATAAAACGCACTATTGGGAAGGACGAACAGAACCATCTAATTTGTTCTCTCTGCTATATGACTCTACTATATGACTGAAGATTCCAAATCGAAGTGCAAAACTTTGAGGTAAGAATCAACAATTCTCC
>CALZTY010000042.1 GCA_945829225.1 uncultured Bacteroidales bacterium | reverse complement strand
TTAATCGTTAGTGGGGTGCAAAGGTACGAAAACTTTTTGTACCTTTGCGCGCAGTTAACAATATAAAAATGAAAGAGATTAAAATTTGTGTAATTGGCTTGGGCTATGTCGGTCTTCCTCTTGCCCGCCTTTTTTCAACAAAGTACCCGACTGTTGGCTTTGATATGAACCCCCGTCGCGTGGAGGCGCTCATGGCGGGGCATGATGCCACCCTCGAGGTCAGTGACGAACTATTGCAAGATGCCATCAACAATCACGGTTTCCGTTGCACCGCCAATATCGACGATATTCGCGACTGCAATTTCTATGTGGTGGCTGTCCCTACTCCCGTCGACATCAACAACAATCCCGACCTCACCCCGCTCTACGGCGCTTCCGAGACCGTCGGCAAGGTTATCGCCAAGGGCGATATCGTGGTGTATGAGTCGACTGTCTATCCCGGTGTCACCGAGGACGAGTGTCTCCCCGTGGTAGAGCGCGTCAGTGGCTTGAAGTTCAATGTCGACTTCTTCGCCGGTTACTCGCCCGAGCGTATCAATCCCGGCGACAAATTGCATACTGTCGAGAAGATCAAGAAGGTTACCTCAGGCTCTACTCCCGAGATCGGCAAGTTGGTCAACGACGTCTACTCCAGCGTCATCACCGCCGGAACCCACCTCGCTCCTTCTATCAAGGTCGCCGAGGCTGCCAAGGTCATCGAAAACTCCCAGCGTGACATCAACATTGCTTTTGTCAACGAGTTGTCCAAGATTTTCACCCTCATGGGCATCGACACCACCGATGTGCTCGACGCTGCCTCGACCAAGTGGAACTTCTTGCCCTTCAAGCCCGGCTTGGTGGGCGGTCACTGCATCGGCGTTGACCCTTACTACCTCGCTCAATGTGCCCAGCGTTACGGCTACAACCCCGAGATTATCCTCGCCGGTCGCCGCATGAACGATGGCATGGGCGCTTATGTCGCCGACCGTGTCATCAAGTTGATGCTCCGCAAGGGCATCCAAGTGCTCGGTAGCAATATCCTCGTGCTTGGCTTCACTTTCAAGGAGAACTGCCCCGACGTGCGCAACACCAAGGTGGTCGACATTGTCAAGGCACTCAACCAGTACGACCTCAACATCACTATCTACGACCCCTGGGCTAACCCCGAGGCTGTCAAGCGTGAGTATGGTCTCGAAGTGACCAATACCCTCCCCGCCGGCAAGTTTGACGCTTGCATCGCTGCCGTCGCTCACAAGGAGTTTGAGTCGCTCGACATCACCGACTTGTTGGCTGAGAAGAGCGTGGTATTTGACGTCAAGTCATCTCGTCCGCGCGCCGAGGTCGACGCTCGTCTTTAATCAGATTAATCTATCAATTCATCGGCACTATAGTCTCGCGAGGCTGTGGTGCCGATAATTTTATCCCACAACATCGGCGAGATGCCGTTGCCCGGGCGTTTAACAGTGATATTCTCCTCGGTGAGGACTTCGCCGGCGCGTATGTCGCGCGCAGCCACTATCGACTTGCGTGCCACGGCGATATTGGAACGCTCGGCTTCGGCTACCTCCTTGACCCCCGTGCCCAGGGCTTGCTCGACGATGCGCACGGCGCTCACCATGGCGGCGAGTTCATCGGGCTCGAGAGATGCGCGGTGGTCGGGTCCGGGCAGAGTGCGGTCGAGTGTGAAGTGCTTCTCAATGACGCGGGCACCGCGTGCCGCTGCCGCTATCGGTATGGTGATACCTACGGTGTGGTCGCTGTAGCCTACACCGCCACAGCCTATGGCTCGCAATGCGTCCATGGCTCGCAAATTCACCGCGTCGGCGGGGGTGGGGTACTGCGTCGTGCAGTGTAGTAGGATGATATCCTCGCGTGCGATGCCTCCGGCAACGAGTATCTCCACTGCCGTGGATACTTCCTCCAGGGTCGACATCCCCGTGGAGAGTATGACGCGCCCGCCCTTCGATGCTATCTTGCGCAGATAGGGCAAATTGGTGATTTCGCCCGACGGTATCTTCCAATAATCCATCTTCAAGGCATCGAGGCAGTCTATCGATACCAAGTCAAATGGCGTGCTCATAAATCCGATACCCACTTCGTCGCAGATAGCCTTGAGGCGCGAGTAGTCGCTCAGCGGCAAGTGGATGGCTCTGCACATCTCCAATTGCGACTCGCCGGCGCCGGTAGTCTCTTTCTGATACTCGGCTTTCGGGGCGAAGGTCGAGATTACCAACTCGGGCACCGCGGTTTGGAATTTTACATAGTCGGCTCCGGCTTTTTTTGCCTCGATAATCATCTGCCGAGCCATGTCGAAGTTGCCATTGTGGTTGACTCCGGCTTCTGCTATTATAATAATGTGTGTATCGTTCATTATTTTTATTATTTATTCGGGAAAAAGACTACTTCGGCAGGATAGCGAGCGATTTCAACGCCCGGAGTCCATTCGGGCTTCGTTATGGGCATGCCCAGGGCTTGGCGGATAATCAGCCCGGGGATGTCGGCACCGGCAGCAACGCTGCACACCGCTCCGCCACCCAATCGCGGATTGATTTCCATCAACAAGAATCGCCCGTCGTCGAGGTCTTCGATAAATTGCACGGTGATGGCGCCGCGCAAGCCTATGGCATCAATGGCTCGTGCCGACAAGTCTTGCAGCGCCCGGTTGTCAACTGTGATGGTCTTGGTGACTTCTCCACCGGCGACTTGCAGGCGCACGCGCGGACAGGCAACAAGCACCTCGCCGGTATTTACATCGGCGTAGCAGTCAACAGTGTACTCGCGGCGGTTATCTATACGTTCCTGGATGAGGTATTCGCTTGATTTACCGAGTATTGTGTCAAGTTCTTGCAGGGAGTGTATCTCGACTATACCCTTGGATGCCGAGCCGCGACGTGGCTTGGCGATGAGTCTCAGCGACGGCATGCCCTCGCTGTAGGTAGTGGGTATGGGCAAGCCGGCATCGGCAAAAATCCGGGCGGCTCGCACCTTGTCAAACATTGCGTCGGCGCTCTCGGGTGTGCCACACGGCACAAAGGCGACATCGGCAAGCCGTGCCGCCACTGCCACTGCTCCGTCGACAAAGGGGATTACCGCGTGGATGTGATGCTCGGCGATGATGCCTCGCAGGTGCGCATCTACCGCAGGGTCTGCCCAGCGCAATCCCTCGATGACCGTGGCTTCGCTTGCAATTGCCTCGTGCCCCGACATCTCATAACTGTAGATATTGCACTGCAAGCCCATTGCCTGTGCCGCCTCCTTGAAGTGGCGAGCCATCGACACTCGCTTTGCGCCTCCCAAAAAGAGCAAATTGAAGTCGCGACGTTTCATCGATTATATATTTCGGTCTTATACTTGCGTATATTCTCGGGATTGACAAACCACTCTGCCGTGGCTCGCAATCCTTCTTCCAAGGATACTTGCGGTCGCCAATCGGTAAGCCCGGTGATGAGCCTGTTGTCGCCACACAGGCGCCGCACCTCCGACTTGGACGGGCGCAGGCGTTCCGGGTCCACCACAAAGTCCACCTCGCGCCCCATGATACGAGCGATGGTGGCAAGGGTGTCTGCCATGGATATCTCCGTGCCCGAGGCTATGTTGATGTCGCGTCCCTCGATACCATCAGCCTGCGCCAGTGCGATGAAGCCACGGCATGTGTCGGCTACAAAGTTGAAGTCGCGGGTAGGACTCAAATCACCAACCTTGATCGTGGTGTGCCCGGTCGCTATCTGCGAGATGATTGTCGGGATGATGGCGCGTGCGCTTTGGCGCGGTCCATAGGTGTTGAACGGGCGGGCTATTACCACCGGTAGGTCAAAAGCATTGTAGAAACTCAGTGCTATGGCGTCGGCTCCGATTTTGGTCGCAGAGTAGGGCGACTGTGGCTGACGCGGATGGGTTTCCGGAATGGGCACTTGCAGTGCCGTGCCGTACACCTCGCTGGTTGAGGTCACGATGATGCGCTCCACGCCCGCTGCTCGTGCCGCCTGGCACATATTCAGTGTGCCGCGGATATTGGTGTCTACATAACTGTCAGGCGCTACATAACTGTAGGGTATGGCAATCAGTGCCGCCAAGTGGAACACTGTGCCGCAACCCTCGACAAATGTGCGGCAGAAATCGCCGTCGCGCACATCGCCGCACACTATTTCCAAGCGTCCGTCATTGTGTGTAGCGGCTACGTCCTCGAGCCACCCCCAGTTGTTGAACGAATTGTATTGCGCCAAGGCGCGTACTCTATAGCCGGCGGCGAGCAGATGCTCCACCAAGTGCGAGCCGATAAAACCATCGGCTCCCGTCACGGCAACAGGTTTATTCTGATTTATCATTTTTACCAAGTTTTATGCAATTTGTACACGCACATGGCTCCGTCGGGCGCTGTCCACGTCCATGTCATCTCGTCGCCATTGATGCTGCAATCCATAGTCATCACCTCGGCAGATGTCATGCCAAGCCACTCGGGCGCGGCATAGATGCCGGTGCCTACCGCTGTGTTATCATCGTGATGGGTGAAGTCGAGACGCATAGTCTTGTCATCGGGCTGCTCCCACGAGCCGAATCGCGACCAATTAGTGCCGTAGTTATCAACGGTGAGCACAGCGTTCACCACAGAACTCTGAAAACTGAAGGTCGCACCGCCTCTGATTTCTACCTGTGCTCCGTCGCGCTCATACGAGTCAACACGCCAGGTGCCGAAGAGGTCTCCGATATTTCCGTCGTTCTGGCACCCACCGCATATCATCAGCGTTGCGAATGCTACTATATATAATAATGAGTGCTTCATTTTTAACGTTTATTAAGAGATAAGTTACCCGAATACGTTATGCCTACCAGCGCACCGAAGGAGTCGCCGCGGAGCCTTCCGGCATCGAAGGCTACTCGAGCATTGATTTTGAGCCCCTCGGCGAGGCTGTGCGCGTCCCACCCTGCCGTCACCATCATCGAGTTGTCGATGAGGGCGTGGGTAGCCGGGATACGTCCGCTGCCCCATGCTTCTTGCCAACTGTATTTCACCGAGTACTCCCAATCGGTGGCGAGGTAGCCGCGCACCGCCACGTGGATACCCCGAGCGCGGTTGTGGGCATACATCGGGTAGCCGTTGAGATTGTATAGCGGCGACACCAAGAAGGGTGTGCCTATCGATAAGCCATAATTGCTGAAGGCGCCGAAGGTCTCATTATTATAATAGTCATCACCTCCGGTTGCTTCGCCGGTCAATGTGGTCCCGGACATATCGCCGGGTGCCCAGTGGATAGCGCCGCTATGGTTGGTGAAGTCGAGATACTCGATGGCTGCGCCGGTGATGATACCGTGCTTCGTGGTGTTATAATACAAGCCGTAGAGCCCGTCCCAGCCGTTGCGCCGCCCGATGCCCGAGCCGTCTTCCCACGGCCATTGGAACGCAAACGACACCTCTCGGCTATCGTCGATGCGGTAGCGAGCCTTGAAGTCCCACGACCCCAGGCTATTACCCTCGTAGAAGCCGTCGCTACCCGTCCCTTGTGTGGGGAAGAACATCTTGAATATATCCTTCACGGCAAAGCCTCGATTCTCGGTAGAGGTCACCACTCCGTCGACATATTTCATGGTCGTGCCGGCAAATTGCCCCGCTGTCTGCATACCCACTGTGATGCTCAGCGGCTGGGTGGGCTTGGTGCGGAAGTAGCAGCGCTTGTAGGTATACCACAAGTCCGAGGTCCACACCGAGCGGTAGTGATTGAATTGCTCGTGATTGAACTCGTCATCGCGCATGATGCCATACTCGACGACGCCTTGTATCTGCACCCATCCGTTAGTGAAGGGTATATCTTGAAAGTCTATAAAGCCTACTTCGGCGCCCGGTATGCCTCGGGCATTGGATGAGCGCGTGAGGTCGCCCGACGATAGCGTTTCATCGAGCATTGCCGAGTGTGGGTCTTTCTGTCCCACACGCAAGAACACTCCGCGATATTTCACCTCGCCGTAGAGTTGTTGTATCCACAACGCCGAGGGACGATTGCTTACCGTGCTCCATGTGCCGGCAGTATATCGCGCATAGTCGGTCGCTCCTTGGTAGCCGGCAATCACCTCGGCTCCCGCGCCCCACGACCAGCGCCGTGTGGTGTCCATCGCCACGATGCCTCGCATATCAAGCATGGCTCCCTTGTCGCGTGTCGTGCGCCCATTGTTGAGCGAGCCTATGAAATAGGGCGCAAAATCGCCGGTGGAGTACCACCCGACGACTTCTGCCTCGTAGTCGATAGCCTGTGCTCGGCTCGTCTGAGCACTCGTTGATAGCAGTACTATCGCTAATAATATGCTTATTCTTTTCATAACTCTGCAAAATTAGAAAAAATGTCGCGGATTTTCGCTAATTTTGCATTCAAAATTTGTTTCTAATGGAAAGTTTACCCCAAGACCCCATGATGTTGCTATGCGTGATTAATACAAAATTGCGCGATGAATATGCCTCGCTCGATGATTTGTGCGGGGATTTGGACATCCCTCGAGCCGAGTTGGAGGCGCGCCTTCACGATGCCGGATTTGATTACCAACCCCAAGCCAACCGTTTCGTATGAGCGCTGATTATCTCAATCAGTTGAACGACCAGCAACGCGATGCCGTCGAGTATCTCGACGGTCCGCAATTGGTGATTGCCGGTGCAGGCTCCGGCAAGACTCGTGTCCTTACCTACAAAATCGTGCATCTCCTCGCACGTGGATATGAGCCTTCTCGCATCATGGCTCTCACATTCACCAATAAGGCGGCGCGCGAGATGAAGGAGCGCATCAATGCTATCGCCGGCAACGGCATCTCCCGACGTATCTGGATGGGGACTTTCCACAGCATTTTCTCGCGCATCCTTCGCCAAAATAGCGACAAAATCGGCTACACTTCCAATTACACCATTTACGATACTACCGACTCGCGCTCCCTCATCAAGAACATCATCAAGGATATGGGGCTCGACGAGAAGTGGTACAAGCCCGCTACGGTCCAGAACGCTATCTCATGGGCGAAGAACTCGCTCGTCTCGCCCACCGCTTATGGCGCCGACCGCCAACTCGTCAAGAGCGACTCTGCTGCCGGGCGTGGTCGCATTGTCGATATTTATCAGACTTATATGATGCGATGTCGCCTCGCCGATGCCATGGACTTCGACGACCTCCTTTACTACACTGCTTTCCTCTTTCGCGACAACCCCGGCATTTTGGGGCATTACCGCGAGTTCTTCCGTTATTTCCTCGTCGACGAGTTCCAAGATACCAATTTTGCCCAAAATGTTATCGTGAGCCAATTGGCTATGCCTGCCGGCAACGTCTGCGTCGTCGGCGACGATGCTCAGAGCATTTACTCGTTCCGCGGTGCCAATATCAACAATATCCTTGATATGGAACGCACTTATCACGGCTTGAAGGTGTTCAAGTTGGAGCAAAATTATCGCTCGACGCGCAATATCACCAACGCTTCCAACAGCCTTATCGCTCACAACAATCGCCGTATGCACAAGGAGGTCTTCTCTACCGGCGATATCGGCGAGCCGGTCGAGGTGCAAGCCGGTCACAGCGACTACGACGAGGCTGGATTGGTCGCCTCGCGCATCGTCACTCGCCGTGCCGCCACTGGCGACTCTTTCAACGAGTTCGCAATCCTATATCGCACAAATGCCCAGTCCCGTGTGCTCGAGGAGGCTCTTCGCCGCCGCGATATTCCTTATCGCATCTATGGCGGTCAAGTCTTCTACCAGCGCAAGGAGGTTAAGGACGCTGTCGCCTACATGCGCCTGTCGGTAAATCCACGAGACGACGAGGCTCTGCGACGAGTCATTAATGTCCCTGCTCGTGGCATCGGCAAGACCACCCTCGACAGGGTCGTCGCCGCAGCCATGGCTGCCAATATCAGCATTTGGGACGTCCTTACCGACCTCGCAAATCATGATGTCAATGTCAACTCGGGTACCGCCAACAAATTGAAGAAATTTGTCGAGATGATTCAATGCTTCATGGGCGCTGCTCACAATCTCAATGCCGAGGAACTTACCACCCTCATTCTCAACGTATCCGGGCTATTCGCTATGTATCGCTCTGACTCTACACCCGAGAATGTCTCTAAATATGAAAACCTCGAGGAGTTGGTCAATGGCGCTCACAGTTTCGTCGAAGACCACCTTGAGGAGGGTGATACCGAGCACCTCTCGATGGCTGACTTCCTCACCGAGGTCTCCCTCGCTACCGATATGGACGAGGCTGACGACCCCGATGCCGAGCGCGTAACACTTATGACTATACATGCCTCCAAGGGCTTGGAATTTGCCAACGTCTTTGTTGTCGGTGTCGAGGAGGACCTGCTCCCCTCTTCATTGAGTCACGACTCTGAGGCGGCTGTCGAGGAGGAGCGACGTCTCTTTTATGTCGCCATGACTCGTGCCAAGAAGTTCTGTATGCTCTCTTATGCCCTCTCGAGGTACCTCAACGGGCAGACTATGCTCTGCCGTCCTTCGCGTTTCTTCGGCGATATCGACGACAAGTTCCTCAAATACAGTTATGGTGCCGAGCGCACTCCGTTCATCATTCCCAAGCGTCCGCAGCAAGCATCCTCTTTTGCCGCCTCGCGCTCTACTTTTACACCGCCGGCTCCTATCAAGCCTGCAACTCCTGCTCCTTCGCCTGCCGACTTTGCTGTCCATCCCGCCTCTCGTCTCAATGTGGGTATGGCTATCGTTCACCCCAAGTTTGGCAAGGGCTCGATTCTAAGTATGGGCGATGAGGGTATGGGCGACTTCATCATCGTCGATTTTGCCGGTGAGCAACGCAAGTTGTTGTTAAAATATGCTAAATTCCGAATTTTATGATTGTTAACAATATTCCCACTCCCGCATTCGTGGTCTATGACGAACGTATCCGCCGTAATCTCGACCTCATCACCGATGTCGAGCGTCGTGCCGGTGTCGAAATCATTATGGCTTTTAAGGCTAACGCTCTGTGGCGCACTTTTGATATCTTTCGCGAGTACGGTCGCAAGTGCACTGCCAGTTCGCTCAACGAGTTGCGCCTCGGTTGTGAGGAACTTGGTTGCAAGGTACACACTTACTGCCCTGCATATACCGACGACACTATCGACGAGTACCTTCGTGGTAGTTCGCACATTACATTCAATTCTCTCGGTCAGTGGAGCCGCTTTGCCGCGCGTGTCGAGGCTTTCAATGCAGCAGGGGGCTGTGTATCCTCGGGCTTGCGTGTCAATCCCCGTTGCTCGGTTATTGAGACTGATATCTACAATCCCGCCATGCCGGGTTCGCGCTTCGGCGTCAGCGCCGATGACGTCGTAAATGGCTTGCCCGCAGGTATCGAGGGCTTGCACTTCCATGCCCTGTGCGAGTCTTCCTCTTACGACTTGGCTAAGGTGCTCGAGGCTTTCGAGAGCCAATTCGGACACCTCCTCCCCTCTGTCAAGTGGGTCAACATGGGCGGCGGTCACCTCATGACTCGCAGTGGCTACGACATTGACCACCTCGTGGCGCTCCTCAAGGATTTTCGTGCTCGATATCCCTGGCTCAAGGTGATATTGGAGCCGGGCAGCGCCTTCACCTGGCGCACCGGCGACCTCATCACTTCGGTGGTCGATGTCGTCACCAACGATGGCATTTCCACGGCTATCATCGATGCTTCGTTCACCTGCCACATGCCCGACACTCTCGAGATGCCTTACAAACCTCTCATTTCCGAGAGCCTCGGTGAGGACCCTGTGCCGGACGCTCCTACTTATCGCCTCGGGGGCAACTCCTGCCTCAGTGGCGACTTCAAGGGCGATTGGAGTTTCGAGAAGCCTCTCCGTGCCGGCGACCGTCTCACTCTCGAGGATATGAACCACTACACCACCGTCAAGACTCACATGTTCAACGGCATTCAACATCCCTCGATTTGGCGCGTCGCTCCCGATGGCGAGGCTACTCTCCTTCGCGAATTTACATATAATGATTATAAATCCCGCATGAGTTGATTATGAAGTTCTCGGTCATTATTCCGGTATATAACCGTCCCGACGAGGTCGCCGAACTCCTCGATAGCCTCTTGGCGCAGACTTCGCGCAACTTCGAGGTGGTCATAGTTGAAGATGGCTCCACAGTCCCTTGTCGCCAACAAGTCGATGCTGCCTCGGCTCGCGGACTCGATGCCCTGTATTTTGCCAAGGACAACGAGGGCCGCTCTATCGCTCGCAACTACGGCATGGACCATGCCACCGGTGATTATTTCGTATTCTTTGACTCTGATTGCGTCATTCCTACAGATTATTTCGCTAACCTCGAGCGAGCATTGACTGATAATCCCCTGGATTGCTTCGGCGGTCCCGATGCCGCTCACGACTCATTCTCCGACAAGCAGAAAGCCATCAACTACTCGATGACTTCCTTCCTCACCACCGGCGGCATCCGCGGCGGCAAAATCAGCCTCGAAAAATTCGTCCCGCGAACATTCAACATGGGCTTCTCCCGCGCTGTATATGAGCGGGTAGGGGGCTTCCGCGAGATGTTCTCCGAGGATATTGATATGAGTACTCGCATCCGCCAAGCCGGCTTCTCTATCGGACTCCTCCAAAACCCCGTGTGGCACAAGCGCCGTGTCGACTTCCGCAAATTCTTCCGTCAGGTATATGTCTTCGGCATGTCGCGCATCACTCTCCACCTCCTTTATCCCGGTTCGCTCAAGGTTGTCCATCTGTTGCCGGCTGTTTTTGTCGTTGGAGTCATCGCCTTGCTCGCCTTGGGCTTTGTGTGCCCTTGGTGCTGGGCTCTCCTTGCCATGTACTTTGTGGCTGTGTTCTTCGGCGCTATCATGGCTACTCATAGCCTCAAAATAGCCTTGCTTGCTGTCCCTGCTGCTATTATCCAACTCGGCGGATACGGCTTGGGCTTTATCAAAGCCTTCACTCTCAAGATTTTGCTCCGCCGTGGCAGAGATATCAACGAGGAAATTCAACTCCGCAAAGGAAAATAATATGGAAGACTCTCAATCATCCTCATTCCTTATCAAGGATATGGTGCAGGAGGAGCGCCCTCGCGAAAAGGCGCTGCAATATGGCATCAAGACCCTTACCACCACCGAGTTGATGGCTATCATCTTCTCTACCGGTGTATCCGGTAAGTCGGTCATCCAACTCAGCAACGAAATACTCGCCGATGCCGACGGACACCTCTCCAAGGTGGCTCGTATGAGCGTCGCCGAGTTGCTCCGCCGATACAAGGGTATCGGCAAGGCTAAGGCGCTATCCCTCCTTGCCGCACTGGAATTGGGTTCTCGTGCCGGTGCCGATGCCCGCGCTATCGACGACCCTATTATCCGACAGAGCGCTGATGCTTACGAAATCCTTCGTGAAAAAATGGAGCGCCTCCCTCACGAGGAGTTCTGGGTGATGATGCTCTCGCGCTCCAATCGTGTTATCAAGTGCGTAAATGTCTCGCGGGGCGGTCTCGCCGCCACTGCCGTGGACGTCAAGGTCATTCTCAAGCAAGCCATCGACTGCTATGCCTCATCGATGATTCTCGCTCACAATCACCCCTCGGGAAATCTCACCCCAAGCGGACCCGATGACTCTATCACCGACCGTATCGTCCAAGCCGCAAAACTCCTCGAAATGAAGGTCCTCGACCACCTCATCATCGCCGACTCCGGATATTACTCCTACCAAGATAATGGACGTTTATAACCTTTAACCATTTACAAACAACGCCATGAAAAAATTATCTACTTTCCTGCTCGCACTTTGTGCGTCTGCATTGCCGGTCGTGGCTGATGCGCCTCGCACTGTGATTGTTAACCCCGGTGAAGATGCCACAACCTCGGTGCGTATCAATTGGCACAGCGACCTCGACGGCGCCCCCACCTACTGTTTCTTCACCACTGCCGATGACTCCGAGTGGGCAAACGTTCAACGCGTTGAACCCGTCCGCGAGCAGTGTGATGTCTACGATGGCATGTACTCCAAGACTGCCACCGGAATTGACTTCTACGAGGATGCTCGCTTTATCCGCAATGTCGCCGCCATTGATGGCTTAACCCCCGGAACTAAATATATGTATCGCCTCGGTGAGACTGCCACCGGCGATGTCCGCTATTTCTCTACAATCCCCGATGATGGCACCTGGACTGCCGCTATCATCTCCGATTTCCACTCATACGCACCCCTGCCTGCCCGCAAAAAAGCCGCAATGAATATGCTCTCCAAACTCCGCGAGGTAAATGGTGAGGACTTTGATATGATTTTGCATCTCGGCGACGTTGCCGCTTGGGGCGGCAGTTACTCATTCTGGCGTGCCCTCTACGACGAGCCTTTCTTCCGCAACTATATGTGGGCTGGCGTTAATGGCAACCACGACAATATGGACCGCACAAATACCTATAATGGCAACCAATTCTTCAAATATGTCAACGCAAATCCTCTAAACGGATACTCCGGCGAAGAGGGCGTTTGCTATTACACCCGGCTCGGAGACCTCCTGCTCATCGCACTCAATAGCGAGGCTATGCGCTCTGCCGAGGGGCTTATCGAAGCCCAAAATTGGGTCAAGGAGGTTATCGCTAACAATCCCTCCAAGTACACTGCCATCATGGAACACTATCAGTGGTTCTACGGCGAGCAAGGCAAGACTTCGCAGTATTCGCGTTGGAATGACCTGTTCGATAAGTACGAGGTTGACTTCGCTCTCGGTGCCAACAACCACATCTACGTATCTACTGACCCCGTGTATGAGGGCACTGTCGTTGAACCCGGATATGGCACCGTTTATATCCAGACCCCCTCGTCCGACAACGAGCGTGGTGTAGCCATGAGCGACCTCACATATAATACCGACCTTATCAAATATCGCTGGACCGAGGGTGGCTCTACTGTCGGCGCTCTCCTCATGAAGGTCTCGCCCGACAATATCACTATCTCGCTCTATGACCGCAACGGCAACCTCAAGGACGAAAATATCATCGAGACTCATGTCCCCGGCGATTATCCTCCCGTGGTCGACGAGGTCAGTAATGACAAGCTCGATGCCGTAAGCCCTCGCACTCCTCTCGATATCACTTTCTCTCGCCGTATGGACCGAGCATCGGTTGAGCAAGCCCTCTCCATCGACAACGACGGCGTTGTCTCCCTCCGGTGGCTCAACGACTATAAACTCCGTGTCGACCTCTCTCAACTCCTCCCCGAGCAGACCTACACCCTCACTATCGACGGCTCTATCGCTCGCAACTCTCAGACTCAGCAGTTCCTCGACGGTGACGGCGATGGCTCCGAGGGCGGCAACTTCGTCCTCACTTTCACAATGATTCAGCCCGACGACCAAGCCCCTTTTGTCATTAACACCACTCCTGTAGCCGATGGCGAGGTGGTGTTCACCAATCGCCCTGTCATCGGTATCGAGTTTAACGAGGAAATCATGTGGGATGAGGTCGCTAATGCCGATTTCGTCACTGTCACCGACTGCGACGGCAATGCCTATCCCGGCACTCTCAAGCACGATATCGTCGGCGAGCACTCGGTCCTCCAATTCTACTTAAATGACGACCTCCCTCGCGACCGTGCCTTCCTCGTAACCGTTAAAGAGGGTATCTCTGACCTTAGCGGCAATGTAGCCGGCACTTTTTATTTCCGTTTCCTCTCGGAGTATCGCGCCCTCTTATCTTATACTACAGTCCTTGACCTCAACACGCTCAGCGACTTCTGGAATCCCGACCAATCAGGCTCCACCAAGGGCGTGATTTCGTCTCTCTCGGGCGTCAGCACCTCATCTCTGGCGTCTTCGACCGACCCGGAGAACACCGGTTCTATCAAGATGACTTACGCTTTTGACCCCGAAGCCACCTCTTGGGTTATTCGTGAATACTATAGCAAGAGCAGCACCAAGGTCTTTGAGGATGTCAACTGCGTGGTATCCGCTTGGGTGTACGGCGACGGCAGCAACAACAGCCTCTGCATGCTCCTCCGTGCCAACACCAAGGGCGGCGGCTTGAAATATCGCGACCCTATGATTCCCATCGACTGGCGCGGCTGGCGACTTGTCACCTTTGACCTCGTCAACGACAACATTGCCGACTACACCGGCACTGACACTTTCACCACTGCTTGGCTCTTTGACTCATTCTATATCAAGCATGCAAATATCGACCCCGAGCAGACCGAAGTTCCTTTCCAAGAGTGGTCAGGAGTACTTTACTTCGACGAAATCGCTTACTCACACTGGGATGACGAGAATTTCTCGCGCCAAGCCGCAGTCGAGGATATCACGCTTCCTTTTATAGGCATCAACGATGCAATTGCTCCCGCCCAAGGTGCAATCGCTCTGCGTGGCAACTCCATCAGCGTGACTGCCGGCGCCCCCGTAACCGATGTCTATGTCTACACCATCGCCGGCACTGTCGTCGCTCATGGCAATGCTCCCACACTTGATGTCGCTCACCTCCTCCCCGGTGCTTACATCGTAGTCGTCCGCACACACGCCGGCACCCTCACCTCCAAAGTCCTTAAACCCTAACCAATAAACCCTAAACCCTAAACCAAAAACGGCTGAGCCATCCGGCTCAGCCGTTTTTCACCCCTTTTTTGCACAAAATTGCTATGTAAATGCAAAAATATGATAAATTTTTGCCGATAAAATGATAAATTTTTGTACCTTTGCACTCCAACACAGTGATAGTTCAATTTAGTCTGTAAACAGATCGTATGAAATTACTACAAGCAAAACTTGCTAAGTATACCGCCCCCCAGCAGGCTAAGGCTGCTGGCGTGTATCCTTATTTTAGGGCAATTTCTTCCGAACAGGACCCCGAAGTTATCATGAATGGTAAGAAGGTCCTCATGTTCGGCTCCAATTGTTATTCGGGTTTGGTCAATGACCCTCGCATCAAGGAAGCCGCTATCGAGGCTACCAAGAAATATGGCACCGGCTGTGCCGGCTCACCCTTCCTCAACGGTACTCTCGACATCCACAAGCAGTTGGAGGCGCGCATCGCCGAGTACATCGGTAAGGAAGATGTGATGATTTACTCCACCGGCTTCGAGGTAAACCTCGGCGTCGTTTCTTGCCTCACCGGTCGTGAGGACTACATAATCTGGGACGAGCAAGACCATGCCTCTATCATCGAGGGCCGTCGACTCTCTTTCTCTCAGCAATTCAAGTACAAGCACAACGACATGGAGTCGCTCGAGCAACAACTCCAGCGCTGCAAGCCCGACAAGGTCAAACTCATCGTCACCGACGGTGTGTTCTCCATGGAAGGTGATGTCGCCAATGTCCCCGAAATTGTCCGTCTCGCCAAGCAATACAATGCCGCCGTCATGGTCGACGAGGCTCACGGTATCGGCGTGTTCGGCAAGGGTGGTCGCGGTACCTGCAACCACTTCGGCTGCACCGACGATGTCGACCTCATCATGGGTACTTTCTCCAAGTCCTTCGCCTCACTCGGCGGCTTCATCGCCACTGACAAGGAAATCACCAACTACCTCCGTCACCACTCTCGCTCATATATCTTTACCGCCAGCATCACCCCGGCTTCCACTGCCGCCGCGCTCAAGGCTATCGATATTATGATTGAGGAACCCTGGCGCCAAGAGCACCTCTGGGAACTTACCAACTACGCCCTCGAGGGCTTCCGTAACATGGGCATCGAGATTGGTAACACTTCTACTCCTATCATTCCTCTCTTCGTTCGCGACGACTACAAGACCTACCACATCACTCGAGACCTCCTCGAGGATGGCATCTTCGTCAACCCTGTGGTTTCTCCTGCCGTCGCTCCCACCGACACCCTCATCCGATTCAGCCTCATGGCTACTCACACCAAGGAGCAAGTAACCACTGCTCTGGAGAAGATTCAGAAGGTGTTCCGCAAATACGAGCTCATCAATTAATAATAATCGATTAAAAGAATTATGCGGGTAATGGACGATGTGAATCGCCCATTACTTTTTTTAAAACTTTTGTAATTTTTGCCCGCTTTTGGCGTCTAATATTTAGATTT
>CALZTY010000041.1 GCA_945829225.1 uncultured Bacteroidales bacterium | reverse complement strand
CCGCCGACCTCGCTTACTCAGCAGTTCCCGGTGGTGACGTTATCACCTATGGTGGCAAGACCTACTACATCATCAACTACACTCGCACATCAGGCAAGCGCACAGGTGACTTCGTTATCTACGACGAAGAACTCAACGTTGTCTTCAAGACCGAGAACACTGTAACTGACGACTTTATCAGTGGCGGCTTCCTCAATGGTGGCGCTATCGTTGCTCACTCTGTAGGCGACGGCAAGTTCCAACTCCACTTCTGGGGTGGTCCTCAGAGCCAAGTTGTTGCTTCTGTTTACGAAATCGACTTCGGTGGTTCTACCCCCGATCCCGAGCCCACTACTCCCGAGCTCCTCTTCCTCGTTGGTGCTCCCTCCAACTGGACTGCTCCCGAGATGGTAAATGCTGAATTCTATGCCTCCAATTGGGCTCTCGCTGAGGAAACTCGCGGCTCCGGTATCTACACCGGTTCATTCGCTATCCCCAACGGTGCCGGTATGTTCCGCTTCTACTCCGCCCTCGAAGGCTGGGAAGCCAACTCTCTCGGCGCTTCTGCCAGCGGCTGGGAAGATGTTGACGTAGCATTTACCGATGGCGTTTACAATGGCTCCATCTATGCCGGTAAGGGTAACTTCAACTTCACGTCATGGGCTGGTGGTTATATGGACTTCACCATTAACCTCAACGACAACACTATCAACATTGTTGCTCACGAGGTTTACACCGCTCCCACCCTCTTCGTTCGCGGCGAATTTGACACCTGGGGCGAAGGCTATCCGATGGAAGGTCCCTCTGAAATCGATGCTGAAGGTCTCTACCACTACTCTGCTACCGTTCCCGCTTTCACCGGCGAATTCAAACTCGCTACCGCTGACTGGAAGGTTTCATACGGCCGCGGCGAAACCGTTCCCGCTATCGAGAATGGTGTTGCTGTCGACACATGGTTCAACGGCTCTAACCTCGTATTCGAGGGTTGCGAAGCTGAGAACATCACTATCGACTTCGCTCTCAATCCCGAGAACTCGATCGCTTCCAAGCTCACACTCTCTTGGGAAGTTCCCGTGCCAGCTCCCGCTCGCAACAACTACGCTTATGACATCGCTCTCACCGACAACGGCGAAGGCAAGTATGTCATCACTTACAAGGCTACAGGCGCCGGCAATGCCAACCTGTTGCTCACCAATGTCGCTACTCAGGAAGTTACCGTTGTAGAACTTGATCCCGCTGTTGAAGGTGAAAACACCGTCAACTTCGACGCTGAAGTTCTTGCTAAGGATAACGAGTACACATTCGCTATCGCTATCGACAACACCGAGGTAACCGAGCCTACCCTCGTTTACACCGCTCCCGCATTTGAACTCCAGACCCGTGGTGGTATGGTTGTCATCAACGACACCGAGAGTGATGCATTCGGTATGGCAGTCGCTTGCGCCGGTAAGGCTCAGGGCTTCCAGGTATTCGACCAGACCCTCAACCTCCTCGGCACATACCACGCCGGTGACACCCACTACAACGCAGGCAACCAGTCCTCACCGTTCCGCGGTGCTGCTCGCGAAGGCCTCGCCGTATTCGGTGACTACTCCGACGCAGGTGCTAACTACACTGTTATCGATCCTCTCAACCCCACCGAACTCAACTTCATGCTCGGCGAACCCGCCGTTAAGGATGCTGCAGGTTGCTGGACTCTCGAAGGCGTTGAAATCGCCGGCGGTAACTCCGGTCACGCTTTCGTTGGCACCGGTGACGACACCCTCATGTTCACTGTAATTGAGGATAACACCGAACATCCCAACACTCTCGCCAAGTACGAGCTCGGCTCTGCTCCCGTAATCCTCGAGGCTCCCGTCCTCTGGATGACTAACGCTAATCCTTATCTGCCCAACCACAACCTCCAGATCGCTCCCGCCGACAACGGTCTCTTCATCACTCAAGTTCGCTCGAATGTTGAAGAAGCCACTGTTTGCCGCATGCTCTATGTTGACTTCAACGACGAAGTTATGGCTACATGGTGGAACGATGTAATTCCTAACGCTTCGGGTGCTGTCGCCCTCAATGCCGACAAGTCTGTCCTCGCCGTTGGTTCTCAATCCGAGATCCTCTTCTTCGACGTTGACATCAATGCCGACAACGAGCCTACCCTCACCAAGAAGGAAGACTGGACCATCGCTCTGGCTACTGACTGGGCTGAATACTGCTTCGACGTTGCTGGTAACCTCTACGTTTACTCTCGCGGTAACAAGGGCGTCCTCGTTTACGCTCTCCCGTTCGGCGAACCCGCCGTTACTGCTGCCAAGGCTGCTCTCGTTATCAAGGGCGTAGGCAGTGGCGTTGAGAACATCTCGCTCGAGGCTGCTGATGCCAATGCCGTTTACTTCACAGTCGGTGGCGTTCGCGTTGCCGCTGATGCCCTCACTCCCGGCATCTACGTGAAGGTCGTTGGTAACACTGCTACCAAGGTTGTCGTTAAGTAATTAACAACACAACTCCCATAACAACGGGGACGGCTCTCGCAGCCGCCCCCGTTTTTTTCGCCTCTCGCACACAATATAACACCTTTTTGAGCGTTAAAATATTATAATAAGGTGGCTTCGCGTCCTCCCTTGTTCTTGACAGATGAAAGTAGTAGTAATCGGTACTCGTGGCATTCCTAATATCCTCGGCGGTGTCGAGACACACTGCGAGGAGTTATTCCCGCGCATCGCTGCCCTCGGCAACGATGTCACGGTCATTCGTCGCAAGCCTTACGTCACTCCCGACAACCGCATCACCGACTATCGCGGTGTCCATCTCATCGATATCTACGCTCCTCACATCAAGAGCCTCGAGGCTATTGTTCACACAACCCTCGCCGTGTTCCGTGCTCGTCGCCTCCACCCCGACATCCTCCATATCCACGCCATCGGTCCGTCGCTTTGTGCTCCCTTGGCGCGCTTGCTCGGGCTGCGTGTCGTCGTCACTAATCACGGTCCCGACTACGACCGCCAGAAGTGGGGACGCCTCGCCAAGTGGGTCCTCCGCACCGGCGAGCGACTCGGCACTCGCTATGCCCACAGCGTCATCGTCATCTCGCGCGTCATCGCCGATATCCTCGCCACCAAGTATGGTCGCACCGATACCGCCCTCATCTACAATGGTGTAAATACCCCCGTGATAGCCACCGACCGCTCCTATATCGACCAAATCGGCGTCACCAAGCCATACATCTTCGCTATGGGACGCTTCGTCAAGGAGAAGGGCTTCCACGACCTCATCGATGCCTACTTTCGCTCGGGGCTTGCTCGCGATTACAACCTGGTACTCGCCGGCGACAGCGACCACCCCGATGCCTACTCGCGCGACCTCAAGCAGCAAGCCGCCGATGCAGGTGTCATACTCACCGGTTTCATCAAGGGCGAGCCTCTGCGCCAATGTCTCAGCCACGCTGCCCTCTTTGCCATGCCATCGTATCACGAGGGGCTACCCATCGCCCTCCTCGAGGCGATGAGTTATGGGCTTGATGTCGCTGTCAGCGATATTCCCGCCAATCGCATCGATGCCCTCGACCCCGCCGACTACTTCCCCGTGGGCAACGTACAGGCTATCTCAGATAAGTTACGCGAAAAACTCGCCCTGGCACGGCATCGCGTCTACGACCTCTCACCTTACTCCTGGGATAACATCGCCCGGCAAACTATTGACGTCTACAACTCCATCCTCAACAAATAACAACCAAATTTTAAGGACTATGACCGGCAAAACTATCAAAACGCCCAAGCGCACCGCTACTCGTCGCCCTCGTGCCCCCAAGGTGCTCTCTATCATCAAGAATGACCCCTGGCTCGAGCCTTTCGCCGATGCTATTAACGGCAGACACCAGGACGCCATAAATGTCGAAAAACGCCTCACCGGTGAATCCGGCTCCCTGAGCAACTTTGCCAACGCTCACCACTATTTCGGACTCCATCGCACCGACGACGGTGGCTGGGTATTCCGCGAGTGGGCGCCTAATGCCACCGCCATTTTCCTCGTCGGCGACTTCTCCGACTGGGAGGAGCGTCCCGAGTATGCTCTTAACCCCCTGGGCAATGGTGTGTGGAAGGGGCTCTTCCCTGCCGAGGCTCTCAAGCACGGTCAATTGTTCAAAATGCACGTCCGCTGGGACGGCGGCGCAGGCGAGCGCATCCCCGCCTATGCCACTCGTGTGGTCCAAGATGAGAACACCAAGATTTTCTCCGCCCAGGTGTGGGCTCCCGAGGGGCCTTATCAATGGGCTGTCGACAATTTTGTCCCCGATACTCGCCCCTTGCTCATCTATGAGTGCCACATCGGCATGGCTCAGGAGCGCGAGGGCGTCGGCACTTACGACGAATTTCGCCTCAACGTCCTGCCGCGCGTAGTCCGCGACGGCTACAATGCCATCCAGATTATGGCTATCCAGGAGCACCCCTACTATGGCTCATTCGGCTACCACGTATCCAATTTCTTCGCTCCCTCGAGCCGCTTCGGCACCCCCGAGCAACTCAAGGCGCTCATCGATGCCGCTCACGCCGAGGGCATCGCCGTCATCATGGATATCGTACACTCTCATGCCGTCAAGAACGAAATCGAGGGCCTCGGTCGCCTCGATGGCTCCTACGACCTCTATTTCTACGGCGACGGACGGCGCGAGCATCCGGCTTGGGACTCCCTCTGCTTCGACTATGGCAAGGACGAGGTCATGCACTTCCTCCTCTCCAACTGCAAATATTGGCTCGAGGAATTCCGCTTCGACGGCTTCCGCTTCGACGGCGTCACCTCGATGCTCTACTATAACCACGGCCTCGGGCAGGCTTTCGGCGGATATGGCGACTACTACAATGGCGGTCAAGATACCAATGCCATCACTTACCTCACCCTCGCCAACAAACTCATCCACGAGGTCAATCCCGGCGCCATCACTATCGCCGAGGAAATGAGCGGCATGCCCGGGCTCGCTCTCCCCTTTGCCGACGGCGGGCTCGGCTTCGACTACCGCATGGCGATGGGTATCCCCGATTACTGGATCAAGACCCTCAAGGAAAAGAAAGACGAGGATTGGCATCCCACATCGATATTCTGGGAACTTACCAACCGCCGCGCCGACGAGAAGACCATCTCCTATGTCGAGAGCCACGACCAAGCGCTCGTGGGCGACAAGACGGTAATCTTCCGCCTTATCGACAAGGAAATGTACTGGCACATGATGGACGGCGACCGCGACATGACTGTCGCTCGCGGCATCGCCCTCCACAAGATGATACGCCTCGTCACCCTCGCCTCTATCAATGGCGGCTATCTCAACTTCATGGGCAACGAGTTCGGGCACCCCGAGTGGATCGACTTCCCCCGCGAGGGCAACGGCTGGAGTTACAAGTATGCTCGCCGTCAGTGGAGCCTCGTCGACCGCGAAGACCTGCAATACAAGTACCTCAATGCCTTTGACAACGCTATGATTGACCTCGTCGAGGGTGTATATAACTTCCAGGCTCTCCCGGTGCGCAAACTCTGGGAGAAGGACGACGACCAAGTCCTCGCCTTCATGCGCGGCGACCTCATCTTCGTCTTCAACTTCAACCCCTTCAAGTCCTTCGACGGCTACGGCATCCTCGCCCCCGGTGGCGTCTACGACGTGGTCCTCTCGTCGGATAACCCCGACTTCGGCGGCTTCGGCAATATCGACGAGAGTGTCGAGCACTTCACCAAGCCCGACCCCCTCTACGCTCCTGCCGGCGTCGAGTGGCTCCAACTTTACCTCCCGGCTCGCTCGGCTATGGTCCTGCGCAAGCATCCCCGCCGCGCTACCCGTCGCAAAACTACCCGGGCTGACTGATGGCTAAGAAGATTGTCGAGACTCCGCTGATGAAGCAATACATCGAGATGAAGAAAAAGCATCCCGATGCGATATTGCTTTTCCGCGTCGGTGACTTCTACGAGACTTTCTCCGACGACGCTATCACTGCCTCCGAGATTCTCGGCATCACCCTCACTCGTCGCGCAAATGGCTCCGCAGCAAGTGTCGAGTTGGCGGGCTTTCCCCATCATGCCCTCGACACTTACCTCCCCAAATTGGTGCGCGCCGGCAAGCGTGTCGCCATCTGCGAGCAACTCGAGGACCCCAAGGCCACCAAGACCCTCGTCAAGCGCGGCATCACCGAGTTGGTCACCCCCGGTGTCGCCCTCAACGACAATATTCTCAATAACAAGGAAAATAACTTCCTCGCTGCCATTCACTTCGGCAAGAGCGCCATCGGTGTGGCTTTCCTCGATATATCTACCGGCGAGTTCCTCACTGCCGAGGGCAACGCCGACTATGTCGACAAGATTATGAGCAGCATGGCGCCAAAGGAGTTGCTCGTGCAACGCGGCTTCAAGGCGCAGGCGCTCGATATGCTCAATGACAAGTATTTTGTCTTCGAACTCGACGACTGGCTCTTCACTGCCGATGCCGCCGGCGAGCGCTTGCTCTCGCAGTTTGGCGTCGCCTCGCTCAAGGGCTTCGGCATCCACGGCATGCCCGAGGCTATCATAGCCGCCGGTGCCATACTACATTACCTCGACATCACCCAGCACTCTCGCCTGAGCCACATCACCTCCATCTCGCGCATCGAGGAGGACCGCTATGTGCGACTTGACCGCTTCACGGTGCGCAACCTTGAGTTGCTCACACCCCTCGACGAGGGCGGCAAGAGCCTCATGATGGTGCTCGACCGCACCGTCACTCCTATGGGCTCACGCATGCTACATCGTTGGCTCCTCTTCCCCCTCAAGGACCCCAAAGCCATCAACGAGCGCCTCAACGTCGTCGATGTCCTCTTCCGCGAGAGCGATGCCCGCGACGAAATCGCCGACCGCCTGCGTCGCGTCGGTGACCTCGAACGCCTTGTCTCTAAGGTCTCGGCAGCACGTGTCACTCCTCGCGAGTTGCTACAGATACGCAATGCCCTGGTCGAGGTGCAGCCCATCAAGGCGCTTTGCATGGCTTCTGCCGAGCCTGCTCTCCGCTCCCTCGGCGACCAACTCAACCCTTGCTCATCTATCGCCGACCGCATCGCTCACACTATCCGCGAGGACGTCTCCGCTTCTGCCCCCAAGGGCGATTATATCCTCGACGGCGTCGACGCCGAGCTCGATGACCTCCGCGCCATCGCTTATTCGGGCAAGGACTACCTGCTCAAACTCCAGGCACGCGAGAGTGCCGCCACCGGCATCTCTTCGCTCAAAATCGGCTATAACAACGTCTTCGGTTACTATATCGAAGTGACTAACACTCACCGCGACAAGGTCCCCGCCGAGTGGATTCGCAAGCAGACCCTCGTCAATGCCGAGCGCTACATCACTCAGGAACTCAAGGAATACGAGGAGAAAATCCTCACCGCACAAGAGAGTATCGACCGCATCCAGGCTCGCATATATACCGAATTGGTGAGCGCTGTAGCCACTTATATCCCGGCGCTCCAACTCAATGCCGGGCTGCTGGCTCGCCTCGATGTGCTCAACGCTTTCACTCGAGTCGCTGCCGAGAACCATTATTGCCGACCCGTCGTCGACGACTCCTTGGAGATACGCCTCATCGAGGCTCGACACCCGGTCATCGAGCGTCAACTGCCCCCCGGCGAGCCTTATATCTCCAACTCGGTCTCCCTCGACAATGCCTCCTCGCAAATCTTGATGATTACCGGTCCCAACATGTCCGGTAAGTCTGCCTTGCTCCGACAGACTGCCCTCAACGTCATCATGGCGCAAATTGGCTGCTACGTAGCCGCTGATAGCGCTCATATAGGCTTTGTCGACAAAATTTTTACCCGTGTAGGTGCCTCCGACAACATTTCCCTCGGCGAGTCGACATTCATGGTCGAAATGAATGAGGCTGCAGCCATCCTTAATAATATGTCGGAGCGCTCGCTCATCCTCTTTGACGAGTTGGGGCGCGGCACATCCACCTACGACGGCATCTCCATTGCATGGGCGATTGTCGAGCACATCCACGACTACAACAACCTGCACCCCAAGACCCTCTTTGCTACCCACTATCACGAACTCAACGAGATGGCATCCTCGCACAGTCGCATCGTCAATATGAACGTGTCGGTGAGCGAGGTCGACGGCAAGGTGGTATTCCTCCGCAAGTTAGCACCCGGCGGCTCCGAGCACTCCTTCGGCATCCATGTGGCACGCCTCGCCGGCATGCCTCGCTCGGTGGTCAAGCGCGCCGAGCAGGTCCTCAACCAACTCGAGCAGAGCGCCGCTCGCGCCGAGGCACCCTCCGATACGCATGCCGCCCTCGCCAACCTCGATGATGCTCCAGGCATGCAACTCTCTTTCTTCCAACTTGACGACCCCGTCCTCGCCCAAGTGCGCGACGAAATCCTCGGCATCGACATCGACAACCTTACACCCCTCCAAGCCCTCACCAAACTCAACGACATCCGCCGCATCCTCACAGGCAAGTTCTAATTTAATCTGATATTCTTGATAGAGGTGGATGCAAATTTTTTTTGTGGGTTAAGAAATAATTGCTAACTTTGCAGCGACAAAGCACGGTGTGTCGTCGACGAGATGATTGTCGATGGCGCTTAAAAGGGAATCGGATGTAAATTCCGAGCAGTACCCGCTGCTGTGATGCCCCACTGAGGGCGCGGCAACAAGCCACTGATACTAAGTGTATTGGGAAGGCGTCGCGCTGATGGGCTAAGCCAGAAGACCTGCCTGCCGAGTTAAGTTTTCGGATGGCCCACGGGACTATGGGTACTGAACAACCTCTGATGCAGGCTTCATTGCCTCGCGGCTATCCGGATATTTCGTAAATTGAAAATATCCGTTTTTTTATATAAAGTCACGACGTAATGAAGAAAATTTTTACTCTGATTAGTATCGCAAGTATGGCGTTGAGCGCCTCGGCAGTTGACTACACCGAGGGTTTGTTGTTGCTCAACGAGGGCAGCTGGGGCTCGACTCCGGGCATGCTCAATTTCATCGACCTGCAGGGCAACGTGTCCTACAAGGTGTATCAAGCCGAGAACGAGGGCTATTGCTTGGGTCACACCAGCGACTTCGCCCAAGCCTTCGGCGACTATGTGTTTGTCTGCAGCAAGCAGGACTTCGCGCTCGAGGACCGCTCGGGCAGCCGCTTGGTGGTGATGGACGCCCACACACTGAAGTATGTGGCTCAAATCAGCGACCTGAATGGTAAAGACGGGCGCAGTGTGTGCGGAGTAAATTCGACGAAGGCATATGTAGGCACCTCGGGTGGTGTGTATGTGCTCGACCTCAATACATTCACCTTGGGCACAACCAATATCTCGATATCCGATGCCCAGGTGGGCGACATGGTGCGCTACGGCCACCGTGTATTTGTCGCTCAAGACGGTGTTGGTGTGGTTGTTATCAACACCAATGACGATAGCGTTGCAGGCACGATAGAGTTGCCGAATATCGTTGGCTTGACAGTGACTGCCGACGGCACCCTGTATGCTGCCTGTGAGGATGCCGAGGCAGAATTTGTGGCAATCGACCGTGAGAGCCTTGTCGGCACGGCGGTAAATATCGAGGGCACGCATGCGATGAGCGCGTACAGCCTGTGGGGAGCATGGCACAAGCCGAGCCTTGCCGCCGACCGCGATGCCAACATCATTTATTATATATGTCAAGAGGGCTGGACCCCCACTCAGGTGGCATCATATAACTTCGACACCCGCGAGTTCAACGAAACCTTCATCACCTTGCCCGACCAAGAGACTTTTTATGGCGAAGGCGTGAGCGTCGACCCCGCCACCGGCAAGATACTCCTCGCCGCCACCGAGCAAGGCTGGGGCACTCATTATGCCAACAACTGGCTCCACTTTGTCGACCCCGCCAATCCCGTCATCACCGAAGCAAATACCATCGCCTTGGAAACCGCTTACTGGTTCCCCTCGCAATTTGTATACAACCACTTCTCGGCACCCGAGGTAAGCCTCGAGCCCATCACCGTGAATGTTGACGACACCGAGGCTCTCGACCTCGTTGCCGCTACCACCCACGCCGCCGGCAACAAGCATCTCGTGGTCTACGACCTCGCCGTGGCTGACGCCACCGTTGCCGAGATTGCCGACGGAGGTATCCGTGGCATCGCCGAGGGCACAACCACACTGAGCGTGACAGCCGACTTCGGCGGTCGCTGCAGCACCGCCTCTGTAGCAGTCACAGTCGTTGATCCCAACGGCATCGCCGATGTCACCATCGATGCCAACGCTCCGGTCGATGTATACACCACCACCGGTGTGCGCGTGTTGCAAGGCGCTACCGCCGAGCAGATACGCTCGCTGGCTCCCGGCCTCTACATCGCCGGCTCCCGCAAGATTGTCATCAGATAATAAGATACTGTGATTTAATAGTGAATAGTGGAAAAGAAGCCGAGGCACCCTCAACGGGACCTCGGCTTTTTTTCTTTCAACTATTTAGGTGAAAACATTATTGAACAGATTTGTATTTCTGGAAACGGCTTGTAGGTTTATTTGGAATTGTCATTTGTATGTATTTACCAATAAGTGGATTTAAATAACGCTCGCGAAATTTGCGTTTATCTTTGAAACCACAAAAAGCAGTTATCTCTGCTAAAGAGCGAGGCTCCTTGCAGAACTCAACAATTCTCTCTTCAATGGATCCACTCGCTTGACTTGTGCCCTGACTTGTGCCCTGACTTGTGCCCCTCGACAAGTCAGATAAGTGTGAAGCATATACATTTACACGGAAGGCTGTAATGGTGTTTACATCAAACTTTGCAGAAGGATTACCATTATCCTTCAACATCTCCTGCACTCGAGTAATTCCACGATTGAATTTATTGACATACTTCATCACTCTCATAGCCTCTGCCACAAGAGGATTGCGATAATCATTGACTGACGGGAAATTTTCGGGACGTGCTTCACCATATAGCCCACCGGCATTCATTATTTCTATATAGTCTTCAAATTGATACAGACGTATTGGCATATTTGCTTGGTAATCCCTATGCATGCAAGCATTCATAAGTAATTCACGAATAGCCCCCTCAGGATAATTCCAGACAGTTCGTTCTCGAAATAGTGATTCAGGAACGGGGCGTTGAGTGATTATGGCATCCTTTACAAATGACTCCAATGTTGGCAACATCTTGCATAGAGGACCCGTAAACCTACGTTCGTTAAGGATGTCTCCTCCCTTATCTTTTCCTGTAAATCTCACAAACTGCACATAGTCCCCAAGGAGATAGTATCCTGGATTGGTACCGAAAAGAATGATAGCAGCATATGTTGGGCAGTCGTTATCGCGGTCGTAAAGATGTATTGATGCAAGTTGCTCTTTAATATCGCGCTTGTCCGCTGCAAGCGTTGCCTCGTCAAATACCATCGGAAGATATTCATGCTTTATGTAATCAATATCCAAATCTTCCAATTTTGCATTAAGACATGGCGTCGCATCAAAAGACGCCATATAAGAACAGCGACGCTCGGAGAGAATCCTCTCCTCGGCTTCTGTTGCAATATCTCTGCGCGGTCCGATACGAATAAAAACCCTGCCACGATATCTAACAGGAGGCAAATCGGATGGACATACCTCAGCCACCAGCAGGTCTCCTTCCGGGAACGAATAACGTTCAACTGACATAGTTGGTAATGGGAGAATATTGCCATCAGAACGTATGCTTGCAATTTTCTTAAGCAAAGCATCATCAACTTTCATCCCTGCAATAGTCCCATCATCGTTCGCTCCGATAATCAGATAACCTTTTTTGCGAGAACCCGGCATATCATTGGCAAATGCACAAATTGCCTCACAGAACTTGTCCATATTGCCTGTACTAACAGTGCGTTCCACACGATATGATTCGGTGGACTTCAGCATTTCCAGGATATCCTCTTTAGCTATCATACGGGCTCGATGATTGCATCCGTGTTTTTTTATGCCTGGGGGAGCATTGCGGCTATGTACTTTCCGAGGATGTCAAATTCGATGTTTACGCGCGAGCCTACTTGGATGTTGCAGAAGTTGGTGTGCTCGAAGGTGTAAGGAATGATGGCGACTTGGAACGAGTCGGCAGTGGGGTTGCACACGGTGAGCGACACGCCATTGACGGTGACCGAGCCCTTGTCGACGGTGACATATCCGCGGCGGCGCATCTGCTCGTCGGCGGCATAGCGGAAGCGGAAGTACCGGCTGCCGTCGGCATCGGTGACCTCGTCGCATACGGCGGTGGTATCCACATGCCCCTGGACGATGTGCCCGTCCAAGCGCCCGTTCATCATCATGGAGCGCTCGAGGTTGACCAAGTCGCCGGGCTGCAAGGCTCCGAGGTTGGAGCGCGAGAGGGTCTCGGCTATAGCCACCACGTCGTAGGTCGACTCGGCTGAGTCAATGGATACCACGGTGAGGCACACGCCATTGTGAGCAACCGACTGGTCGATGGTCAGTTCGGAGGCAAAGGAGCAGCGCAGGCGCAGGCGCACATTGCCCGCTTCGGGGATTACCGCCACGACGGTGGCGGTCTCTTCAACTATTCCTGAGAACATCTTATTGAATGTTGAGGTTGGGTGAATCGATGACTAATTGGCGGTTGACAGGCCAACGCAAGCGTAGGCGCAGGGTGCCGTCGGTGGCGTTGTAGCGCGCTTTGACATTGCGCCCGTTTACACGGAAGGTAGCGGTATCGGCAGCACGGTGGATGATGAATTCCATATCCACATTGTCGGGGGCACCGGGATATGTGCCGTGAGCCTCGACAGTGATGTGAGCGCCGTCAGCCGAGCCCTTGAAGGTGATGAGGCGATACTGTCCGGTAGCGAGTGCATCGGGCGAGGTGCGGTCGTCGTCGTACATGGTGAATTGCGACTCCACGCCCTTGACGGGATAGTAATTGACCGTGAGGTGTGAGGGGTCGTAGTCACCGGTGTTTTCCATCTTGTAGGTCGCCATAGGGATGAAAGCGCCGGCGCGGACGAATGTGGGAATGACATCGATAGGCGCGTCGCAAGTGATGGTGGAGTGCCCGGCGATGACCGCGGCGGGGTCGGACATATCGAGCCACTGCCCCTCGGGGAAGGTTACCTGTCGCGAGGTGACACCCGGCTCCATGACGGGAGCCACGAGCACCTGCGAGCCCCACAGATATTCGTCGAAGATATCATCGTAGGCATTTGAGCCTGCCTCGGCAAAGTTGAGCGGGCGCACCAAGGGGTAGCCGAAGGCAGAGTTCTCGTAAGCGAGGGTATAGTTGTACGGTAGCCAGCGATAGCGAGCGTTGATGAGGCTGTGGATGACAGCAGCGTGCTCGGGATAATTGTAAGGCTCGGCATACTGCTGGGCATGGGTACGCAACACGGGCGAGAACAAGCCTAATTGGAGCCAGCGGACATACAATTCGGGAATCAGAGGATTGGAAGGGTCAATAGCAAAGCCACCCACGTCGTGGCTCATATAAGCCAAGCCGCTGAGACCCGAGTTAATCATGATGCGCACCTGGGGTTGCAGACCCGCCCACGAGCGCGACACGTCGCCGCTCCAGGGGAACACGCTGTAGCGCTGCAAGCCGGTGGTGCCGGCGCGCATCATCGCCATGAGTCGGCGATTGGGGTATTCGCGGCGGAAGAGGTCATAAATGATTTGGCTCCAGTCGTTGCCGTATTGATTGTGATAGATAATGGCGCCTTGACCATTGGCGTGGAGGGCGGAGAGGGGATGAGCCTCGGGCTCGCCGAGGTCGCCCCACCAGCCTTCGATGCCTTGGTCGGTGAGCAGTTTGTAGCGGTCGGTGAGCCAGCGGCGAGTGGCGGGATTGGAGACGTCAAACATGCCGCCTTCGCCCACCCAAATCTTGACATCCTCGGTGGCGCCGGTGGAGTCGCACAGCAGTAGGTGCTCGGCGCTCAGGGTGTTGAAGTTGTCGAGTCCGCGTCCGTTGCGCAACACGAAGGGCTGGCTGATAGCGACGAGGTTGATGCCACGCGCCTTGAGGCGGCGGAGCATCTTCTCGGGCTCGGGCCACTGCGAGGGTTCCCATGCCAGTGAGCCCATATCCTGCTCCTTGCCATACCAATAGAGGTCGAGGACGATGCCATCGAGGGGGTAGCCGTCGCGCTTGAGCGAGTCGACTACAGCGAGGGTCTCGGCTTGAGTGCGATAGCCGTATCGCGAGGTGATATATCCCAGGGTCCACAGCGGAGGCAGTGGTTGGCGTCCGGTGAGCGCGGTGAGCGACTCTGTGACATCGGCGAGGGTCGCTGCGCCGTTGACATAGTAGTATGCGATGGGGCGGGTGTTGTCCGAGACGTACTCGATGCGGTCGCCGACGAGCATTTCGGCGCGTGCATGGTCGTCAAAGACGATGGCATAGCCGTCGGAGGACAAGAACAACGGCATGGTGACATTCATCTGGGAGATGCGGCTATCGCCGTGCCCGTAGCCATAGGTGGGGCGGTTCCACATGCGCAGGGTGTCGCCGCGGAGGTCGAGAGCATGGGCACGCTCGCCGGCGCCGTAGACCGAGCCGCGCGAGGTGGTTGCCAGCGACAGGTGATTGCGACCATCGGCGATGAGGCGTGAGCCATCGTCGGTGAGCACCTTGCCGGCGCCGGCGGTGATGGAGAGGAAGCCGGTGCGCTTGTCGATGGTGGCATGGATGCCGGTGGAGGTGGTGAGGGTGGCGATAAACTCGCCGGCGGTGCCGACGATGGCAGAGCCGGTGGCGGGGGTGAGCACGGTAGCCGTGGAGGGTAGAGGCTGCTCTCCCGGGGCTATATTGCTCACTCGCAATATATTAGGCGTAATTGCGGTAACTGTGACGCGGCGCCCCTCGGGGGTTGCAGCGGTGATAGACTCAATTGCCGATGCCGATGCGATGCCGGCAACGAGCAATGTAAAGGTCAGAGTGTGTCTCAACATGGTGTTTATCAGGGATCTACTTTATATCGATAATTGGTTATGTTAATATTGATATCGCCCTCGCGGCAGTAAGTGGCACCGGCAGCGGGCACAAATTTCTTTTTGCGTCGACCACCATCGACGGCAGCAGCCACCGACTCAAACGCCTTGGAGTCGGCAAGAGCCGGACGCCAATGGTCGATGATGCGGTCGTAGCGGAAGTTGTTGAGGTCGTCAAATAGACCGCGGAGGGCGGGAATTTTCTCCATTTCCTCGCGGTTCCACACGCCTTTTTCGTCGAGGTAAGCGATAGCATCGGCGGTAGTGGCTACGGGTGCAGGCTCAGCAGTGGGAGCCGGGGCAGGTTCCGGTTCGGGAGCGGGAGCCGGCTCGGGAGTGGCGACCGGTGCCGGGGCGGGCTCGGGTGCCGGAGTGGCGGCAACTGCAGCGACCGCGGGCACGGTATCCACCGGCTCGGAGTCAGACGAGCCTGAGCCACCGATAAATAAGCCGATGAGCAAGCCCACCACCAATGCCACAGCGGCGGCGATAGCCAGGGTGCGCAAGCCGTAGAGTGCGCCGGGGGTGAAGGTGAGGTGATTGATACGCGTGGTGCCCTCGACGATGGAGGCATTGAGTTCGTAACCCTCAATGGGGCTGTCGTGGAGCGTGCGCTTGGTGTGTATCTCGAAACGAATCGGGGCACCCAATTCGCTGCTCTTGACCGGCAATTCAAAGCGGTAGATGCGACGTGCCTCGGGCAGTTGGATGAGTGCCTGGGCGGTCGCCGCCAAGTCGCAGTGAGTGGTGAAGGGCGCAAATCCGGGGGCGGAGACCACTACCTCGGCATTTGCCAGTTCGGTCTGAGTGAAGGTGCGCGCCTCGTTGATTTCTATACCATTGACTGTGATGGTCGCATTGTGGATTTGAGCACGAGTCGCCTGCGAGGTGATATAGAACGAAGCCGGCGAGATGGTCTTGCGCACATCGGCAGTATCTACCATGGGTAGGGAGCAGTCCTTGTCCCCGACTGTAAAGGATTGCAATCGGTCCTCAAACCCCGGGCGACGCCATGTGACGGTGATCTCGGCACCGGGGGTGGCGAGGAAGGGGCGGTCGAAGGGTCGATGGAAGATGTGAGGCTGAAAATCGCCGCTTTCCTCGGGAGGGGTGATGGTCACCGGAGTCTTAATCTCGAGGTCCGAGAGGTCGTCGGCAGTGGTGCCCACGCCGAGTTCGTCATCCACGAGCACTATGCCCTCATAGGGAAGAAAAGCCGTTTGGAAGGCATTTTCACCGATAAAGTCCTCGAGGGAGTGCCCGGTGGAGCCGCCATAGCGGCAGTAGGCATACTCGCGCCCCATCGAGGCGACTATTGCCGGCGCCTCGGGGTCGATGGGATACTCGGTGGCGAGCATTTGGTGCAAGTCGCTGATATCCTCGGCGGTCACCGTGGGATTGGACACCATGCGTGTGGTGCGATGAATGATTTCGGCGAGTTGCTCGCGGCTGATTTTCAATCCGTTAGGAATGAAAATCGTGGTAGCCAAGTGGTCAAAGGGGTTGGAGGGAATGGTGCGCAAAATGCTGAACATCACACCCTCGTCGATGTAACTCAACAGGTAGAAGAGGTACTTCTCTGCCGGGTCGTAGTCGAGGACCTCGAGGGCGCGGCGCACATCGCGGATATGCCGCTGGACATTCTCGGCGGGGTTGAAATTCCGCACCGCCTTGAAGCCTCTGAGCGACTTGTAGATATAGAGTTGCAACTTACTCATTGACATAGTTAGGAAAAAAGCTGTTTTTAACTGTAAAAACCGCGAGCATCGCGCTCGCAGTGCAAAGATACATTCTTTCGCTCAAATAAGCAACACTTCAAAAAAATAAAAGGAATTTTTTCTGTGGCGGAGTGCAACAAAAAAGCGACTT
>CALZTY010000040.1 GCA_945829225.1 uncultured Bacteroidales bacterium | reverse complement strand
GACTTCCCCATGCACTACAACTTCAACAACGCCGCTGCCGCTATCAACGTCGCCAAGAGCGGTGACAAGTACTACAACGACGCATCGTTCAACGTGGTGTATGTCGACTCACACGACTACTGCCCCGGTCCCAACGACGGCACCCGCTTCAACGGCGGCACCGCTCAGTGGGCTGAGAACCTCTCGCTGATGTTCACCTTCCGTGGTATTCCCTGTATCTACTACGGCTCTGAAGTAGAATTTAAGAAAGGTTGCAAGGTTGATGCCGGCGGCACCGACATGCCCGTCAAGAACTCGGGTCGTGCCTACTTCGGCAACTACATCGAGGGCGACGTCACCGCCAGCGACTTCGGCGTTTACACCGCCTCGGGCAACGTTGCTCAAACCCTCAACGCCGACCTCGCTCAGCACATCATTCGCCTGAACCTCATCCGCGCCGCCGTCCCCGCCCTCCGCAAGGGTCAATACACCTTCGACGGCTGCTCCGCCAACGGTGGTTGGGCGTTCAAACGCGCTTGGGAAGACAGCTACGCCCTCGTTGCCATCAACGGTGGCGCTACCTTCTCCAACGTCCCCAACGGCACATATGTCGACGTGGTTACCGGTCAATCTTATAACGTAACCTCCGGCTCCGTGACCGTTACCGCTCCCACCAACCAAGGTCAGTTGCGCGTCCTCGTCAAGGACTGGACCGGTGGCAAAGTCGGCGAAGACGGTCAATTCATCTACACCACCTCGGCAGTCGCTCACGGTGGCAGCGTAACATTTGACGACCCCGGCACTACCGAATACTACACCGCCGACGACGTTGCCGAGAAGCCCTCTGTATCCTTCTCGCCCGCAGGCGGCAGCTTCAAGACCGAGACCCTCACCGTCACCGCCACCCTTAGCGAGACAGCCACCACTGGCTGGATCCAGGTAGGCTCAGGCGCTCGCCAGACCCTCACCGCCGGCACTTCCCTCCAATTCACCATCGGCGCCGACATGGCATTCGGCGAGAGCGTTACCGTCAACTGGAGCGCCACTTCGTCCGATGGCGAATACACCGGCAATGTTTCTTACAAGAAAGTCGACCCCAACGCCACCATCACCATCTACGTGACCGGTCCCAAGGCTCCTCACTTCTACGGCTGGTACAAGGACAACGGCTCGACCGTCCAAGCCAACGGCGCTTGGCCCGGCAAGCAACTCTCCGACACCAAGTCTATCGCCGGTCGCGACTTCTACTACTTCACCTTCGACCAAGCCGAGAGCGTCAACTTCATCCTCAGCTCCAACGGCTCCAACCAGACTCCCGATATCACCGGCATCACCGAGGATAGCTACTACGAGTGGGACGGCGGTAGCACTTGCACCCGCCTCACCGACATCACCCCCGATCCCGAGCCTGCCGTCAAGGTATCTCCCGCCGGCTGCGAATTTGTAGGCACCGTGACCGTCACCCTCACTGCCAACCAATACACCACCTCGGCTACTTACACCGTAGGTAATGGCTCGCCCGTCAACTTCACCGGCACCACAACCGTCACCCTCGGCGCCGACATGAACGACGGCGAGAGCGTAACCCTCTCGTGGAGCGCCATCGGCGAGAGCGTCACCCGTCAAGGTTCCTACACCTTCACCAAGGTCGCTCAGCCCTCCGACAACGATGTAACAATCTACTTCGATGACTCCCTCTCCAACTGGGGCAACGTCAACATGTACATCTACGGCAGCAGCTCCGACGAGCAACTCATGGGTAGCTGGCCCGGCAAGGCTATGACTCTTGACTCCGCTACCGGCTACTTCAAGTACACATTCTCCACCGACCTCGACTACACTGTCCTCAACGTCATCTTCAACAATGGCTCCGGCAAGCAGACCGGCGACAACGTCAAGATTATCAAAAACGGCATCTACAACGTCAACGGCTACTCGGGCACAACGAGCATCTCTGATATCATCGAGGAACCCGCCGAGGAACCCGTCATCTTCTATGACCTCCAAGGTCGCCAGGTTGAGAACCCGCAGAGCGGTATGTACATACGCCGTCAAGGCAACCGCGTCACCAAGGTATACATCCACTAATCCAAGTACTTATCTATACCTCCGAGAGCCTGCACCGCCATGGTACAGGCTCTCTTTTTTTATGTTTTTTAGCCGTAAATGTAGGATTTATCAAAAAAATCGCTAAATTTGCGCAAAAATAGACCTAATAGACATATAGTCCATGAAAATAATAGCCGAAAGTAGCAGTACGCGCACCGAGTGGGCGATTGTAGATGGTAGCCGCATCGTCGAGCACGCCTTCACAACCGGTATGAACCCCTTCTTCCAGTCGCGCCGCGAATTATCCCATGCCATACGTCTTGAACTCCCCGAGGCTTTCTTTCGCCGCCGTTGGGACCACGTTTATTTCTACGGCGCCGGCTGTGCCAACAAGGAGAAAATCAAGATTATGGAGTCTTCTCTGGTGGCTCAGTTCCGCACGCCTGTCACTGTGCAGAGCGACTTGCTCGGCGCAGCGCGTGGATTGCTCGTACACAAGCCCGGCTTGGCTTGCATCCTCGGCACCGGCTCCAACTCCTGTCTCTACGACGGTCACGAAATTGTCAAGACCATCCCACCCCTTGGATACATCCTCGGCGACGAAGGCTCCAGCGCTTATATGGGCAAGATTTTCCTCGCCGACGTCCTCAAGGGCTTCGCTCCGCACGACATCAGCCAAGCCTTCTTCGAGCAATATATGATTAACCCCAATATGCTCATGGATGAGGTCTACACCAACCCTCTTCCATCACGCTCGTTGGCTCGCTACGCCCAGTTCCTCGCCGAGCGCATTGACAATGCCTACGTCTATCAGCTTGTCTACTCAGCTTTTATGCGCTTCTTCACTCGCAACCTCGTGGCTTACGACTACGCCAACAACCCCGTCAGCATCGTAGGCTCCACCGGCGTTCTCTTCAGCGATGTCCTCCTACGTGCCGCCGCCGACTTCGGCGTCTCCATCGAGAAGATTATCCCCTACTCCATGCCCGGCTTGGTTGAGTTCCATGCCAAAGATTAACCTCCAATGATAGAGACAATTACCGGTAAAATCACCTCGCTCAACCCTGCGGCTGTCGTCATCGACACCGCTGGCGGTGTGGGCTACCAGCTCAACATATCCCTCAACACTTTCAGCGCCCTTGAAGGACTCGACTCCGCTCGACTGCTCGTCCACGAATCTATCCGCGAGGACGCTTGGGTCCTCTACGGCTTTATCGACGAGGACGAGCGCGAATTATTCCGCGCACTGGTGGGCGTATCGGGCGTCGGTGCCGCCTCGGCGCGCATGATTCTATCCACATTCCGCCCCGCCGAATTGCGCACCGTCATCTCCACATCCGACTCGCGTCGTCTCAAATCTGTCAAAGGTATCGGTGCAAAAACCGCCGAAAGAATAATTGTTGACCTCCACGATAAAATAAAAGTAGGTGATATTACGTTATTAGAGCAAGTACACGCGACATCAGCGGCTTACAACGAGGCGCTCGAGGCTATGGTGATACTCGGTTTTCCACGAGTGGCAAGCCAAAAAGCGTTGCAAAAGTTGTTTGACCAAGACCCTTCTATGGGTGTCGAGGCTGCCCTCAAGCAAGCGATGAAAATGCTCTGAGCCCTCCACAGCGCCGCACTGATGCCGTGTGCTCGTATTGTAGATGGGAAGAGCAAACTCCAACAATAGCTACGCCATCAAGGCGCGCGTTGCGGCTTTTGCCGTAGCGGCTCTTTTTGTGTCTATCCTTTTCTTCTCTGCCTCTGGTCAATACTACACCCCTACCATTACTCCACCCCCACCTGCCGGCTTCCCCACCCCATCTGATAGCAGCGTCGAGGCTCCCATGCCCATCCCCGGCACCGTGCCTCGCACCTACGACGACCTCCTACAGGAGCGTCCCGCCTACGACCTCCGCACTCCTGCCAATATCACCACTGCCGCCGAGTACGACCCCGCCACCGGCTGCTATGTGATTCACACCCGCGTCGGCGACAACGACATTGCCACACCATTCCTCCTCACCGCCGCACAATACGAGAATTGGCAGCTCCGCCAGTCAATGCAGACATACTTGCGCCAGCGCAACCTCGAACAAATCGTCAACGGCGACAAGCAGCCCTTCAATATACTTGACATGAACTTCGCTCTCGGTCCCTTGGAAAAAATCTTCGGACCCGGAGGCGTACAACTCAAGACTCAAGGCTCCATACAGATTAACATGGGCGTCAAGAGCAACTTCACCGACAACCCCTCGCTCTCTGTTAACTCGCGCCGCAAGACCTACTTCGACTTCGACCAGCGCATACAAGCCACTATCAATGCCAGCGTCGGCGACCGCATGCACTTCAACATGACCTACAACACCGACGCCACCTTCGACTTCGACTCCAAGAACCTCAAACTTGCCTACGAGGGTCAGGAGGACGACATCGTGCAAAGCATCGAGGCAGGTAACGTATCCATGACTACCGGCTCGTCGCTCATCCGTGGTGCCGCCGCCCTCTTCGGCATCAAGACCAAGCTCCAATTCGGTCGCCTAACCGTCACCGGCTTGATTTCGCAGCAAAATTCCGAGACCAAGACCGTCAACTCCAGCGGCGGCGCTCAAACTACCAAATTCACCATCAATGCCGACCAATACGACCAAAACCGCCACTTCTTCCTCTCGCAATATTTCCGCGACCACTACGACGAGTTCGCTTCCCGCCTGCCCTACGTGTCCTCGGGCATCAGCATCACTCGCATCGAGGTGTGGGTAACCAACAAGAGCGGCAAGTACGACCAAGCTCGCAACCTCGTCGCCTTCCAGGACCTCGGCGAGGCTGAGCGCCTCAGCAACAACTACTGGCATGGCGACCCCTCAATGCCCATCCCGACCAACAACTCCAACAACCTCCTCTCGACAATCAAAAATGAATACCCCGGCGCGCGCAATATGAACACCGTCTCGTCGGCGCTCGAGCCGCTGATAGCTTACGACTTCACCGGCGGCAGCGACTACGAGAAGGTCGAGAGCGCTCGCCTACTCTCCTCAAGCGAGTATTCGCTCAACTCAACCCTCGGATACATCTCGCTCCGCAGCGCCCTCAACGCCGACGAGGTCCTCGCCGTAGCCTTTGAATACACCTACCGCGGACAAGTATACCAGGTGGGCGAGTTCTCCTCCGACATTACCGGCACCAACCAGTCGCTCTATGTCAAGATGCTCAAGAGCACCACCGTCTCCACATCCGAGCCCATGTGGAAGCTCATGATGAAAAACGTCTACAGCCTCGGCGGTTACCAGATTCAGAAAAGCAAATTCAAGCTCAACATCAAGTACCTCAGCGACACCACCGGCACCGAGATTAATTACCTCCCTATCCCCGGACTCAACACCCAGTCGATCCTCCAGGTGATGAACCTTGACCGCCTCGACTCCAACCAAGAGTCCAATCCCGATGGCTTCTTCGACTTCCTCGAGGGTTACACCATCATCGCCTCGCAAGGCAAGGTCATCTTCCCGGTCGCCGAGCCTTTCGGCTCACACCTCCGCTCAAAAATCAACAACGACGCCATCGCCGACCAATACTGCTACCAAGAGCTCTACGACTCCACCCTCACCGTCGCCCGTCAATTTGCCGACAAAAACAAGTTTGTCCTCTCCGGCGAATATCAAGCCTCCTCGGGCTCGCAGATCCGCCTCAATGCCATGAACGTGCCTCGTGGCTCGGTTATCGTCACCGCCGGCGGCGTCACCCTCACCGAGAATGCCGACTACACTGTCGACTACGCCATGGGTATCGTCACCATCACCAACCAATCGATTATCGACTCCGGGCAGAATATCAGCGTTCAACTCGAGAACCAATCCCTATTCTCGATGCAACGCAAGACCCTCCTGGGACTTGACCTCCAATACCAATTCTCGCGCGACCTCAATTTCGGCGCCACCCTCATGCACTTCTCCGAGAAAGCTCTCACCGAGAAGGTCAGCATCGGCGACGAAACCATCAACAACACCATCTTCGGCTTCAACCTCAGCTACAACACCAAGTTTATGTGGCTCACCAACCTCCTCAACAAGATACCAACGGTGACTGCCACTCAGCCCTCTCAATTCAGCCTCACTGCCGAGTATGCCCAGTTAGTCCCCCACAGCCAGAAGTCCGGCTCCAACAAGGGCTCTTCCTACGTCGACGACTTCGAGTCGACTCAGACCGGCATCGATCTCCGCTCTCCCTACTCATGGTTCCTCGCTTCTACGCCATACGACCCATCTGCCGACGCGCTATTCCCCGAGGCTCAACTCAGCAACAACATCGACTACGGCAAGAATCGTGCCCTCCTCAACTGGTACTTCATCGACCGTATGTTCACCTCGCGCAACTCCTCCCTGGCTCCCGGGTACATCAAGAGCGACCTCGACCAACTCTCCAACCCTTACGTCCGTGAAGTCCAATCATGGGAAATTTTCCCCGGGCGTCAACTCACCTACGGCGAGTCCTCAACCGTGCAGACCCTCAACCTCTCCTTCTACCCCAACGAGCGCGGTCCCTACAACCTCGATGCCGACAACGTCGATGCACAAGGCAACCTCCTCAACCCCGAACGCCGATGGGGCGGCATCATGCGCAAACTCGACAACACCAACTTCGAGCAAAGCAACATCGAGTACGTCCAATTCTGGCTCATGAACCCATTCCTCGACCCCAACAACCCCAACTACGAGGGCGGCGACCTCTATATCAACTTCGGTGAGGTATCCGAGGATATCCTCAAGGATGGTCTCAAGAGCTACGAAAACGGTATCCCTGTCGACGGCAACACCGAGTACCTCCGCGAGACCGTTTGGGGACGCGTCTCCACTCAAAACTCTCTCACCTACTCCTTTGACAACACCGGGCAAGCTCGCACCATCCAAGATGTGGGTCTCAACGGGCTCTCCACCAACGACGAGTTCAACTTCCCCACTTATCAAGAGTATGTCGAGCGCCTCCGCCTTCGCCTCGACCCCGCCACCATCGAGCAAATGGAACTCGACCCATTCTCGCCTCTCAACGACCCCGCCGGCGACAACTACCACTTCTACCGCGGATACGACTACGACGAGCAACGCGTTGACATCCTCGGTCGTTACAAGCGATACAATGGCTTGGAAGGCAACTCCCTAAACCCCGAAGACGTCAACGACGCTCTCTACCAGACTTCTCGCGCAACCCCCGATGTCGAGGACATCAACCAAGATAATACCCTCAACGAGTACGAGCGTTACTTCCAATATCGCATCTCTATCCGTCCCGAGGACCTCGTGGTCGGCAAGAATTACATCACCGACAAGCAAGTCTCTGTGGTACACACTCGCAACGACTCCAACCAAACTGTCGAGTGGTATCAATTCAAAATTCCATTGAGTGACTACGAGAAGGTTGTCGGCTCCATCAAGGACTTCTCAACAATTCGCTTCGCGCGTATCTTCATGACAGGCTTCAAGCACACCACTCACTTGCGCTTCGCTACCCTCGAACTTGTGCGCGGCGAGTGGCGTCCCTACGACTTCAACCTCAACCTCCGAGGCGATGCACCCGCCGAGGGACAACTGGATATCTCGGTTGTCAACATCGAGGAGAATGCCGGGCGCGAACCCGTCAACTACGTATTGCCACCCGGCGTCACTCGTATCTCCGACCCCGGTCAAAGCCAAATCGTCCAACTCAACGAGCAATCTATGTCGCTCAAAGTCACCGGGCTACAAGCCGGCGATGCTCGCGCCGTATATCGCAACACCCAGCAAGACCTCCGCAACTACAAGCGCCTCCAGATGTGGGTACACGCCGAGAACCTTATCGACGACGTCACCAACCTCCGCTCGGGCGAGCTCAGCCTGTTCGTCCGACTCGGCTCCGACGTCAAGAACAACTACTACGAATACGAGATACCTCTTACCCTCACCGCCGCCGGACACTACTCCGACAGCCCCTCCGACCGCGAGCGCGTTTGGCCCCTCGACAACTACCTCAACCTCGACCTGCAGCGGCTCGTCGACCTCAAATTGGAGCGTAACGCTGCCAAGCGCATGGAGCAAAGCGGTGTGGGCTTCGGCATCCCATACACCGGGCGCGACCCCGACAACGAGCGCAACACCATCACCGTGCTCGGCAACCCTACCCTCAGTGACGTCCGCGTACTCATGATTGGCGTCCGCAACCACTCCGCCACCGTCAAGGACGGCATCGTTTGGGTCAACGAGCTCCGCGTCACCGACTTCAACGAGGATGGCGGCTGGGCAGCGCGCGCCAATGCTACCCTCGGACTCTCCGACATCGCCACCCTCAACTTCGGCGCTCACATCGAGACCGCCGGCTTCGGCAACGTTGACCAAAGCCTCAACGCCCGTCGCATGGACGACTACCACCAATACAACTTCGCCGTCCAAGCCGACCTCGGCAGGTTCTTCCCCGCCGGTGCCAAGCTCCGCGCCCCCATCTACTACTCTGTCTCAACCGAGCGCACTACCCCGCGCTACAATCCTCTCGACCAAGACGTCCTCCTCGACGATGCCCTCGACAACTGTGCCACCGACCACGAGCGCGACTCAATCAACGCTTATGCCGTCGAGCGCACCACTGTCCAAAACTTCTCCATCTCGGGTCTCAAATTCGACGTCAAGAGCAAAAATCCAATGCCCTGGGACCCCGCCAACTTCACCCTCAACTTCTCCTTCAATAAGCAACGCAAGAGCGACCCAACCACCGAGTATGAAAACACCGACGACTATCGCGGTTCTTTCCAATACTCCTACTCGCCTTTCATCCGCGGCATCAAACCCTTCGGCTGGATTAAATCCAAAAACAAAAACCTCAAATTCTTCAAAGATTGGGAGATCCAGTGGCTCCCCAACAACATCTCGTTCCTCAGCAGCATGTCGCGCTACTACTACGAGCAACAGACGCGCTCCGAGACCGATGTCATGTTCCAAATGCCCGTATCGGTGAGCAAAAACTTCCTGTGGGATAGGCAATTGTCCCTATCATGGAACATCATCAAGAGCCTGCAACTCACCTTCAACTCCAACACCTCGGCGCGTATCGACGAGACTCCCGGTGCCGTGAACAAAAAATTGTTCCCCGACCGTTACGAGCAGTGGAAGGATACCGTATGGCAGAGCATTATGTCCATGGGTACACCATGGAGTTACAACCAGACTTTCTCGGCTCAGTACAAGGCGCCGTTCTCCAAGATTCCCGTCCTCGACTTCCTCACCGGCTCCGCATCTTACAACGCCACTTACCGCTGGGACCGTGGCGCAACCATCGACGACCAAAAACTCGGCAACACTATCGCCAACCAAGCCACTTGGAACTTCGACGGACGCATCAACTTCGAGTCTTTCTACAACAAAATACCTCTGTTAAAGGAAATCAACAAACGCTTCACCAATACTCGTCGCAACACCCCCGCGACTCCGACTAAACCCAAGAAACCCAAGAAGTTTGAGCGCTCCTACAAGCTACCAGCCGACTCGGCTCAGCTCATCATCAAGCACAACCTAAATGTCGACAAGGTCAAGGTGACCGCCACCAAAAATGGCGAGCCATTCGCAGTCCAGACCCGACAAATCGACCGCAACTCCATCGAGGTCCTCACTCACGGCACCGAGACCGTCAAATTCATCATTACCGAGGTGCCAAAGGAGGAACAAAAGAGCTTCTGGAAGGACTTCGGGCAATACGCTCTCCGCTTCGTCATGTCGCCGCGTAGCATCTCAGTCAAATACCGTACATCCCGCTCAATGTCAATCCCGCTGTTCCAACCCGAAATCGGCGACATCTTCGGGCAATCCCGCGCATACGGTCCCATGGCACCCGGCTTGGACTTCGCCTTCGGCTTCGCCGGCGACGACTACCTCGACCGTGCACTCCGCAACGGCTGGCTCATCACCGACGACGGACAGACTTCATCGGCGGTCATCTCCAACACCAAGGAGCTCAGCATCGACGCCTCATTTGAGCCATTCAAGGGCTTCAAGGTGCAACTCACCATGAACCGCACCGACAATCGCACCCGTCAGATCCAGTTCATGTACGACGATATGCCCACCACATACAGCGGCACATTCACCATGACCGGCTGCGCCATCGCCACAGCCCTCCGCGGCTCAAGCGCCAACGACGGATACAACTCCGATGCCTTCAACACATTTATTAATAATATCGACATCATCCGCTCGCGCGTCGAGGGTCAATACATCGGCAGCAAGTATCCCGATGCCGGATTTATCCATGGCATGCCACTCGCCGGCTCTCAATTCAACCCCGAAAACGGCACCGTCAGCGAGACTTCTTCCGACGTCCTCGTCCCGGCATTTGTCGCCGCATACACCGGCAAAAACCCCAACAAACAATGGCTCTCGCCATTCCCCTCATTCGCCTCAGTCCTCCCCAACTGGCGCATTACCTACGACGGGCTCATCAACATCGGCAACCTCCGCAGCAAATTCAAGACCATCACCCTCTCCCACGCCTATCAGTGCACATACTCGGTCGGCAGCTACTCCTCATACCTCAACTGGGTGAGCCTCGCCGGCGACCTCGGCTTTACTCTCGACGAGCTCTCGGGCAACCCCATCCCATCGTCGCCCTACAACATCTCGTCGGTCGCTATCACCGAGAAATTTGCTCCCCTCATCGGCGTCAACGTCACTCTCAACAACGAGATGCAATTCGGTGTCGAATATCGCGACGCTCGCACTCTCACCCTCAACTCGGCTGCCGCACAAGTCGTCGAGGCTACCCAGCGCGGCTTCAAATTTAGCGCCGGCTACAAGATTGTCGGCTTCAACACCGTCCTCAAGATGCGCGGCTCTCAGCAAGGAATCTCCAACGACCTCACCATCAATGCCGAGGTCGGCATCAACAACAACCAAGCCCTCATCCGCCGCATCGAAAACAACTACACTCAAGCCACCTCCGGCACCAAGACCTTCACCATCAATTTCTCCGCTTCCTACATCCTCAGCAAGCGAGTCACCCTCTCCGCCTACTTCGACCACCAAGTCAACACCCCCCTCGTAACAACATCATCCTACCCCACCACCAACACCTCCTACGGCATCTCCATCAACATGTCCCTCGCACGCTAATCTCCCCTCCTCCCTCCTTCATTTGTACAACATAGCACCCTATATATCATTCGTTTATGACAAAGAAGTTTGAAATACGCAATAGCACTGCAGAGTTTCTTATTTTCCAAGTAGAGGGTAAGGGACATGGGGTGCAAGTATTATACAAGAACGAGTCAGTATGGGCTACCCAAAAGGCGATGGCTGAACTGTTCGATTGCTCCACCGACAATATTGGCGTCCATCTAAAAAACATCTACGAAACATATGAACTTCAGCGCGACTCAACTACCGAAGAAATTTCGGTAGTTCAAAAAGAGGGGAACCGTGAGGTTACTCGCAAACTTCAATTTTACAATCTCGATGCCATTATCTCGGTGGGTTACCGCGTAAATAGCACTCGTGCCACGCAATTCCGACAGTGGTGCACCCACGTTCTACACCAATTTGCCATTAGAGGTTATGTGATTGATAAAAAGCGTATGGAGAACGGCTCGTTTATCGGCGTTGATTACTTCGAACATTTGCTCGCTGAAATACGAGAAATTCGACTAAGCGAACGTCGTTTCTATCAAAAACTTACAGATATATATGCAACAAGCATTGACTATAATGTAAATGCGCCCACCACGCGCTTATTCTTCAAGAAAGTCCAAAATAAAATGCATTATGCAGTTCATGGACATACGGCATCTGAGCTTATTATTAACCGAGCTAATGCAGAGCGGGCGAATATGGGGCTGACTACATGGGAAAACGCCCCTAACGGAAAGATTGTTAAAACCGACGTCAGCATTGCAAAAAACTATCTTAATGAGAATGAATTGGAGGCAATGGGGCGGCTCGTCAATGCTTTCCTTGATTTAGCCGAGGATATGGCAAAACGACATATGCCTATGACAATGGAAGATTGGGCAAAACGCATCGATAAATTTCTCGATATATCAGACCGCCCTGTTCTCTCTGATGCCGGGCACATCACCGCTGAGCAAGCCAAGCAATATGCCGAAACAGAATTTGAAAAATACCGCGTGACTCAAGACCGGTTATTCCGCTCCGATTTCGACCGTCTCTGGAACGACAATATATTGCCAATTGATTCCGATGAAAGCCGACCTTGATTATATCGCCCGGAGGTTCCAATTCTTTAACGACAAGATTTTTGGCGGATGCCTCACGGTGCCGCCGATGCGCTTCTCGCACTCGCGCCGAGGAATAGCCGCTTGCCGAGTGCAGCGCCAAGGCGCTGATGCCGACCACTGCGACGTCAAGGAGCTAACTTTCAGTGATTTGTACGACCTGCCGCCCGAGGTGTGGGACGACATCATCGTCCACGAGATGATTCACTATTTCATCGCAAGCTTCGCGCTGCACGATACCGCCCCACATGGCGAGCTCTTCAAGGGATTCATGCGCAGCATCAATGCAAAATTCGGCATGCACATCTCGGTCAGATATAAATTGAGCTCCGACGACAAGTATGTAGGGCGCAACAAGGTCCACATCATCTTCGTAATCACCGCGACCGACGGTAGCACATATGTCATGTCGTTGCCACGCAAGATTGATATGATCGTGGCGCTATCCCATCACCTCGCCACCGATGCCCGCTTTGTCCGCTATGAGATTTTTGTGACAGCCAATACTTTCTTCGACAACATCCCCGTCTGTCGCAAGCGCCTCCGCATGGTCCCCATGGCGGCAGACGCCCTTGCCACAAACCTCGCCGACGCCATCCCCATGACCCTCCGCGATGGCAAATTGGTGCGCAAAGCCCTCTGATTATTACATTTTTGTTAAATTTCACCTCGGCAGTGGCAATTGTCGATGATTGATTGTACCTTTGCATATCTCTTACAACAGATACACTTATGGACACGACAATGCCGACACGTATTCTTGTAGTGGATGATGAGGTCACCCTGTGCGACACCCTCAAGTTCAACCTCGAGTTGGAGGGCTATGAAGTCGACACCGCTTATAGCGCTGAAGAAGCCCTGACTCTCGACCTTGCCTCTTACGCGCTCATCCTCCTCGATGTGATGATGGGCGACATCAGCGGCTTCGCCATGGCTAAAATCCTCAAGAAAAACCCCCGGACAGCCAACATCCCTATCATCTTCTGCACCGCCAAGGGCGAGGAGGACGATATGATCTCGGGGCTCGACCTCGGTGCCGACGACTACATCGCCAAGCCCTACTCCATTCGCAACATCCTCGCCAGGGTCAAGACCGTACTTCGCCGAGCCGCCAACTCCTCGAGCTCACCCTCCGACGTACTGACATACGAAGGCTTGTGGGTCAATCGTGAGCTAAAACTCTGCACTGTCGACGGCGAAGACGTGCGCATGCCACGCAAAGAATTTGAAATCCTATGCCTTCTCCTCGACAACCCCGGCAAGGTATTCACCCGCGAGGAAATCCTCCACCGCGTGTGGCGCGACGAGGTCATCGTCCTCGAACGTGTCGTCGACGTTAACATTACACGCCTCCGCGCCAAAATCGGGCGCTACGGCAAGAACATAATCACCCGCTCAGGTTACGGCTATGGCTTCGCGTTATAAACTCCCCTATCACCGCCGCCTATTCGTGATGCTCCTCGGCTTCTCATGGATACTGGTGGCTTGCTTCGTCGCATTCCAATACCACCGCGAGAAGCAATACAAAGTCGACATGCTCGACAGCAACCTCCAACTCTACAACGCCCACCTCATCGACGCTATCGAGAACGACTCCATCGACTTCACCGCGTCGGTCAACGAGCTTCAGCGCCCCATGGAGAACATGCGCATCTCCATCATCGGCATCGACGGCTCAGTATCCTACGACAACACCCTCGACTCCCTGCCAGCCGAGAGCCACCTCGACCGACCCGAGATTGCACAAGCTATTGCCACCGGCACCGGATACACCATCCGACGACACTCGCGCAGCACACACACCAACTACTTCTACTCCGCAACACGCAAGGGCAACATCATCGTCCGCTCGGCAGTCCCATACTCCATGTCGCTACAAGAAGTGCTCGACGCCGACCGCTCATTCCTGTGGTTCATGCTCATCGTCACACTCCTCATCAGCATCTTAGGCTACTTCGCCACTCGACGCATCGGGCGCACCATCACACGCCTCAACCAATTCGCCGCCCAAGCCGAGAGCGGCGCCAACTGCGACATCGTCGCCTTCCCTCATGACGAGCTCGGTAGCATATCCAACCACATCATCCGCCTCTATGCCCGCCTACAGCAGACCATGGTCGAGCGCGACCGCGAGCACAAAAAAGCGATGTTCGAGCAAGAAGAAAAAACCCGCATCAAAAAACAACTCACCAACAACATCAACCACGAACTCAAGACACCCGTAGCATCAATCAAAGTCTGTCTCGAGACAATCCTCGCACACCGCGACCTCCCCGCCGACAAGCACTGGCAATTCGTCGAACAATGCTACGCCAACACCGAGCGACTCACCAACCTCCTCAACGACGTAGCCGCCATCACTCGCATGGACGACGGCGTCGCCGGCATCACCAAGGAACCCTCCGACCTCGCCGACGTCATCGCCGACGTTCAATCAACCGTCGCCGAACAAGTCGCAAAAGCACAAATGCAACTACACATCAACGTGCCACAACACATGCCCATCAACGGCAACCGCACCTTCCTCACATCAATATTCCGCAACCTCATCGACAACGCCATCGCCTACAGCGGCGGCACCGACATCACACTCGAAATGGTCGACGAGACCCACGACACCTACACATTCTGCGTCGCCGACAACGGAGTAGGCATCCCCGACGAGCACCTCGAGCGCATCTTCGAGCGATTCTACCGCATCGACAAAGGTCGCTCACGCCGCGCCGGCGGCACCGGACTCGGACTCTCAATCATCCGCAACGCCGTCCAGCTCCACGGCGGCACCATCTACGCCGCCAACCGCCCCGACCACGGCGTCAAATTCATCTTCACCCTCGCCAAGCACTAACCCACAAAAAAACACACCCGGCTATGCTACCCCCGGCAGCATAGCCTTTTTTACACCCACAAAAAAATTCTTCGCTGCCCATGCTATTTGTATCGGATTTATTTGTACCTTTGCACTATCACCTATTTCCTTAAAATCAAAATGAAAAAATTACTATTAATCATGTCAATCTCTGCATTTGCAGTATCGTGCGCCGACCGTTCGCTGCCGGTGGCACAACTGCCCGAAATCGACACGACGAATCCGCTGTTGGCGGAGTGGGACACTCCTCATCAGACACCGCCGTTCGACAAAATCAAGGTATCCGATTACGAGCCGGCATTCGAGACCGCCATTGCGGTAAGCCGTGCGGAAATCGATGCCATAGTAAACAACCCTGCCAAGCCGACTTTTGCAAATACAATCGTGGCGATGGAGTGTCAGGGTCAGTTGCTCAACCGCATATCGGGCGTATTTTTCAATCTGCTCGAAGCGGACACTTCGGAGGAGATGCAGGCTATCGCCATGCGCATCCAGCCTAAACTGACCGAATTGTCGAACGATGTGGCGCTCAATCCCGAACTTTTCAAGCGGGTAAAGGCCGTTTACGACAATCCCGATTGGTTCCTGTCGAAAGAGGACAAGACGTTGCTCGAAAAGAGTTACAAGAGTTTTGTGCGCAGCGGTGCCAATCTGTCGGATGAGGACAAGGCGAAATATCGCGAATACACCAACGAACTCTCGTCGCTGACCCTCGCATTCGGTCAGAACGCATTGGCTGCAACCAACGCCTTCTCCTACAACATCACCAATCCTGCGCTTGTGGCAGAACTGCCCGACTTCGTCAAGGAGAGTATGGCGATGGATGCGAAAACACGCGGCGAAAAGGGTTGGACGGTTACGCTCAAAGCACCGAGTTACGTGCCGTTCGTAACCTACTCCTCGCAGCGCGACATCAAGGAGAAGTTGTGGAGAGCCTACAATTCGCGTGCGCTCGGCGGCAAATCGGACAACTCGGAGAACGTGAAGCGCATAGCCAATCTGCGACTCAAAATTGCGAATCTGCTCGGTTACAACCGCTATGCCGATTATGTACTCGACAACCGCATGGCAGAGAAGACAGAGACCGTCAATGCGTTCCTGAAAGAGTTGCTCGACGCCACGAAGGCATACGCACAGAAGGATTACGACACAATCAACGCATACGCCAAATCGCTCGGTTTGGAGGGCGACGTGATGCCTTGGGATTGGGCATATTACAGCGAGAAGTACAAGAACGAGAAATATGCCGTAAGCAACGAGCAAATCAAGCCTTACCTGCAACTCGAAAATGTCAAGGCTGCCGTATTCATGCTCGCCAACAAACTCTACGGCATCAACTTCACTCCTGCCGAGAACATCGCGGTATATCATCCCGACGTAACGGCATACGAGGTTACCGACGAGAACGGCAAGTTCCTCGCGGTACTCTATCTCGACTTCTTTCCTCGCGAATCAAAACGCTCGCGTGCTTGGATGACCGAATTCAGCGGCTCGCACATCGAGAACGGCAACGATATTCGCCCGTTGGTTTCGCTCGTCATGAACTTTACGAAGCCGACCGAGACCATGCCTTCGTTGCTGACATTCGACGAATTCAACACCTTCCTGCACGAGTTCGGACACTCGTTGCACAGCATGCTCGGCAAGGGCAAATACGAATCGCTCAACGGCACAAGCGTATATCGCGATTTCGTTGAGTTGCCGTCGCAGATTATGGAGAATTGGGCTACCGAAGAGGAGTATCTCGACTTGTGGGCAAAGCACTACCAAACGGGCGAGACCATACCGTCGGAATTGGTCGAAAAGATTGTGGCAGCCAAGAATTATTTAGCCGCCTATGCCAACGTGCGCCAACTCTCGTTCGGCATGACCGACATGGCATGGCACACTCTGACCGAGCCTTACGAGGGCGATGTCAGAGAGTTCGAACGCCAATCCATGGCACCTGCGCAGATTACGCCGATAGTCGATGGAACGGCAATGGCAACGGCATTTACCCATATCTTCTCGGGCGGATATGCTGCGGGATATTACGGCTACAAGT
>CALZTY010000039.1 GCA_945829225.1 uncultured Bacteroidales bacterium | reverse complement strand
ATCACCCATATTCATATTTTTTAATACTTGCAACCCGCAGCGCGGGTTGCTCTCATTTTTCTGCAGAAAAATTTGCACGATTGCAATTCTTGTTGTAACTTTGCGGCGTGATTCATTTATTAACCTTTAAAAACTATTACTATGAAGAACAAGAAATTCAACCCCAACATCTTCACTACTCCTACTCCCCTCAAGTCTTTGCTCACTCAACTGCCTGAGTCTAAGTTTCTTTACCCGCATTTGTGGCGCGAAGGCGAAATCGCCTGCCTCCTCGGCGATCAAGGCGTCGGCAAATCTGTTTTTGCAATTCAAATTGCCGAACGCGTTGCTCGTGAAAACCCCGATATGCCGGTCGTATACTTCGATTTCAAGATGTCTGCAGTCGACTTTGCTCGCCGTTACTCCAACGCTGTCTCCGGCAAGCATTTTGACTTTCCCGACAACCTCCTGCGATGCGAGTTGGACTATGCCGCCGAAAATTTCAACGACGTAGCCAACATCATCTCCGTTATCGAACAGCAGTGTAAAGCCCTCAATGCCCGCGTGTTAATCGTCGACTCGCTCACTTGGATCAACACCATCGCTCTCAAGTCGGGCGCCGCACTCCGCTTTATGACCATGCTCTACCTCTTGGCTCGAAAACTCCACCTCTCAGTCCTCGTCGTTGCCGATAGCAGCAAGGACCACTCGCGACTGCCTTACGCCATCAAGTCGCTCCGCGGATACCGCCGACTCGCGCCTTTCTTTGACACTATCTTTGCCATAGGCATAAGCACTAAAGGAGATAAATATCGTTATATCAAGCAAATAAAGACGGGCGACCGTGATATGACCCTCACCGACGACCATGTCGCCGAATTTGTCATCGAGCAAAACGACGATGCCTTCGTTAACTTCCGCTTCAAGGCTTACACTACTCAAGCCGAGGTGCTCCCGCCCAAACGACAACGCCGCCAAGCCCAAAATCAAATAAAAAAATCGGCATAACGCTGTCACAAATCGCGTCTTTGCGCGTCTAATTAGTGTATATGGATTCAAAGACGTTTCAGTTGACAGTTGTACCGCTCTATCGCCGCTTGTATATCGTGGCGCGAGCCATCGCCTCCAACGACGATGACGCCGCCGATATCGTACAGGATACGATGGTGAAGCTGTGGAATGTGCGCCACGACCTATCGCGAGTCAACTCCATTGAGGCGTATGCCGTTACCATAGTCCGCCGCTGTGCCATCGACCACCTGCGACGCCGTCACGACGACTGCGATGTAGAGCAGGCGGTGGCACTTGCCTCCGAGCCACCTTGCGACGATGCCGCTGTGGTGCGACTCGCCATCGCTACCCTCCCCGACAGCCAGCGCCGTGTCGTCGAGATGAATGTCTATGAGGAACGCTCCACCGACGAGATTGCACGGCTCACCGGCTTCACTCCCGGCAATGTGCGGCAACTGCTCAGCCGTGGACGCCGACGTATTAGAGAATTTTTTGCAAAACAATAAGATATGACACAAACAAGCGATATTAACGAAATCAAAAGGCTGCTTGCCCTCTTCTATGAGGGACAAACGACCCCCGAGGACGAAGCCCGGCTCACCTCTTTCTTCCTCAATGCCGAGGCTGTAGAGCCTTCATTGGAGCCTGACCGACAACTCTTTGTTGCCCTGCACGCTGCCTCGACTGCCGAGCCGCCCGCCGACTTGCAACGCCGCATTGTTGCCGCTACCTGTGGCAAGCGTCGCATATATTTTCGCTACTTGGCTGCCGCAGTGCTCGCCGCTGCCATCGTGGTCGGTGCCTTAGTCTTATCTACTCACAGGACGACTTCCTCGTCACTCTCCGAGTCTGAGCCGGATGTCGCTGTTGTGTCGGTCGACACGCTTCGCAGAGGCGATGCTTCCCGCTTGGTGGCTCAATCGCTCAACTCTGATACATCTCAAGTTGAAGTTGAAATAATGACTGCTATGTCTGCTCATAACAAGGCTATTAATCCTACTTATAATTCTGACTCAGCTCGGGTAGTATCGGTCTTCCGCAAGGTCGATAGCCGCCTCGCCAAGTGCTTCGCCAACGCTCGCGAGGGCTTTACTTCCACTCAGATGGCGTTTAATCGTATTGATAATAACATTAATAAAATAACACAATGAAACGTTTCTTTTTTATTCTTCTTGCTCTCATAGGCTTGTCAGCCTATGCGGCTTCTTCCTCTCGCCTGTTTGCCGATGTAGCCAAAATGCGTGGCGTATCCTCTGTGTATATGGGGAGCAGCCTGATGGCTTCGTATTCCCAGGATATGTATCTATTTGGCATGGGCTTGTATGCCGATGCCGTCAAGAACGTCAAGATGATTGAGGTTATCTCAACCGAGGACGATGCCGACGTTGCCGCTGTCGCTGCCGCTTGCAACAAGATTATCGATGCTCGCAACCTTGAAATCCTCGTTGAATCCACTGATGGCGACGAAGTCGACCGTATCCTCTTCGCTCCCCCTGCCGAGGGCTCTACCACTTCCGAGAGCCTTGTCATCATCTCTTCGTCAGAGGACGAATATGAGGTCATACACATTTGTGGCGATATTGATATCTCCAAGGTCATCGGCTTCTATGCCCGGGGTATACGCGTCAAATGATACCTCTCCGTTCCCATTGCCCTAAATGATAAAAAGGAACTGCATCGCGCAGTTCCTTTTTAAGGGTTTCCAATAGGTACAATTTCTAAGGTAAAAAAGATTGTTTTTAGGTTTGCGTGACAAAGTTCACGCTTTTTTAATAATCTGCAAAATATTTTTATATGTTATTCGGCATATTTTGGACTTTTAGCATAACTTTTTGCCAAAATTTCCAATTATTCTGATGTTAATGCTGCCTGAATTGCCTCTATATCGGCTCGCAACTCCTTATCTATGGGCAAGCGCTCCTCAATATTGTTGCACGAGTAGATGACTGTCGCATGAGTGCGCCCCAGTCGATTGCCAATGCCTTTGAACGACATGCCCACCAATTTCTTTGACAGATACATCACTATCTGGCGAGCATCCGATATCTCGCGCTTGCGACTCTTGGTAAACATGGTGTCCGGCTCCAACTTGAAGTGCGAACATACAGCCTCGGTGACTATCTCAAAGTTCAACTGACGACGGCGGATGCGTATCGCATTAGACACGGCTATCTTGGCGAGCGACAGGCTTATCTCGGTGTTGAGCACTGTTGCCTGTGCCAGCAACGATGCAACTACACCTTCCAACTCGCGTATCGAGTCGGTGACATTCTCGGCTATATAATCAATGATCTCCGGCGATAGTACCACACCATCTTGCGCGGCTTTCTTCATCAACACCTTACGACGTAATTCGTAGTCGGGTTTGTTCAACTCGGCGGATGCCCCCCACTTGAAGCGGTTGAGCAATCGTGCCTCGAAGCCGTCCATTTGTGCCGGTGCACAGTCGCTCGACATTATTATCTGTCGGTTGTTCAGGTGCAGTTGGTTGAATATATAGAAGAATGTATTCTGCGTGTCGGGCTTGCCTGCCAAGTCTTGGATATCATCGACTATCAAGGTGTCGATGCTCTGGTAGAAGTGCAGGAAGTTGTTTATCTGCCCCTTGTGGTTGGCGGCGGTGTATTGGCTCTGGAACAGGCGTGCCGTTACATAGAGCACACGCGCTGCCGGATTCTTCTCCTTGATGCGGATGCCCACTGCTTGGATCAAGTGGGTCTTGCCCACACCGGTCGGTCCGAATATCAACAAGGGGTTGAAGGTCTTGTTGCTGGGGTCATCGGCTATAGCCTGCGCTATGGTGCGCGCTACAAGGTTGCTCTCTCCGCTGCAGTAATTCTCGAAGTTATAGCGCGGATTGAGCTGTGAATCAAATGCTTTGGGCGCATTAGCAACAAAGGGGTTGGCTGCCGCTCCGGCACTGCCTCGCATTATCACCGATGACATATCCGATGTGCGCTCGCTTACAGCGCTCTCGGGCTCGCCCTTCACCATATTGAAGCAGTAGATTAATGCTACATCGCCGTAGCCACACTTGTTGAAGGCGGCATTCAGCAAATCTTTAAATCTTACTTCAAATTGTTCGCTGTAATATGCTGAGGGAACGGAGATTTTGAGTTCGTTGTTCTCAAAACTAATCGGCGTGACCGAGCCAAACCATGCAGCAAACTGCTGTTCCGAGAGATTGTTTCTCAGAAAAGCGCTGATTCTTTGCCACAGTTCGTTGCAGGTGATGGTATTGGTCATTTCTTTAGTTGCTTTATTTTCCGAGTACAAATTTCGCCCAAAAATTTTCATTAAACAAACGCATATTTTTTTTGTTTTTATTATCCGAGTTGCAATGTTGTCAATATCAGTGATTTACGACTCTAAATAACAAAGTTGCTAAATATATGCTTTAAATCTTTGTAGATAATTGTTTGTTGTTTAGATAAATATCATTACTTGTTATTGCCTTAAATCAAGCGCCTACAGCATTTACTGCAGGCGCTTGTAGTTTGTAAAATATCGCTGATTATGCGTTTTTGAATTATTTTTGAATTATTTCTTATTTGAAATTAATTAAAATAAGCGCATCATCGCTTTACAACAACTTGATGCTTATGTAACGCTTGGGATTACGCTTGATGTCGACAAAGAGTGAGTCGAGATTGGCGACTGCCGAGCTTAGATTGTTGTACAGAGTGGGGTCGTTGGTGAGCATCCCGAGGGTGGAGTTGGGATCGTTGAGTTGCTCCGAGAGGATACGCAGGTTCTCGCTAAGCACCTGAATGTTATTGGCAATCGAGTCCAAGGGCACATTGTTGAGGTCGGCAGTCAAGGTGTTGACATTAGCCGATGCTTGTGCCAGTTCGCCGGTGATGGTGTTCACATTTGATGTGATGGGCGGCAGTGTCGCCATCAACGCATTCAACTGCACTGTGGTGCGCTCCAAGTTGGCGGTGATCGCATCCAAGCGCTGCACCGATGTCAGCAGGGCTTCGTTGCCCACGACGGCGTTGATGGATGTGAGCAGCGTATCCACCTTGGTGAATATCGTGCCCAACTGTGGCAACACATCCTGCGACACGTTGTCCATGAGTCCCTTGGGTACCGAGGCATCCAAGGTGTCACCCACCTCTATATATTGTGTGCCGTCGCCCAGCACCAAGTTGATTGATGCCGTGCCCAACAGGTCGGTCGCTAACAATGCTTGGGTGCCCTCGGGAAGTTTTAAGTCGCGATTCAAGGACAACTCCACAAGCACGTGTCCGGGGTTGTTGTACTCATATTGTATCTCGCGCACCTGACCCACCTTGAAGCCGTTTAGGGTGACCGACGCACTCTGGGCAAGTCCGGTGACATTGTCATAGCGGGCATAGTAATAGTTGGCGGCTTTGAATACGTTGACGCCCTTGAGGAACTCGATGCCTATGAATAGCAACACCATAGCGGCGATGACTATCAAGGCAATCATGATTTCTTTGCTAAAGAATTTTTTCATTGTTTAGTGGTGGTGTTAATTGACGCGCTTGCCATCTTTCATCTTGATGATAAACGCCTCGGAGTATTTCTTTTTAATTGTACGCAGATGTCTCTTTGCCTCGTTGAGCGTTGTGAAACATCCGCTGGTGTATTTGTAGAGCTTGTTGTCGTAGTAGTATGACACGTTGTCAATGCCACGGAGGCGCGAGTCGTCTTCGGGCAGAGGGGTGTCGGAGGTTAGGAACTGAACCAAGTAGGTGATGCCTTGCGCAGGTACCGAAGCCTCGGTAGCCACCTGAGCCGGTGTGCCGGGTGTCGGGCTGTCCTTGTGGCGCTCGTAGTAGGTGCCGAAGGCATTTGCCAGCGAGCGAGCGCATTTGTCTTGACCGGCGTCGCTGTTGAGGAATTTCTCTGCCTCGGCATTGCAGATGAAGTCCAACTCGACAAGCACCGAGGGCATCGAGGTGGCTCGCAGAACCAAAAATCCCGATTGCAACACGCCCTTGTCGGCACGTCCTGCCGTGTGGACCAATTCGTTGCGCATCTCCTCGGCAAGTTCGATGGAGTTGCGCTGGTGGCGATTCTGGGTGAGTTCAAATATGATATACGACTCGGAGGAGTTGGGGTCAAAGCCTTGATAGGTCTCGCTGAAGTCGTTCTCCAACTCGATGACTCTGTTCTCGCGCATGGCAACGGCGAGGTTGTCGTCGGTGCGATGCAAGCCCAGGGTGTATACCGAGGCGCCATGGATTGATGCGCGGTTGCGATTGCGGCGGTCGACCGAGTTGACATGTATCGAAATGAAAAGGTCGGCGTGGGCGCGATTGGCGATGTTGGCGCGGTCGTTGAGCGGAATGAAGCGGTCGTCGTTGCGAGTGTAGATGATGTTGACCTCGGGGTGCTCTTCGGCTATCAAGGCGCCCAATTTTTGTGCCACATTCAGCACTATGGTCTTCTCTTTGGCTTTGCTGCCGGTGCAGCCATAGTCCTTACCGCCGTGTCCGGGGTCGATGACAACAGTGAAGGCACTCGCCATTACGGGTGCCACAAGGGTCATCACAAGGACTAATATATATGCCAATCGCTTCATTCGGGTACAAATTTACTTATAAATAATGAGAAATACCCGATTTTGCGACGGTAATTTTTGTTGATGATGTGATTTTTTCCAACTTATTGGAATATTTGACCAATTTGTATAATTCAAGATTGTTGTCTACCTTTGCAGTGACTAAGCGAAAAGAGATGAAACAGATAGTTTATTTAAGCCTTATAGCGATATGTGTGGCGATGTTTGGCTGTTCCGACAAGCAGGCTCAGCCTTGCGAGATTGCACCGATTTACAGCATTTTTCCCGATTATGAGAGCCTCAACGAGCATCAACGCGACTCGCTGATGGAGCACTACGACCCCGAGTTGCAAGCATTGTTCAGCGTATATGAACTCGACACGGTGTGCGATGCCGTGATGCGCTCGTGGGCACACACTCCGGCTGTGGAGATTTTTACGCCGGATGTCGATAGCGTTTATACTGACCTATCGGGTGTTTCTATTGCTTTAGGTGGGATACTACAAAATGCTCAAGAACAGGGCATTGCCCTGCCCAAGCGTCGCTATGCCGCCGTGGTGTGGGGTAATATGAAGTCGATTATCGCCACCGATAGCGTGATGCTCATAGCCCTAAATCACTATCTCGGAGCAGATTATAAGGGTTATAACAACTCGGTGTGGCCTGCGTATATGCGTGGGGAGAAAACGCCGCAAAATTTGCCCTACGACCTTGCCGAGGCGCTCATGGCGCTACAGTATCCCTATCAAGGTGGCGAGAATGTCACGGCGCTGTCGCGGATGCTCTATGAGGGCGCACTCATAGAGGCTAAGATGCGATTGGTACCCGATGCCACGGAGGCTGCCGCCCTGGGGTATACTGATAGCCAGTTGGATTGGTTTGTCCATAATGTCAAGGACTTATGGCAGACAATGGTGGCTCGCAAGATGCTCTACGATACCTCGGCAGATGTCGCCTCGCGATTGGTCGACCGCGCCCCTGCCACATCGATACTCGCACCTTATGTGCCCCCGCGAGCCGGGCGCTATGTGGGTTATCAAATCGTCAAGGCTTATCTTGAGAAGCACCCCGATACGCCGCTTTCCGCATTGTTTGCTCCGGAGTTTTACAATAGCGAGTCGACTCTTATCGAGGCGGATTACAGCGCCGATTGACCCCTATACCGGGTCGACATCGTAGTGGATTGCCACACCGCTCTTGAGGGGCGAGGCGTTGAATTCGAGGAACACGCCGCGCAGTACTTCCTTCACTTTTTGTATTGAAGCGGTAGTTTCGATTTTTAGCATTATTTGCCTGATATATAGCGAGGAAATACGCTCTATTGACGGCTCGATAGGACCCTTGACACGGTTGCCGAGCAACTCAATCAGTCGCCGGGCATATGCGCCGGCAAAGCGCTCGACACTGCCACGGTCGCGGTGTTTGATATAGATATTGATGATGCGCACCATCGGCGGATACAGATACTTGCGGCGCTGATTCATCTCCCAATTGTAGAAGCCGTGGTAGTCGTGCCGGCATACAAAGCCGATGACAGGATTGTCGGGGCTGAAGGTCTGGATGAATACCGAGCCGGGATGGTCGCTGCGGCGCCCGGCGCGCCCTGCCACTTGCTCCATCATATTGAAGGAGCGCTCGTTGGCACGGAAGTCGGGGAAGTTGAGCAAGTTGTCGGCATTCAAGATGCCCACAATGCCCACATTCTTGAAGTCCAAGCCTTTGGTGACCATCTGCGTGCCCACCAGGATATTGGATTTGCCCTCGGAGAACGAGTCGATGATGTCGGCATAGGCATCTTTGTTGCGCGTGGTGTCGAGGTCCATGCGAGCGATGCGCCCCTCGGGAAAGATTTGAGCCATATTGTCCTCGATGCGCTCGGTGCCGTAGCCCTCGATTTCGATTGTAGGCTCGTGGCACGCCGGGCAAGTCTTGGGCACCGGATAGACGGCGCCGCAGTAGTGGCACTCGAGGGTGTTGCTGCGCTTGTGATAGGTGAGCGACACGTCGCAGAAGTCGCATTTGGGGGTGAATTGGCACAACTTGCATCGTGCGCGAGGGGAGAAGCCGCGGCGGTTGTGGAAGAAAATGGCTTGCCCGCCTTGACTGATGGTGTGGCGCGTGGCGGCGATGGTCTCCATAGCCATGATGCCGTTGGTGAGGTGTTGCATGGCGGCTTTCTTCATATTCACCACGTTGATATTGGGGAGGATGGCGTCGCCGTAGCGCTCGATGAGGCTCACCAAGCCGTATTTGTTGCCCTCTGTGGCTTTGTAGTAGGTCTCGATGGAGGGGGTGGCACTGCCCAGCAGGGTCTTGGCACCATGGAATGATGCCAGCACGATGGCGGCATCGCGCCCGTTGTAGCGAGGTGCCGGGTCGGATTGTTTGTAACTCGGGTCGTGCTCCTCGTCGACTATGACCAGCCCCAGGGAGGTGAACGGCAGGAACACTGCGCTGCGGGCACCTATCACCACGCATGGCTCGGGATTGGCGAGCATTTCGCGCCAAATATCTACGCGCTCGTTATCCGAAAATTTGGAGTGATAGATGCGCACCTTGTTGCCGAAGACGTGTTGGAGTCGTCGGGTGAGTTGGGTGGTCAGGGCGATTTCAGGAACCAAGAACAGGGCTTGGCGCTTCTGTTGCAGGGTGTAGTCGATGAGGTGAATGTAAATTTCGGTCTTGCCTGACGAGGTGACACCGTGCAACAGGGTGACGTTGTGGTCGATAAATGAGGTGTGAATTTCCTTGAGCGCCTTGTCTTGAGCCGGTGACAGCGTGGGTAGGGTGCCGGTGACCGCCATGCCCTCGGGCACCGAGAATCGCGATACCTCGCGAGTCTCGATGGCGATAAGCCCCTTGGTCTCAAGGGCTTTGATGTGTTGCCATGTGATGTTGGGGTCGGCTTCGATGAGGTCGTCGCGCGAGACGGTGAGCATGGGCTCGGTGACGTGGTTGAACTTGCTCAAGGCGATGAGTTGCATCAGAGCCGATTGCTGCACAGCCGAGCGCTTGACGCTGTCGAAGGCACGAGTCACCGCTGCGTTGTCGCCACGTGGGATTGTGAGCCGCAGGACCTTGACCTTCACACGGCGATATTTGTTGACCAAGGACTCGCGCACCACCACCACACCGGCATCCATCAATGCAGAGACGCGATGCTCGACACGGTCGACACCGGGGATGCGTGCCAGGTCCTTGAGCGAGGCGCGGGTCTTGTCCTGTAGGGTCTTGATGATGTCAAAGTCGGTGGCTGTTAGCTCCTTGACATTCTCCTCGTCGAAGTCGTCGGCGAGTTCCACCACGGTCTCGCTTTCCACTTTGAGCCCGGCGGGTAGGGCGGCTTTCATTACATCGCCCGTGGTACACATAAAATAATCGGCGAGCCATCGCCACAACTTGATTTGCGGGTGGATGACGGTGGGAGTATTCTCAAGTATGGAGTCAATATCCTTGATGTCAGCGACATCGCCGGGTCGCATGGGGGTTATAGCCTCGATGATGCCGGTGAGGTAGCGCCGCGGACCGAATGGGACGATGACACGGAAGCCTATGCCCACCTTGTCCTCCAATGCCGGGGGAATATGGTAGGTGAATGTAGCCTCCAAGGGGCGAGGAATGATAACTTGAGCGTATAGTCCTGCCATATCAGCGCTTGATTGTGGGAGTGATGACAATCTCGCCGTTGTATCGGTCAAATTCCATGCTTGCCTCCTTGAGGCGCATGATTTCGGTCATTATGGAGTCGGCATCGGCAGCTTGAGCGGTGGCGAGAGCCTCGGTGAGAGACTTGATTTTCTCCTTGAGCAGAGCGCCCTTGAGGCAGTAGATAGCCATGGGCAACTTGGCACAGAGTTCCTCGCGGATGTTGATTTTGGGGTGCATCTTGCTGAGCACCACGGGGTCGGTGGTGAGAGTCACGGTGGCGTCGATGAGAGGACGGTCGTCGAGGCGCACCATGCGGTCGCGGATGAAAGCCTTGTCGAATCGGTCGATAGCCTCGTTGTATTGAGCATCGGCTTGAGCGACGGCGGCTTCCTCGGCATTTTGCAACTCATTCATCCCCATGCCGCATGCAATGTTTTTCTCGCGCTCGGCGAGAATGAAGGCTTCGCGCTCGGCTTGCAATTGCGCTGCGCGAGCATTGTGGGCATCGACCCACTCGCCGTCGGTGATTTCGAGCGCCTTGTGCCACATCTTGTCAAAGGTGGGGTCGGTGAAGCCTATGTTGTCGATTTCCAGTTCCTTGCGGATATATGTTATGACGTTCATTGGAGTGACCTCGTCATTGTCGGAGACGTCACACAGGTACATGGCACCATAGCGGAGCACATAGCGGATGAGGTCCTCCTCGGCGATGTAAATTGAGCGCGGGATAGCCGGGGCAGGTGTAGTGCCTGTGGTGGTAGCCTGGGTTTGATGCTGAGGCTGTTGCGAGAGGGAGCGGGCGGCGTCTTGGAGTTGACGTTGCTTGTATTCGCTCTCGCGGTTGCGGGCGATGAGCACCTTGACTTGAGCCGCGAGTGTAGAGGCATCCATGCCCACTTTCTTGGCACATTCGTCGATATATACCGATTGCTCCACGAGGTCGGGGATGAGAGAGATGGTGCGGAGGATGTCGGTGATGGCTTCGGAGCGCTTGTGAGGGTCGCCTTGGCTATCTTTGAGAAGGATGTCGGTTTTGAAGCCGATGAGGTCTTGGCTATGCGTGGCGAGGTAATCCTCGACCTCGGAGGAGGTGTGCGATTGAGCGAATGAGTCGGGGTCCTCGCCCTCGGGGAGGAGTACGATGCGCAGGGCGATGCCGGCAGCGACAAACATGTCGATGCCTCTCAGGGCAGCCTTTATGCCGGCGGCATCGGCGTCGTAGATGAGGGTTACAGTGGGCGCAAAGCGCTTAATCATAGCCACTTGACCCTCAGTGAGGGCTGTTCCTGATGAAGCAACGACATTCTCGACACCTGCCTGGTGCATGGAGATTACGTCCATGTAGCCCTCGACGAGGATGCAGTTTTTCTTGCGGGCGATGGCGCTGCGGGCTTGGTACATGCCATATAGTTCGCGGCTCTTGGAGTATATGGCGCTCTCGGGCGAGTTGACATACTTGGCGAGGGTCTTTTCCTTGCGGAGGGTGCGCCCGCCGAAGGCGACCACGCGACCCGAGAGGGAATGAACGGGGTAGATGACGCGCCCCTTGAAGCGGTCGTAGATGCGCCCGGAGTCGGTGCGTATGCACAATCCGGTTTCGACGAGATATTTTTCGTTGAAACCTGCTTTGAGGGCTTTGGTATATAGGTCGTCGCTCTTGTCCAAGGCGTATCCGAGGTGGAAGCGCTTGATCATAGCGTCGGAGATGCCACGTTCGCGGAAGTAAGCCATGCCGATTTGTCTGCCGTCCTCGGTATTGGCGAGGGTGTCCTCGAAGTGCTGGAGGGCATACTCGTTGACGGCATACATCGACTCGCGGTCTTGCTCGGCTTGACGCTCCTCGCCGGTCATCTCGCGTTCCTTGATTTCGATATTGTACTTTTTGCCGAGCCACTTGATAGCCTCGACATAAGACATACCCTCAAGGTCCATCAAGAAACTGACCGCGGAGCCGGCTTTGCCGCAACTGAAGCATTTGAAGATGCCCTTGGAGGGGCTGACCGAGAAAGATGGTGAGCGGTCGTTGTGAAAGGGGCACAACCCCCAGTGGTTGGCGCCACGCTTTTTCAACGACACGAAGTCGCCCACCACATCAACGATGTTGGTGGCGTCCATAATCTTGTCGATGGTCAACTTGTCAATCTTTGGCATAGCAAGAGCAAAGGTACAACAAAAATTCTGATTGATTGCGATGTGTGGGCATGAAATAAGTGAAAAATTACTAACTTTGCACAACTATGATACGAAGACTGATACTTGTGATATTAGTGGCACTGATGGTGCCGGAGATAGATGCATGCACCTCGGCGGTAGTGTCGGCGCGAGCCTCAGCCACGGGGCGCCCCTTGCTGTGGAAGCACCGCGACACGGGAGCGAAGAATAATTTTCTCGAGCGCGTGGAGGCTACCGACACGACATATGGCTATGTGGGCTTGTTCAATGGCGGGGACTCGCTACTGAGAGAGGCGTGGATGGGTGCCAACGATCGAGGCTTTGCCATAATGAATACGGCATCGTACAATTTGGCTCCCGATACCGCCGTGGTCAAGGACCGCGAGGGCGTGGTGATGTCGCTTGCTCTGGGCGTATGCGCGACAGTTGACGACTTCGAGCGACTGCTCGACACGCTGCCGCGCCCTATGGGTGTGCAAGCCAATTTCGGAGTCATTGATGCTTGTGGCGGAGCGGCATATTTCGAGACCTACGACAGCGGCTATCGGCGCTTTGATGCCGGAGACGGATTGATAGTTCGCACCAACTTCTCGATGAGCGGCAAGCCAGGCGAGGGCTACGGATATATACGATATAATACTGCAAATCAGTTGATTAGCGAGGCTGATAGCATCACTCCTGCATTGTTTACCGAGGGGTTGTCGCGTTCGTTCTATCACAGCCTGACCGGGCGAGACTACCTTGCAGGAGAAGAGCGCTATGTCGCGGACCGCGACTTCATACCGCGCGATATATCGACCGCGTCGATAGTGGTTGAGGGGGTCAACTCGCCCGACGACGTTGCCGAGTTGGTGCTGTGGAGTGCCTTGGGGTATCCGCCGTGTGCTCCGGTGCACCGTGTGACTCTCGAGGAGATACCCGAGGACTTGCGTCCGAGTGGCGAGGGGTACACGTCGCCGGCATGTAGCGAGGCGATGGAGTTGCGACGTAGCCTCGCGCTATATACAGGCGGTAGCGGGCGTTCATACCTTGATTTAGAGGTGCTTAGAGGAGTCGTGGAGCGTATGCACCGAGCCTCGATGCGCGAATACGAGCGTTGAAAAAATTTTTTTGCGAGAGGTGTAATTTTTTGCTCATTGCGGCGTCATATAATATGTAATGAGTAAAACCAAGATCACAGACGCGAGCAAGCATACCGAGCAATTCTTGCGACTTGCTGATGAATACAAGAATGTCATCGCCAAGGTGTGCTCGGTGTATGCCACCACCGATACGCCGTTCAGCGACTTGTATCAGGAGGTGATGATAAACTTGTGGACGGGCTTGGACTCATTCAGAGGCGACTCGAAAATGTCGACGTGGATATATCGCTTGGCAATCAATACATGCCTGACGTTGCATAGGTACAATAGCAGACACACTATCCAGGCAATGCCGATTGATGCGTGCTTTGATATACCCGACGATAGTAGTTCGCAACAAGAAGAAATCAAACAACTGTATCAATTAATTGCACGATTGGAGACGCTCGACCGCGCGATCATCATGCTGTGGCTTGATGAGAAGTCGTATGACGAGATATCGGCTATCATTGGTATAAGCAAAGCCAATATAGCGACTCGGTTGTTCCGGGCGAAACATCGTCTCAGTGAATTGGCACGAAACCTTTAACACAACGCACGACTATGACAGACAATCTCGATGATATAAAATCCAAATGGCAATCAATCAAGATAGATAATGATAGCCTTAGACTCGCCAACAAGCGACTGAGCGATGAATTACGCCGCCGCCCGGTAGAGTCGTTGCAAGACCGTTTGGCTCGGCGTATTTTTCGCAATTGCATTTTGGCAATGGTGCTGCCGTTGCTGTCACCGGTACTGTATTTGACGCTGAAAATGCCGCTGTGGCTGACGATATTTTATGCAGCGTTCGGGCTCATGATGTGTGGCTTGCAGACGTTCTTGTACGAGTACATCAAGCGCGAACAGTTGACTCTGATGGCAGTGGTAGATGCGATAGAGCGAGCAGTGCATTTCAAGATTTATCAATTGCGTATCAGGTTTGTAGGCATGATAGTCGGAATGACGTTGGTGACAGGAATCTTTGTGTATCTGGTTGATGCAGACGACCTTGCAGCGTTGTATGGAGCGATAGTAGGCTTGATGGTTGGACTCTCGGTAGGGTGCTACAAGTTCTATACCGACTTGGCGATATCGAAGAAAATTATAAAGTCGCTGGAAGAAATAGAGAAAGAAAGCGAAGAATAACGGTTGCACAATCGGACAAAAAGTATTAACTTTGCAGAGCGAAAAGCGCATGCGGTAGTGGCTCAGTTGGTAGAGCATTGGCTTCCCAAGCCGAGGGTCGCGGGTTCGAGCCCCGTCTACCGCTCACAGAGCGACTACGCCGACATCTCGGCGTAGTCGCTTCTAATTTAGAGGCATCTCAAAGGCTGAGGGTTCTATAATACTCAAGATAGGGTACTATATTTATTGAACCTGTGTTGCGCATTGAATGACGAGTTTATTTGCATCAAAAATTGCTCTTCTTAAGGCCTTTTTATTTTTGATGATTTTGTGTATCTTTGCGTTCAAATTAAATAAGACAAAATAGCAACGCTACTTGACATTGACAAGCGTGAACTTATAACAGGCAAAGAATAAAACGATGACAGATATTATACAGTTTCAAGAATCAGAGTATGATGTAATTCTGCGACAGGCTGTCGCAGTTATTGACAAGACAAGAGCAATAGTGGCAACAACAATGTGTTCTGCCATTGGTACGGCTCATTGGGAAATTGGGAAGTTGCTGCACGACAAGAAGATTGAGAGCAAGCATGGAAGCGGTATAGTAAATCGCTTGTCCTTTGACTTGAAGCAACGTTACCCGCAGATGGGCGTTTCTCCAAGAAACTTATGGGACATGAAGAAGTTTTATGAACGTTTCCGTGATAGTGACCCAAAACTGCGACAGGCTGTCGCAGTTTTACCCTGGGGACACACTTTGACACTGATGCGCAAGTTTGGCGACGATGACAGCACCATATTGTATTACGCACAGGAGATAACCTCTAAAGGTTGGAATCGGGAACTTCTAACCAGTGCTATCTCTTTGCAAATGCACAAGAGAAAGAACGAGCCATCGGACAACAATTTCGTTCAAACATTGCCTGCCACACAGGCGATGTTCGCCAATGAAGTGTTCAGAAGCGGCTATAATTTGGGATTCTTAGGTATTAAAAATCCCATCTTGGAAACAGAACTTGAAAACCGATTGGTAGAGAAGGTAAAACAATTTCTTTTGGAACTGGGTAAAGGCTTCACCTATATTGGCAATCAGTATGTTCTTGAATACAGTGGAAAACGGAGCAAAGTTGATATGCTTTTCTTCCATCGTGGACTTCATTGCCTTGTGGCAATTGACCTGAAGATTGGTGAGTTCAAACCGGAATATGCCGGCAAGATGAACTATTACTTGTCATTGCTGGATCGTTTAGAACGCAGGAATGACGAAAACCGTTCTATCGGAATTATTCTATGTGCCGAGAAGGATCGTGTGGAAGTAGAATTGGCGTTGGAAGATATGGGTAAACCCATTGGTGTTGCGGATTATCAACTGATAGTTCCGCAGGAAGAATTAAAGAAAGTGGTGGCAGATGAACTTGAAGCGTTTGGTAAAGAACTTCCACTTCGCTCAGATGCGGATGCTAAATCATTGTCGTAAAAGAATGACATAAAGGAGAACTGAACATTCTTAAAATGCTTTAAATCATTAAATGAGCCACCTGTTAAAGAGGTTGCCTAATAAAGATTAGACAGCCACTGTGAGATAACAGCCACCAAGACCGCTGAGGTGTCGGAACGCCATTAATTGCGGTCGATTAGTTGGTTGATAAATTCTTCTTGGATGAAGAGGGATTAGGCTTCGTCGTCAACGAGAGTTTCTATGCTAAAGTTGCCCCAAAACGGATGTGCGGCATAATCAGCAGCACCATCTACGGGGACGTAGAGGGTAACCTTGTCCTGCCACGAAGGAACGGTAAAGGTACCTGTTGATATCTTGTGACTTGGCGCCTGATAGATTTCGGGAGGAACAGTACTGAGGCATACAATGCTGCGGAGGGCTGTCATACTCGAAATAGCGCCCTCACCGATGTATTTGAGAGAAGCCGGGAAGACAAGTTCTTTGATTTTCTTGCAACCATAGAAAGCGCCATCGCCAATCTTTTCAACGGTGGAAGGTATTTGTATCTCTGTGAGCGAAGTGCAATTGTAAAATACTTTCTCACCAAATTCGCGAATGCCCTTGGCGAGCTCAATAGATTGCAAAGAGGTACAACCGGCAAAGGTAAAACTTTGGAGTTCGGACAGGGGAGCGTCTATAATGACGTCCTTGATATTGTAGCAGTAGGCGAAAGCACCTTTTCCGAGGAACAACAATTGCGATGGAATGTGCACGGCAGAGAAGCCGGCACAATCCTTAAATGCATCGTCCTCTATAAAGGCAATACTGTCAGGGATGTTAATGTTAGTAATCTTTGAGCAGTCTTGGAAGGCGCACTCACAAATGGTAGTAACACTACTATGCAGAGTAATCACACCCTCGGCACGTGGGTCGCATGACAAGACCTTGGAAAGGTTGCCGTTGTATTTTATGTATTGTTCGTTATTCATGTTATTCAATTTTCCAGATTTCGAGAGAAAGGTTATAAAGCAAGTCTTGACGCTGCTCGATAGTAGATTGATCCCAATGGGGAAACTCCTTCAGGAATTTGCCTATACGGTTAACAGCGGTATTATTGCCTATAACATCAACCTCTTTGAGTGAACTCGTGAGGTAATACTTAGATTTATGGTATTCGAGGACTTTTTCGGTGTAACTCTTATTTTGGATAGAGCGATTTATTGGTTTCTCAATTAGCGTGAGATTACCAAGCATGATTTTTACGCGGTCATAGTCTTCAATTGAAGCTTTAATCTCGTCCGATTCGGGAGTAAACGGCAGTATGTGTTCAATGTCGTTGTCGTAGTAGCTATCAAGCATTTGGGCGGTAAAAATGCCCTGAC
>CALZTY010000038.1 GCA_945829225.1 uncultured Bacteroidales bacterium | reverse complement strand
GGAGTGAAGCAGGAGTGAAGTAAAAATTATTGAAAAATGGGGGGAAGAGGGTGGAAATGTGTGGAATATTTGATACCTTTGCAGAAAAATGAAAGAAATGGATACGAATGCAGAATTTGACAAGGCGATAGAGCGTTGTCGCAAGATATTTTGGGCGAAGTTGCAGGACTATGGCGCGTCGTGGCGGATGCTGCGGCCGTGTAGCGTGACCGACCAGTTGTTTATCAAAGCGAAGCGTATACGCTCGTTGCAGGTGAAGGGGCACTCGGCGGTGGGCGAAGGCATATTGCCGGAGTTTATCGCGATAGTTAACTATGGCATAGTGGGCATTATCCAACTTGAGCTGGGATATGTCGACACGAAAGATATCAGCGCAGAGCGTGCTATCGAGCTGTATGACAAGTATGCGAAGGTGGCTCGGGAACTGATGCAAGCCAAGAACCACGACTACGATGAGGCATGGCGGTCGATGCGCGTGTCGTCGTACACCGACTTTATCCTCACCAAGATAGAGCGGGTGAAGGAGATCGAGGACCATGACGGGTCTGTGAAAGTGTCGGAGGGTATAGATGCCAACTACTTGGATATCATCATATATGCCATCTTCGGCATCATTAAGTTGACCGAATGAGCGGGGCGGCGATGTTGCGAGCAGCGACGTGGCTGTGCCGAGTGTTGACAGGTGCTACGTTTGTGGTGTCGGGATGGGCGAAGTGCATCGACCCGCCAGGCTTTGTGTATAAGATAGATGAGTACCTGGCGGCATGGGGCATCTCGGCGGCGATACCGCCCGACATCGTGATAGTTTTCGCGGTGGGGCTGTCTCTGTTTGAGATGGTGACCGGTGTATTGCTGGCGACGGGTTGCATGCGCCGGGCAGCGCCGATATGCGGATTGCTGCTGATGGCGGTGATGCTGCCGCTGTCGATATACATTTATGTCGCGGAGCCGGTGGCAGACTGTGGGTGCTTCGGCGACTTCATCATCCTGAGCAATGGGGCTACGATGTGGAAGAATGTGGTCATCACGCTGATGCTCGGGTGGGCTCAATATGGGAGCAAGCACATAGTGCCACTGTATCGCCCGTCGACCCAGTGGCTGGCGATAGCCATCAGCGCGGCATATGGGCTGACATTGGCGTTTATCGGATGGAATATACAGCCGATGGTGGACTTCCGCCCCTACCCCGTGGGCACGGCTCTGAATGGGGAAGCAGTGGAGGAAGCGACACCTACATTTATATATAGTAAGGACGGCGAGGAGCGGGAATTTGCGCTCGATGCCCTACCCGACTCGACGTGGACCTTTGTGTCGGCAGTTGAGAGCGAAGGCGATGAGACGGCGCTCGCGATTTTTGACGACGACTATGAGGTGACCGATGAGATACTGAGCGACTTGGATGGCGATGTATTGCTGTTGGCGGTTAATAATCCCGATATCGAATACATCACCCGCGCAAGACTCGCCAATGAGATAAATGACAGCATCACAGCCCGCGGAGGACGAATGATAGGCTTGGTGGCAGCGTCGGGCGAGGCATTGGAGCAATGGACCGACCTGGCGCGACCGCACTTTGAGGTGTACTCATGCGGCGACACGGGCTTGAAGCAATTGGTGCGCGGCAACGCGTCGATAGTCGCCCTGCGCGACGGGGAGATCATGTGGAAGCGGTCGTTGGTGTCCATCGACCCGGCGATGTTGCGCGACAGCGCCTTTGTCGACGATATGCCGGTGATAGACAACGGCTCGGATGCTCGCAATCTGACGTTGCTGTGGATATTGCTGATGATAATCTTCCCGACAGCCGACAGGGGCATACGCCGCCTGTTCAGAAAAAAGCCCAAAAGCAATGACTGAAAAGATACAATTGCGGACGACGCCCGAAGTGGCAGCGACGGAAGCGTTGCGGCTTGCCGAAGCCGCGCGAATTGCCGGTGTCGAGGCGGAGCGTATCAAGCGTGTAGACATAATCTCGCGGTCGATAGACGCTCGACAACGGCGCGTGATGGTCAACCTGACACTGTTGCTGCATATCGATGAGATAGACGAGACCTTGCGGCGCTATGAGCCGATACGATACCCGGATGTGCGCAAGGCACCGCAAGCGATAGTGGTGGGTGCCGGTCCGGGCGGATTGTTTGCCGCCCTGGAACTAATCGAATTGGGAGTGCGCCCCATAATCCTCGAGCGAGGCAAGGATGTCGACAGCCGCCGCCGTGACTTGGCGGCAATCAGTCGCGAAGGCATCGTCGACCCTGACTCCAATTATTGCTTTGGCGAAGGTGGAGCGGGAGCCTACTCTGACGGCAAACTGTACACCCGAAGCACAAAACGCGGACCGTTTGACAAGGTACTCGCGATATTTCACGCCCACGGGGCAGCCGACGACATACTCATCGATGCCCACCCGCACATAGGCACCGACCGTTTGCCGGTGATAATCAAGGCGATGCGCCACACTATCATCGAGTATGGCGGCGAGGTTCATTTTGGTAGCCGAGTTACCGACCTGCGAGTGAGCAATGGCAATGTGATCGGCGTGACGATTGTCGAGGGCAAGCAATATGACGGACCGGTGATATTGGCGACCGGTCACTCGGCGCGAGATGTGTATGAGATGCTTGCACGCGCCGGAGCGGAAATGGAGCCCAAGGGCATCGCCGTGGGAGTGCGCCTGGAGCATCCCCAAAGGTTGATAGACAGCATACAATATCACGATGCGGCAGGGCGCGGAGAATACCTGCCACCGGCAGAATATTCGATGCTCACCCGCGTCGACGGACGAGCCGTATACTCATTCTGCATGTGTCCCGGCGGCGTGATAGTGCCGGCGGCATCGGCGCCCGGGCAGTTGGTGGTGAATGGCATGTCGCCATCAAACCGCGGCACTCGGTGGTCAAACTCGGGCATGGTGGTGGAGGTACTACCGGAGGACCTTCCCGACTATGACAAATATGGAGCCATGAAAATGATGCGCTACCAGGAGGATATCGAGCAGACCTTCTACCACGCCGCGGGCGACAGCCAGCAGACGCCGGCACAGCGCATGAGCGACTTTGTCGCCGGGCGCGAGAGCCGGACACTGCCACGGACATCCTACGCGCCGGGCAACACACCCGGGCGAGTGGACCAATTGTTGCCAAAGGCTATAGCCTACCGTCTGCAACAAGGCTTCAAGGACTTCGGGCGCAAGGCACGAGGCTTCCTGAGCAACGAAGCCGTGGTGATGGGTCCGGAGACGAGGACCTCGGCACCGGTGCGTGTGCCGCGTGAGCCTGAGAGCCGCATGCACACAGCCCTGGCGGGGCTATACCCGGTGGGCGAAGGAGCGGGCTATGCAGGCGGCATAGTGTCGGCAGCCATCGACGGCATAAACAGCGCAAGAGCCCTCGCTGCGACACTGCTTAAATGACACAACAAAGCCCCGCAGGAAATGTCCCGCGGGGCTTTGCTATTGTTAGATGATTGTTTCTTAGAGAACGACTTTCTTCACTGAGGTGCCACGAACCTGGATGTAGATGCCACGAACGGGGTTGGCAACTTCTACGCCCTGGAGGTTGTAGTAAACGGCGGGAGCGTCGTTGTCAACGATTACAGAAGCGATACCTGAAGCCTCATTAATGGTGAGGGTAAGAGCCTCGGGATCGAAAGTGAAGGTGTATTCACCCTCGAGGTTTGAAGACCAGTTGGCGCGAACGTCCTCGAGGTCGGTAACTGCTTGGGGCTGACCGAGGTTGTCGAGAGTGAAGGTGGGAGCCTCTTCGCCAACAGGAACACCGGCGAACCAACCGGTCTGCTTGAGCGACTCAGCATCCATCTGCATCAAGCCGAAGCTACCGGGAACGATAGCAGCAGTGAGTACCCACTTGCCGTCAACTTCTTCCATGTTGCCCGAAGTCCAAGTAGCGCCGTCGAATACTTCGCCGTGAACAGCGTAGCAGTAAACGGCTTCCTTGCTCTGACCGGTGATGAGAAGGGTTTTAGCCTCGGGGTTGAAAACCAAGTGAGGATTCTCAATATTTTCGCTGATTGCGATGTCCTTGGAAGAGCCACCTACAGAAAGGTTATAAACTTCGCCAATAACGAGCTTGGAACCGTTGTTACCGAAGTTACAGTTATCGTTGCTCCAAGTACCATCGTTGATTTTGAAGCCGGAGGTAAGTGTAACGCCGAGGTCGAGGACATATGTGCCATCGCCTTGTGCGGTAAACAAGCAAGTCGGATCTTTCAAAGTCCAACCGTTAAAGCCACCAATGAGATAAAAATCGGTAGCATTGGCTGCGAGAGCCACAACTGCAGAAACGAGTAAAGTGTAAAATTTCTTCATAGATATATGATTTAAAATTAAAAAACTGAATACATAAGTAAGCAGGTACGCAAAAGCGCTAAAACTGATTGCAAAATTAGTTATTTATGGCAAACAAACGGCAAGGAATGACAGTTAATAATTGTTAATTAGTGCAATATTGTCACATTTTTGCTTTCGGCACGGGTTTTGCATAACTCTTGGCAGAAAAACAAACAAAAAAACATAAAGAACTATGACAAAAGGCACAATCGGGGTAACGACCGAAAACATCTTCCCCGTCATCAAAAAATTTCTCTATAGCGACCACGAAATATTCCTACGCGAACTGGTGAGCAACGCCGTCGATGCGACACAGAAATTGCGCACCCTATCGTCGTGTGGCGAGTTCAAGGGCGAATTGGGTGAGCTCGATGTTCGGGTAACCATCGACACCAAAGCCGGCACCCTCACCGTGAGCGACAGCGGCATCGGCATGACCGCCGAGGATGTCGACCGCTATATCAACCAAATAGCCTTCTCGGGCGCTGAGGAATTCCTCTCGAAATACAAGGAGAATGCCAACTCGATCATCGGACACTTCGGCTTGGGCTTCTACTCGGCATTTATGGTATCCAAGAAGGTTGAAATCAACTCATTGAGCTATAAAGAAGGCGCCGAGGCAGTGCGCTGGAGCTGCGACGGCTCGCCCGAGTACAGCATGGAGAAAGGCGACCGCGCCACCCGCGGCACCGACATTATTCTATATATAGATGACGACAGCAAGGAATTCCTGGAGCAAGCACGCATCGATGCGTTGCTCAAGAAATACTGTCGTTTCTTGCCCGTGCGCGTCATCAGCGGCAAGGAGCAAGAATGGAAAGACGGCAAGATGGTCGATACCGACCGCGACAAGGTGGTGAACGCAACCGGTCCGCAGTGGATGAAGAAGCCGAGCGAACTCACCGACGACGATTATCGCAAGTTCTACCACGAGTTGTACCCCGGACAGGACGACCCATTGTTCTGGATACACCTCAACGTCGACTATCCCTTCACCCTCACCGGCATCTTGTATTTCCCCAAAATCAAGAACGAGTTTGAGGTTACCAAGAATCGTATCCAACTGTACTGCAACCAAGTGTATGTCACCGACTCGGTCGAAGGCGTGGTACCCGAATTCATGATGCTGTTGCAAGGCGTCATTGACTCGCCCGATATCCCGTTGAACGTGTCGCGCTCGTATCTGCAGAGCGATGCCAACGTCAAGAAGATATCGTCGTACATCACCAAGAAAGTGTCGCAACGTCTCGAAGAGTTGTTCAAGAGCGACCGCAAGAACTACGAAGAAAAATGGAACGACATCCGCATATTCATCGAATATGGCATGCTTACCGATGAGAAATTCTGCGACGCAGCGATGAAATTTGCTCTTGTTGAGGACACCGAGCACCACTTCTACACCCTCGAGGAGTACAAGACACTCACCGAGCCCAACCAAACCGACAAGGACAAGACACTCGTCTATCTGTACACCACCGACCCCATCGGGCAGTACAACTACATAAAAGCAGCCAACGACCATGGCTACAGCGTGTTGTTGCTTGACGGACGTCTCGACAGCCACTTCGTATCGATGCTCGAGCAAAAGAACGAGCACCTGCGCTTGGTACGTGTCGACAGCGATGTCGTTGACAACCTCATCCGCAAAGAGAATGAGCACAAGGTAGAATTGAGCGAAACCCAGCGCACCATACTCACCACGCTGTTCAGCTCACAGGTACCCGAAGTCGAGAAGTCGACATTCGTAGTATCATTCTCGGCATTGACAGCCGCCGACCAGCCCATCGTGGTGACACAAAACGAGTATTCGCGCCGTATGAAGGATATGGCTGCCTTGCAACCCGGTATGGCATTCTTCGGCGAAATGCCCGACTCATACAACTTGGTGGTCAACACCGGTGCCGATATTATCAAGAAAATCACCGAAGTGAGCACTGCCGCCCTCGCCGATGCCATCAAGCCCTACGAGGAGACCATCGCAAACAACAACAAGCAAGTGAGCGACATCCGCGCCAAGAGCAAAGACGGCAAACTATCGCCCGAGGACGAGCAGCAATGCAAGGACCTCGAAGCAGCAATCACCGAGGCTCGCACCAAGCAAGAAGATGCCATCAAGGCATATGCAGCCACCGTGCCTCAAGTGCGCCAACTCATCGACATCGCCCTCTTGGGCAACGGCTTGCTCAAAGGCAAGGACCTCAGCGCATTCATCGCTCGCTCTGTCGAGCTTATCAAACTGTAAGAGTTTTTGTTTTCATATTTTTACATTTTTTCGCCTGCGAGAAATGAATAAAACGTTCTCGCAGGCGTTTTTTATTTTACATAGTGTGATTGTGCAAGAAATTCAGTAAATTTGCAAATTAAACTAATACACAACGAAAGAATCAAAGAAAACAAACCATAAGCTACAGTCTATGAACCGACTACTGACCTTATTAGCTGTTGCCATATGCGCCTTGATGCCGGTGCGAGCGACAGCCACGTTCCAAACACCCGATTTTGCATACCCGCAGACGGTCATCAACGATGCACGGCAAGCGCTCACTACAGCCGCCACGCCGACAGAGCGCTTCCTTGCAGTGATGCAAATCACCAAGGCGCAAGTTGCTCTCTGCGACCCCGACTCGGTCAACGCTATTCCGGCGTTGATTGAGCATTATGCCGCCAAGGAGCAAGACCGCACCTATCGAGGCTTGCTCAAGTTGTATCGCGCAACCGTCATCAAAGAGTTGTACCGCAATAACTCATGCCACAACTACAATGCTGAGGCTCCACTGTTGCCCATCCCGACAGATATATGCCAATGGACAGGCGAGCAAGCCCGATACGCGCTCAAGGCAGCCGTCGCTGATGCCTTTGCCGACTTGAAGCAAGCAGAGGAATTGCCGCTATCGCAATTCTCAGCAATACTCGACCTCACAGACGTGCCAATGGTGTTGTATCCCAAGATGCGCGACTTCACCTACACCATAGCCGGCAATATCGCCTCGGGCATCTTCGATAGCGAATGGGCGCAAGAGCTATCCTCTGAATTACTCGCCAAGACCACCCCGGGCACCGAGGAGTGGGCATTCCGCGTGGTGGATACGGATGTCGACGCATATGCCCTGTACAAGCAATACTCAACCGGGCTGTGCGGCGGCTTGCTCTTGATGAATATTGCCACAGACATGGTCGAAGAGCGCGAACTCGTGACTATTATACGCGACTACTTGGAGCGCGAATCGTCAAACATCATCACCGAGCATCTCAAGAATGAACTCGAGGAATTGACCGCATCAGATATCATGGCTACTTTCCCATCAATAATAGAGACCCAGAAGCCTTTCATAGTAAAGTTTGAGGGCAAATATGCCACCAACATCACGGTCAACGTATTCCGCGCTTTCACCGACAACCGCTACTCATGCGAGGAATTTTTGAAAACCGCCACCGCTGCATCTTTGGCTGCTAAATGCAAGCACATCGAGTATCGCACATTTACCTACGAGCCCGACACATACCAAATCTGCGACTCTACCGCTATCACTGTTAAAGAAGACGGATTGTACATAATAACAGTCAATTACGATGGCTTCCAGAAGCCTGCTATTATGCGCATTTTGCCGGCTACATCCTACACTCCACTCATTGTCACACATGGCAACCGCACCACCGTGATTGCCGTGCGGACCAAGGATGGCGAGCCCATGAAGGATGCCGTGCTCTACATCGACGGCGCCGAGATGGGTCCCATCAACGAGGAAGGTTACATCGCATTCTACAACGACAAGCGCATCCCTCGCTCCACCAACGACATTCGTTTGGTCAAAGATAGACAAATCTATGACTTCACCGATGTTCTGTCCCTAAACACCGATGACACCTCTTTTGACACAAACGGTGTATCGGCACACTTCTTTGTGAGTCGCCCCATCTACCACCCGGGCGACACCGTACAGTGGTCGGTAGTTGTGGGCAAATATGACTCGCCCACACGCCGTAGCCACTCCAGCGCGGACATAGAGTTGGAAGTCGGCATGTACGATGCCAACAACAAGCAGGTGAGCACCCTCAACGTGGTCACCGACCAATATGGGCGTGCCTCGGGGCAATTTGTCATTCCCAAGGACCGCCTCACCGGCACATACAATCTCAAGTTGAACGCCACCAATTACACCCAGTTGCGTCCTCGCACCATCACCGGCTCATTTGAGGTATCCGAGTTCAAGACTCCTACATTCGAGATTCAAGACCACAAGTGCGTAGCCAATGCCACCGGCGACATAGTCATTACGGGCAAGGCTTGCACCTATGCCGGCATGCCCGTGGTCGAGGCACAAGTGAGCATCACCATGAAGTATAGCCCCACATGGTGGATGTACGAGCACCACGACGACGTGGCTGCATCTACCGTTACCGGCAATGATGGCACATTCTCCTGCACCATTGCTGCCGATAAGGTAGATGTCTACTCGCGCTACTACCTCACAGCCGCTGTCACTTCCAAAGCCGCCGAGATGCAACAGGCTTCCATCCCCGTGTGCATCCGCAATAAGCAATTCATCCGTCAACGCGGCAAAATGCTTATCAATACCGATAACACCAAGGTCGTGCCAATCTACGCCTATGATGCCTTGGGCAACAATATTGAGATGCCTGTGCATTGGAGTATCACCAAGGGCAACAGACCCATCTCCTCGGGCGACGGTGTAATTACAGCCAAGGGGCTTAACATAGATTTGTCTGCCTACCCCGCCGACAAGTATGATATACGTGTCGAGGCTACCGATTGCGAGCCGCTAACGACCGACATCACCACCTACTCGGTAATGCGCAAGGCTATGCCCGCAACCGAGACTCTGATTGTGCCTCAAACCGACTTCACTGTCCCTGCCGGCAAGAAAATGTCAATACTTATTGGCACGTCAAAGAAGTCGGTCGGCTATGTGGTTTACTCATTCAGCAACACACTCAACAAGGTGCAGCGTCTCAAACTCGCCCCCGGCTTCAACCGTCTCGAAGTGACCGCCCCCGAGGCTGCCAAGACCTTGAAACTCACCGTAGCCGTCCTTGATGGCTTGGACTTTGTCGTCAAAGAAATAGTCATTAAAGGCGAGGATACCCAACTTGTCGACCTCACCGTCGAGTCGTGGCGCGACAGGCTCACGCCCAACACCACCGAGACCCTCACCCTGCGCTTCAAGCGTGCCGACGGCTCCCCTGCCTCGGGTGCATTGATTGCCACCATGTACAACAAGGCGCTTGACAACCTCGCCCAAGGCGCTTCCACTCACTTCCTGCAGAACAAGCGCATCTTCTCTTTCTACGATTACGACTTCATAGCGCCTGTGCGTGCTTTCACCATGTCGACCTACCCCAATATTTCGCATTACAATTCATACTTTAATCATGGAATATATCGTCAGGTGAAGTACTTCGGCACCCCGGAGTTCAAGTATGCGCCCGAGATGGTCTATTCCATCATGTACAGATCCAACGCCAGGTTAGCCGCCGCGCCCGAGTGTGTGGATGAGGATATGGCATGCTATGCCGAAGACGCAGTTCAAATATTTGACACCACCGACAAGGATGAAGAACCGGCTGAGCCATACCGCCCTGCCGAGGTGCTCCAAGCACTGTGGTGCAACTCCGCCGAAATCAACGGCGAGGCAGTCATCAAATTCACCGTACCCGACTGCAACGGCTCGTGGCACTTCATGGCTACCGCCTGGGACGAAGCCCTCAACGCCTCGGGCGTCGACCACATCGCCATCGCCAACAAGCCGGTGATGATTACACCCAACGTGCCTCGCTTCATGCGCGCCGGCGACTCTGCCGTCGTGCCCGCCACCGTATTCAACAACACCGAGAACAATGCCAATATCTCGATACTTATCGAACTCTTTGACCCCGAATCGAGCAAGGTGATTTCCAGAGAAACTCGCACCTTAGCCATCGCTGCCGGAACATCTTCGGTAGTGAAGATTGACGTTCCCGCCACCGAGGGCAACTCTTCCATCGCCATCCGATGGAAAGCCACAGGCGGCAATTTCACCGATGGCGAGGTCGACTTGATTCCCATCGTCGCCGACGAGCTCACCGTTATCGACAGCGAGACCTTATACCTCAGCGGCAACAACAATCAATACTCGACCACCATTCCGCAGAGCAGTGCTGCCGATGTAACTATCAAGTACTGCGCCAACCCCATTTGGAACGTGGTGAAAGCCGTTCCCGGCACATACGACACTCGCGTGTCATCGGCATTCAGCGCCGCCCACACCCTCTTCGGTGCACTCACCGCACGCGGTCTCAACCGCAAGTTCCCCGAGATTAAACAAGCAATCACCACTTGGCAAGCCAACGAAGCCGACTCGGCTCTCGTTTCTCGCCTCTATGCCGACGAGCAACTCAAGGCTCTCACCTTGCAACAAACGCCGTGGATGTGGCAAGCAGCATCGCACACCGCCGATATGCAACGCCTCGCCATCACATTTGACACCAAGGAAATCAACCGCCTCATCGACCTCGCTGTCAACAAACTCGAGGAGCTGCAGCAGCCCGACGGCGGCTTCAAATATGGCGCGTGGAGCAAGGATTCTTCTTTCCCCGTTACATCAAGCGTATTGAATATCTTGGGGCAACTGAATGTGCAAGGCTTCCTCACCGGCACTGCCAAGCTCGACCGCATCATCAACCGTGCCTTCCAATACCTCGACAACAATTTGACCGGCTTTGAGAACATCTATGCATCGGTATACTCCCTGTATCCCGGGCGCCAGCCTCAATGCACTGCCGGCAAACAAGCAATCTCCCATGTCGCTCAGTATGCAATCTCCACCTGGAAGGATGTCGACCCGGCACGCCGTGCTCGCTTTGCGCTCTACCTCAATGCCACCGGCTACGAGCCTGTTGCCAAGGAAATCATCGCTTCGCTGCGACAATACGAGGTGAGCAGCCCGCAAGAGGGCATCTACTTCCCCTCGGTCGACAATATCAATGCCTATAGCACTATCCTCCAGGCATTTGCCACCATCGACCCCGTGACAAGCGAGCTGGACGGCATGCGTCAATGGCTCACGCTGCGCACCCAAGTGACCGACGACCTCGGCACCTGGGAGCCTACGCGCCTCATCACCGCAATCCTCTGCTCGGGCTCGCGGTGGACTCGCCTGCAGCCCAACACCCCGGCTATCACCATCAACGGCGCTCCCGCCACACCCACCAAGTCAGAGGCTATCACCGGCACTATCACCATCAATGCCAACGACATCGCCGGCGCCACCGTTAGCGTCAAGCGTCAGCCCGATACCGCTGCTGCATATGGCTCGGTCAACATCGTCCACAACACCTCTTTGACCGGAGTCAAGGCGCGCTCGAGCGAGGAGATCGCCATACAGAAGCGTTTCTTGGTCAACAACAACGGCACTGTCACTGAGGCTACTCGCCTACGCGCCGGCATGCGCGTCACCGTGCAATTGCTCATCACCACGGCTCGCGACATGGAGTATCTCACCATCATCGACGAGCGCCCCGCCGCATTCGAGCCGGTGGACCAGTTGCCCGGATACGTCTATGCCAACGGCATCGCCTTCTACCGCGAAAATTACGACTCGCAGACTCGCCTGTTCATCGACTTCCTCCCCGCCGGCACTTACTACATTACCTATGACATGACTGTCACTGCCGACGGCACTTTCTCATCGGGTCCCGCCTCTATCATGAGCCAATATGCCCCCGAGATTAACGCCCGCTCGGCTGCATCGCTCCTCAACATCGGCAAATAACTCCTCTTAATTTGTGCCAATTTGTCACATCCGGACAGGTTGGCACAAATTATGCTTTATCCACTGTAGAACATTAAAAAATAAAACTAAAAAAATCATACACTATGAAATTCAAACCACTTGCCGACAGGGTTATCATTCGACCCATCGCTGCCGAGGAAGTTACCGCCTCGGGCATCATCATTCCTGATTCTGCCAAAGAAAAGCCCCTCCGTGGCACTATCATCGCCGTGGGCAACGGCACCAAGGACGAGGAAATGATTCTCAAAGAAGGTGACGAAGTGCTCTATGGCAAATATGCCGGCACCGAGCTCGACCTCGAGGGCGACAAGGTGCTCATCATGCGTCAAAACGAAGTACTCGCTGTTATCGAAAAATAATCACTTATAATATAAGGAGAAAACTATCATGGCAAAAGAAATAAAATTCACCACATCGGCTCGCGAAGACCTCAAGAAAGGCGTTGACGCCCTCGCCGATGCTGTCAAGGTTACCCTCGGTCCCAAAGGCCGCAACGTTATCATCGAGAAAAAATTCGGCGCTCCCCACATCACTAAGGACGGTGTCACCGTTGCTCGCGAAGTCGAGTTGGACGACCCCTTCCAGAATATGGGCGCTCAGTTGGTCAAGGAAGTCGCTTCCAAGACCGGTGACGATGCCGGCGACGGCACTACCACTGCCACAGTCCTCGCTCAGGCTATCGTCAACGTCGGCTTGAAGAATGTCACCGCCGGCGCTAACCCCATGGACCTCAAGCGCGGTATCGACAAGGCTGTTGCCAAAGTCGTTGAGAGCATCAAGAACATGAGCGAAGAAGTCGGCGACGACTTCAAGAAAATCGAAGACGTGGCTCGCATCTCTGCCAACAACGACGAGACAATCGGTCACCTCATCGCCGAAGCCATGCAGAAGGTCAACAAGGAAGGCGTTATCACCGTCGACGAGGCAAAAGGCACCGAGACTACCATCGAAGTGGTCGAGGGTATGCAGTTTGACCGCGGCTACATCTCGCCCTACTTCGTCACCGACGGCGAGAAGATGGAGTGCGTAATGGACAGCCCCTACCTCTTGCTCCACGACAAGAAAATCTCCAACCTCAAGGATATCCTCCCCATCCTCGAGCAAACTGCCCAGAGCGGTCGTCCTCTGCTGATTATCGCCGAGGATGTCGACCAGGACGCCCTCGCCACCTTGGTTGTCAACCGTCTCCGCGGCTCTCTCAAGATTTGCGCCGTCAAGGCTCCCGGCTTCGGCGACCGTCGCAAGGAAATGCTCGAGGACATCGCCATCCTCACCGGCGGCACAGTCATCTCTGCCGACAAGGGCATGCAACTCTCTACTGCCACCATGCAGGACCTCGGCACCGCCAACAAGGTGACAGTCACCAAGGAAAATACCACCATCGTCAACCGCGACGGCAACTCTGAGGCTATCGCCGCTCGTGTCGCTCAAATCAAGGCGCAAATCGCCCAAACTACCAGCGACTACGACCGCGAGAAACTCCAGGAGCGTCTCGCCAAGCTCGCCGGCGGCGTGGCCGTCCTCCACATCGGCGCTCCCAGCGAGGTTGAAATGAAGGAGAAAAAAGACCGCGTCGACGACGCTCTCAGCGCCACTCGCGCTGCCATCGCCGAGGGCATCGTGCCCGGTGGCGGTGTAGCATACATCCGCTCGCTCGAAGCCCTCAAGGGTCTCAAGGGCGACAACGACGACGAGACCACCGGTATCGACATCGTCCGTCGCGCTATCGAGGAGCCCCTCCGCCAAATCGCCAACAACGCCGGTGTCGAAGGCGCCGTAGTTGTGCAGAAAGTCCTCGAAGGCACCGGTGACTTCGGCTACAACGCTCGCACCGACTCCTACGAGCACATGCTCGCCGCCGGCGTCATCGACCCCGCCAAGGTAACCCGCGTGGCTCTCGAAAACGCCGCATCCATCGCCGGCATGTTCCTCACCACCGAGTGCGTCATCGCCGAGAAGAAAGAGGAAAACCCCGCTCCCGCAATGCCCGCACAAGGCATGGGCGGAATGGGCGGCATGATGTAATCCACTATCCCACAACCCATACCCGTCAAGACCTCCTGCCCACGCAGGAGGTCTTTCCTTTGGTGTTGATAAATATTTTTGTGATGTTGTATCGCTGATTGCAAAAATTTTTATAACTTTGCAAAAATTTTCCATCAGATAGATATGAAGTATGTTGAATACGAAGGCATGACCTTCGAGCCGTATATCTTCCGTGATACTATTGATGCCCGAATCAAAGAATTGGGTAAGGAAATTACGCGCGACTGCGCCGGTAAATCGCCCTTGTTCATCTGTGTGCTGAACGGGGCGTTTCCTTTTGCCTCTGACCTCTTTAGGGCTTGTGAAGGCATTAATGCCGAAATCACATTCATCCGCCTCAAGAGTTATGAAGGCACCGGCACCACAGGTACAGTCAAGGAGGTTATGGCTCTCCAAGAGGACATCAAGGGCCGCACTGTCATCATCGTCGAGGACATCGTCGACACCGGCCACACCATCAAGCAACTCATCGACCGCCTCGTGGTCAAAGAGCCTGCCGAAATCAAGGTCGCTACCCTCTTGTTCAAGCCCGAAGCTCTCGTCGAGGACGTTAACCCCGACTATGTGGGCTTCTCTATTCCCAAAAAATTTATCATTGGCTTTGGTCTCGACCTCAACGAGAAGGCTCGCGACCTCAATGACATCTACATCTTAAAAGAAAATTAACTCTATTAATGCTTAATATTGTTATTTTCGGCGCTCCCGGCAGCGGGAAAGGCACTCAGAGTGACAATTTGATTCGTGAATATGGGCTATACCACATCTCCACCGGCGAGGTGTTGCGCGACCATATCTCGCGTGCCACCAAGCTGGGCGTCATAGCCGACAGGTACATTTCCAAAGGTAATCTTATCCCCGACGACCTCATGGTCAGCGTCCTCGAGGATGTACTCGACTCCAACCCCGAGAAGACAGCCCGCGGGGTCATCTTTGATGGCTTCCCCCGCACTATCGACCAGGCTGTCGCCCTCAATGATATGCTCGCTCGTCGCGGCACCCTGCTCCACGCCGTCATCGGCTTGGAAGTCGACGAGGACCAGCTCATGAACCGCATGTTGCTCCGCGGCAAGGAAACAGGTCGCGCCGACGACAACCCCGTCACCATCAAGCAACGCCTTGAGGTGTACCACCGCCAGACTTGCCCCTTGCGCGACTACTACATCGCCGAGGGTAAGTACCTGCCTATCAACGGCAACAACTCCATCGATGCCATCTTTGAGGACATCAAGAAGGCATTAGCTCCCATCGTGAGCAAATAATTCGTTAACCCCTTAAACACAATTACCATGGAAAGTATGCACAAAGACCTGCGTGGCTGCGACATCGTCACTGTTTATCAACAATCTTTCATCGACAACTTTCCATTGCCTGCGGTTACCGACTTCACCACGGGTAAGACGCTCACCTACGGCGAGATGGCTAAGCATATCGCCCGTCTTCACCTGTACTTCGACTCCATTGGTATCCAACCCGGCGACAAGATTGCCCTCCTGGGCAAGAATACCTCGCGCTGGATATACATATTCATGGCGTCGCTCACCTACGGCTCGGTCATCGTGCCCATTCTCAACGACTTCAACCCCGTTGATGCCACCCACATCATCAACCACAGCGATGCCAAGCTGCTCTTTGTCGCCGACAGCATTTGGGAGCAAATCAAGGACAACGACTTCCCGGCGCTCCAAGCCGTATTCTCGCTCGACTCGGTCAAGATGCTCCACTGCTACGACCCGGCGAGCGACAAAGCCTTCAGAAATCTGTCGCGCCGCTTCGCCAAGCGCTACCCTAACGGCTTCTCGCGCACCGATATCATATATGTGCCTCGCCGAAACGACGATGTGGCTATCCTCAACTACACATCGGGCACCACAGGCTACTCCAAGGGCGTGCTCCTCAGCTACGACTCGGTAGCCGGCAACGTGAGCTTCACTCAGAGCCTCCGCATCCACTATCAAGGCTCGCGAGCCCTCTCCTTCCTGCCGCTCGCCCATGCCTACGGCTGCGCCATCGACATGCTCCTGCCACTCTCTGTCGGCACACACCTCACCATCCTCGGCAAAGCCCCCACCCCGCAGACCATCCTCAAGGCGATGGCTAAGGTCAAGCCCACCATCGTCATCTCAGTACCACTGGTCTTGGAGAAAATCTACCGCAAGATGATTGTCCCGATGATCACCAAGAAGCCCATCCGCTGGATACTCGCCGTGCCCATGCTCGACCGTGCTATCTACGGTCGCATCCGTGCCAAGTTGGTCGAGGCATTCGGCGGACAATTCGAGGAGGTCATCATCGGCGGCGCGCCCCTCAACCCCGAGGTCGAGGAGTTCCTCTATCGCATCAACTTCCCCTTCACCGTGGGCTACGGCATGACCGAGTGCTGCCCGCTCATCAGTTATATGCCCTCACGCGAGTTCGTGCCCACCTCTGTCGGGCGACTGCTCCCCTGCATGGAGGCAAAGATTATCCGCGAGAACGAGAGCGACCCCTATGGCGAGCTCGTCGTGCGCGGGCAGAATGTGATGCTCGGCTACTACAAAAACCCCGAAGCCACCGCAGCAGCCATCGACGAGGACGGCTGGCTCCACACCGGCGATATGGGCACTATCGGTGGCGACGACGGGCGCATCATCTTCCTCAAGGGCCGCTGCAAGACCATGATTCTCTCGGGCAACGGGCAGAATATCTACCCCGAGGAAATCGAGGCTAAGCTCAACAATATGCCTTACGTGGGCGAGAGCCTCGTCCTCGACCGCAACGGTCACCTCGAGGCACTCATTTATCCCGACCCCGAGGCTGTCAAGAACGACCGCCTCACCGAGCGCGACATCATCGCCATCATGGAGCAAAACCGCCGCGATGTCAACAAGCTCGTCGCACCTTACGAGCAAATCGCCCGCATCGAGCTGATGCAAGAGGAGTTTGTCAAGACTCCCAAGCGCTCGATCAAGCGTTTCCTCTACTCATAAGCCTGAAGCACAACAGCGACACCACACACGGCGCGATGAGCCACAGAAACATCGTGTCGTAGCTGAAGGATTTGACCATCAAGCCCGCAAGGAAGCCGCCAAGGGCGATGCCGGCATCGAAGGCGACAAGCTGCCAAGCCAACCCAAATTAACAATTAACATGATTGCTATACCCAATATTTACACACACCCCATTGTATCTTTGCAGCGTTAAACTGCAACCCGTGCGGGCTATGGTGTCATCGCTTTAGCGCTTCGCTTGCGAAGAATTGAGCCACGGTCTCCGCCATACGGCTGCAATCCCTATTGCACGGAAAAAATTTTGAATGTTTTCTTGCAAAATCAACATTTGTTTATTAACTTTGCAATCATAAGAAAAGCAAAAACTATGGACTACTTTACACAACAAGACAAGTTCGTCGCTGATATGGTCGAAGCCTATAAGACAGGTAAACTCAGTGGAGTTTTTCGACCATACATTGAGTGGAAAACTGGCGGAAGCCTATTTTCCAAGCAGCAAGCACACACGATGCTCGATACTGCAAGTGATAGTCTTGAGCGAATGTTCGATGACCCTGAGGCAGATGCGGAACTTCGTTCCTATCTCGAGGGCATCGACGGTGAAATCTCCAACATTTTACCAATACTAAAATGAACGATTTACCGCTCAACATTCGTAATCTGCCCGGTTCTGAAGTGCTCGAACACATCAACTGCGCCTACGTCGCCCGACGCTTTTTCAATCGCTCTCGCTCGTGGTTCATTCATCGGCTCAACAACAACATCGTCAACGGCAAGCCGGTGAGTTTCA
>CALZTY010000037.1 GCA_945829225.1 uncultured Bacteroidales bacterium | reverse complement strand
ATGCTCTCTTACAAAGAGAGCATTAACTAAACACCAAAAAAATTTTGATTTTTTAAGTAGTTGGTGTAGCACTTTTTCATTAAGCGCGAGGCATACGCCGGGCGGTAGTGTGTGTTGTCATACATTAAGGTATCACTCTCCAAATCGGGAGCCAATTCGCGACTATAATCGTGGACACGCGAGGAGCCGAAAATGCTCGTGAGAGTCTCATAATCGACCGGGTTGAGATAATGCTTAGAACGTTTAGGACCTATAATAATTTGATAATCGGTATGATGCTTGGCAAATATTGAAGCGATAGTTTGTAATGCCTCGGTGCGTTGTGAGTCAATGCTCACAGGACATGCTGTGATACTATCCGGTGAGGGAATTAGAGGATAAATACTATAGAATTGCTCCGGGTTGTTTGCGATAATGCTATCCCACATCGGCATATTCTCTTGATTGGTAATTGTATTATATTCAATAGGTTGCTCCTCAAAGATAGTATTGTTGCCATAGACACGTTTCTCACCGGTAAGTTTCCATGGAATCCATGTCTTGAGGTAGTCAACATTGGTCGATGCAGTAAAGAATATGTAATGCCAATGCAACCACTTTGCCAAGTAATTGATACCGATATATAAGTCAGGCGGGTTGATGAATGGTACCTTATCGCTGTCATCAGCAGATATGACAAGTGGGTCAAGGACAATGAGCGCATAGCGTATTTCAGTGCCTTGCCGATCCAAGTAGCAGACTTTATCAGCCATGCTCATAAGGCTCTCGCTCGATGAGTCAAAGTGATATGGTATAGCATCCTCACCGAGATATGTCGCCCACTCGTCGGCATCATAGTAGCACGAAACTGATGAGCCGAAGATAAAAGCATTGTATTGTATACCCTCGGCTTGACGTGATGTATGGTTGCGTACACTCACCATCCCCTTGTTTACACCGAGCCTAACGGGAGTTGTCTTAGGGTCAGCAAAATAAGGGTCGTAATTTTTTACAGTCTTGAATGGGTCGGCTACGAAATAGTAAATAAGTGCCGGAATCATCACCGGCAACGTCATTGCCAGTGACTTTGCAATAAACGCGATTATCGAGCGTGTCGTGTTCTTCATAGCCGTCAGAATTGGAAATAGATAAAGGATGTACCTTCATTCTCACTAATCAGTACTGCGAGCATACATACCCAATAAAAGGCATAACGAAGATAACGCTTGTCGCTAATATGCGCTGTCGGATAGTCGGCATTGCGGTTGTGCCACTCAAGAGCGAAAACCAATAACGCCGGTAACAGCCACCAGTCAGCCATTGCCGTTTGCCACAGTATAATATATCTCAATAACCAAGCAACGAGGCATAACACCATTGCTGCTTTCGTGATACTTGTGGTCAATCGATTATACACCAAACACCGGGCGATCAACCAACTGAGTCCAAAGAAGGCTATGTAATAAATTACACTGTGCAAGCCATTCATCAATTGTGTGACGTCCTCGCAGCGGAATATATAAAAGCCAAAAGAAACGATTCCGAGTGTCAGTATCATCGAGGGTATGTGGCACATCGCTATGGATTCATTGCGCTTGGGAAGGTGCAACAATGCCTTGCCTACTATATAGGCAAGCGCCCAATATGCACCCCATAGCACATAATTCCATGCCGCACCGTGCCACAATCCCGATAGAATAAACACTATGGCGATGTTGATTAATGTTCGTCTTAATCCTCTTCTGCTTCCTCCGAGGGGGATGTATACATAGTCTCGGAACCACCGCATCAATGAGATATGCCAGCGCTGCCAGAACTCAATGATGTTGCGCGAAAACAGAGGGAAGCGAAAATTAGCCATCAGTTCGATACCTAACAACCGTGAGACACCTCGTGCGATCTCGCTATACGCCGAGAAGTCAACATAAATCTGCGACGTAAAGGCAATTCCTGCCTTGAGAGCGGTTATCGGATCCCCGGTGTTCAAAAAGTACTGGTCGGCATATAGGGCAAGCATATTGGAGATGCAAACCTTTTTGAGCACGCCAACCAACACCATCCTCAATCCTTCAACAGCATAGTCGCGACGCCACTGATGTTTGGTGCTAATCTGAGTCAGCAATTGTGAGGCACGCTCGATAGGACCGGCAACCAATTGGGGAAAGTATGCAATGAAAGTGGCAAAATTCAGCAAGTTGTTGCAAGGCTCTATCTTGCCCTTGTACACATCTACACTATATGCAATAGCCTGGAAGGTATAAAATGAGATGCCTACCGGTAATAAGATATCAAGTGTCGCGAAGTCAACACCAAAGAGATGTTTGAAATTCTCGATAAAGAAGTTCAAGTACTTGAATAGCAATAATATGCTTAAGTTTAATACTATGTTGCCGACTGTTATGCCCATCCCGTGTCGTCTTCTCGCAAGTTTAGCCGAGAAGAAAGTAGTCAATGTGGTGAGCAATATCAAACTCAAAAAGCGCCAATCCCACCAGCCATAAAAAACATAACTGCCGGCAAGTAGCAAAGCATTTTGTGCCCTATGCCACTTGCGCAACACAAGCCAATAAAGCACAAAAATAACGAAAAAGAATATTGCAAAACTTATCTGAGTGAATTGCATATACTAAGCGTAAATCATGCGAAGTAAAACAATTATTTCACCCAGAAATATTTGGTGAAGATTACCAAGACGGTGAAAAGTTGGAGGCGCCCGACAATCATCGCAAACATTAGTGTTATCTTGGCTACATCAGCCAAGGGCTGGAACGAGCCGGATGTGATGCCGGCACCATATCCGATATTGCTAAGACTTGAAACCGAAGCAAATACGGAGTCGATAAAACTGTATCCACAAAGAGTGAGTATCAAGGTGCAGACAGCCAAAATCATTACAAATATAGCCAAGAAAGCGATTATCTTATTCACAGCCTCGTTGGGTACGGGTCGTCCGTTGACGCGCACTGTTGTAATGGAGTTGGGATGCATGATGCGATAGAACTCATTCTTGGTGTTTTTCATCAGCACCAAGAAACGGTCAATACGAGCGCCGGAGGCTGTTGAGCCCTCGCAGGCACCGAAGAACATCAATATAATTATGAGGACCACCGACAACGAGCCCCAAGATTCGAAACTGGCTATCTGAAAGCCCGTTGAAGTCATACCCGAAATAATCTGGAACAGAGGGTATAGAATAAGGTCGTGAGCATTGTCGTAAGTGCCTTCAACAAACAAGTGCGTACCGATAATCACGGTACATACAGCAACGATGATTAGATAGCACTTGAATATATCGTTGGTAAACAGCGACTTAAAATCACCATGTCCGGCTCGATAAAGCAGATGAAAATTGAGGCTACCCAAGAACATAAACACCACTATGACCCAATTGACATAGGTGGAGTTCCAATATCCGATACTGGTATTTTTGGTGGAGAAACCGCCGGTCGAAATTGTGGAAAGAGTTTGACAAATAGTATCAAACAAATTCATCGGTCCGGCATATAAGAGCACGCCAAGGATGATGGTTAGAATAATATATGTCATCCACAAGCCCTTGGCAGTCTGGCTGATACGCGGACGTAGGCGGCTACACGAGATGCCCGACATCTCAGCTTGGAATAAGTGTATACCACCACGCTGATTGAGCATAGGAATAACCGCCAAAGTGAATAAGATAATACCCAAGCCACCAACCCATTGCATCAATGCGCGCCATATCAATATGCCATGCGGTAGACTCTCGACATCCGGGAAGATTGTGGCACCAGTTGATGTAAAGCCCGATATAGCCTCAAAGCAGGCATCAACAATGGGAAATCCGGGCAGCGATAGCACGAACGGGATAGCACCGAAAAGCGAAAAAATCACCCACACCGACGCTGTTAGTAAAATAGCCTCGCGAGTCATCAGTTCGTGGTTCTTGGGCTTGATGCCGAAAGCCAAAGCTGCACCGACTCCGAGGGTGATGGACATCGACCAGGTGAAACCCTCTATTGATGTATCCTGATATATCAACGCAGTGACCAATGGCAACAGCATCAGCCCGGCTTCAATAATTAATAGCCAGCCTATGAGTCTGAGGACTACAGGAAAGTTGATAAATGCAAGGCGTTCGCGTGCCATAATCAGTTGAACAATTTTTCGACTTTGTGGATGGCACCATTGAGGCAGAAAATGACCACATGGTCACCTACCTGGATCTGAGTGTTACCATTTACAGGCATACCCTTGCCATCTCGGATAAGCCCGGCGATGGTCATATCTCGAGTCAGTTTCAAGTCCTTTACAGCACCTCGTGTAACCTTTGAATTGGGTTTTACTACCAATTCAGCGACCTCGGCATCAGCCAATGCCAGACACTTGGCATTTGACGTGTCACTATCAAGCAACAATTGGAAAATTTTGCTTGACGAGAGGAGTTTCTTGTTGATTATGGTGCCGATATTTAGGTTCTCGGCAACGTTTATAAACTGAATTGTCTCTACCTCAGCAATAGTCTTGGGCACGCCACGCTCCTTGGCTGTAAGGCATCCGAGAATATTGGCTTCGGAACTATCCGTAAGAGCAATAAAGGCATCGTAATCCTGGATACCCTCGACGGTGAGCAACTCCACATCGCGGCCATCTCCATTGACAATATTGGCATCGGGCAATTTCTCGGCAAGTTCAATACACTTATCGCGATTGACCTCAATAATCTTGAATTTGAACTCGTCGCCACAAATTTTTGCCAACTGTATGGCAATGCGGCTACCGCCCATCATCAGGACTCGCTTGACCTCCAACTCCTGTTTGCCACATAACTCACGGATATTATCCACGTAATCTTTTGTAGTTGAGAAGTATAGGATATCATTGCTCTTAATATAGTCATCGCCACGCGGAATGATAGTTTCGTGGTTGCGTTTGATAGCCGAGATGTGGAAATGTGCCGACATCGAAGCCAAATCCTTGAGGTGCATACCTGTGAGGCGTGCATTGTCACGCACCTTAACACCGATTACAATCAGTTCGCCATTGTACAACTCAAACCAGTTGCGCACCCACGCGCGCTTGAGGGCGGTGCGCATCTCCTCGGCGGCAAGCAACTCGGGATAAATCAACTCGTCAACACCTATTGATGAGAAGAACTCGCGCCCCTGGTCCTTAAGATACTCATAATTGTCTATTCTCGCCACGGTGTGAGAGGCACCGAGGTGATGAGCGATAGAGCAAGCAGTGATATTTTGAGTTTCAAATGGTGTTACAGCGATGAACAGATCGGCATCGGCGATATCCACATGCTTGAAAGTCTTGAAAGATATCGGGCTACCAACGTATGTCATCAAATTATATGAGTCAAAATTGGCTAACTTTTGCTCGCTACTATCAATGAGGATAACATCTTGGTTTTCCTTGGAAAGCAACTTGGCTAAGTGTGAGCCAACTTCTCCTGCACCTGCGATGATGATTTTCATTTCTGCGAGAGGTTTAAGATTTCCTTCAAAATGCTATCAGCGTCAAGCCCACATAATTCGCGCAACTGGTCGGGGGTACCTTGAGTGACGAAAGAGTCGGGGATACCGATGCGATGAACTATAGCCGAATGAGAGTGTTCACACATCCACTCGGCAACAGCCGAGCCAAAGCCGCCCTCAATAGAGCCGTCTTCGACAGTGATTAACGGGCAATTAAGAGCCATCACTTCCTTAAGGATAGCCTCGTCGATAGGCTTGACAAATATCATATCGTACCACGCGACATCAATGCCTTGACTACGAGCCTTTGCGACAGCATCACCGACTTGAGTTGCTACAGTGCCAATGCTTAGCAAGGCAATCTGCTTGCCGGCAACAACGTTGCGTCCTTTGCCAATTTCCATAGGCTCCAGGGCACACTCCCAATCGAGAGAGTTGCTACCACCGCGAGGATACCTGATTGCAAATGGGCCATGCTCGCCGGTAGCGGCTGTCGCCATCAATCGGCGCAACATCCGCGCATCCGATGGGGCGCTAACAATCATTCCGGGTATAGAGCGTAAATAGGCAAGATCAAGGGCTCCATGGTGAGTGATGCCATCTTCACCGACTAAGCCGGCACGGTCAATACAGAATGTCACCGGCAAGCCTTGGATGGCTACATCGTGAATAATATGGTCGTAGGCTCGTTGCAAAAAACTTGAGTAGATCGCCACGAAGGGCCGCATACCATCTTTAGCCAATCCGCCGGCAAATGTCACAGCGTGTCCCTCGGAGATGCCAACATCAAAGACGCGCTCGGGAAAGGCTTTCTGCATCTCGCACACCGAGGTGCCCGAGAGCATACCGGCAGTAATGCCTATAACTCTACTATCCTTTCCTGCCAATTCGACAAGTGTCTTGCCGAAAACATCTTGATACTTAGGTGCTTTGGGCTTGTCGCAAGGTATATCGCAAGCTCGCTTACCGGTCTTGGGGTCAAATTTGCCCGGTGCATGCCACTTGGCTGGTTCGTTTTCGGCAGGTTCGTAGCCCTTGCCTTTAATTGTGCGCAAGTGAAGCAATCGCGGACCTTCCATATCCTTGATGTCGCGCAACACCCGCACCACTTTGATTACATCATGACCATCAAAAGGTCCAAAGTATCTGATATTCAAGCCCTCGAAGATATTTTGTTCCTTAACGATAAGCGACTTGAGGCTATTGCTGAAGCGCAAAATAGCACCACGGCGACGCTCGCTCACGAGGTGCATCTTCTTGAGACAATTGTACAATTTGAATCTCAGACGATTGTAGCGAGGAGATGTCGTTAGGTGAGCAAGATATGAGTTGAGCGAACCGACATTGCGGTCAATCGACATATCGTTATCATTGAGGATGATAAGCAGGTTATTGGGCGTATTTGCGGCATTATTGATGCCTTCAAAAGCCAAACCGCCGCTCACCGATGCATCACCAATCACAGCGACCACATTGCGTCGCTTTTCATCTCGGAACTGCGAGGCAACCGCCATACCCAGGGCAGCCGAAATCGAATTGGAGGCATGACCGGCAGTAAAGGTGTCATATTCCGACTCTGCAGGGGTAGGGAAGCCACTCAATCCGCCCATCATGCGGTTGGTGGCAAAGCGCAGGCGCCGACCGGTAAGTATCTTGTGGCTATATGCTTGATGTCCGACATCCCACACAATGCGATCGTAAGGAGTATCAAACACATAATGCATGGCGACGGTAATTTCTACTGCGCCCATACTGGAGGCGAAGTGTCCCGGGTTTACGGCGCAACTATTGATGATAAACTCACGCAACTCACGACATACTTGTGGCAAGTCTTCTAAGGGAAGTTTGCGCAAGTCGGCTGGCGAATTGATGTTATCCAATAGCCGTGGTTTTGTGTCGTTATTTGTTGTTTCTGCCATTCTTCACATATTTTTTGTACATCGGCACGAATACTATGATAGCCGATGCCACAATCACAAACAAGATATATGGGGTAATGTGCTGTACGTGTGCCAATAACACACCTACAGTCGCCAACCAGGCAATGCCCAAAAGAACAAACCTTACTATATTGCTTGTGTTCATAATTGCAAAGTTACTAAATTTAGTTAATACGACAAAAACTAAATTGCTATTGGGCAAAATTTATGTTGTTGACTTCGACAATCACGATATCATCAACATGGAAGCGAGCCTTGAGATATTCAATAAGATTATTGCGTTTGGCAGCGGTCAATGGCCTATCAAATTGTATCATTGCCACATTGATTGTGTCAACAAGGCTCGAATCTACATCGGCAAAAACATTGCGCGACACCGATAGCGCATGGATCTCGGGGAACACCACTTTCAATTCGGGCGCAATAGACGATGCGAGGGCATCGCGCTGCGACGACTGCTCAATTATTTGTTTCAGTGAGTCGATATCATTCTGCTTCTTGGCAATAGCCGCCTGAGATAGTTCATACAAATCCTTGATACTCCCATCGTTAGCAACATCTCTCAAATTATACGAATTACCTTGTATGATTGTGAGGAGTGTGCCTTCAAGATTGTAAAACTTAAGTTGTCGGCTAAGCGCCATCTGCAAAGAGTCGGGCGACAGTGGTGAGCCAATCAACGTGATGGTAATCTCGCGCTTATCAGTCGACCAATCGGTCTTGGTGGAGAGCACATGAGTGTCAGCAAATACACACTCATCTGCAACAAAACGATGAGCATTGTACTCAAAGCGAGATTGGCGCAACATATTGTAGGTGAGATAAATACTTGGTAGTAAACATAATAGCGAAATAATGTATACCCAACGTCGCAAGTTGCGCACACGATGTGTATCCTCAACCTCTACCGCCTTGAATTTCAATACTTTGACGCCAATAAATGTAGCCAAACAGATAAATATAGAATTAATCAAAAACAAATAGAGTGCGCCAAAGAAGAATTGCGTCTGTAGGGTAGCCAAGCCATAGCCTACAGTGCATAGCGGGGGCATCAACGCCGTGGCTATCGCTACGCCCGGAATAACATTACCCTTGTTGCGCGAGGCAATAGCAATGATGCCTGCAGCACCACCCACAAAGCCAATAAGCACGTCATAGATAGTTGGCTGAGTGCGTGCTAACAATTCGCTATGGCCCTCGCTCACTGGCGAGATGACGAAATAAACAGCAGATGCGAGAATAGAGAACGTCGCTGCCATAGCAAGGTTGCGCAAGGACTTGCGTAGTAAGTCAAAGTCTTGAATACCTATACCCAAGCCAATGCCGATGATAGGACCCATCAACGGTGAGATAAGCATTGCACCGATAATCACAGCTGTTGAATTGGTGTTCAAGCCCAGTGAGGCTATCAATATAGCCAATATGAGCACTATCATATTGGTGCCACGGAACGACACGCCATCGCGGATTGACTGTTCTGCCTCAGCTTGCGATACGAGGTAGGGCGTCAAGGTGAAGTATTCAACGATTATTCGCTTTGCTTTAGTAACCAAATTCTCCATAACGCACTGCAATTAGGTCTATAAGTTTAAAACAATTGATACCGGGCAATGGTCTGACCCCATCACCTCATTGTGTATTTCGGCTGAAATAAGTTTGTCGGTCAAGCGATTGGAAATCAAGAAGTAATCAATACGCCAACCGACATTCTTGGCTCGGGCGTTCATACGATAACTCCACCACGAATATGCTTTAACAACATCGGGGTGAAGGAAGCGGAATGTATCTGTAAAACCACGCGCAAGCAAGTCGCTAAATGCCCCTCGTTCCTGGTCGGTGAAGCCGGGGTTGAAGTGATTGGTCTTAGGATTGGCAAGGTCAATCTCTTGATGAGCCACGTTGAGGTCACCACATATAATGACAGGCTTCTCCTTGTCCAGCGCTGAGACATAATCTGCAAACGATTGCTCCCAATCCATGCGATAATCAAGGCGAGCCAATTTATCCTGGCTATTTGGAGTATACACATTAACCAAGTATGCATTGCCAAGGTCGAGTGTTACTGATCGTCCCTCGGTGTCGTGACGCTCAACCTTGATGCCCGTGTTGCGTAGCGTTGAGTTGTCGCGCCAATAAGTGGCTGTGCCCGAGTAGCCCTTGCGCTGAGCATAATCGTATGCCGACTTATAGCCGTCAAAGGTCAAGTCTAATTGCCCCTCTTGCAACTTGGTCTCTTGCATACAAAAAAAATCTGCATCAAAATCGGCAAAGATTTCGCGAAAGCCTTTGCCAACAACGGCACGTAGTCCGTTAACGTTCCATGATATAAATTTCTTAGCCATAGGTCAAAAAACGAGTACCAACTCGGCAGTCACGCGGTCGTTGCGCGAATCGGTAACTATATAATCGTGATGATAAAAATAATTTTCGTAATTGATGCGAAGGTCACACCGTACACGCTCGAATTTGTAGGTAAGAGTGGCACCCACAGTGAGGCGATTGCGATAAGGTTGATTATCAACAAGTTTTCCATCGGCGTTTCTATATCCGGTAGAGTGGGGAGTACTGCCATCAGCACGGGCTTGAACCGACAGACGCTCGAATAGAGATGTTTTTATTGGCAAGGAATAGTCGACGAAGGCATTGTAGGCATGGCAGTCGTCGTGGGTATTCCCGGTGTAATGTTTGTACATATATTCCACCTCGGCGAGCCAGCTTCCGTGGTTGAAGGTAACAGCGACATCCGCCATATTAATTCTCACCAAGTCGGGAATAATGGTCTGAAATCCACCGGTGAGTGTTATGGGGTCAAGACGCAATGATGCCTTGGAGGCAAACACCTTATCGTGCGACCACTCGCTGTGGTCGTTAATGGTATTGGGATTGAATACCCCGGCTTCGAGAGTCAGTGGAATACGGGGCACGGAATATGCTACTGATACACCCACAGCACGGATATTATCAAGGTCGCGTCCTATAAACGAGCGATTGGCAAAGATATATGTTGCCGGACTCCTGAACGGGTCAACGCCAAAGGGAATACGGAATTGCCCCGCTCTTATTTTCAATGAATTAAAGAGTGTAAAACGCGCCCATCCATCAAGAAATACAGACTTGCCGTTATTACACAAATCACCTTGAAAGAAATAGTCAATTGTAGGCGCTATGTAGCCCCTGAGGTTCACGCGGGCATTGCGTAATGCAAATTTATTCAATCCGCCATCGGTGAGCATTTCCCAGCGACCACGGATGACACCGCCTATTCTCGGCACATAACTAATCGAAGACGTCTCTTGTGCACTGATACACAATGCACTAAAGCTACAAATTGCGAATAATATGTATCTCAACACCCGCATCAAAACAATTTCTTGCGGTGTGGATACTGCTCGAGGGCTTTGGCTAATACTACCATAGCCTTGCCAAGTTCTTCACGCTCAAGTACATACGCCATACGCACTTCGTCCTTTCCAAGTCCCGGAGTTACATAGAAGCCCGATGCCGGTGCCATAAATACTGTCTCGCCATTATAATTGAAGTCGGTGAGACACCAGCGGCAGAAGTCATCGGCATCCTCAACAGGCAGTCGTACAACAGTGTAGAACGCGCCCATCGGTATGGGTGTATAGCACCCGGGGATCATATTGATGCGGTCAACAAGGAATTTGCGTCGCTCTACATATTCATTATATGTAGCAAGCATATAATCTGCCGGAGTGTCTATAGATGCCTCGGCTATCAATTGACCGATGAGTGGGGGGCTGAGACGGGCTTGGCAGAACTTCATCACATTCTTCTTCAACTCGGGATTCTTGGTGATTAGTGCACCGATGCGAATACCGCACTCGTTGTAGCGCTTTGATACAGAGTCGATAAGTACCACTTGCTCCTCAATATCGGGCAGATGAAATGCCGAAATATATGGTGCGCCGGTATAGCAAAATTCGCGGTATACCTCATCGGAGAAAAGAAACAAATCGTGCTCCTTGACCAGGTCGCGCAATTGCATCATTTCCTTCATCGTATAGAGGTAACCGGTAGGGTTGTTGGGATTACAGATAAGGATACCTTTGGTGCGCTCCGTGATTAATGCCTTGAATTTTTCGACAGGAGGCAATTGGAAACCATCGTCAATAGTTGACGGCACGGTCACAATCTTTGCTCCTGCTGAGATAGCAAATGCCATATAGTTGGCATACGCCGGCTCAGGAACAATAATCTCGTCACCGGGGTCAAGGCATGCCATAAAAGCGAATAGCACCGCCTCGCTACCACCGGTGGTCACGATGATATCATCAACGTCTACATCGATATTGAAGCGTTTGTAATATTGTTGCAACTTAACTCGTAGCGAGCGCAATCCCTCCGATGGGCTATATTCAAGTACCTTACGGTCGATATTGCGCAAGGTCTCGAATGCGACCTCTGGGGTTGGTATATCAGGCTGTCCGATATTCAATGTGTATACTTTGATGCCACGAGCACGAGCCTCTTCGGCGTATTTGACCAAACGCCGAATTGGAGATGCGGGCATGATTGTACCTCGATTAGAAACTTTTGGCATATAATAATTACATTTATTAACGATTAATCATCTGTTTTCAACTGCAAAGTTAATGATTAATCTGCAATTTTCCCCTACTTTATGCGCGTTAGTTCATAGATTTTTGCTAATTTTGCGCTCAAATTCAGAATAACGTAATTATTCATACATAAAATGAGAAAGAATATCGTAGCAGGCAACTGGAAAATGAATACCACAGTTGCCGAAGGCGTGCAACTCGCCAAGGAAGTAAATGAGGCACTTGCCAACGAGGCAGTAAACTGCGATGTAATCGTATGCGCTCCCGCCACTCACTTGGCATCCATTGCCGCAGTTATCAATCAAGACAAATTGGGCCTCGGTGCCGAGAACTGCGCCGATCACGCTTCAGGTGCTTACACCGGCGAAGTTTCTGCCGCTATGGTCGCTTCGACAGGCGCCACATATGTAATACTTGGTCACTCAGAGCGTCGCCAATATTATGGTGAGAATTCCGCTATCCTCCGCGACAAGTTGGCTCTCGCACTTGCCAACAACCTTACTCCTATCTTCTGCATCGGTGAAGTCCTTGAGGAGCGCGAAAACGGCACTTACAATGAAGTTGTTAAGACTCAAATCGAGGAGGCTCTCTTCAACCTCAGCGCTGAAGATTTCTCCAAGATTATCCTGGCTTACGAGCCTGTATGGGCTATCGGTACCGGCAAGACTGCTACTGCCGACCAAGCTGAGGATATGCACGCACACATCCGCGCAACTATCGCTGCCAAGTATGGCAAGGAAGTAGCCGAAAACACCTCAATCCTCTATGGTGGCTCTTGCAAGCCCTCCAATGCTGCCGAGTTGTTTGCTAAGCCCGACGTTGATGGTGGTCTCATTGGTGGCGCTTCGCTCAAGTGTGCCGACTTTATGGGCATCGTTAAAGCATTCTAATTGTAACTTATTAGTGGCCGCAATTGCGACACGCGTGATTGCGGTCACTTATTTTTATTTTTTGCGATATGTACACACGTTTTTTTTGCATCGTAGTGATGTGCCTGACTTCGGCCGGATTGTTTGCTCAGGAGGCTGCCGATACAACCATTATCGGTCGTATTGAGCAAGGCGGTCGTATTGACATATCTTATCCCGATGGGCTTTTGCAGCGTATTGCCCCGGTGTTGACTCAATCCGATGAGGAACCTACTGAATCTACGCCGACAACAATCGCCAACACTACACGTGTGGGGTATCGCGTTTTGGTTTTTGATGACAACAATGTCAACACAGCCAAGCACCAAGCTCAAGCACGCAGTCAGCAGATAAAAAGCAGATTTCCCGAGTGGAATTCTTACATTCAATTCAACTCGCCGTATTGGCGCGTGAAGGTTGGAGACTTCAAGACTCGCTCGGAAGCGGAGGCTGCTATGGCGGCTATTCGTGCCGCTTTCCCCGGCATTTCATCGCAACTGCGTGTCGTCTGCGACCGTATAAATCATTTATAAGATATGACTATAGATCCCGAAAAGCTCAGTGATGAGCAACGTATTGGTCTTATTGCCGAACGAATCTCGGATATCATCACCTTGATGGGCGAGGATGTCACTCGCCAGGGCTTGGTCAAGACTCCTATGCGCGCGGCCAAGGCTCTCTATTTTCTCACCTCAGGGTATCGCAATGACACTCCACAAATATTGGAGTCGGCACTCTTTGACCACGACGGCTCGCGTGTGGTAGTTGTCAAGGATATAGAGTTCTACTCAATGTGCGAGCATCATATTTTGCCCTTCTTCGGCACTATTTCAATAGCATATCTCCCCGGGGAACAAATCGTGGGGCTCAGCAAGTTGGCTCGATTGGTCAACAACTGTGCTCGTAAATTACAAGTTCAAGAGCGCTTGACAGCCGAGATTTGTCGCATTGTTAAAGATACTCTCAAGTCGGATGGCGTGATGGTGAAATGTCAAGCCCAACACTTGTGTATGAAGATGCGCGGTGTTGAGAAACAAAATGCCTCGACAACTACTATTGATTATAATGGTAAATTCGAGCAGGACAGCACTTTACGTGCCGAAGTGATTGCCCAACTCTAAATTTGCATCAATTCTCGTATAATAGAGTCTGACACCAACCAATAGTCGCGGTTGATTGTCAGCACGGCGCCGTTTCGGTGCATCTTCCCGGTTTCTAAGAAAGGATGAGCATCTTGCTCTATCTTTGAGCGAGTGCCGTCATCAAATATTGCTAAATCCAACCCCTGTGCCGTGCGCAATCCGGTCATTATCAAATCATTGATGCGATTAAGTTCATCTTCTTCATCAATTTCATATGGCTCGGGAAGCATTTCAAGCCACTTACTTGTATTCGCTATATCTATACGCCTGACCGAGCCGTCAAATGAGTGCGCTGCGGGTCCAAGTCCAAGCCATTTACCTTGGGGTGACCAATATAGGCTGTTATGACGTGACTTGAACCCCGGACGGGCAAAATTGCTGATTTCATAGTGCTCAAATCCTGCTCTTGCAGTTTCCTCTCGCAATATAGCGAATTGACTTGCAATCAAATCATCTTCGGCTGGTATAACTTTACCTTGCTCCCATTGATGATACAGTGCGGTGCCACGGCTATAGGTCAAACAATATGCCGACAGGTGATTAATTGGCATCGAGAGTAGCCGGGTTAAATCTTTGCGCCACGACTCAGCACTTAGCCCTGGCAAGCCATATATCAAATCGCAACTTATATTATTGATTCCTCCGACTCGGATTGTCTCAATAGCCTTCAAAGCATCAGCAGCAGAGTGACGCCGACGCATCCACTTGAGCATGCCATCATCCAACGATTGCACGCCCATACTGATGCGGTTGATGCCCAATTCACGCCACATTGTCACATTCTCCGTGGTCACATCCTCTGGATTAACTTCAATGGTAAACTCCTCAACATCGTTCAGCGGCAAGTGGCTTACAATCTCTGATAGCAAATCAATCGGCAATATTGATGGTGTGCCTCCACCTAAATATATTGTACGTATCGGTTCGGAGAGCTCGTCCTTGCGAGCAACATACTCACGTATCACACCACGGGCATATTCCGCTAAAAGCCGTCGGTCGGCTATTGAATAGAAGTCGCAGTATATGCATTTGCTGTGACAAAATGGTACGTGAAGATATATTCCGGTCATCAGTTGTATTTTTTATCTACAACAACACGTCCACACAATTGCGTAAACTTGCAATATTTACAATTGTCAAGGTCTGCGCATTGTTTAAATGGTATATTACGGTCAAAAATCGACTCAACTGTAACATTGAGCATATCACGAAACTCAGGATCCAACTTAGGATAGGGAGGCAACGGTTTGCGGTTGTAAGTCAAGTTTTCTATCTTGCCCGAAGTAGTTATCTTGCGCAACGAGTGTATCGCCAGATGTATTTGTTTTACATTTACCGACTTCTCCATGTCTTTATATGCTTCGGCATACAACATCAATTGGAAGATACCTTGGCAGGAATGTTTGCCGGAGAACAAATTTTTAAGATCCGAGCCTACCGACAACTCATCAGAGCCTGTTTTATAGTCGATAAACCTCAACTCTTCTGACCCTAATCTATCAATACGATCAATTTGCATCTTGAAGTTGACTGTCAATTCATCGGTGATAGCCCATGGCCCTTTTACTTCCTCCTCTCCTGCTACATAATCAAATGTCGAATTATTGCAATAGCAATCGCGCTCGGCTTCGAGCATTTTCCTTACTTGTTTGCAAATTATTGCGCCATTTATTTTCGCTTCAGTCGATCTATTCTCTACAGGTATCTTGCTGTGGTAGACAACATTATCAATCTCTCTTAAAACCATTTCCTCAATTTCATTGCCACTGAGAAGCGAATTGATTACTTGTGCACTTATTGCTTTGCCACTATATTGACCGTAGATATTCATCATCGTGTGATGAAAAATATCGCCTAATTGAGCCGGTGTAATATAGCCCAATGGCTCTTCATCATCACGCATTCCTTTGACATACTTCAGATAGAATGACAATGGACACGTAAGATATGATTTCAATGCAGATGCCGATAGGTATAACCCATCTTTGACTGTATATCGGGACAATTCCTGCATAACGACATCATCCTTATCAATTGTTATTTCGCGTTGCAAGGGACGAATGCCGCCTGACACCACGTTGCAATGTCTAATGTTGTTATGGTCATGCAGATACATCAATTGGGACAAGTAGCGAGACATTTCTCCGGAGTGGTTACCCCCTCGAGAGTCGTATAGTAGTGTAACCTTCTTGGCACGAGCAAGTAAGCGATAGAAATAGTAGGCATAATAACTCTCGCGGCGATCAATCGGCTCAAGCCCATAGCCTCGTCGCAAGTTGTTGGGTATCATTGTCTTGATGTAATCCTTGCGTGGAAATTGGCGCTCATTCATTGACAATATGATTATGTTGTCAAAATCCAAAGCTCGTGTCTCCAATACTCCCATGATTTGTAAACCACGCAATGGCGTACCAGACAATGACATCTTCGAGGAATTCAATATCTGCTCAAATAGAATAAAGAATGTGACCTCTTGCATTGAAATCTCATAGTCGTTTACACATTTGTATAATTCATCAAGTGACTGCCGATAGTACTCCAATGTATTCAATTCGAGTGTATCTGATTGCTTCCCGGCAACTCTTTGGATATTTTCCTGCAAGCCATTGATAAGTGCGACTAAGTAATCATACACTTCTTGCACACTCTTTATATCATGTATAGGCTTGAAGATGAACGCCAATGACGGGTGGTTTTCTGTTAGCGCAGGTGCATCGATATTGTATAGTTTTTTCTTTTCTATTTTCTTAATAATCGCTTCTGACTCTTGCGCTGCAATTATACGAATATGAGGGTGACGCAACACCTCCAAAACATCCTTGAAAAAGAATGTCATTGTGCCGTCACTCCGTTGCTTTGCTCTAAGTTGCAGCGAGATAATCACACGGATCAGCGTTGCAAATGTCGTGGCGGAGTAGGGAACAGACATTGTTACATTGATATCTGTGATATCTTCGGGCATCGCGAGCAGCATATGAGTCAGTAACGACTCGTCAGGTAGGACAATCGCAGTGTTAATACTTGCTGTATCTATCAATCCTTGTGTATTCCACTTCGACACAATATCTGCGGCTTGCTTGCCTTGTCCCACTGCCGACGATATCCCTATGATGTCTATTTCGGGATACGTATCTACTTTTTTCAAATTGAAGTCGTCGGGCATTCTGAATTGTGCGCATAAGTTGCTGAGGATTTTTACAACTTCGCTCCCCTTGTTGCCGGAATCATCGCCAAAAATACTCGACGGCATATCCCAGAAAAACATTGCGGCACCACATTCTTGCAACCGCTTCATTATGGCTATTTGGGCTGTCGATAAGTCGCTATGCCCCACAAAAACGAACCTATTGCGCCGCAACTCAGCAGGACTTGATTGTTTCACAACTTCAGCAACCCGGCGTGTCTGCATACCCTCGGTTGCCATGCCTCGTTGAAGCAAACTATCGTTGAAATCCGCATATATCTCGGCAAGGATTTGCCATAAGTCAATAAATTTGCGGGTCATCTCGGTTTCTTCGCCACTTGCATGGGTGTGACGCCAGAAGGTATCTATGTGTTGAGTGTAAGATGTCTCACCCCATATATCGCGGACCACAGCCTTCTGCTCTTCTGTAAGAAAGTCGGTGGAAATATTATGGATATTAGCCAAATTTGTATATAATTTCCCGGCATCGACCAACGAGGAATCTATCTGCTCGAAGTCGCTCAGTATCATATCTCCCCAAAATATAAATTTGTCAAAAGTCTTACCGGTATCAGAGCGGTTATGCTTTTTTAATACATTTATATAGGAGTTGTACAACGTAAACAAGCAGTCGTAGCGGCTCGCCACCTTCAACGACGAGCGTCGCGCTATAAATTTTCCGAAAGTCGTGAAGCGTGGCATAAACGCATACTTGTCCTGTATGCGCTGCTGTACATATCGCCTCAAAAACATCGCCGATCGCTTATTGGGCAGTATAAATATAGTATCCGCCAAACCAATGTTATCCGAATTATTCTTTCCGTTGAAAAAATAATCGGCTACTTGCTCCAAAAATTTTGTCGTTGCACTCATGCGCTTCTTATTTTTGACAAAGTTAATACTTTTGTCCAAATTATGGAAGTATCTCCATCGCTTTGTTGTCTAATTCAAGATAATAACTTACCTTTGCATT
>CALZTY010000036.1 GCA_945829225.1 uncultured Bacteroidales bacterium | reverse complement strand
TGACCCCGAAAGGTCAAAGTGTACCACAATTTGTGGTACAGTACCACAAAAACACATTTCATAACTATCTGTGGCACAACTGACTATGAAATTTTTTGTGACCGCACTCGGATCACGAAATCCAGGTTGTCGGCATCTACCGGTAACCTTTTTTTATTACAAAAGCAAAGAGCAGGCTGCACTCTCGCGTAGCCTGCTCTTCAATGAGATTATTAAATATTACCTGATAGATACTTTTGTTGTTGAGGAGCCTTGGCGGCGGATGTAAATGCCGGGGGTGGGATTCTCGATGCGGATGCCTTGGAGGTTGTAGTATTCAACCGGCGCATCTGATGTGTCAGCGTCAACAACGATATCCTCGATGCCCGATTCTTCGATAAAGAAGAAGTCTTTCCACTGGTCGGCTACCTTGTATTGTCCAATGCTCTCGGCAGGCACATAGAGGGTGCACTCCCACTTGTTGATATCATCGAGAGCTTGGTTGCCACATATGGGCGGAACGGGAGCGTTGGAAGTGAAACTGGTCAAACTTGTACAGTCAGAGAAGGCTTCTTGACCAATGCTTTCAACGTTGCTACCTACCAGGAAGTATTCCAGAGCCGAGCAGCCCGAGAATGCCCATTTGCCGATGGTTGTCACGCCGTCGCCTATCTTCAGCGACTGCAGATTTGTACAACCATAGAACTCGTTGTCACAGATTTGAGTCTCGGCATCGGTAATCTCCACTGTGCGCAACGATGCATTGCGATAGAATGGCGAATAACCGCGTTCTGCAGCTGTGTCATATGACAATTTGCGACCGATATAGACCTCGTCCAAGGGGCAGTCGACAAACAAGGGCGATGAGCCATTGGAGCCGAGGGTCAGCACATTTTCACCATCTTCGATTGTGAAGTCACTGATTGATTTGCAGCCGGCAAATGCATTGTCGCCAATGGAAGCCACGCTACCGGGAACGGCAAATGAACTGAGCGATGAACATTTTTCAAATGACGAAGCACCGAGCGATTTAACAGAGTTGGGTATTACAATCCCGGGAAGTGTTGAGCAGTTATAGAAAGCACCATTCCCTATTAAAGTTACTTCATCGCCCAATGTGGCTGCAGCCATATTAAAACATTCGCCGAAGGCATAGTCGCCTATACCTCCCTTAATCGAAATTGCGATATCTTCGATATTATAATTCTTATAATATGTGTAAGGCTTGATATCTACGACTGACATTTCAATGCCTTTATTGCTTACTTTACCATCTATTACTATAGATTTACATTCAGGCACATATGTGCAGTCGATTGCATCGCAAGTGCGCTCCGAGGGGCTGACGGGCACGAATACTGTGCCATCAACGGTAAATATGGAGCTAAGGAACTGATAATTTATTTGATTGCTAAAATCATATTGGTCATTAGCCACATAGTGAATATTGGATTCGACATCACGGTACCCGGCTGGAGGTGTATTGGGCAGCCAAATAACCTTGGCAAGATTGCAGTCGGTGAAAGCATAGCTACCAATGGAAGTAACCGAAGTGCCAATAGTAACAGACTGCAAACCCGATAGTCCCTTACATAAATATGAGGGAATGCTCTCAACTGCATTTCCTATCTTGAATGAGGCAATATTTGTGCAACCAGAGAGTAAATGTGATGACACTGTAACAGTCGTTGCATTATATACTACAGATGTTAAACTTTTACAATTGGATAATGCATAGTCGCCAATAGAATTGACGGAGTTTGGGATTGTCACCGAGGTTAAACCGCTGCAACCGGAGAAGGCGTAATTGCCAATCGAAGTGACGGAGTTGCCAATAGTCACCAAGGTTAACCCGCTGCAATTGTAGAAGACTCCATCGCAAATCGAAGTGACAGAGTCGGGGATAGTCACAGAGGTTAAGCCGATGCAGCCGTAGAAGGCATAGTCGCCAATGGAAATGATGGAGTTGGGGATGGTTATCGAAGTCAAGCCAGTACAACCGTAGAATGTGTAATCTCTAATCTCTGTGACGGAGTTGGGGATAGTCACCGAAGTCAAGCCGCTACAGTAGTATAAGGCACTTGCGCCAATGGAAGTGACGGAGCTGGGGATGGTCACCGAAGTCAAACCGCTACAGCAGGAGAAGGCACCCGCGCCAATCGAAGTGACGGAGTTGGGGATGGTTATTGATGTAAGATTGCTCAATCCGTAGCACAAATAATTCGGTATGCTCCCAACTTCGGGACCGATCTCAAATTTAGTTATGGATTTGGAATCATGGAGCCAATCTGAATCTATCGCGCAGTTCTTTGCGTTAAAGGTCACCGAGGTCAAGCCGGTGCAACCATCGAAAGAATTAGACCAAATCGAAGTGACTGAGGCTGGGATTGTTAAAGTAGTTAATTTGCTACATTTTGCGAATGATTTGCTACGGATAGTAGTGACAGTGCCGGGAATGTTAAATTCTGCAACATCGTAAGGAACAAAGAAAAGACTTGTTTTATCCTTATTGTAGATTGTACCATCAGAGTCTATAACGCTATCTGAAGGATAGGCAACTGCTACACCCGAACTGAAAGGATTGCTTAAATTATCCGGATAAGCGGATTTAATCAAACCGGTGCAGCCGTTGAAGACGCTTGCGCCAATGGAGGTGACAGAGCCTGGGATGGTCACTGAGGTTAAGCCGCTGCAGCCCGAGAAGGTGCTTTCGCCAATGGAAGTAACGGTATTGGGGATGGTCACCGAGGTTAAGCCGCTGCAACCTACGAAGGCATAGCCGCCAATTGAAGTTACGGAGTTGGGAATAGTCACCGAGGTTAAGCCGCTGCAGCCTGCAAAAGCATATTCACCTATTGTTGTAACAGAAATAGGCATATTGAATTCCATAACACTTGTCGGCACATAATATAGAGTGGATTTAGTACTGTTATAGATTGTACCATCGGATTCAATTAATGCGTCAGAAGAATAAGCAATAGCCTTACCATTAGTGAATGGATTACTTAAATGATCCGGATAGGCGGATTTAATCAAACCTGTACAGTCTTTGAAGGCATAGTCGCCAATCGAAGTGACGGAGATTGGAATATTCACCGAGGTTAAGCCGCTACAACCGTTGAAGGCGTGGTCTCCAATCTCAGTGACGGAGTTGGGGATGGTAACCGAGGTTAAGCCAGTGCAGTTGTAGAAGACTCCATCGCCAATCGAAGTAACGGAGTTGGGGATGGTAACCGAGGTTAAGCCAGTGCAGTTGTAGAAGACTCCATCGCTAATCGAGGTTACGGCGTTAGGGATGGTCACTGAGATTAAGCCGCTGCATTCGTAGAAGGCGTACTTGCCAATTGAAGTGACAGAGTTGGGAATAGTCACCGAGGTTAAGCCGCTGCAGTCGTAGAAGGCATACTTGCCAATTGAAGTTACGGAGTTGGGAATAGTCACCGAGGTTAAGCCGCTACAGTTGTAGAAGGCCCAGTCGCCAATTGAAATGACGGAGTTGGGCATCTTGGAATTTTTGCACCCGAGCAAAAGGCAATTTGTTGCTGTGGTAATAATAGCATTACAATTATCACGTGAATCATATACAGTGTTGCCATTCTCTACAATTATTTTCTCTAATCCTCCGCAACCAGCAAAGGCATAGGTGCCAATAGAAGTCACGGAGTTGGGAATGACCAATGAATTTAGACCACTACATAATCCAAACGTAAGATCTGCTATAGATATAATGGAGTTGGGGATGGTCACTGAGATTAAGCCGCTGCAGTTGTAAAAGGCTCTGTATCCGATTGAGGTGACGGAGTAAGTGGTACCATTATAGGTGATTTGTGAGGGGATGGTTACTGAACCGGAGTATGAGTTGTAATTGGTATCCTTGTATGTTACCTCGACGGAGGTGCCGTCGCTGAGCTTGTTGTAGTAGATGCCGTCGACCTCGAAGTCGTAGGCATACATTGTGGAGGATAGCCCCAGCATCGCTAAAATGATGCAAAGCTTTTGGACGATTTGTTTCATAAAAATTTGTTTATCAATGCCGCGGGCTCTCCTCGGTGGCGTTAGTGGATAAATTAAAAGCGTGAGAACCGTGTTTTTGCTCTTCCCACCTTTAGAGGCTCTCGCATTGCCTGTCACAGAAGGAAGAGCAACGCCGAAGCCTCACGCCGTATGACGACTCAACCCGAGAAAGCCTCACGACTTCCTCGGCTGATATAATCATACCCGAAAAGGCATCTACTCGTTGCTATATCCTTGTCCGTGACATGAATTTGCGAGATTCCTAAAGGTCAAGAATAAGCGAAGTAAACGCTTTTATAATAATATGTCTGCGCCCGCCTCCAGCCCATATCGGGTCCGGCAACGATATGCACCGCAAATTTACAAAAATTTTAATTAACAACACAATTTAATCAAATATTATTAATGTGTAATTGGTCATTTTTTATCTTTAGTAGAATCGGGCATTCGGATAACTTTGCGATAAAGTTATTTACAAAAGTTTACTTTTTTGGATAATCGATATTGTGGGCTTGATAGTTTTTTTGTACCTTTGAGCACAAAACCAAGCCAATAATTGAGTTGATTATACAAGCCTAAAAATGAGCAAATTCGTTCATCTCCACGTACACAGCCAATACTCCCTACTCGACGGGCAAGCATCGGTGTCGCGTATCGTCGACAAGGCGATAGGCGACGGCATGCCCGGCATCGCGCTCACCGACCATGGCGTCATGTATGGCATCAAGGAATTTACCAATTACGTCGCCGACAAAAACAAGGGCGCGCTGAAAACGGTCAAGGAACTGAAAAAGCGCATCAAGGCGGTCGAGTCGGGCGCCGATGACTCCGATGGCATGAGCCTCGAGGACTTGCAATCCGCCCTTAAGGATGCCCAAGCCAAGGTGTTTATACCTATCATCGGCTGCGAAATGTATGTGGCTAACGGCTCGAACGAGGAACGTAGCGACAAGCACGACACCGGCAGGCACTTGGTGGTTCTCGCCAAGAATAAAGTGGGCTACAACAACCTCATCAAGTTGGTATCTGAGTCATGGACCAAGGGCTTTTACTTCCACCCTCGCACCGACAAGGAGTCGATAGCCGCGCGACACGAGGGCTTGATAATCTCCTCGGCTTGCCTTGGCGGTGAAATTCCGCGCCTGCTGATGCGCGGCGACATCGACGGCGCCGACAAGGCGGTCAAGTGGTGGAAAGACCTCATGGGCGACGACTACTATCTAGAATTGCAACGCCACAAGGCGACTATCCCCGACGCCAATCACGAGACTTATGAAAAGCAAAAAGAGATCGAGCCTGAGATTATACGACTTGCCCGCAAGTATGATATCAAACTCATTGCCACCAACGACTCGCACTTTGTCAACGAAGAGGATGCCGAGGCTCACGATCACTTGATTTGTATCTCTACCAAGGCTGACCTCAACGATGAGGACCGCATGCGCTACACCAAGCAGGAGTGGCTCAAGACCACCGACGAAATGTCGCTACTGTTCAGCGACATCCCCGAGGCGCTCGAGAACACCAACGAGATACTGGACAAGGTCGAAATTTACTCCATCGACCACGAGCCTATTATGCCCAACTTCGCCATCCCCGAGGATTTCGGCACTGAGGAGGAGTATCGCAAACGCCTCACCCACGAGGACTTGTTCAATGAATTTACACGCGACGAGCATGGCAATGTGGTGCTGTCGCAGCAAGAAGCCGAGGATAAGATTGAGCACTTGGGCGGTTATGAAAAACTGTACCGCATAAAATTTGAGGCTGACTACCTGCGCAAACTGGCATATGACGGCGCAGCCAAGCGCTATGATATGCCGTTGAAGGATGAAATCCGCGAGCGTATCGACTTCGAATTGCACATTATGAAGACAATGGGCTTCCCCGGCTACTTCCTCATTGTGCAGGACTTCATTCGCGCCGGTCGCGAAGACCTCGACGTGAGTATCGGTCCTGGGCGTGGCTCGGCTGCCGGCTCAGTGGTCGCTTACTGCCTGGGCATCACGCAGATCGACCCGCTGAAGTATGACTTGCTCTTCGAGCGTTTCTTGAACCCCGACCGTATCTCCCTACCCGATATCGACGTCGACTTTGACGATGATGGTCGCGCCAAAGTGCTGAAATATGTAACCGAGAAATATGGCGAGCCCAACGTTGCCCATATCATCACATATGGCACTATGGCTGCTAAATCAGCCATCAAGGATGTGGCGCGTGTCGAGAAGTTGTCTATCCCCGAGTCCAACCGCCTCACTAAGCTCATTCCGCAGCACATGCCCACCAAGGATGGCAAGGAACTCAAGCCTACTCTCGCCAACTGCCTCAAATATGTCGACTCGTTCAAGAACGAGCTTGAGGGCAATAACCCCACTATCAAAAAAACGCTGAAATATGCCGAGCAACTCGAGGGCAATGTGCGCAACACGGGCGTGCATGCCTGCGGTGTCATTATTTGTCGTGACCCGGTGAGCGACTGGGTACCTGTCGCCACTGCCGACGACAAGGACGAGGGCAAGTTGCTCGTTACACAATATGAAGGTAGCGTGATTGAGCAAACCGGGCTTATCAAGATGGACTTCCTCGGGCTCAAAACGCTCTCTATTATTCGCACCGCATTGGCAAATATTCGCAATAGCGTGGGCGAAGAAGTTGACATCGACAATATCCCTATCGACGACAAAGCCACATACGAGCTGTTCTCACAGGGTCGCACTATCGGCACCTTCCAGTTTGAGTCGCAGGGTATGCAGAAATATCTGCGCGAGTTGCAGCCGAGCAAGTTTGAGGACCTCATTGCCATGAATGCCCTCTATCGCCCGGGACCTATGGATTATATTCCCGACTTCATCGCTCGCAAGCATGGGCGCTCACCTATCGTGTATGATATCCCTTGCATGGAGAAGTATCTCAAGGATACATACGGCATCACGGTGTACCAAGAGCAGGTGATGCTCCTGTCGCGCCAACTCGCCGACTTCACCCGCGGCGAGAGCGATGCTCTGCGCAAAGCAATGGGTAAGAAAAAGAAAGCCATCGTTGATGCCATGAAGCCCAAGTTTATCGAAGGCGGTAAGAAACATGGCTATGACCCCAAAATTCTCGATAAAATTTGGGGCGATTGGGAGAAGTTTGCGTCTTACGCTTTCAACAAGAGCCACGCCACTTGCTACTCGTGGATCGCTTACCAGACGGGCTATCTCAAGGCTCACTATCCTGCACAATATATGGCTGCCGTGCTCACTCACAACCGCACGGATATCACCAAGCTCACCGGCTTCATGGACGAGTGCCGCGCGATGGGTATCGTCGTCAAGGGTCCCGACGTGAACGAATCGGTGCGCGATTTCGGCGTTACATCCAAGGGCGATATCCGCTTCGGGCTTTCTGCCATCAGCGGCATAGGCGACACTGTCGTCGAGGAAATTGTCAAGGCACGTGGAGACCAACCCTTTGAGAGTATCTACGATTTTGTCGAGCGCGTGCCATCGTCATCTATTAATCGCCGTGTATTCGAAAATCTTGCCCTGGCAGGTGCATTCGACTGCTTCGGCATTAAGCGTGAGGACCTCGTCGACGAAGGCGACGGTCGTCCCGGCGAGAGTACTCCTGAAATACTGCTCAAATATGGGCAACATCATCAAAATGCGATCAATCAAAACCAAGCCACGTTGTTTGATTTTGACGATGAGCAAATGATTAACGATTCGCACCCGCCAATTCCTTCTGCCATCGAATGGCAACCCATCGTCCGTCTCGACAAGGAGCGCGACTTGATCGGTATGTACCTCTCGGCGCACCCGCTTGATCCTTATTTCCTCGAAATCAACTATGGTGTGACTTGCACCTTGGGCGAGCGTGATGACATAATTCCCGCCGAGGGCAAGGAAGTGTCGTTCGGCGGCATCATTACCAATTGCACTGAGAGAACTACCAAAAAAGGCAAGCCCATGATGATTATTAAACTCGAGGACTTCACTTCGTCAAGCGAGTTTATGATATTTGATGAGCAAATACGCCAATTCAGGCACTTGCTCAGCGAGGGGCAAGCCGTACTGGTTCGTGGCACCTACAAGTCCTCGTATGGCAGCGAATTACGCTTCAATATCACCCACATCATGCCCTTGGAAAACATGAAAGGTAAGATGGTTAACTCGCTCACTATCAACTTGATGGTCGAGGAATGTAACGACGACTTCCTCATTCCTATCTACAAGGCTATCGCTGACCACAGCAATAGCAACGGACAAAGCCTTGCACTTAAATTCAGCGTGTACGAGCCCGGGATTAACCGCTCGGTCCTCCTCAACTCCTCCTCGCGCATCAATGTCAACAGGCAACTGATTGACGAACTCAAAGAAAACGGAATATCTTTTAAAATCGAACAAATAAACTAAACAACAATGGCATTTACATTCACTGACGAAAACATTAAGGAAACTATCGCCACCGGTCAACCCGTGTTGGTTGATTTCTGGGCTACTTGGTGTGGTCCTTGTATGAACATGGCTCCCGTAATCGACAAACTCGCTCAAGAGTATGAAGGTCGTGTCGTTATCGGCAAGTACAATGTCGATGAGGAGAGCGATTTTTCATCCGAAAACCGCATTATGAGCCTGCCCACCATCCTGTTCTTCAAGAACGGCGCAAAGACCGACTTGCGTCTCGCCGGCTCGCAAAGCGAGGCTAAATTGCGCGAGACTATCGAGAAACTTCTCGCCCTTTGAGCATAATTCAGAATTATTAACGGCAAAATACCACCGACTTGCCCCTTTGGCTGGTCGGTGGTAGTGTTTTTATGCCGTTTTTTGCTTACCTTTGCACAAAAATTTTTCACTAACGTGTCACGCAAAAGAAAACCCTACCCCATAATAGAAGGTGCCACAATCTCGGGCATCGCCGCAGAGGGCAATGCTATCGCCCGTGTCGATGATTTGGTCGTATTCGTCCCCTATGGTTGCCCCGGCGATATTGTTGATATTCGCATTGTTAAGAAACGCAAAAACTATGCCGACGGACGTATAGAGCGCATTATCGCGCCGGCGCCCGAGCGCCTTGAGCCCAAGTGCTCCCACTTTGGCATTTGTGGCGGTTGCCGCTGGCAGAATATCCCCTATGAGATGCAACTGCAATGCAAGCAGCAACAAGTAGTGGATGCCCTCACTCGTATCGCAAAAGTCGAGTTGCCGGAGATTTCGCCCATAAAAGGCTCTGAACACATCTGGGAGTACCGCAACAAGATGGAGTACACATTCTCCAACAAGCGTTGGCTCACCAATGAGCAATTGGCATCTGCCGAGGAATATGACAATCGCGACGGCGCCGGCTTCCATATCCCCGGGGCTTTTGACAAGGTCCTCGACATCGATTGTTGCTATCTGCAAGACGACCTCGGCAATCGCTTGCGCAAGTTTATCAAAAATTTTGCGATTGACAACGGCTTATCCTTCTATGACTTGCGAGCTCAGCACGGACTCTTGCGCACGCTGATGATTAGAATTGCTTCGACCGGCGAGGTTATGGCGGTGATGTCTTTTGGCGAAGATGACAAAGAAAATATCACCAAAGTCATGGAGGCTGTCAAGGTGCAGTTCCCCGAAATAACTTCGCTGCAGTATGTCGTCAATCTCAAGGTTAACGACACCATTAGCGACCAAGAGATACTGGTCTACTCCGGTAAGCCATTCATCGAAGAGGAGATGGAAGGATTGAAATTCCGTATCGGTCCCAAATCATTCTACCAGACCAACTCCTTGCAAGCCTATGAGTTGTACAAAGTAGCTCGCAATTTTGCCGAGCTCACCGGCTCTGAATTGGTGTATGACCTTTATACCGGTACCGGAACCATTGCCAATTTCGTAAGCCGTCAAGCCTCCAAGGTTATCGGTATCGAATACGTTCCCGAGGCAATAGAGGATGCCAAAATCAACTCAGCAGTCAATGGCATCACCAACACCGAGTTCTTTGCCGGTGATATGAAGGACGTGCTCACCGACGAGTTCATCGCCGAGCACGGAAGACCCGAAGTGATGATTGTTGACCCGCCACGTGCCGGCATGCATGGCGATGTGGTGAATGTAATTCTCAATGCCTCTCCGCGTCGCATCGTATATGTCAGCTGCAATCCTGCCACACAGGCTCGCGACTTGGCTCTATTGGATGGTAAATACCGCGTGGTAGCCGTGCAACCGGTGGATATGTTCCCACACACCCACCACGTCGAGAATGTTGTCAAGCTTGAGCTGCGAGAGCAGAATTAAAGTATCGCGGGTCATGGGTAACCTCCTCACCGACAAAGGACGGCAATGCCACAAAGGTGTCGACCGAGGGTATCTCTATCTCGGCAAGCACCAGCGGCGCCAAGTCACCGCCAAACTCATCGACCTCCCAACACAAGCCATTCTCTGCCGGGACTATGTAGCGTTTCTTGCGGATTACCCTACCCTTGCAAGCGCTAAGAAGGTCCCGGGCATCTTCCACCGGGATTTCATACTCCCACTCGCCGCGTGTCGCTCCCACATTGGCGGTCTTGACCGTCAAGAAGCCTTGCGAGTCACAAATGCGCACTCGCACCACGGTGGTTTGCTCGCTCGTGAGGTATCCTTGCTCGATACTCTTGACTCGGACCGCCTGCTCTCGGTAGGTGCTGTCCGTGACAAAGAATTTTCGTTCAATTTCTTTTCCCATCGTCAATAGGTTTTGAATTTACATACAAAGATAAGCAAGTTTTATCACATATTGCACATCGCGAGTGTAATTTTGATGATATTGACATCCTTTGATGCCGCAGCCGACCAATACTTCATCCGCGGCATTGTCCGCGACTCGATTTCCAACGAGCCACTGCCCATGGCATCGGTCGTAATCTCCGGTGCCGGATACGGAGCGGTCGCCGACAAGGATGGAATATTTGAGATTGTAGCCCCGGATAAGGCAAAAGTCCTCCAAGTCACCTGTGTGGGCTATGAAAAGAAACTCGTGCCGGTCAAGAAAAACCAATTGAACACATACGTCATCTATATGACTCCTGCCACTACCGAGTTGGAGGAAGTCGTGGTGCATCGTCGCAAGTACAGCAAGAAAAATAACCCGGCAGTCGATTTCTTAAATCGCCTCAAAGACCGGGCACCACTCACCGACCCGCGTCGTAATCCCTACTACAGTTACGACCGTTATGAGCGACTCACCCTCGGTATCAATGACTTCGATGCCGAGACTCGGCGTGGCATGGCTCAAACCATCGAGAACCTTGAGGAGCATATAGACACCAGCGAGATCTCGGGCAAGCCATACCTCTCACTGTTAGTAAAGGAAAAATTTGCTCGCCAACATTATCGCCACAGTCCCGAAGCATCGCGCGAGGTGGTCACCGGCTTGCGCGATGACGGCTTCGACGAGTTCTTCGACCCTTCTCAGATGCGTATCTTCTTTGAGGACGTGATGCGCGAGATTGACTTATATTGCAACGATATCAATATTTTTCAAAATCGCTTCGTGAGTCCGCTGTCGCGCATAGCTCCGGACTTCTACAAATTTTATCTCACCGACACGGTGATGATAGAAGATGAGCGTTGCATTGTGTTGTCATTTTACCCACACAATCACTCCTCATTCGGCTTCATGGGCAACGTTTACGTTCCCGAGAATGACAGCACAATGTTTATCAAGCGTGTCGAGATGCATCTACCGCGCGAGATTAACCTCAATTTTATCCGAGACCTATACATAGCCCAAGAATATATCAAGGGACCCGACGGTTCGCGACTGAAAGTCCACGATGATATGATCGCCGAGATGAGCATCATCTCAGGCGGTACGGGCATGTATCTCAGCCGTCGCTCGGCATACGCCAATCACTCGTTTGATGCTGTTGCAGACTCGGTCTTTTCCGGGGGCGGTGCGTCTGTTGTGCTCAAGGAAGCCAATGCCCGCGATGAGGACTTCTGGCAAGAGGCTCGCTATGTGGGCATCGCTCGCGGCGAGAGCAAGGTCGGCGAACTGCTGCGCAAGTTCCGCGAGAAGCCCATCTACTATTGGGGTGAAAAGATCGCGCGAGTCCTCTTTCAAGGATATATCCCCACGGCAAGCCCGAGCAAATTTGATATCGGTCCGGTCAACTCGATGTTGAGCTTCAATTCAATCGAGGGCACCCGAGTGCGCTTCGGTGGCATGACCACATCGGCACTATCGCCGAGGTGGTTCTCGCGCATATACGGCGCATATGGCTTCAAGGACCACAAATGGAAGTATGGTCTCGAAGTCGAGTACTCGTTCATTGACAAAGAATACCACTCGCGCGAGTTCCCGGTGAAGGCGCTGCGCTTCACGTCGTCGTATGACATCGACCGCCCGGGGCAGAGTTATATGTTCACCACCCCCGACAATATCGTGCTGTCGCTCAAGCGCATGAGCGACGACCGCATCATCTACAAGCGCCTAAATCAACTCCAGTTTATCCTGGAGACAAGATATGACTTTTCGGTCGGTGTTAATATCGCCAATATACGGCGCGAGTCGGCGCCATGCATGCCGTTCATTGATGGCTACGGGCGACAATTTGACCACTTGAATGAGAACTCGATAGAGCTGACCCTGCGCTATGCACCGGGCGAGAAGTTCTTCCAGACTCGCACATATCGCCTGCCGGTAAATCTCGATGCGCCGGCAATTACCCTGCGTCATTTATTTTCGCCCAAGGGCTTCGGTGGCGCGCGCTATGGAGTGAATGTCACGGAGATTGACATTGCCAAGCGCTGGTGGTTCTCGGCATTCGGATACTTGGATACCTACCTCGATGCCGGACATGTATGGGGCAAGACCTCATTCCTCAATCTCTTGGTTCCTAATGCCAACCTATCGTATATCATACAGCCACGCAGTTTTGCCTTGCTCAACCCTATGGAGTTCTTCAACAGCACCTATGCTTCGTTTGACATCACCTACTGGGCTAATGGCGCGCTATTCAACTTCATCCCCTACCTCAAGGATTTGAAATTGCGCGAGGTGTTTGCCTTCAGAGGCATCTGGGGTCACTTGAGCAAAAAGAATAATCCCACCTATGACCCGTCGTTGTTGCAATTCCCCGACAACACCGGGTTGATAAATCTCGGCGACACGCCCTATATGGAGGCGAGCGTCGGCGTGGAAAATATTTTCAAAGTATTGCGAGTCGATTACGTGTGGCGACTGAACTATCGCAATGTGCCCTACGAGATTGACAAGAGCGGCATACGCATCGCGGTGCACGTCACCTTCTAACGGTCGCCCGGGTCAAGGATGCGGCGCGAATGATAATAAAGTGTGTCGCCATCGCGCTCAAAGGCTTGCACGACCCATTGAACATTGTCTCGTATATAAATGTGCATAGCGATTTTTTCGCGCTCGGTCGAGTGCTCTATCAGCTCAAGCGGAGGATTTTGAGTTATGAAAGAGCCGTTTGACAAGTTGACAGTGTCATTATCCACATCGATATTTTGTGCCTCGGTTGGCAAGATGACCGGCATGGGCGCTCCGGGATGGTAATACTCGGCTAAGGTTGAAAGCAGGTAGACATCGTCGGCATCGGGCACACCCTTGAAACGCCCCAGGAGCCACCATGGCACATCGGTATCGGCTGTGGCATCGAAATATATCACATTATCATCAGCGTGCTCATAAAGGGCTTCAAAATTATCGGCTTCATGACCCAACTTATATTGCCAGTGAACGACTTGGATAGTCTGAATCAGGACCACAGCATATATGATATATGCGAAGGCTCGATTGTCGACTTTATAGTAATTTAAGACCCTGAAGATGAAAAGGATGGCAAAAATTTCGGCAAACCAGCCGCTGCGACCCACGATGCCCGAGGCGAGTGCAATTACTGCCGAGGCGATGGCTGCCACAAAGAGCACAAGAGCGTCGCTACTGAGCAGGAGCCTGACGACCACCCTTGTCTTGGCGAACAAGGTCATGGCTACTACTATGGCGAGCATAGCCGGGACAGCCGGGATGGTCTTGAGGGCAAGAGGAAGGAGCGGGTCATCGGGGGCTACGGATGTGCCGGCGCGGAGGATAATGCCCGGGCATAGAGCCACGAAAGCCGTGCCGAGGATAAAGGCAATGACTGCCGGGCGCAAAGACTTGGGCGGCAATTTGCGCCTCATCAGGTAGTAAGCGATAAAGCCGATAAGCAAGGGCAAGGATGCTGCCTCGTGCCCGGCAGCGGCTACAAAGACTGCGATAAGCGTGAGCGGACCGCAGGGCTTTTCACTGAGCGTGAGGCGGTTATAAGCCCATATGATGGCAGCGCCCACCCAGATGTAGTTGACCTGACAAGCAAAGACGGTCATGGAGTCCCACCAAGGCAAAACAAATGTTAAAACTGCGACCAGGAGGGCTGAATATAGTGGAGCTCGGCATAGCTTGCAAGCCTTAATTACCTGATTATAAAATATATAGATAAATATAGCGCCGAGAGCCGAAATTAAAATCTTGTTAATGCCGAGCAACAAGGGCAAAATCAGATTGAAAAGTCGACCATTGTTGTACACCCAGTGCCTGGCGACCCATCGCGGATAGTCGAGCAATGAATCGGAGTACAAACAAGGACCGAAGAAATTGCTTTTATAAGCAAAGTCATCACCCGACAGGGGTGTAAAAAGGAATATAAGGAAGTTGCACAGCGCGAGCGCTATGATAAAATAAGTGATAATATGCGGTCGCTTAATCCTCATTCCTCGGGCATGGTGAAACCGTTATCTTGGATAAAGTCGAGATAGACCTTGGAGAAATACTCGGCTGACTCGCGCGGATACCTCACATCGGTAAATACTTGAGCCAGAGTTTCCTTGTTATTTTCAGCGATGAACTTATGCGAAGCCGGGTCGTCCTCCAATGACTTATAGGCAGCAGCGATTTCTGCATCGGACTTCGGCTCATAAACCTCGCTGTGCAAGATGCAGTGGATGGGGAGTCGCCAAGTCGCCCCACCCTCGGCAGCGGGATAGCCAACGGTGACGGTGATGACGGGCACCACACGATGTGGGAGCTTGAGCACCTCGGCAATTTGCGGCGCGTTGTAGGCAGTGGTGCCCAGGTAGCACGTGCCCATGCCATTCATCTCGGCAATCGTGCAGAATTGCTGGGCAAAAATCGAAGTGTCGATCAGCGCAGCCACAAAGGATTGAAAATTGTTAAATCCGGGAGTTGCGCGGTTGATACGGCACCATTGCTCAAAGCGATTGAGGTCGGCGCAGAAGGTGAGGACCGCCGAGGCGCCGGTCACAGAGGGCTGATTGAAATGCGCCGGGGCGAGGCGCTTCTTTTGCTCGGCATCGCGAGTGACTACGACGCTGTACCACTGCATATTGCCGGTGTTAGGGGCATGTGCGGCAGCCTCTATCATATCGCGCAAGAGGCTCTCATCTATGGGGCGCTCGCTGTAGCAGCGGACGGTACTACGATTGAGGAAAAAATTTTTTTCTTTCATAAAAGTCTTAATAATTAGGAATTAGGAGATAGGAGATTTGCTCCAATACTCGTACCACTGCGAAGCACTTGTTTTGACATTACATATTCATGCTTAATATCATTCAAATGCTTGTATAACTTAACAATACGGACAGCAAATGTCTTTGATTTTACAGAAATCACATTTCCTTCAATCATAATTCCAAATTGATTAATTGAACACAAGTTCCATTCCTAATTCCTATCTCCTAATTCCTAATTGAACACTTGGAAGTTTTCACTTAGTGAACGTTTAAACGGGCTGATTATTGCATAAAACATTCAGTTCAATGATTGTAGTTATTGTTTAATTCTTAAAAAAACAGTCTTGGTCCCACTTTTCGATATTAGTATCGATATAATTCATAATATTTTCAAACGCTCGTTGATTGCGTATTATGTGTTCGTGATAATTCCGTTGCCATATTCGTCGTAGGGGCGCAATATTTTGCGCCCGCCCATGCGATGGCATTTCAGCAATATTTTGCGCCCGCCCATGCGAAGGCATTTCAGCAATATTTTGCGCCCGCTCATGCGAAGGCATTTCAGCAATATTTTGCAGTTGCAATTGTCGATTGATTTCAATTGAGCATGCTGCCTTAAATGAGCGAATAATCACAGCAAGCCTCGAATTAAAATGATTATCAGCTCGCGGCTCGCCATGACGTGGCGGTGTAATGCATCCGATATTTGCCGTTTTTATTTGATTCGTTTGTGTGGGCGATGCTTGTGCGGGCGCAAAATATTGCGCCCCTACCGGTCGTATTTGATTCGTTTGTGCCGGCATTGGTTGTGCACCAACGTATAACACCATGTGGATGTGGTTCGGCATAACTACATAATTCCACAATTCGACATCCTTATGATGATTTGGAATCGCCATCAAACATTCATTTATAATTTTCCCGATTGTTGATAGTGTCATCTTGCCATCAGATATTTTGCCGTAAATATGTTGTTTGTCTTTAGAACATATTGTAACGAAATAAATCCCGCTATTATAATCATGCCATTCAGCCCGAAATGCATGTCTATCACTCATATATTTTACAATCTATAATTCGATAACAGCAGATTTTGAACACGGCCAAGTGTTCACTTAGTGAACGTTTAAACGGGATTTTTATTATCCCTTTCTTCTTTCCACTTAATTTCGAGGGAGATGTTGAGCATTTTGGCGATGTTGTTTATGTGGTCGACTTTCTGTTGGTTATTGAGGCAAGTGTATATCCACCAACCATCGACATATACCTGCAGATTGCCCTTGCCGTTATACTCACGTTTTTCGCGACCTATAATGCGATAGCCCTTGACATTACCCTCGTACTTGGAGGCACGCTCAAAGCCTATGTACCTAAACGTCTCAATCATAGTCCTCTTGGCACTACGCTCATCAATCACCTTGCCGTCGGCAAAGTGAACGGTGAAGCCTATGCTTTTCGAGCGATGAAAATCGGGAGAATCATCGCCGCCGTCATCATCGTCGTCATCATCATCTAACACATCCTTCACCACAACGAAATTATTGATTACATCCGAGTCGTTTGTGAGGGCGATGCGAGATAGCGCGCCGTTGTCATACTCAAATGCGAGAACGACCTTTCCGGTGACACCACAAGGAGGCAAAACCGCAAGTGCCGAGTCCTCAACGATTGGGAGCAATTTCGATAGACGTTCTTCGTTCTCAACCTCAGCAATTTGAGCATTAATTTTATCTCGCTGTTGATATAACTCTTCTAACTTACTCATGGATTAGAATTGATTTTTGATTATACTTTGTGTAAATTGCTTGGCATAATTGATTCTACCAAATTATATCCGGGTTCAAATAATGCCGTTTTGTGGCATTGGATCAGATCGGTTTTGCCATTGTGCTCAATCATAGATAACGATCCATATAACGAGGCATAGTAAGCGTATCTGTATCTGGAACAATAATGGTATGATTTGTTCTTGGTTGAATAACTCCAACACAATGTTCATTACAATTACAAGAAGATCCAATGCTACAAATAGTGCTAAAAATGCCAATCACTATTGATACAATTATAGCTACCCATGCTTGACATTGACTTTCTTTATGTTGCACTGTGGCATCATCTTGATAGTTCTGGCTTTTAATGTGCCGTAGTGTTTCTGTACAAAAAAATGTAGACCTTGAAAATCTATCAATCATTTCAACAAAACTCCAAGGAATACTAATTTGAGAGAGAGGGAAATAGCTATGCGCTATACCGTCTATTGAATATGGTTTGTCATTAATATTCAGAACTATATTATTCCCCAAATTTTTATCCTTTTGCCCCAACACATTACCATTACTCGAAATTTGATGGTTCTCTTTATAATTAATCAATTCACGATGGTTTTGTATATTATTGCGTATAAAAAAATACACTAATGATTCTTTTTCAAGGTAATCAAATAAACAAACTATATTAAGAATGGATGAAAAAATGAATTCTTCGTCATACTTTTTATCGTCATAAAAAATTTTCAAAGAACCGTTCTCATATTGTATTGAACATGGGCAAAATTTGGTTATAACATCACAAACCGCTATATCCCGAGAAAACGGCTTTGCTTCGCAAATAAAGTCAATAACTTTTTTTTCAATGGGTAAATAGTGTCTCATTTATTATTATTAAATAGTTGTAGCCAAAGCTGAAGTTTATTTCAAAAGTCTAAAAAGATGTCACTCTTAAGATTATTATCTCTTTTAATCTATTTCTCCACAAATATAACAAATTAATGTGATACTACAAAATTTCCTGTTTCTTCCCACTCCTTGGAAATTTCACATAAAAATATAATACCGTCTGTCATCCATTTGGCACAATCTTCAATTATTACTTTTACTTGTTCTGTACTATAAGAGTATCTACGTGTAATCGGATGATAATGCTCGACCAATGAGAGAAGTCTATAATTCGTATATAGCTGTTCATACTTTCGAATAGCAATCAAGTCGCTTTCACTAATGCTCTTACTCATTTGATAGAGTGGTGTACCCTTTGAGTCTCGACCAGTTTTAATTTGCCCAGTATCACGATCGAC
>CALZTY010000035.1 GCA_945829225.1 uncultured Bacteroidales bacterium | reverse complement strand
TGTACAATCTGTGAAGACACTGTCCATATCGTTGTCCTGACCATTGCCCTTGAGGTGATAAAACTCGACAGAGCGTAAGTTGGAGCAACGTTTAAAAATATCAGGGCTCATTTTTGTATAGTCGCCAACGGAGCCGTTAAAAGTAACGGTTTCGAGAGCAGTGCAGTCTTGGAATATATAGAGACCGTCGAAATGCACTTTGCCTTTTGCTGTTACGGTTTTTAGATTTTCGCAAGCAGCAAATGTGTAATATCCCGACAAATAGAACGGCTTCTCCTCCGCCAATTCTATATTGGTAAGGTCAAGACTCTCAAGGCCGGTACGATAGAACGCCAGTTGTTCGATTTTGCAAGTGTTTTTAGGGAATGTAATCGACTTGAGGTTTCCGCAATAGCCGAAAGTACCCGGAGGGATAATAAAGTCACCGGGAGTGTTATTTGGAAGTTTCACCGAGCTGAGGTTTGCGCAACCCCAGAAAACAAAATTGTAAAAGCAGTAAACACCGTTATTCCAGAAATCCACTCCGTCCTCAAACGTAACCGATTGGAGACCACCACCGATAAAGTGACCCCAATTATCGTAATTGGCACAATTTCTAAATGCAAAATCACGAATTTCTTTCAAACTATTTGGCAATGTAATTGACTCAAGGCTTTTACATAATTCAAAGGCGGAACGTCCAATACTTTTAAGGTTGCTGCTCAAGTTAACACTCCGGAGTCTAGTACAGCCATAGAAAGCATTATCTCCGATGGTTTCGATACTTTCGGGAAGGTTGAGTCCTTCATTAGATCCAAGTGATGTACAATATTCGAAGCATTCATTGCAGATGTATTTCACATGGCATGGGGACTCGAACTCAATCATGTCAAGATATTTGAGTGAGCCAAATCCGGACAAGCCTACATCAGGCTTGCCATCCAGTAGGCGTGTTGACGGAATAAAGAGATTAGGTTCATTACCATCCCAATTCCATCCGCTATACCTGTTAGGGCTTATTATGTAGCCGTTTAGGTCATCTCTGTAATCGAAATTGAACTGCCCCTCCTGCATTTCCACATCCGGGTCATCATACTGGGCATAGGCGGGCAGAGCCGAGGTTATAATCAACAATGCCAATAGCCTTGCCGTCGGCTTTAACGAGAACAACAATCTTTTTAACATTATTTAATAATTTAATTTACATTAGTAAGTAAGAATGATATTATACTTTGGGCGCAAAGTTAGTGATAATAAACGAATTAAGCAAAAAATATTTTTATTTTCCGCAGATGAAGACGCTGTCAATTAGGTCCTCACTGTAGGCGTAGGGTATGTAGTTGGCATCGGGTACGTAAGGCTTGTAGACGATGAATGAAGCGACTTTGCTTCGAGAGATAGAGCCATAGAGATGACTCAGCCCCATGGCGGCAGCGCCATTGATGGTGACGGCATTAAAAGACTGCTCGGGAGTCAGTTTCATCTTGATGCAGCCCAACGACATAATAAAAGGCATCGAGCCTGAAGGCGACGAGCCGGGGTTCCAATCGGAGGCAAGAGCAACGATACAATCGTGGTCGATGGCTTGACGTGCCGGTGCATAAGGCATACCGAGGAAGAAAGAGGCACCGGGCAGCATGGTGGCAACCGTATCAGACTGAGCCAACAGGCGCAATTCCTCCTCACCGGCGCGCTCAAGATGGTCGACGCTCAAGGCATTGTGAGCGACTCCCACCTGCACACCACCCGAGGCGGCAAGTTCGTTGGCATGAATCTTGGGACGCATCCCATGTGCCGAGGCAGCCTCAATGATACGACTTGTCTCTTCGGGAGTAAAAAAGCCTTGGTCGCAGAACACATCGACAAATCGAGCAACACCTTGCCGGGCTACAGCCGGAAGCATATCGTTGATGACGTAGTCGACATATTCGCTTTGCCGTCCGGCAAAGGCACGCCCCACGGCATGAGCGCCAAGGAAAGTAGCGCAAATATCACACTTATGCTTTTCCTTGAGGCTCTTGATGACCTCGAGCATCTTGAGCTCGCTCTCAGTGGAGAGTCCATATCCGCTTTTTATCTCAATGGCTCCGGTGCCGTGTTTTATTGCATAATTCAATCGGCGGTCGGCATCACGCATTAATTCCTCAACCGAGGCATTGGCGAGACGGTCGGCTGAGTTGAGTATACCGCCACCACGGCGGGCAATTTCTTCATATGATAGCCCGTTGATTTTATCAACAAATTCGCCTTGACGCGAGCCGGCATATACTATGTGAGTGTGGCTGTCGCAGAAAGTAGGTGTGACAATAGACCCGGATAGGTCATAGACTTGATTGAAAGTTGCAGAGGTTGCAGAGATCGGACAACTATCCATTGACCCGAAATCCTCGATGAACCCATCGCGGGCGATCAGATAGGCATTGTCGATGGAAATGACCGTATCCATCTCATGACCACGCAAGTATCTTACCGACACGGGTAAGATACCGCGCAGTTGTTTGATATTTTTAAAGAGCGTAAGCATTGCGAATAAATGCAACGGATTTTTCGATTAGCGGATACATCACTGTGTCATTGACCAAGAAAGGTACCTCGGCACGATATCGGGCTACCCACTCCTCGATGGCTTTGGATGAAGTCAACGGACGACGGAATTCGAGCGCCTGGGCTGCATTGAACAACTCGATACCGAGGACACGCCAAGTGTTGTCGACCACTCGGTATAATTTTGTTGCGGCATTTGAGCCCATAGACACGTGATCCTCCTGCCCCTGAGACGAGGGGATGGAGTCGCAGCTGGCGGGCCAACACAAGCCCTTGTTTTGGCTCACAATCGAGGCAGCGGCATATTGAGGTATCATGAAGCCACTATTGACACCCGGAGTAGCCACGAGGTAAGATGGCAGACCTCTCTTGCCCGAGATAAGGCAATATACACGGCGCTCGGAGATAGAAGCCAACTCGGAGAGCGCTACGGCAAGAAAGTCCATCGGCAAGGCGATAGGCTCGCCGTGGAAATTGCCGGCTGAAACCACCATATCCTCATCGGGGAACACTGTGGGATTGTCGGTCGGTGCATTGATTTCGTCCTCAAGCACCGACGCTACATAATTAATTGTATCCTTGGCAGCGCCATGAACTTGAGGCATACAGCGGAACGAGTAAGGGTCTTGTACATGTGCTTTAATCTGCTTGATAATCGTGCTACCTTGCAGCCACGAACGAATGGCACGGGCGGTATCCACCTGCCCCTTGTGGTTGCGCACAAGGTTGACTTCGTCGCAGAAAGGCTCGATGCGACCATCGTAAGCGTCAAGCGATAGAGCGCCTATCTTGTCGGCAAGTTCGCTGATATGACGCGCCTGGATGAGCGACCACACGCCATATGCGCTCATGAATTGAGTGCCGTTGAGCAGCGCCAAGCCTTCCTTGGACTGTAATTCGATAGGCTCAAGGCCCAACTCGCTGAGGACCTCGGATGCCTGACGGCGTTGCCCCTTGTAGTCGACCTCGCCCAAACCAAGGATGGGGAGGCAGAGGCATGCCAATGGAGCCAAATCACCCGAAGCGCCCAATGAGCCTTGAGTGCACACGCGAGGCAGAATATCGAGATTATAAAAGTCTACAAGGCGCTGAACAGTAGCCACTTGTACACCCGAGTTGCCGTAAGATAGGGATTGAATCTTCAAGAGAAGCATCAAGCGCACTATGTGAGCCGGCACCGGCTCGCCTACCGAGCATGCATGCGACATCACCAAGTTGCGTTGCAATGCCGAGAGCTGCTCGCGACCGATGGATATATTGCATAGCGAGCCAAAACCGGTGGTAATGCCGTAGATAGGCTCGGTGGCAGTTTCCATCTTGTTATCCAGATACTTGCGACATTTGTCAATGCGTGCAATTGCATCATCGCTGAGGGCAAGTTTGCACCCCGAGTGGAGGATTTCTTCAACACGCTCGATAGTCAGGCGCTCAGCTGAAATATAGTGGGTCATGAGATTACTATTTAAAAACATTATTGATTGCGTCATTTACTATAGTGTCGTCAGCCAAATTGGGGAGAGTGACTTGCAAGCCATTGTGGCGTAGCATTTCGCGGCGGATTGCATCCGTGGCACCGGCATTGCGAGCCCATGAGCGGCGCGAGATGCCGTTGGCAACATCCCACAGGAGCATCGAGGAGATGCGGCGGTCGCAGTCGTCAGAGCCGTCAATCACCATACCGAAGCCACCGTTGATGACCTCGCCCCAACCTACTCCGCCGCCATTGTGGAGTGATACCCATGTGGCACCGCGGAAAGAATCGCCGATGACGTTCTGCACAGCCATATCAGCGCAGAATTGCGAGCCGTCGTAGATATTGCTGGTCTCGCGGTAGGGCGAGTCGGTACCCGAGACATCGTGGTGATCGCGTCCCAACACAATGGGAGCGGAGATGCGCCCCTCACGGATGGCACGATTGAACGCCAAGGCGATGCGTGTGCGGCCCTCGGCATCGGCATAGAGGATGCGAGCCTGTGAGCCTACAACGAGGTGGTTGGGACCAGCCTGTCGTATCCAATGCAGGTTATCGGCGAGTTGACCCTTGATGTCGTCAGGGGCTTCGGCAAGCAATTGCTCAAGTACTTCGGCTGCCAAGGCATCAGAAGTTGCCAAATCCTCCGACTTGCCGGATGTGCACACCCAGCGGAAAGGTCCAAATCCATAATCAAAGAATTTGGGACCCATAATCGACTGGACGTATGACGGATACCTGAACGAGTGCCCATCAGCGGCAAGAATATCAGCGCCGGCACGAGCCGACTCCAAGAGGAAGGCATTGCCATAATCGAAGAAATACATACCGGCGGCTGTCAGGGTATTTATGGCAGCGACTTGGCGGCGCAGAGATGCTTTAACGGCTTCCTTAAACTGCTCTGGGTTATTAGCCATCATCTCCAAAGACTGCTCGTAGGACAGCCCTACCGGATAGTAGCCACCTGCCCAAGGATTGTGGAGGGATGTTTGGTCGCTACCCAAATCGACCTTGACACCGCGAGTAGCAAGACGCTCCCATAGGTCTACCACATTGCCCACATAAGCCAGCGAAACGGCTTCGCGAGCCTGCTGCGCGGCAAGTGCGCGGTCAATCACAGCATCGACGTCATCATACATTTCGTCGACCCAGCCTTGCGAGTGGCGCTTGCCGGCTGCTGCGGGGTTGATTTCGGCGATGATGCTTACCACGCCCGAAATTTTGGCAGCCTTGGGCTGAGCGCCCGACATGCCACCAAGTCCGGCGCTCACAAAGAGCATCCCGGCAATATCTCCATTCGGACGCATTGAGCGCGCGGCATTCAGCACCGTAATTGTCGTGCCATGGACGATGCCTTGCGGACCAATATACATATATGAGCCGGCAGTCATCTGTCCGTATTGCGATACACCCAAGGCATTCATACGCTCCCAGTCATCAGGTTTTGAATAGTTGGGGATGACCATGCCATTGGTGACCACGACACGTGGAGCGTCGGGATGAGACGGGAACAAGCCTAATGGATGCCCCGAGTACATCACAAGGGTTTGATTGTCGGTCATTTCGCTCAAATACTTCATCACCAAGCGATACTGTGCCCAATTCTGGAATACGGCTCCGTTTCCACCATAGGTAATCAGTTCGTGGGGATGCTGAGCCACTGCCGGGTCGAGATTATTTTGTATCATCAGCATGATAGCCGCTGCTTGGCGCGAGCGAGCCGGATACCAATCAATTGGACGGGCGTACATATCATAGGTCGGACGCAGGCGATACATATAGATACGCCCGTAGTCGTGAAGCTCTTGGGCGAACTCCGGTGCTAATGTAGCGTGCAATTCCTTGGGGAAATAGCGCAAGGCATTGCGCAGAGCCAACTGCTTCTCGCTTTTGGTCAATATATCCTTGCGTCGCGGAGCATGGTTGACCGTGGGGTCGAGCGGTCGAGCCGGTGGCAAAACTGATGGAATACCGGTAGTGAGTTCTCGGCGAAATTCTTCGACAGTCATACTATATATTAATGTGAGAGTTGACAATATTTAAGATTTCGATGCGACGTTGAGCGGCATCAGCAGCAATCCGAGCAGCCTCATCAACGAGTGCTTGAGCGCGTGCTTTGTCGGCAAGACCGGCAGCGTTGATGCGCACATTGAGGAACGCACCGGCAACGGCGGCCTCGGCAGCAATTGCACCGACACCCGAGTCGGAGGCAGATGCGGGATTGCCCTCGCGAGCCATAGCCTCGAGGAGGCTGAAGGTATCGAAGGCGGCTTTCATGGTGCGCAAGGGCACCTGTGTGGCATATAATGTAGCGTCTTCGAGGGCTTGAGCGCGCGCTGCTTTCTCGGCTTCAGTGCCCTTGGGCATACCGATAGCAGCCATTATGCGATTGAAGGCTTGAGTATCCTCATCAACCAGGGCAACGAGGCGGTCGAGCATCACCCTACCCGTCTCGGCAAAGTCGGAGAACTCGCGCCAGCGGTCGTCCCAGCCGGCCTTGTGAGAGGAAAGATTGGCAACCATAGTGCCGAGAGCCGCTGCGAGAGCGCCCATATATGCAGCAATGGAGCCGCCACCGGGAGCGGGAGACTCCGAGGCGGTTTCGTCGGCAAAATCGCGCAAGGTCATATCGACCAAGTGCTTATCACCGGTCTTGTCGCCTTCGAGGATATATTCAATGACTTTTTCTGCCGGATTGAAAGGCTTCAACTCATCGAGTCCCATAGACTTGATGGCTATGCGGATAATCTCGGCATCGGGCAAGCCGGTCGAGCGTTGTTGCTTGTGCAAGAAATACTTGCCTGCATCTATGAGGGCACGCTTGGGTATCAAGCCCACGATTTCGGTGCCGGTGACGCGTACACCGCGAGCATCGGCTGCGCGACACACTTCGTCAAAAGCCTTGTGCAGAGGGGTGACGGCTATATCTGTGATATTCATCGATACCTGAGCTATGCCATACTCGTCGATGAACCAACCAATGGCCTTGGTGCCTTTGAGCGTACCGGGTTGCATGATGGTGTTGCCATGTTCATCTTTCAACGGCTTACCTGTTACCTTGCCACCCTCGCGCATCGGACGGCCCTTCTCGCGCACGTCAAATGCGATGGCATTGGCACGGCGAGTGGATGTAGAGTTGAGGTTGAAATTCACGGCGATGAGGAAGTCGCGAGCGCCGATGGTAGTGGCGCCGGTGCGAGCTGCGGCATCGTCAAAGGGGCGGTCGCCGAAGTCGGCTCCCTTACCTTCGTGCCCTAATTTCTCGGGCAATGCCTCGTATTCACCGGCACGACATACTGCAAGATTCTTGCGCTCGGGCGTGAAGGCAGCAGCTTCGTAGCAATATACCGGGATACCCAATTCGTCGGCTACGCGCTTGGCAAGTGCACGAGATAACTCGGCACACTCCTCGAGGGTGATGCCGCTGACCGGAATGAGCGGACATACATCGGTGGCACCCATGCGAGGATGTGCACCATGGTGCTGACGCATATCTATCAACTTGGCAGCAGATGCAATGCCACGATATGCGGCTTCGACAACAGCCTCGGGAGTACCTACAAAAGTAACAACTGTGCGATTGGTAGCCTCACCCGGGTCTACATCCAACACTTTTACGTTCTCTACTGCAGCGATATCTGCAACGATGGCATCAATCACCGCACGGTTGCGCCCCTCACTGAAGTTGGGCACACATTCTATTAGGCGTTTTTCCATATCCTTGTATTAGGTTTACCGCAAAGGTACACAAATTCCGCGAAATAAAGCATTTTAAATAAAAATATTTTGTACCTTTGCAAAAACACGAATTATCATGGACGAGAAAATACAAGAATTGGGTGAAATCTTTACCGAAATAGTGAAGAACTACAGCACTATGGGCATGGCGTGGAAGAATATTCCGCTATGTCGCCGTGCATACGAAATAATGCGCGAATTGCCTGACGAGCTGCCGGGAGAGTATGATACGCCGGCTGATAAGGCAATTTTGCTATGTCAAATGCTCGACCATGTAAATGAGACTGATATCCCCAGGCAGTGTATCGAGGTGCGTCGATATATTCAATCGTTGGACCCGGATAATGAAGATAATAACGAGGAATTGGATATTTTGTTGAAGTATATTGAGAGTGATGACACAGAGCATCTGAAACTTGGTATGCTTAAGAGCGACAGTGTGGAAAGATCTCCACAATGGGAGGACGTGATCTATGCCGTGGAGCTGGAAGTAGATGAAATCCTCAAAGACTATACCCGAGGCATGGGCTTCTGCCACGCTTATTGGCACACCAAGCGAGAAGTTCTCGCCAAGTATGGTATCGATTGGAAAACACCTTCAATGATGAACCCCGGAGTAATGTTTGATTAAAGCCATGACACCCATTTACATGCATATGCAGCCCCATGTCGCGGTAGAGCCGGGCATGTCACATTTTTGGGGCAATCCGGAGTTGCCGGATGGTTTTGAATTTCCGACTGCCACAGATGAGTATGGCGAGGAGTGGCATCTGCGCTTCATTAGCCAGATAAACCTCGCTGATGTGGCGCCGTGGGATAAGGACAACATATTGCCACATAGCGGATTATTGGCAGTATTTGCCGACATCGACTATTACATGGGCGAGTGCGACGAGACGAGTATCATGGGCTTTATCGGCGACCGTCAGTATGTCAAGGTCGCGTATTTCAAGGACATAAACCGACTCCATGAGGTGTGCCTCGTGGACATCAATGACGAGCCTATATCTCCGGAGCCCATCGCCATTACATTTGACAATCACCACGAGCCCCTCAGCGACGAGCATGCCCTACTCGCTTATCCCGATCATCGCCCATGGGAGACTTGGGACAAGCCATATGACAATTGGGAAATCCTCCTCCAAATTGACTCATGCGAAGGCTCGGACTTCAACCTCAACTTCATGGATTGTGGCGTCCTGAATATTCTAATTTCGCCTAAAGACTTGCGCAATCGGCGATTTGACCGAGTGCGCCCCATTGTATTATCAACATAAACAATAAGATATTATGACACGTTATCTCTCTTTTTTAGTTATGATTTTTGTATCGCTGTGTGTATATGCCGGCGATGAGACTTCAACTCGCGAGGCTCGCTCATATATGCGAGATGCCGAGCGCTACATGAACCAAGCAGATAGCTACCGCCGCGACGTTGAGCGGTATGAACGCGATGCCGAGAGCTACGCCCGACAAGAGCAATCATATCGTCGGCAGAACAACCAAGAACGCGCACGCTATTACCACAATAAGTACGATGATGCGATGGACAAGGCAAATGACTATCGACGTCGAGCCGAGAGAGCAGAAGAAAACGCCGCCGACTGCCTCCGCCGCGCCGAGAACGTCCTGCGCAGGTAGCCTTCTTAACTTGTTGCTAATTTTTTTTCTAAAAAGTTTTAATAGTATCGTTTGTATTTATAAAAAAATGTGTAAATTTGCGGTGTGTTAGTATCTCTTAATAAGAGAGAATAAGAGAGTAAGCAATTTGTAAAACAACTATAAACCATTAAATACAATTACATTATGAAAAAATTTTTACTTTTATTTGTTGGCTTATGTGCTGCAATCCCCTCTTTTGCAGTAACTTACGAACTAAACGGCGGTCATTTCAACCCCTATGACTGGGCATCCAAAGATGATATGCTTGCTGCATTCCTCGCTGATGGTGATTATACCGAAACACCACAAAAAATCTCTTATTACCAAGACCTGGCTAAAACAGAAGGTCAGGATGGTTTACATTCCGGTTTGTGCGGCATCATCACTCAAGCAGTCATTGTCAAAACGTTCTATAATGATAAATGGAATTGGCTTTACAATTATGTTCATAGCATACAGACCACTCTAACAACAGAAAAAGCTAAAGTTGAATCTACTGAAAAAGCTGATGCAGTATATAGTGCATCATGGAGATACGCAATAGGAGCATTCTTTATCAGCGGAAAATCCACATCTTATCCTACAAGTGAAGATTTCGCTGAAGCCGGCAAGGATGAGAATTACTTCTCGGCATGGGGATACAACTATGGCAACCCGGAGACCGTAAGTGTGGAGACCACTCTTCTTAATCCTTATATGGAGGGCGCTGAATTCCAAGGTTGGTATGACAATGCTGAGTTCACAGGTGAAAAAATCACTACCATCAACGCTTCTTCCACCGGCACTCTCTATGCTAAGTGGAGTATCGTATCATATGTAACATACGAGCTCAATGGCGGCGTTTGGAATCCCGACCTTTGGGCATCCAAAGATGATATGCTCAAAGCATTCATCGCCGATGGCGATTCTAAAAAAACTCCTCTCACTATTGCCGAATATCAAGCAATGGTAGGTAAAACAGATGGAACCAATACAGCAGACGGCTTACATTCCACAGATGTTACTATTGATGGAGTTAAAACAAATTATCCCGGATTGTGCACTATTTTGACAGTATCGGTAGTTGTTAATAATTTCTATACTGATAAATGGAGTTGGCTTTATGATTATGTTCATGCACAACAAACCTCTCTTACAACAGACAAGGCAACGCTTGATGTAAACAAAAATCAGGAAAAAGCGTTCTGGGCTTACGCAATCGGTGCATTCTTCATCTCAGGACAATCAACCTCATGGCCAAAGTCTTCTTCCTTCGCTGAAGCGGGCAAGGATGAGAATTACTTCTCGGCATGGGGTTATAGCTATGGCAACCCGCAATCGCCTATCAATGGCTTTGCTCCTTACAAACCCTTCAAGTGGGATAACATCTTCAATGGTTGGTATGACAATGCAGAATTCAGCGGTGACCCTGTCACCAGCATACCCTTCGGCTTCCACGGCACACTCTATGCAAGCTGGACTCGCCTCTCCGATGTTGAATCTCCCGTTGTTGAGCAAGAGACCTTGGTTAACATCTACAATATCTCGGGTACTTGCGTCCTCCAAGGCGTAGATCCCGCCGAAGTCAACAACCTCGCTCCCGGCTTCTATATCGTTGGAAATAAAAAAGTTCTGGTTAAATAAGTCTTCTCGTTATTAAGTTGAACTTAGAGGGGTGCGCCGGTTGACGCACCCCTTGTTTTATGCATAGCTGTGTAGCCCGCCGAGGATGAAGTTCACCCCGACGTAGGTCATCAATACACTGGCAAAGGCGACGATACAGAAGATGGCAAAGAAACGATCGCTGCGGATGCACTTGAGCGTCGCGCCATGCAGCCCCATTGAGTAAATGAGCATGGTGATAAGCGCCCACACCTCCTTGGGATCCCAGCCCCAATACCTACCCCACGAGTTATTTGCCCAGACGGCACCAATAATGCGGTCGGAGTCCAAGCCGGAGGTAATGAAAAGCGCCCCGACATCATCATGCAGGGGCGCTTATTTAGTAAATGTAATTTCCTATTTGACACCTCGCAGCCGTCGCCACTTGACGTAGCCAAACCATGCAATAACCGTGTATATAGCATACAAAGACGCATAGAAGTAAATGCCCTTGTAGATATACAAGCTGACCGATACGGCATCAACGACCATCCACGCGAGCCACTGCTGGGTATACTTGCGAGCCATCATCCACAGGGCTACAATGCTCAACGCCGTGGTGAAGGCGTCAGCCACCGGGACATTGCTGTTGGTGTAGTTGACCAGAACGTACCATATCCCATACCACAGGGAAGCACAGGCGATAGCACATCCCGACAAAATCTCGAGCGATGCATCGGTGATTACCACCTTCTTGGCGCTATCGTCATTACGCGGCTCGCGCTTAAATGTCCACACCAAATAACCATATACTGCTATGGCAACATAGTAGATATTGATGGCAAAGTCGGCATACAGCCCCTTGCGGTAGTACAGCCACATGGATATTATCGGCATTATCACAGACACAAGCCACACACGGGCATTGGCGTGATACTCATACCACAGATATATCAAGCCGAGTATCAGCCCGAATATCTCTAATGCAAGGTCCCAGGATAGAGTCATAGTCTTAGAATGTCAAAGCGACAGTACCCATAACGTTGCAGGGTGCCTGAGCGGCAAAGCCTGCGTAGCGATAAACGACTTTCTCGCCATTTTCGTTTTTGTAGTACGAGCCGGCATAACCGTTGTTGCAATACTCCTTATTGAAGATATTGTAAACAGTGAAGCCGAGACGCAGAGCCTTGACACCTTGAATGTTCTTGAAGGTATAGCCCAGGTGCAAGTCGCTCACGCAGTATGAGTCGAGTTTGCCCACTTCGCTCTCGGCATTATCCATATACTGCGATGACACATAGCGAGTAGCCAGCGAGGCAGTGAAATCAGCAACTTGGAAAGTGAAGGCATTGTTGAGGATAAAGTCAGGCGAGAAAGCGATGTGAGTGTCGCCACAATCGCGAGTGATGGGGTCGCGCCAGCCATCAAGATATATGTACTCAACGAAGTTTTGGATGCGGTTGCGCGAGATGGTGGCATTGATATTCCAGTCAAACCAGGTGACGGGGTGCAACTCGCCTTGGAGTTCGATACCCATGCGGTAGCTATCGGGAACATTGAAGCTGATGGGGTTGCCTGTATCGGAGAGTTGACCGGTAACTACCAATTGGTCTTTGTAGTCCATATAATAGAGATTGGCACCCACGCTGAAGAGCTTGCTTGAGTAGGAGTAACCTGCTTCGTAATCAAAGAGGCGCTCGGCACTGGGATAGTGGTTGGGGTCGCCATCGGTGAAGTTGTCACGCACAGGCTCCTTGTGAGCAACGCTCCACGATGCATAGGCACGATGACCGTTGGTGGTGTAAGTCAAGCCCACTTTGGGATTGAAGAAGTTGTAATTGCGATAAACATCGAGTGCTGCGGGAGCACATACATTCCAGTCATAGTTGTCGCTGACACCCTTGATGGTGTAGCGGATATGGCGGTATTGCAAGTCAACATAGCCGTTGAGACCCTTGGTGATATCAATATCGGCGCGGGTGAAGATGTTGGCATCGAACTTGCGGCCCACATTATTATAATACTCCTGCAAGGGATCAAGGTTGCCCATATAGTTGCGCACCCAAGCCACATTGCCGAAGTGATTGCCACGGTGCCAATTCATAGCACCACCGAGCACGGCATTTACGCGACCGCCCGAGTAGTTGAGGTTGAACATGCCGCCACCGAAGTCGTTGTCATTGTGCTTGAGGCGAACGAGGTCGCTCTCGTCAACTTCGTTGCCGGCAGCATCGATAAACGGCTCCAAGCCATACTCAACGAGGGTGCGGCCGGTCTTGTATTGATTGTAATAACCGTCACCCTTGGTGTAGTGGAAGGCGAGGTTGAGACGCCACTGGTCATTGAAGGTGTGTGATCCGAGCAACTGCACATGGTGCTGCACGAAGTAGTCATACTGGTCGGGATAATAGGCTGTGGAGCCATCGGCGGCTATATATTCGCCACAGGGGTTGTAGCGGCGACCATATTTCTCCATATCGTCCTTAGTCGCATATTCCCAAGCCATGTAGGTCTGTTCCTTGCCACCGAAGGCGAGCAAGCGCACAGTGGTATTATTGTTGACATAAGCCAACTGACCCATATAACTCCACAATTTGGAGTAAGCACGGTCGATATAGCCATCAGAGCCGATGTGCGAGAAGCGAGCATCGACACTCCAGTGCCCGCCGAAAAGGCCCGAATTAACCTTGACGGTCTGGCGATTGGCATTGTACGAGCCATAGGAGGCGATTACCTCGGCCCCCGGCTCGAAGCTCGGTGCATCGGTAATCATATTGATGCTCGCACCGAAGGCACCTGCACCATTTGACGATGTGCCCGCACCACGCTGTATCTGGATGTCGCGCAACGACGAAGCCAGGTCGGGCATATTGACCCAATACACATTGTGGCTCTCGGAGTCGTTAATTGGAATACCGTTGGCGGTGATGTTAATACGCGAGGGATCTGTGCCACGCACATGGATGCCCGAGTAGCCGATGCCGCCACCGGCATCACCGGTAACAACCACCGAGGGGGTCGACTGGATGAGGAACGGAATATCACGTCCGTCATTTGCCTCGTCGATCTCGGCAGCCGTGAAGTTGGTGAAAGCCACCGGAGTGTTTACATTCGCGCGGTTGGCTACAACCTCGACATCGCGCAAGTTAATCACTGTGGAATCAGCCGGTGTGCTCTCTGCTGCACACACAGCCATTGGCGCAGTCGCTACCATAGCGGCGACGCCTCTCAGAAGTCTTGTCTTCTTCATAAAATTTCTCTACGCCGGTACTAACCGGTTCAGGTTCAAAGGGTATAATCTCAGCTCCGCTCCCCGTAGAATTTTGAAGCGGCGCACCCCTATCTATGTTAATGATCTCTTGGAATTGGCAAGATACCCTCGCCAAAACCGCTGCAAAGTTACGACTTTTTTACATTCTATGCAACTATCGCCCCCTTATGGGTACTGTGTTAACGATATGTATAAAAAAAGAGCACGATGGAATATCGCGCTCTTAATATAGTTTATATTACTTTGATGGTTATTCTGCGGATTGGGATTCCTCGGTTTCTTCGGCTTCTTTGTATTCAGAGATGCCGGCATCGAGAAGTTGGTTGTACCACTGGAACAACTTCTTGATATCTGTGTTGTAAACGCGGTCGTCGTCGAATGTTGGAAGAATTTCGGCAAAATATTGGCGCATAGCGGCATCATCGGCAAAAGCCTTGATGTCGATGTGCTTGCCTTCGTTCTTCTTGTTGACAAGTTCAAGGACTTCAGCCAAAGGTATGTCGTCGCCGGTGGTGTAGATGGCGATGTCTCCGAGCGAAATTACTTTATCACGGCTATAAGCAGGCATACGTTTACCGGTCTGAAGCGACTCAACGATGAGCATATTGCGACCACGGTTGACCAATTTGAACAAACCGGGCTTGCCGGCTATTGAAAGGATTTTTCTAAGCATATTCTTAAGATTGAAATGATTTGAGTGCAAATTTACGCAAAATATCGCGGATTTTGCGTAAATTTGTGCAACTAAAAACGACGAGAAAGGAAGTATTAAGCATATGTGGCTATATATCAAACAATTACTACAATTAATAATTGGTCCGACGAGAGGATGGGAAGATATCTCCTCGGCGGTACGCACACACGACGAGATATTCAAGCGTGGATTTGCGCCATGGATATTAATTGCCGGATGCGCTCACTTTCTGAAATTGCTATATGATGTAGATATCACATTTGTGAGAGCGCTCCAGGATGCCATAGTCACTTCCGGTGGATTATTTGTTTCAAATATTGTATGTCGATTGTTCTTGGAGATTGGTATCAGCAAGAATATCGATAACAAAGCGAATACAGAGAAGATAGCAATCATTACCGATTATATGATTGGTTTGGTTGGATTATATAATATAGTAAGGTGTGCAGTGCCGGCTGAAATTACTCCGCTATACTTTATGCCATTGCTTTCGGTTTTTGTAATATACAATTCCACAAAGTTTTTAGGGGTAAAGGAAGATATGGTATTGAGTTACACATTCTTAGCATCAGTAGGTACGATACTTGTACCGATCGGTGCGTGTGCACTACTCTCATTGATCATTTGATATGAAGTTGAAATTCAAGGAAATAAATATAAAGAATCGCAGGGCAACCTTCGATTACGAGATTACGGATACGTATACTGCAGGCATAGTGCTGACCGGTACGGAAATAAAGTCGATACGTATGGGTAAGGCATCTCTTGTGGACACGTTTTGCTACATCAATAATGGCGAAGTGTGGGTCAAGAATATGTATATTGCCGAATACTTTTATGGCACACACTACAATCACAATGAGCGCCGCGACCGCAAATTACTACTCAATCGCAAGGAGATCCGTGCGATAGCGAAGGACTCGGAGGCTGCCGGTTATACGATAGTGCCTCTAAAGCTCTTTATAAGCCAAAAGGGCTATGCCAAATTGGTTATCGGCGTAGCACGAGGCAAGAAAGAGTATGACAAGCGCCAGTCAATCAAGGAGCGCGATGACAAGCGCGAGCTGGCTCGTATGTTCCAAAAGTAAAGATTATTCTGCCGCTGATTCTTGCTGAGCGGTCAGTTGAGACAATTGACCGCTAAGTGTTTCGAGCTGATTTTCATACTTTTCGCGACGGATATTGGCAGTTTCCATCGCTTGAAGTAATTTGGCATAATACCAAGTCGATTTCCATGCGGCAATGTCGCGAGATGATAATCGAATTGAAGACCTACCCTTTGAGCCTATTAAGTTGAGCGTCAGTGATGAAGCAGAGGAGTAATAAATAGCCTCGGCAAGAGGAGCGATGACTTCTTGAGAGAGCGACATCATCTCTGAGCCTTCCATAGAGATTGACTGACCGGAGACGGTAATATCATCCAACACAATGGAATTGAGACCGATGCGCTGCCCTTGGAGATTAACGACAGCATAAAAATAACCACGTTCATCGATACGCGGGCGAATACAAGTTGAATTCAATTCAGCACCGGTGAAGGTGGGTTGATAGGCTCGGAAGCCGGCAGTCCCTTGCATAGAAACGGTAATGAACTGCGAGGACAACGAATCTAGGCAGTGTTGCAAGTCAGGGCGACGTTGCTCATCGGCTGCGATCGAGTCTTCGGTTAAAGCGATAAGCGCTTGAATACGTATCAATGTACCTTGCCGGCGTAGATCCACGCAATCGCGAAAGGCTGTGTCCAGCGAGTCGAGCATAGCGATAGCCCCGGTGTAGTCCCTACCCTCGACAAGATATTGAGCCTCGTTAAGCAAAGATTGAGCCTCCTCGGCACGTTGATTGTTGCCACTGCAACTTGCCATAAAAAGGCAAGCAAGAGCACATGCTGTGAATTTAACTGCGTTGTACATCTTTTACTCCTTTGACTGTTTGTAACTTTTTAATCAAGCGATTGACTGTATTTTGGTCGCTAACACCCACGACAACGAAGCCTTGGAAGATGCCGTTATCGCTCTCGATAGAGATGTTGCGTAGAGTGGTATCCTTCTCCTTATTAATAATGGATGTTATGTTGGTGACGATGCCGATGTCATCACGCCCTACAATACGGAGTGTGACGCCAAAGAAAGCGCCGATTTTTCCACTCCATCGCGTGTTGATTAGGCGATATGGATACTTTTGACGTATGTTTTGGGCATTTGGGCAGTCGGTGCGGTGAATTTTGATAACACCCTCGGCAGAGATAAAACCGAATACCTTGTCGCCATAGATAGGATTGCAACACTTGGCGAGACGATAATTGATGCCCTTGATGCCTTCGCCTATAACGACGACATCGCCGGCAGATTGGGTGGTATCGTCCTCGGTGGGTTGCATGACATATGTGTCGGCAGATACGCGCACAGTCTCCTCACGAGCCTTGCGCTCCATCTCGAGAAATGCCTCAATGACGTCATTGACATCCAACTTGTCTTGCGAGATGGCGCTATAGAAATCGGTAATATTCTTGTAACTAAAGCGCTTGGCTAACTTGGAGATGCTACCATCGTCAATCTCTACCTTGCGATTTTTGCAACGGCGCTGCAGAAGCTCCTTACCGAGATCGCCGGCACGGCTCTCGATTTCCTTGAGGGCTACACGAATTTTGTTACGCGCCTTGGAAGTCACCACATGGTTGAGCCAATCAGCCTTTGGCTGTTGTGATTGCGAGGTGATTATCTCGACAGTGTCGCCACTGTTAAGTTTGTAGTTAATTTTTTGGTTTTTGCCATTCACCTTGCCACCACAGCAGTGACAGCCGATATTAGTGTGGATATTGAAGGCGAAATCCAAGAGCGAAGCGCCGAGGGGCAAGCGGTATAGGTCGCCACGTGGAGTAAAGACAAAGACTTCCTTGTCGTAGACGTCCATGCGCATATTCTTTACTAACTCCAGGGGTCCGGAATCGGCTGTTTCAAGAATATCGCGGACGTTATTCATCCACGCGTCGAGGTTGTTTTCGCTCTTGATGCCCTTGTATTTCCAGTGTGCAGCGAGACCTTTCTCAGCAACGAGGTCCATACGGCGTGTGCGTATTTGTACTTCAACCCAACGATCAGCGGGACCATAAACGGTGATATGGAGTGACTCATAGCCGTTGCTCTTAGGGATGCTTATCCAATCCTTCATACGCGAAGGGTTGGGACAGAACATATCGGTGATAAGCGAATATGCGAGCCAGCAATCGCTCTTTTCCTTTACGCCCTCGGAGTCGAGCACGATGCGAATGGCAAAGAGGTCATAAATACCCTCTACGTCATTCTTTTGCTTTTTCATTTTATTCCAGATGGAATAAATAGACTTGGTGCGGCCCTTAATTTCAAATTTGAGACCGGCTTCTTCGAGTTTTTTCTTAACCGGGGCAATAAAGTCGGCGATATACGCCTCGCGCGACGCTTTGGTTTGGTTGAGTTTATGAGCGATACGAGTGTAGATATCACGCTGAGTATATTTGAGCGACATATCCTCGATAGCGCTCTTGACTTTATAAAGACCCAGGCGGTGTGCCAAAGGAGCGTAGAGATAGTTGGCTTCCATCGCTACTTCGGCAACCAATTGCTGATTAGGATGGTGATTAATTGCGGTTAGTAGGGACATGCGATCGATAATCATAATGATGATTACGCGAATGTCCTCGGCGAATGTTAGAAGCAGATTGCGGAAATTTTCGCTTTGAACCGAGGCAGACTTTGCGTATAGCGAGGACACCTTGACAAGTCCGCTGATGAGGTGCTGGATATCCTCGCCCCATTCTTTGCGGATTTGCTCGTCGGTCATGAAGCCATGTCTACAAGGATTGAACAGGAGGGAAGCGATGACCATATTGCGGTCGGGGCTAATTTGCTCACAAAGGTCAAGCGCCGTGCCTATGCTACGGTTGATGGGGTTGAAGCCAAAGCGGTCGCGGTGACAGAACCCACCCTCTGCGGCATTGCGTAGTTGAGTCTTGATGCGATTGAGGTCATCACGTTCAAGCGATGACCTGAGCGCCTTCACAAGAGCCGGCGAAGAGGTGCTCAAGCGCGACCTCTCATCGTCGGTAAAGGATAATATTTCGTTGCTCATTAACATCTGCTTTTTCTATCGGATACATTTATCGTAATGCAAAGGTAAGTTAT
>CALZTY010000034.1 GCA_945829225.1 uncultured Bacteroidales bacterium | reverse complement strand
TTCCTCTACGCTTGCTTGCGCCGCAGCTACTCTGGCGATGGGCACTCGGAAGGGTGAGCAGCTGACGTAGTTCATGCCTAACTTGGCGCAGAACTTGACAGATGAGGGCTCACCACCGTGCTCGCCACAGATGCCGACTTTGAGTTCGGGACGTGTAGCACGGCCTTTCTTGACACCCATTTCGACGAGTTGACCTACGCCTTCTTGGTCGAGGACTTCGAAGGGGTCAACCTTGATGATGCCGTGTTCCTTGTAGTATTTGAGGAACTTGGGAGCGTCATCACGTGAGAAGCCGAATGTCATCTGAGTGAGGTCGTTGGTTCCGAATGAGAAGAATTCGGCAACACCGGCGATTTGGTCAGCGGTAAGGGCAGCACGAGGCACCTCGATCATTGTACCTACGAGGTAGGGCAGTGAGCGGCCTTGTTCCTCGAATACCTTGGCGGCAGTCTCGTTGATGACGTTGGCTTGGTGTTGGATTTCCTTGAGAGAACCAACGAGAGGAATCATGATTTCGGGATGAACGTCGATGCCACGGTCCTTAACGGCGAGAGCGGCTTCGATGATAGCGCGAGTCTGCATCTCGGTGATCTCGGGATATGTAATACCGAGGCGGCAACCGCGGTGACCGAGCATGGGGTTGAATTCCTCGAGTGAATCCACTTTAGCCTTAACTTCGGCGAGTGAGATACCCATTTCTTCGGCAAGTTCCTTCTGAGTTGCGGTCTGATGAGGAACGAATTCGTGCAATGGGGGATCGAGGAGACGGATTGTAACGCCGAAACCGTCCATGGCTTCGAAGATGCCCTCGAAGTCGCCACGCTGCATGGGGAGGAGCTTGGCGAGAGCTACACGACGACCTTCTTCGTCGGAAGCGAGAATCATCTCGCGAACTGCCTTGATGCGGTCGCCCTCGAAGAACATGTGCTCGGTGCGGCACAGGCCGATACCTTGAGCACCGAATGCACGTGCTTGACGAGCGTCGCGAGGAGTATCGGCATTGGTGCGGACGAGAGTCTTGGTGAACTTAGCGGCGAGGTTCATGATAGCGCCGAAGTCGCCACCGAGCTCGGGCTCGGTAGTGGGTACTTGACCGTCGTATACTTCGCCGGTTGAGCCATTGAGAGAAATCCAGTCACCTTCGTTGTAGACTTTGCCACCCATTTCGACGGTCTTAGCCTTGTAGTCGACCAGGATTTCGCCGGCACCGGAAACGCAGCACTTGCCCATACCACGAGCCACAACGGCAGCGTGAGATGTCATACCGCCACGCATTGTGAGGATGCCTTGAGCGACAGCCATACCGCGGAGATCTTCGGGAGAAGTCTCGATACGAACGAGAACCACTTTGTGCTTCTTTTCAGCCCAAGCTTCGGCTTCGTCGGCAGAGAATACTACCTGACCGGCAGCAGCACCGGGAGAAGCGGGCAGACCCTTGGCAACGACTTTGGCACGCTTGAGAGCGGACTTGTCGAATACGGGGTGGAGAAGTTCGTCGAGTTTCTGAGGCTCCATGCGGAGGAGTGCGGTCTTCTCATCGATCTTATTGTCGCGGAGAAGATCCATGGCGATTTTCACCATAGCGGCGCCGGTGCGCTTGCCATTACGGGTCTGGAGCATCCAGAGCTTGCCGTCTTGAATGGTGAACTCCATATCTTGCATATCGCGATAGTGCTCTTCGAGCTTGTCAGCGATAGCGAAGAGTTCCTTGGCGCAGTTGGGCATAGATTCCTCGAGTGAGGGATACTTGGCAGCGCGTTCTTCCTCGCTGATGCCCTGGAGGGCAGCCCAGCGACGTGAGCCTTCGGTAGTAATTTGTTGAGGAGTGCGGATACCGGCAACGACATCCTCACCTTGAGCGTTGATGAGGTATTCACCGTTGAAGATATTCTCACCGGTAGCAGCGTCACGCGAGAAAGCGACACCTGTTGCAGAGTTGTCGCCCATATTGCCGTATACCATTGCCTGTACATTGACAGCGGTACCCCACTCTTCGGGGATTTGGTTCATACGACGATAGATGATAGCGCGCTCGTTCATCCAAGAGTCAAATACTGCGCAGATACCACCCCAGAGTTGTTCCCAAGCGCTGTCGGGGAAGTCCTTGCCGGTGTATTCTTTAACAGCGCCCTTGAAGAGCTTAACGAGGCTCTTGAGGTCGTCGACGGTGAGTTCGGTATCGAGCTTGATGCCCTTTTGCTCTTTTACCTTGTCCATAATTTCCTCGAAGGGATCGATGTCGGTCTTGCTCTTGGGTTTCATGCCGAGAACAACGTCGCCATACATCTGAACGAAGCGGCGGTAGCTATCCCAAGCGAAGCGAGGGTTGCCGCTCTTGGCAGCGAGAGCTTCAACAGTAGCGTCATTCATGCCGAGGTTGAGGACAGTATCCATCATACCGGGCATAGAAGCGCGAGCGCCTGAGCGAACCGAAACGAGGAGAGGATTTGCGGGGTTGTCAAATTCTTTACCTGTGAGGGTTTCGATGTGCTTGATGGCTTGTTTAACGTCGTCGTTGAGAAGTTTAACGACTTCATCCTTGCCATTCTGTGTGTACTCGGTGCAGACTTCAGTGGTGATGGTGAAGCCGGGAGGAACCGGCATGCCGAGGAGATTCATCTCGGCGAGGTTGGCGCCTTTGCCACCGAGGAGGTTTCGCATATCTGCTCTACCCTCGGCTTTGCCGTCGCCAAACGTGTAAACTCTTTTCATGTTGTTAATTAGTTATGAATAGTATTTAGTGTATTCTGTATTTCAGATTTGTTATTTCGGGTTATCAGTGCAAATTTACAAATTTTGCTATTAATAATCGTGAAAAAAGGGGATGAAAAATCATTAAATAATCAAAAAAAGTAAAAGAGGCATGGAGGGGAACTTACTCAGAGCCTTTATCTCCCTTGATTTTGGGTCGATGATGCCACCTTTTACGTTGTTTTTGTGACTTTTTATTTTCCTCGTTATCAACGGATTGATTTGCAGAGGGCTTATCATTTGTACGCTGATTGCGGCGCGGACGGTCTCTACGTCCATGATTGTTCTTGCTATTGCGTTTAGGCTTATCATCGTCATGCTCAATGCTGTCGTATGAAGGAAGCTTGCCGAAGTCGGCGGGAATATCTTCGGAGCGCACGACATAACCGAGGAAATTCTCAATATACTTGAACTTGCGACGGTCGCGCTCACTTACGAATGTCACGGCTTTGCCATCATTGTTGGCACGAGCAGTACGACCAATGCGGTGAACGTAATCCTCGGCTTCGTGAGGGACGTCATAGTTTACTACCATTGCAATATCATCGATGTCGATGCCACGGGCGACGATGTCGGTAGCGACAAGGATATCGATACGACCGGCACGAAAATCATTCATAACTTTTTCGCGAGCGGGTTGGTCGAGGTCGCTGTGCATCTCACCTGTTTTCCAACCGGCGGCACGCAATTCTCGGTTCAGGTCCTTCACTTTCAGCTTACTTGAAGCGAAGACTATAACTCGCTTGGAGAAAGTATGCTTGAAGAGAAACTTGAGGATAGGCGTTTTCTGGTTTTCGTAGCAAACCACCTTAGACTGGTCGATTTTCTCAGTAGGCTTGGAGACAGCAATTTTGACCTCTACGGGGTCGTGCATAATAGTCTTTGCAAGTTGCTGAATCTTGGTAGGCATGGTTGCTGAAAACATCAGCGTTTGACGATCGCGGGGCAACTTTGACGCAATTTGGAAGATATCATCATAGAAGCCCATATCGAGCATACGGTCAGCCTCGTCAAGTACGAATACGCTGACTTGAGAGAGGTTGACATAGCCCATTTTCATATGGGCAAGTAGTCGACCGGGAGTAGCGATAACAATATCGGCTCCCATCTTGAGTCCACGTTGCTGACGTGCGAAGTCCTTGCCATCAGTACCGCCGTGAATAGCGACACTGCTGATAGGCAGGTAGTAAGAGAAGCCCTCGAGTTGACGGTCTATTTGTTGAGCAAGCTCGTGAGTAGGAACCATTACGACACAACGAATTGCATCTCGAGGTGCATCGTTTTCGCGAGCGAGATTATTTATGATAGGCAGCAAATAGGCAGCGGTCTTGCCGGTACCTGTTTGGGCGCAAGCGATGAGGTCGTCGCCATCGAGGACGACATTAATTGCTTGCTCCTGAATCGGGGTGCACTCGACAAATTGCATTGCATCGAGAGCATCCAAAACGTCATATTCTAAGTCGAGTTCGTCAAACCTCATAATTCATCATCGTTAAGGTCGTCAAAATCAAAATCCCAGCCATCGCTGCTGGCGTATGAGTCGGTAAAACGAGCAAGTTCCCTACCCTCGCGTTTAGTGGGACGACCGAGACCTTTTCGACGGTCAATGAAGCCCGAGATCTTAACAACATCGAGCAAATCGTATTGGTCTTGAGGGGTGATATTTTCAACATAATCGGGGACTAATTTAGCCCCGAGTCGATTCTCGGTCAATGCTTTAGCGCGGAATGAGTAAGTCACCGGCGGCTTGCGTACATGGATGATGTCGCCCACATGAATCATGCGAGCCGGCTTGACCGGATTGGGGTCATCACCAAGTGTAATACGACCTTTTTTGCAGGCTTCGGTAGCGATGGTGCGCGTCTTGAAGATGCGCATAGCCCAAAGCCATTTATCAATTCTAACCTCAGAACTTGCCACAAATTATTTATTATTAAATTTACACATAGCCGAGCCGGGACCGGCGAGGACAAACTCAGCGATGCAATCAGCAGCTACTTTGAGCCTCTCGGGAAGGGCGACACGTTGCTCAGGCGTGAAGTTGCCCAGCACATAGTCGACTTGGCAACCGCGAGCGAAGTCATTGCCGATGCCAAATTTCAATCGGGCATATGCTTCGGTACCAATCTGACGTGCGATGTCTTTAAGACCATTGTGACCGGCATCGCTGCCTCGTGTCTTAAGGCGTATCGCGCCGAATGGAAGAGAAATATCGTCAACGAGGACCAATACATTTTCGACAGGAATATTTTCTTTTTGCATCCAATACCTCACCGCTGAGCCGCTCAAATTCATGTAAGTAGATGGTTTGAGCAAGACGAGTTGTTGGTTCTTGAGTCGAGCGTGAGCTACGTCGCCATAACGCTCGGTCGAAAAAGAAATATTGGACGCCTCGGCAAAGGCGTCCAATATCATAAATCCGATGTTGTGTCGAGTATTGGCGTATTCATCGCCGATATTACCTAACCCAACAATAAGTTGCTTCATTCGTCAGGACGCTTCTTACTTAGCGGCGGCAGCGGCGGCGGCAGCAGCACCACGAGCGGCGCGAGTCAGCTGAACAGCGCAAACGACAGCGTTCTTGGCATTCATCAACTCAAGGTTGTCAAAGTGGAGGTCACCGACAGCGAGAGTCTTGCCCAAGCCGAGGTTGTCAACGTTGATAACGAGACGCTCGGGGATGTTGGTGTAGATAGCTTTCACTTTGAGCTTCTTCATCGAGAGGCTGAGCTTACCACCGGCTTTAACACCTTCGGCGTGACCTTCGAGTTTCACGGGCACCTCAACAACCACGGGCTTGGTTTCGTTAACCTCGAGCAAGTCGATGTGGAGGATGTCGTCCTTAACGGGGTGGAACTGGATATCCTTGAGGACAGCCATGCGCTTGTCACCATTGATATCGAGCTCAATGGCGAAGATATCAGGAGTATAAACGAGTTTACGAACAGCATCAACAGAAACTGTAAGGTTGGTGGCGTTTTGACCACAATTCAATACCACAGGAATCAAGTTCTGTGCACGCAACGCTTTGGTTGCTTTTTTGCCTAACTCAGTACGGGGCTGAGCGGCGAGGGCGAATGTTTTCATTTGCTTAAAAATTAATGTGTTACTCAAAATTAAGACGCTTCTTAATTTCCCATCACACGGGGGATGCTAAAAAGCACCGCAAAGGTACGACTTTTTTTGCTAACAGACAAGTCTCTATCAATGATTTCTTTACAAAATTTTTACAAATCGGATTATTGATGGATTTTGGGGAAAATTGATAAAAATTCGGGCAATTCAATGATTTTTTGCAAAAATATTTTGTTATTTTGTAATAATATTCTAACTTTGTGTTTTGAAATGATGTTCTATAACATAAGCTCAGGTCTTAGATAATGATTAAATCTGCAATAGAAAAAGTAGTAAACGAGGATATGGCAGACATTTGGTCTATCCTTAATGCACAGGAGAAGCGTCAGATAATTGATAACTTCACGATACAGACGTTCAAGAAGAATCAATTTATCTACGCTGAGGGCGACGAACCTGAATATCTATGGTGCTTGCTCAAGGGCAAGGTCAAGAAATTCAAGGAAGGCGTAGGTGGTCGTGTGCAGATTTTGCGTCTTATCCGCCCCGTACAATACTTTGGCTATAGAGCATATTTTGCCAATGAACCTTACGTGTCAAGTGCCGGAGCATTTGAGCCATCAACGCTCGGCGCTCTGCCATTGTCGTTGGTACGCGAAATGATAGATAACAACCGTGAATTGGCATGGTTCTTTATCAAGGAATTATCACGCAATCTTGGTGGCTCGGATACGAGAATAGTTAATCTCACTCAGAAACATATTCGTGGACGCCTTGCCGAGGCGCTTATGGTGTTGCGCGACAACTATGGGTATGAGGACGATGAATCTACACTCAAGATTTATATGGCGCGTGAGGACCTGGCAAACCTCTCGAATATGACCACGGCAAATGCCATTCGCACTCTATCGACATTCGTAAATGAGAAACTGATTGGTGTTGATGGACGTCGTATCCGCATCATCAACGAGCCTCAATTGCGCAAGATTAGCAAATTTGGCTGATCGTTAGTCGGCGTATCTTGCCATTGGATGTGCGAGGGAGCTCGTCTATCATCTTGATGACTACAGGCTTTGTGCCGCGTTGCCATTCCAAAATATACAACGTCCTCTCAATCTCATGCTGAAGGCATTGAGGTCCTTGTACCACTATTGCTACTATATTACCCCACTTTGTCGAAGGCGCTGATGTAATGTAGAAAGGAGGTAAGTGGGTGTTCTCTTTTATGTAGGCTTCTATTTGCTCGGGATACACCTTGATACCTCCACTGTTAATCACATTGTCGGCTCGCCCCACCCACTCAAAAGACTTACTGTCTATCAAGTTGACTACATCATTAGTCGCCAAACGCTTCCACGAGAACACCTCACTTTCAATGACCAAGCACGAGCGGTCATCTGTGGAGAATGTGACTTCTTGCATTGCATGGTAGGTGCTATTCCCTTGAGAGATATGCCGTAATGCCACATGGCTACATGTCTCAGTCATACCGTAGCCTATCCAAGCCGGTATGTTGGCATTTATTATATCTGTTTCCAAGCATTTATCTACCGATGCTCCTCCCAACAACAATGCACCCACATTATTTATATATATAGGACATTTCAATAGGCATGCCGCTTGAGATGGCACAACGCTAAGCAAGTCGACATGCTCATTAATTTCAAATTGATTAGCTACAGGCAGCTCTATCAATCGGCAAGATGCTTCAATTGCTCTCACCGCCATCATCTTGCCGGCTATGTAATCCATTGATAATGGAATGCCCAAGACAGAGGTGCTATTAATACCAAAGTATTTATTTGTGGCTCTCGCCGAGCGACTCATATCTTCTTTGAGAAGATGTATCTCTTTAGGTTGCCCTGTTGAGCCGCTGGTATGGGCAACAATGTAATCGTCAGGCGAATGCCATTCTGCAAGAAAGTCTTTTAGCGATGCCATATCAATTGGGGTATTTCAAAGTCAATATCCGGATTATTAAAAAGCAATTGTCCCCGGAGATATAGACCTGATATCACATTATTATAATATAGTTGTCCGGTACCGAGACCTTGAGGTAATGTAACACCACGCATGGAGGTCCAACGGGAGATTGCTTGCAATCCCACATTGCTCTCGAGCGCCGACGTTGCCCACCATCCGATATTGCGGCGCTCGGCTTCGTCAGCCCACAGGGTTGCTCCCGACAAGCCACCGCAGAGCGCAGGCTTCAGTATTACATATTGGGGTTTGATGTAATCAAGTATGAGCGAGATTTTGGCATCTGTGGGTGTCCCTATCAGTTCTTCATCAAGAGCAATTGGGATTGGGCTAAGTCTGCACAAACGATGCATATCCTCGGCTTGCCCGGCTTTTATAGGTTGCTCGATTGAATGGATATCATAGCTACTGAGTAGCTCAAGTTTAGCCATTGCATTTTCGGGAGTGAAACTGCCATTTGCATCAAGGCGCAATTGCAAAGTATTAGACGAGTAACGGCTGCGTATATAGGCAAGCAATTGAAGTTCGCTTTCGAAATCAATACCTCCAATTTTCAATTTGATTACATCGAAACCATCGGCAAGCTTTTCATCAATGCGCTTACGCATAAGTTCCTTATCGCCCATCCACACCAAGCCATTGATAGGGATGCCCTCTTCGCCTCGCATAAATGCCGTCGAAGGCAAAGTTGAATATCCTGCATTAATTAATGCAGTCTCTATACCGAAGCGAATAGAGCTATATGCCGATGGCTCCGTCGGATTGGCACATGCGGCGCTCAATTGTGCCTCATAATCAGGGCAATCGTCAGAGCTAAGCCCCTTGAAAAGAGCACATTCGCCATATCCATATCCACTTCCATCCTGCCGAGGTATGCGCACAAAGTATGTGTCTTTGTGACGCATACTCTCGCGAGATGTTCGCGCCTCAAATTTGAAGTCCAAACGATATGATGCCCACTCGGCAGTCATCTTTTATCCGGGGAATTGAGGGAACTTGTCAAAATCGGGGTCACGCTTCTCAAGGAACGCATTTTTGCCTTCTTGTGCTTCGTCCATCAAATAATACATCAATGTGGCATCACCGGCAAATTCCATCAATCCATGTTGCCCATTCAGCTCGGCATTCAATGCACGCTTAATCATGCGAATCGCGAAGGGACTACGCTTCATAATCGTTTGACACCACTCGACAACCTCGTCTTCAAGCCGCTCAAATGGCACGACTTTATTAATCATACCCATTTCGAGAGCCTCTTGTGCCGTGTATTGGCGACACAGGTACCATATTTCACGTGCTTTTTTCTGACCGACGCAACGAGCCAAGTATGACGAGCCAAATCCGGCATCAAAGCTACCGACTTTCGGTCCTGTTTGACCGAAGATGGCGTTTTCCGAGGCTATAGTGAGGTCGCAAATCACTTGCAAAACATTACCACCACCAATTGCATAACCGTTTACCATAGCGATTACAGGCTTGGTGAGCGACTGAATGGTTTTATGAAGCTCCAAAACATTGAGTCGAGGTGTACCGTCGCTATCGACATAACCGCCGCGTGATTTGTAGTTTTGGTCTCCTCCCGAGCAAAATGCTTTATCCCCTACTCCAGTGAGAACCACCACTTTTACATCGCTCGAGTTCTTGCAATAGTTGAATGCATCGAGCATCTCGAAGTTGGTCTTAGGTCGGAATGCATTATAGACCTTGGGGCGATTAATGCTTATCTTTGCTATGCCTTGATAATACTCAAAGAGTATATCTTCATATTCTTTAATTTTTGTCCAAATTCTTGTTTCCATTGATTATACTTATATAGTTGTTAAATATTTTGTTATCGATTTCGGATTGAAGTGTTAATTCAAGTATTGCCTTTTGCTTGGTTTTTATAAAAACCGGATAATTAAGCTCGAGATCTGCATAATTTTCGGCTTTATAATAACTAAAGCCATAAGCCTCGGCAAGTTGTTGTACAGGCACGTTAGTTATAGAAGCCAAGCATTGCTCCATGATGGGCAAATTGCGCGTATTGCTAATCAGGCGGAAAATGCCTCCTCCGGCATTATTCATTACTACGATTTTTAGGTTGTCCGGGATGAAATTGCATGCCAAGGCACCCATGTCATATTGGAAGCCCATGTCGCCTATCAAAAGCAAAGTAGTGCGTTCTTTGTCAGCAATTGCCGTCCCGATAGCAGTGGAAATGCTGCCGTCGATACCACTGACGCCACGATTGCCCATCACGGTATTACATTTGTTCTCAAAGAATTGGGCATATCGCACTGTCATGCCGTTGCCCAATTGAAGATTGATGTCATCTGACCGGTCGAGAATGTATCGCGTTGCTTTCATCTGCGACCATCGCGCATCATTAGAGATTGTCAATGCACAGTTATAAGTATGTCTTGATGCCGATGTCCATTCGTCGTGGAGATTACTGCGATTTTCCTCGTCTTTAAGTAATGGCACAACCATCTCAAATAGAGCGACATAGTCTGATTGAATTGTCTTTTCCAGACATCCGAACGTGTCATATTCCACTCCCTCGGCATTGACACTGATATGCTTTAGCCCGGGTACTTTCTTGAGTATCTCGATGGAAGATTGGTCAACAATTGAGCCTCCACAAGTGATTACGTAGTCGGGCTTTAATTCATTGATAATTTTGTGGCACATCGACTTGAATGTCATACCAATATTACCCATCACATTTTCAGAGTGTAAACCGGAGGTAACGTCGGCAAGAACAGCAATATTACTACGTGAAGTTATAGCATTACTTAAATATGGCTCACGACGTCCGGTGCTTGATGACATTTCGTGTCCTACTAATACTAAGACTTTCTTCGTAGATAATATTTCACTCAGTATCTGCAATCTACGTGGAAGGATGTCAAGCTGCTCTTTAACTAATATCACCTTGTCAATCTTTGAATCTTCAACCTCAATAACATTGCCTAAAGGCTCTTGTAGTCGTAGATTTATATGGATAGGACCTGACAATTTTGTCATGCAATCTTTCAAGCAGGAATCCACATCGCTACAATCCGAGACCTCGTTGATATTGCAAGAATAACGAATAAAATTTGCGTAAATACCCTGTTGACGGATAGTTTGAGTGCGTTGCTTGTCAATCATCTCTGAAGGACGGTCGGCTGTAATCACCACTAATGGGGCGTTACGATAATAAGCCTCAGCTATGGCGGGAGCATAATTAAGCGCAGCCGTACCCGAGGTACACACCAATGCCACCGGGCGGCACTGCATCGTCGCTATGCCCAATGCAATAAAAGCGGCTGAACGCTCATCAACAACGCTATACACCTTGATATCAGTATTTTGTTTCAATGCATATATCATCGGCGCATTGCGTGTACCCGGTGATACTATGGCATACTCAACACCATAGGCACTGAGTAACTGTGAGCACTTTCGGCATACTTTCTTATCTGTATTGAGCATTTTTTTCCTTTTGTACAACAAAGGTACGACTTTTTTTTGTACATTTGCAAAGATTTTCAAAAATGAGACACACACTATTCATATTATCTATATTGATTGCATCCACTAATATCGTGTGCTATGGACAAGAGTCACAAGTGCAAGATAGTATCAATCAATCTAAACCGGGCTTGATTCAGCGAGTTATTAATTACTTCAATGAAACAAACAAGACCGAAATTACGTCACGCCCTAATTTTAGTTTTATCGGCGGTCCTCACTACTCTTCCGACTCTAAATTTGGACTTGGGCTCGTCGTTGCCGGATTGTATTCAACAAATCCAACAGACAATTTGCTTCCACCATCAAATATATCTATAAAATTTGACGCTACAACAGCCGCACATTTCGAGCTGAAACTCAGTGGTGAGCATATAGCCCCGGCTGATAAGTATCGCATCAATTACTCTGTCGCTTTTTCGTCCATCGAGACGAAGTTCTGGGGCGTAGGAATGTCGCAATGCAAGAATGACGACAACGAGTCAGATTACAAGTATCTTGCATATAAAGTGAGAGCAGACTTCGGTTGGCGTATAGGCAAGCACATTTATGCCGGTCCTATGGTGGCAATGGATTATGTCAATGCTCGCGACTATGAAAAGCCCGAATTATGGGAGGGCTTGCCAAGTATTATGATGAGTTACGGAGCTGGTGTTACTGCTCGACTGGACACTCGCGATAGTTCTACCGAGCCGATGCATGGATGGTTGGTGCGTGTCGACCAATTATTCAATATATCTCGTGCGAGCCACGCGACCGGGCATTATGCCGTCAACGAATTTACTGTAGCCAATTATCAAACTTTGTGGAAAGGTGCTACATTGGCATCTCGCTTGCACGGCAAGGTCACTTGGGGTGATACTCCGTGGGGCATGATGCCTTATATCGGTGGTAGTTATGATATGCGTGGTTATTTCGAGGGGCGATATCGAGCTAAGAACGAGATAGACTTGTGTGTCGAACTCCGCCAGCATGTGTGGCGGCGCAATGGCGTCGTTGTGTGGGGCGGTGTTGCTTCTTTATTCAATCGCTTCGTAAGCAAATACTACGAGACAAATAATTCGGGTTGGCTACCCAATTGGGGTATCGGCTACCGCTGGCAATTTAAACAACGTATGAACGTCCGTGTTGACTTTGGTTTCGGCAAGGGGCAATCGGGCATTATCTTTAATCTGAATGAGGCTTTCTAAACTGAAACAATTATTCTCACCTGAGGTGTTGCTGTGGCTCATGCCCGCAGCACTTGTCGTGCCTAATGTGATTCTTGATATCACTGATTATAGCAATTGGTTGGTCAAGATTACTAATGTCGTAGCACCGTTTAGCATATATCTATGGCTCACAAGTCTCTCGCCAAAAGTCGGGCGTACCGTTTTCTTTATGTTGCCCTTCTTATTTTATGCCGGTTTTCAAGTCGTCCTCCTATATCTATATGGAGAGTCTATAATCGCCGTGGATATGTTCCTTAATTTGGTCACCACTAATGTCGCTGAAGCAACCGAGTTATTGGGCAATCTCTTGGTAGCTCTCGCCACTGTGATTCTGCTTTACCTTGTTCCATTGGTATGGGGCATTATTAGTGCCTTTATGAGACAAGAAGCCGGACCTGTGTCTGTCTCCTATGCTCGCCGCATAAGTAAATTGCTCTTAATGGCTTCTGTTGGGCTTATTGTTGCGGCTTATATTTTCATCCCCCGTTTCAATGTGTTCAGGCACATATTTCCGTTCAACGTGATGAACAATACGGTGACGGCAATATCCCGTACAATTGACACATCTCGTTACTATGCCACTTCTGCCGACTTTGATTTTGATGCCATCTGTGAGCATCCGGATAGCCTCCGCGAGGTCTATGTTTTGGTCATTGGTGAGACCTCTCGAGCCGACAATTGGCAGTTGGGTGGATATGAACGAGCCACTAATCCTTTGTTGAGCCGACGCTCGGATATTGTCTTCTTTGACAAGGCTCTGAGCCAAAGTAACACCACTCACAAGAGCGTTCCTCTATTGCTTGCACCGGTAACAACTGAGACTTTCGGCGACTCAATTTATGAGGTGAAAAGTGTTATCACCGCTTTCAATCAGGTCGGTTACGGCACCGCTTTCTTCTCGAACCAAGCTCGTAATCGCTCATTTATCGATTACTTTGCCTCCGAGGCGCAGACGGTGCGTTTCCTTCGCGATGATGGTCATGCCCATTATGACCAAGAATTGATTGACATGATGAATAATTATATCAGCAGCGCAAGCGCCAATAAATTGTTCATAGTGCTTCACACTTATGGCTCTCATTTTAAGTATTTAGACCGTTATACCGGTGAATATCGCGCCTTTACCCCTGACAATTCAAATGAGGCTATAAAATCTAATCGCGACCGGCTCATAAATGCCTATGACAATACCATCGTATATACCGATGCTATGCTCGACGATATAGCCAATATGCTTGATAGTCTTGACTGCCCTTCGGCTATGCTCTACCTCAGCGATCATGGCGAAGATATCTATGATGACCCTCGCAATAGGTTCTTGCACTCATCTCCCGTGCCTACTTATCACCAAATTCATGTTCCGCTTTTGTTGTGGATATCTCACGAGTACAATTTCGTCCATCCCGAGACTCTTAGCATCGCTCGTGCGCACCAACACAATAATATTGCATCGAATGATATTGTTTTTCACACTCTGTTGGATATTGCCGATATTCGAACAAAGTATTGTGATATATCTCGCTCGATCGTCAATAGTTCGTATGAAGATAGACCGAGAACGTATCTCAATGACTACAATGAAAGCGTGCCGCTCGACTTTTCCGGTTTGAGAGGATATGACTTTGTGTTACTGAAAGAAAAGAATATTTTGTCAAAGTGAAATTTCACAAAGTTTTCCAAAAATATTTATAAATCACACATATTCAATTGTTTATATTTTTACAATGATATAAAAGTTATCCAAATTAGAAAATTATAAAAATTTTATTTGCAAAAATATTTGGTAATTTGGAGAATTGTTGCTTACTTTGTCGTCGCAATTTTTAACCTAATATCAAAGAGACAAAGGAGCAATGATACAAGTAGTAGTGAAGCGTGACGGACGTGTAGTCGGTTACAATGAGGAGAAAATCAAGGCAGCTATTCGCAAGGCTATGTTAACCACAGAATTGGGTGAGGACGAGTCTTTGATTGATAAAATTACCACTCGCATCGGTGCGCGTGGCGCCGAGCGCATGACTGTCGAGCAGATTCAAGACCAAGTGGAACTTGAATTAATGAAGAGCCCCCGCAAGGAGGTCGCCAAGCGTTATATCGCTTACCGCGACCAGCGCAGCATCGCTCGTAAATCGAAAACTCACGATATGTTCCGCGAGATTATCGAAGCCAAGAACAATGACATCACTCGCGAGAATGCCAACATGAATACCGACTCCCCTGCCGGTATGATGATGAAGTTCGCCTCTGAGACTACCAAACCCTTCGTTGACGACTATTTGCTCAGCCAAGAGGCGCGTGACGCCGTTCGCCAAGGCTATATTCACATCCACGACAAAGACTACTACCCCACCAAGAGCCTTACTTGTGTTCAGCATCCACTTGACCGAATTCTTCAACATGGCTTCATTGCCGGTCACGGAGAATCTCGTCCTGCCAAGCGCATCGAGACAGCCAGCGTCATCGCCTGTATTTCCCTGGAAACCGCCCAAAACGAAATGCACGGCGGTCAAGCAATTCCGGCTTTTGACTTCTATCTTGCTCCCTTTGTGCGGTCCTCTTTCATCGAAGAAATCAAAAACCTCGAGAAACTCTACGACGAGGATTTTTCGGATTTGTATGATATCAAATTGACCGATTACGAAGTAAAGCCACTCGACGGACTCAAAGGCAAAGAGCGTGCGCTTGCTCACGCAACCAATCGCACTGTGAGCCGTGTGCATCAAGCTATGGAGGCATTTATCCACAATATGAACACCATCCACTCGCGTGGTGGCAATCAAGTGGTTTTCAGCTCCATCAATTATGGCACTGATACTTCGGCTGAAGGTCGTTGTATAATCCGTGAGTTGCTCAACTCCACCTATGAAGGTGTCGGTAATGGCGCAACCGCTATCTTCCCTATACAAATATGGAAAAAGAAACGCGGCGTAAGTTATCTGCCCGGCGACCCCAATTACGACCTTTATAAACTGGCATGCAAGGTAACCGCACGTCGCTTCTTCCCCAATTTTGTCAATCTCGATGCTACATTTAATGTACACGAAAAGTGGAATGCTGATGACCCTGAACGTTACCTCTATGAAATTGCAACAATGGGCTGTCGCACTCGTGTATTTGAAAATCGCTATGGCGAGAAAACTTCTATCGGTCGTGGCAACCTTAGTTTCACAACCGTCAACATTGTACGCATCGCTATCGAGTGCATGAGTATTCAAGACAAGGAGGAGCGTATTGCCAAGTTTTTCAGCGAACTTGACAAGGTGCTCGAGATTGCCGCTCGTCAACTATGTGATCGCTTTGACTTCCAGAAGACAGCCCTCGCCAAACAATTTCCCTTGGTGATGTCCAAGTTGTGGAATGGCGCCGATGTCCTCGGTCCCAACGACACTATCGAGAGCGTAATCAACCAGGGTACCCTTGGCATCGGCTTCATAGGTCTTGCCGAGTGCCTCGTCGCTCTTGTCGGCAAACATCACGGAGAGGATGCAGAGGCTCAGAAGCTCGGATTGCGTATTGTATCCCATATGCGCTCACGCGCTAATGAGTTCTGCGAGAGATACAATCACAACTTCTCGATTCTCGCTACACCTGCCGAGGGACTTTCGGGTAAGTTTACTGTCAAAGACCGCAAGTCATTTGGCATCATACCCGGGGTGACCGATAAGATTTATTACACAAACTCCAATCACGTGCCGGTATATTACAAGTGCTCGCCTCGTCACAAAGCCGAAGTCGAAGCACCCTACCACGAACTCACACGCGGCGGACATATTTTCTACGTTGAAATTGATGGTGATGCCACTCACAATCCCGAGGCGATTGCAAACATCGTTGATTTGATGGACAAATACAATATCGGTTATTGCTCGGTCAACCACAACCGCAATCGCTGCATGGATTGTGGATATGAAGATGCCTCAGCAGTGCTCACCGAGTGCCCCAAGTGTCATTCTCACAATATTGACAAACTGCAGCGCATCACCGGCTACCTCGTCGGTACGACCGACCGCTGGAACAATGCCAAACTCGCCGAACTAAACGACCGTGTGATCCACAAATAATGCCCATTCGCGTCATTGACATAGTCGAAGGAACAGCCGTTGACGGTCCCGGATTGCGCACATCCATCTATTTAGCCGGATGTGCGCACCGGTGCCCCGGTTGCCATAATCCTCAAACCTGGGATTTCTATGCGGGCAAGGATATGACGGTAGACGAATTAATTAACATTATCTCACAATCAGACTTTAATGTCACCCTCACCGGAGGCGACCCTATTTATCAAGCCGAGGCTCTAATCCCATTGGCGAAAAAGATACGCGAGCTCGGCTACACCATCTGGCTTTACACAGGCTTTACCTTTGAGCAACTGCAAGATATGCCTATTGCTATGCAACTACTTGAGTATATCGATACCATAGTAGATGGCCCATTCATTCTCGAGCAGCGAGACACGTCCCTTCAATTCCGCGGTTCCTCCAATCAGCGCATAATTAAAATTTCCCACAATTAATAATATTTAACTTTTAGGGGGGCTTTTGCTTTGCACTTTTAATAATAAAGTGTAAATTTGCGATATCATACATGTATCACAAAACTATCCTTAATTATGAAAAGATTAATGCTATCATCATTAGCAATGCTCATTGTCATTGTATCTGTTGCTAACGATATTACTATTGAGGTTAAAGACGTGAATACAAATACGCGCGTCAGCGGTCTTGCAATTGATATATGCGACATTAATAAAACCTATCTTGCTCAAGCCCGTGAACTAACCGATTCAAGTTATTTTGCTGCCGGGTTGAGTGTTGATACAGTTGTCGTTTCGTTTGTCCGAAACAACCGGCTTTTTGAATGGATTGCTCCGACATCAATCGGACATTTGAACCTATCAATTGAAGATGCGCCCGGTACCGACACGGTAAATGAGCTCAACGAAATTGTTGTTGAAGCTAATCGCCAATATATTGTAGACAACAAGGCTGTATTCATTCCCACCGATAAAGATAAGAAAATTTCAGACGGCGGATATGCCCTGTTGAGAAATCTATCAATCCCTACTCTCTCAATCTCTTTGATGGACAACTCAATAAAAACAATTTTAGGTGAAGGGGTTTCAGTATATGTGGATTATTTACCTGCAACCGAAGAGCAAATAATGAATATACGCGCCGGGGATATCAAGAGAGTTGAGGTTATTGATTATCCTCAAGACCCTCGATTTGAGGGCGTTCGTCATGTGGTTCACTTCATATTGGTCAAATATGAATATGGTGGTTACACGACTCTACGCGCTCAACAGACCTTCATTGACAATAAGGGTAACTATTCGATCGGCTCTAAATTGACCTATCGACAGATGACCTACGATTTCAATGGCGGATATTCGTATCAGCGGAGCCGTCATTACGGAGAGGCATCTTCCACTAACTATATATTCGACGACATGGATATCAATCGTAATGAGAATATTGAAGAAAGCCTATGGCAAAACCGCCGCGTGTATGCCAATATGCGTGCTGTCTATAACGGCAACAACAAGGTGATTTCCAACTCTGTCGGTATCTCAAGTATTAAAAATCCCGATTGCTATCAAGTAAATGCCACCACATTCTCTCCGGCTATTTATCCAAGTGAAAACGAGATTACTCACACCGATAACAAAAATTTCTCTCCCACATGGAATGGTAATTATCAATTCTTCCTACCCAATCAATATTCATTGACATTATCGCCAACGGTATCGTATAGTAGGAATGAACGCAATTATTTATTCAATACAACAGAGGGTGACATCATCAATGATGTTGAGGAAGATGTGTGGAATTGTGGAGGCGCTCTCTCTTTATTCAAATCATTAGGAAACGTGTCGCTGACAGGTACGCTCTTTGGTAATTTCGGTGGCAACAATCTTGAGTATACCGGAACAATGCCTGCTTCAGTACGTACACGCCAAAGCAATTTTGGCGGCAATATCCGTGCGAATGGTCAAATAGGTCGGTTTTGGTTCCAAGGCAATGCCGGCTTGGGATACGAACACTCGAGCATTGATGGTTGTGATGTAAATGAACTGCTGCCGAGATATTTTATCATCGGTGGTTACTCTATCAACAACCACAACAGTATTATGTTGTCATCAGAGTATTCCAATTGGACTATTGCTCAAAGTCGTCGCGCCTCAAACATACAAATCCTGAATCAAATTGATGCAATCACCGGTAACCCCGAATTGGAGACCTATCGATATAATTCTGTTGCGCTACAGTATCAATGGATGCCAAATAATAATTTCTCAATGGCTGCGTACTGTATGTTCAATCGTTTTACCGACCCGATTTCGGCAATCTATGAGCCTATGGAAGATGCAGACCATGTGATGCTTCGCAGTTATGTGAATGCCGGATTCCAGAACACTGTCACTTATGGCGGTTCATTTACATTGCGCCTGTTTAACAATTCCTTGACAGCACAATGCTTCATTAGGGGCACATCAACGTCAAATCATGGAGCACAAATGTATATGAAGGGCGATTTCTTCTCGGCTGAAGGTTGGATACAATACACCAAGGGTAATTTCTGGGTTAGCGGTTCTTATCGTTCACCTCAAAAAGAAATCAATACATGGAAACGTATAGAGACCCCTCAATATTACAGTTTGTCATGCGGCTGGGGTAATGGGAATTTAAACGTCTATGCCAGCGCTAATAACATCTTCAATTCTTCATGGGAGTCTAATAAGGTTATAGAAGACTATACGCGATACGATCGTATCACACATGCCTTTAGCCCTAATTATCACCGCTCAATCATGGTATCCGTATCATATACATTTAATTACGGTAAGAAAGTAGAGCGCGGTGATGACCTGGAAATCTACTCTACAACTACCTCCGGAATCCTGAAGTAACAAGAGATGGCTTTTAAATTTATAGCACAACGCGATGTGATGCAATGTGGCATCGCATGCTTGGCTATGATTTGTAAACATTGGGGCGCTTCTGTGACGTTACACACAATAGAAGAATTGTGTACTGTAACACGAGAAGGCGTCTCTATGCTTGCTCTATCAAAAGCCGCAAGTAAATTGGGCCTTAAAAATGTCGCATTGAATATACCGGTAGATAGACTTCTTGAAGCCCCATTACCTGCAATTCTTCATTGGGATCAAAATCACTTTGTGATACTCTATAAAGTGTCATCAAATGGTAAATACTTCTATGTAGCAGACCCGGGTAAAGGAAAAATAAAATACAAAAGAGAAGAATTTGAGAAGCATTGGTTGTCATCAACAGACTGTCAACCTAAGGGCATAGCAATGTTTTTTGAACCGAGTGATAACTTTGAAGTATTAAATTCAAATAAAAATGAAAGTAAGATTTCATTCGGATTTCTTTTCGGATATTTAAGAAAATATCAACGACAATTAGCCATTGTTGTTATTACGTTATTGCTTGGTTGCGTGATGCAACTTATTTTACCATTCCTTACACAATCAATCGTAGATGTTGGCATTAGAGACAAAGATATAGGTATTATCTGGCTAATTCTATTAGGACAAACCATAATTGTAATTGGTCGTACTGCGACTGATTTCATACGAAGTTGGTTGTTGCTAAGAATCGGTATGCATATCAACATCTCATTGATTAGCGATTTCTTTTCTAAGTTGCTAAAGTTACCGATGTCTTTTTTTGACAAAAAGATGATTGGAGATATAATGCAACGCATGGGAGACCATAGCCGTGTTCAACAATTTTTAACAACACAAGTTCTCAGCGTTATATTTTCAATCATTGGTTTTTTCGTCTTTGGCATAGTGCTACTCATATATAATATTACTATATTTGCTATTTTTCTTGCAGGAAGCGCTTTATATGCAACGTGGATTGCTTTGTTTCTAAAAAGACGCAAGGTTTTGGATTACGAGATGTTTGAACATCAATCGACCAATAACAACAAGACCTACCAGTTCGTCTCCTATATGCAAGAAATTAAATTGCAAGAATGTGAGAATAGACGTCGCCAAGAATGGGAAACGGTGCAATACGAACTTTTCGGTGTGCAAATGAGATCATTAAAACTTCAGCAAACTCAAGAAGCCGGAGGAGTATTTATCAACGAATTAAAGAATCTTGTAATAACCATAGTTGCCGCGACCGCTGTCATATCGGGTGATATGACTTTAGGAGCGATGTTGGCTGTACAATATGTAATTGGACAATTGAACTCACCGGTTGAGCAATTGATGTCATTTATATATTCCATGCAAGATGTTAAACTTTCACTTGACCGTATTAACGAAATTCACACTAATTCTAATGAAGAAAATCTAAATAACACTGTAGATTCTTTTACAAATAAGGATCATTCGATCATACTCAATAA
>CALZTY010000033.1 GCA_945829225.1 uncultured Bacteroidales bacterium | reverse complement strand
GTAGCAAATTTACAAAATTTAATTTTTTTGCAAAGGTACGACGTGCCACGTCGTACATTTTTCACCACTGAGGTGCTGAAATCGCTCAAAATATAGCAATGGAGGGGTTATATTGGGGTAGATATGGTGATGTCTATAGAGAGTGGGTTGCGGTGTTTTTTCTTGATTATTGGAGAATAGCGTGTATGAATAATTGTTAAAAATAAGTATTAGCGAGGTGAAGACCGGCTTACTTTGTCCTGTCGTTCTCGCCGTTGTGGTCCTCCACGGCGACGTATCGATGGCGCGGTGGCAACAGCCCCTTTTCCTCAGTCACCGTGCCGAGATACTTGCCGGGGGTGCATCGCAACTCCGTGCCCGAGCGCCCATTGCCTTCTTGCGCATCTCTCCTCATATTACGTAAATCAATGGGCATCAAAGACCTGTGTCAAAAATCTCTGATTATTTCATTAATTATGTTCACTCTGCATCGGGGTCGTGGAGGGCGGCGTAGAGGAGTCTGGCACGAGCGGGACCGACGACGCCGGCGAGTTCAGCCTCGGAGGCGGCTGTGATGCGGCTCAGACTGTGGAATTTCTGCAGGAGGAGGTTGCGAGATTGGGGTCCGATGCCGCGCACCGAGTCGAGGCGGCTGGTGAGCGCCGAGTTGCTGCGGCGGTCGCGGTGGTGCGTGATGCCGAAGCGGTGAGCCTCGTCGCGCAGGTGCTGAATGATGCGCAGCGACTCGCTGTTTTTGTCAATGTATAGCGGCACCGAGTCGCCGGGGAAGTAAATCTCCTCGAGGCGCTTGGCGATGCCGACTACCGAGATGACACCGCGCAGTCCCAAGCCGTCCAAAGCCTCAACGGCGCTGCTGAGTTGCCCCTTGCCGCCATCGACGACGATGAGCTGCGGAAGTTCCTGACCCTCAGCCATTAAGCGCGAATAACGACGAGTGAGGACCTCGCGCATGGAGGCAAAATCGTCGGGACCCTCGACAGTCTTGATGTTGAAGTGGCGATATTCGCGCTTGGCAGGCTTGCCGTCGCGGAAGACTACGCACGAGGCTACGGGGTTGGTACCCTGGATGTTAGAGTTGTCAAAGCACTCGATATGGTGGGGCAAAACCGGGAGTCGGAAGTCGGCACGGAGGCGTTCGAGGGTCTTGTTAACGCGCTCGGCGGGGTTGTGCTTCGCCATGTATTTGAGGTCGTCGGTGCGCGCCTGGCGAGCGTTCTGCTGCGATACCTCGAGCAGGTGAGCCTTGTCGCCGCGGCGAGGGATTGTGAAGGTAATATCGGGCATATCAACGCCCGGGGGCTCGGCGACCACCACCTCGTCGGGGGTAATGCCCAGCGACTCGCGCACCTCGGCAATGGCATAGGCAAGGATATCGGCAGCCGCCTCGTCGAGCGAGCGCTTGTAGCGCAGAGTGAGCGAGCGCACCACGGCACCCAGGCGCACATGCATATAATTGACGTACACGTCGGCATCGCCCTCGATGGCGTCGATGCCGAAGACGTCGATGTCGCCAATGGTCTGCGAGACGATAACGCTGTGCGAGCAATAGTTCTCGAGCAAGCGATATTTGACCTTGAGTTGCTGTGCTTCCTCAAAGCGCAAGTCAGCGGCAAGGCGCGACATTTCGTCGCGCAGATATGTCATCAGCGCCGCTGTATCGCCGCGCAGGATTTGCTTGATATGGTCGATGTAGGAGGCGTATTCCTCGCGCGAGATAAGCCCGTGGCAGCATCCGCGGCAGCGCTTGATATGATACTGCAAGCACAGGCGCGTAGTGCCTCGCGCGATGCTCTCGGGGGTGATGGGCACGCGGCAGGTGCGCAGGGGATAGAGTTGTCGCACGAGGTCAATCACCGTGCGAGCCACCTGGGTATTGGTGTAGGGACCGTAGTATTTGGTGCCGTCCTTGATGTGCTGGCGCGTGATGAAAACTCGCGGATACATCTCGGCGGTGACGGCTATCCACGGGTAGGATTTGTCGTCCTTGAGGAGCACATTGTAGCGCGGCTTGAACTCCTTAATCATGGAGTTCTCGAGGTTGAGAGCGTCCTGCTCGGTGGGGACGACGATGTAAGAGAGGTCGGCAATGTTGCGCACCAGTACGTTGGTGCGTAGCACCTCGTGGGTGCGATTGAAGTAGGATGAGACGCGACGCCGCAGGTTCTTAGCCTTACCTATATAAATGACTTGCCCGTCACGGTCGTAGTAAGTGTATACTCCGGGCGTTTCGGGCAAGAAGGAGATTTTCTCCTTCAACGAGTCATTAAGGTCGGCGGTAGCCACGACTTAGTAGACGATGAGAGAGGTCACATCGGCATCAGCGGGCAGATTTTTGCGGCCCTCGAGGACCGAAATCTCAATCAAGAAGTTGATATAGATTTTCTTGGGGTTGAAACTCTTGACGAGGTTGTAAGCGGCAGCCATGGTGCCACCTGTGGCGAGTACATCGTCGTGAATTACCACGATGTCGTCCTCGGTGATAGCGTCGCGGTGAATTTCGATGGTGTCAGTGCCATATTCCTTGGCATAGGAAACCGAAACGGTGTCGGAGGGCAACTTGCCGGGCTTGCGAGCGGGGACGAAACCGGCACCCAATTCGAAGGCAAGGATCGAGCCGCCGATGAAGCCGCGAGACTCGATGCCTACCACCTTGGTGACACCCTTGTCGCGGTACAGTTGCGACAAGTCCCAACCGATGATGTGCAACGCGCGGGGGTCCTTGAAGGCAGTAGTGAGGTCCTTGAAGATGACACCCTTGGTGGGGAAGTCCACCACGTCGCGAATCTTAGATTTAATGTATTCCATCTTTATGATTTTGAGGTTAAGTTATTGAATTTAAGCGAAATTAATATCTAATTGTTTCACGTGGAACAATAATTATCTATTGAGTAACAACAGGAGAATATTGACGTCGCTGGGCGAAATGCCCGGGATGCGCGAGGCGGCTCCGATGGTTGCCGGGCGGTGGCGCATGAGTTTTTGGCGCGCCTCGGTGCTGAGCGATTGCAGGGCATTGTAGTCGATATCGGCGGGGAGGCGTAGGTCCTCAAGGCGACGCAACTTGGCGGCTTGCAACTGCTCGCGTTTGATATAGCCGTCATATTTGATGAGTATCTCGGCGGCTTGTATGATTTCGTCGCGGCGCTCCTCGGGCAGCGAGTTGAGGCAATCGGCGAGAGCCGGTACGCAAGGCGCAAGGTCGACGAGACTGATGCCCGGACGAGCCACGACGGTCACCAGTTTCATCCCTTGATGCAGGGGTGACGAACCGCGCTCGGCGAGGAGGTCATTCACTTGCTCGGGACGCACTGTCGTGGTCTCGGCAAGGGCGATGATTGCGTCGCGGAGGCGGCGCTTCTCCTCAACGAGAGCCATGCGGCGCTCATCGGCAAGACCGGCTGCGTAAGCGATAGGAGTGAGGCGCATATCGGCATCGTCCTGGCGCAAGAGGATGCGATACTCGGCGCGCGAGGTAAACATACGATACGGCTCGTCGACGCCCTTGGTGACCAAGTCATCGATGAGCACACCGATATATGCGGTGTCGCGCCCGAGCACGATGGGTTCCCTACCCTGCACTCTCAGCGCGGCATTCGCGCCGGCTATCAAGCCCTGTCCGGCGGCTTCTTCGTAACCTGTGGTGCCGTTGATTTGCCCGGCGAAGTACAAGTTCTTGACCAATTTGGTTTCGAGGGTGTGATGCAATTGCACGGGGTCAAAGAAGTCGTATTCGATAGCATAGCCGGGGCGATATATCATCACGTCGCGCAACGCCGGGATGGTCTGCAAGGCGCGTATCTGCACATCCATGGGCAGCGACGACGAGAATCCGTTGAGATAAAATTCGGTGGTCGTCTCGCCCTCGGGCTCGAGGAACAGTTGGTGCTCGGTCTTGTCGGCAAAGGTCACAATTTTGGTCTCGATTGAGGGACAGTAGCGCGGACCGATGCTCTGTATCTGTCCGTTGTAAAGCGGGCTATCGGGCAAGCCCTCGCGCAAAACCTCGTGGGTCGCCTCGGAGGTGTAGACGATGTAGCAGTCGCGACGTTTCAGTGTGCCGCGCACCTCGGGCAAGTACGAAAATTTGAAGCGCCCGTCGTCATCGCCGGCTTGGGGCGTGGTATCTTCCCAATGTATCGAGCGGCCGTCGATGCGCACCGGGGTGCCGGTCTTCATGCGGTCGGTGACGAAGCCCAACTCGCGCAACTGCTCGGTAAGACCATGTACAGCCGGCTCGGAGATGCGTCCGCCCTCGAATTTGCGGCGACCGATATGCATCAAGCCATTGAGGAAAGTGCCGTTGGTGAGCACCACTGTGCGAGCCGTGAATGTGGCTCCCTCGACGGTGCTGACGCCGGTCACGGCGCCATCTTCGATGATGAGGCGGTCGACATTGCCCTGCCACATCCACAGATTGGGCATATGCTCGAGGGTCTCGCGCATCATAGCCGAGTATTTGCTACGGTCGGTCTGGGCACGCGGGCTCCACATCGCCGGACCCTTCGATAGGTTGAGCATTCTGAACTGTATGGTTGCGCGGTCGGTGATAACACCCATTAGACCGCCCATTGCGTCTATCTCCCTCACTATCTGACCCTTAGCAATGCCGCCGATAGCGGGATTACAACTCATCTGCGCGATTTTGTGCATATCGAGGGTGATGAGTAGGGTGCGCACACCGATGCGAGCGGCGGCAGCAGCAGCCTCGCAGCCGGCATGACCGGCACCCACAACAATGACGTCAAAATCAAATGTCATACCTCGTAATATATTTATAATGAGTCGATTATCTGCAACGCGGCATCCTCGTGTGCCTCCATCACCTCGCGCTCGCCCGGACCCTTGTCGTTGATACCGCACAGGTGCAAGATGCCGTGGATAATTACACGGCGCAACTCGCTGTCGTAGGTCGTGCCAACCGCCTCGGCATTGCTCGCCACCGTATCCAGCGACACAAATATGTCGCCGCCGATGAGCCGACCGCGCGTGTTGTCAAAGGTGATGATGTCGGTGTAGTAGTCGTGTTGGAGAAACTGCCGATTGACGCGCAGTATCTCCTCGTCGTCACAGAAGATATATGCAACCTCGCCGACTATCCGATTATGCTCGCGAGCAACCCGAATAATCCAGCGCTCGATTTGAGCGTAATCTATGCCCGGCATCTCGACGCCGCGGCTCAACCATTGGAACGAGTTAATCATCTGTGCTAATTAAAGCACAAAGTTAAAGAAAATTTCGGAATTTTCAAATTCAATCTTCGCACCCATCCATTTTCGCTTAGATTGCTCAAAAATTCCAACAGTCCAAAACACCCCTAACACCCTACCCCACAACCAAATACCTCAAAAACAACCCTCCGACATTTCAAAAATTCCGAGTCCCCTACCCCACTCCAAGGATTTTTCTCACCTAAAATGGCAAATCACCATAGTCGGTGAGCGGGTCTTCGCAAACCACCGATGACATCGATTCCATCTCTTGAATGTCCTTGATCTTCGATCGGAATTGCGACACACTATCCTGTCTATTCAAATCTTCACGACGCCCCTTGCTTATCTCAAGAAAATCCATTTCCCGATCAATTCCCAGGAAGCGCCGACCAAGGAGACTTGCAGCAATGCCGGTGGTAGAACTTCCGCAGAAAGGATCAAGGATCCAATCTCCGGGTTGAGTGGAAGCCAAAACGATACGCGACAATAAAGCGAGAGGCTTCTGCGTGGGATGCTTACCGTGAGCCTTCTCCCACGGGGCAATAGCCGGCAAAAACCACACGTCTTTCATCTGCTTGTTGCCATTAATCTTCCTCATTAACTCATAATTAAAGTAATGAGGTTTACTTGCGCACTTACGTGCCCAGATAATAAACTCCGTACTATAAGTGAAATAGCGGCACGAGAAATTTGGCGGAGGATTAGTCTTGACCCAAGTGACGACATTCAAAATCTTATAGCCTAATTCGGTCAAGCAGTTAGCCACCGAGAATATATTGTGATAGGTTCCCGAAATCCAGATAGTACCATTATCTCTGAGTTTCTCACGGCACAGTCCCAGCCATTCTCTATTGAAATCCATAATTTCCTGGGGAGATTTACCGGTATCCCAATCGCCCTTATTTACGCTAACAATTTCGCCTGATTGGATGCTCTTACCACCATTTGACAAGAAATAAGGAGGGTCGGCAAAGATGCAATTGAACTTGAAATCAAATTCACGCAACAATTCAAAGCAATCGCCGTGAAGTAGCGTGAAATCCCTATTTACAGATTTATAATATGGCGTAATCATTCTTGTTGACCTTCTTGTTTTACCTTTTGGACAAAGTGTATCAAGTCTGTAAGGTTATAGACATTGGGGATCGATGTGTACGCAGCCGTAATCATCGACTTAGCCTTCATCCAACCGATACCATCGGTAATCCAAACGAATGAATACCCCTTTACAGCGTCAATTTTTGGCGCTAACTCGGTGTATGCACGCGCCACTTCATTTGGCTTCGAGCCTCCATCGCTATAGAAATTCACTTCGATAAGATAGGTACAAGCCCCGGTCTGAACCACAAAGTCAAATCGCTTGGTATCGCCTTCAAGAGCACTATGTATATCCGGAAAATCGGTGGAATAGACCTCTCTGGCAAATCTTACGCCATGCGATGTAAATATATCTGCGATTAGACCCTCCATGGCATGTCCGCTGCGATTCTTTCGAGCATGAGTATCCAACCCAGCCTCAACACCAAAGACATAATCCACGAGATTCTTAATGTCGCGATTTTTGAACACTTGAGCAAGCCCTGTGCCATAGATATACTCCTTAACGCCCTCGAGTGTGGTCAGGTAATCCTTAATTGGAACTATCGCGCCCCTGGCGTTAACGACCTTTTTGCGGTCCTTACTGCGGACCGCTATCAATATCTCCAACACCTCAAAAACGCTCTTATCACGCTGCCACAGCAACTCTATCGCAGTGTCTAAGTCTTCTTTCCCTATCAGATAATTGAGGGTGTTGAGGCTTATCGAGATTTCTTCAACATTTTGCTTGATTTTGTCGAAATCACAGTAGAAATCCAACGTCGCATTAGTGTCCAACAATTGCGACATAAATACTTCAAATTGTTCTCTGCTATGGGCTAACATGGCTATACACACACCGATGTTTTGTTAGTATAATTATTGACCACAATTTCGGTAATTTTTCCTCGCTTGGTCGCTATGGCATTTACATTCCTTTTTGCCCATACTCGTTCAATATTATAGTCCGCGTACAGGTCGTCAAAAAAACGGTCTTTGCCGTCTTTTCCCAAGCAATCAGAGTTACTGAGCATAAAGTCAGCTCCCGCCCCCCGCAATTTGTCACAGAATAGTTTCAGACGTATCTGAGCATCGTCATTGAACTCCTCTTTGGCATAACTATTGAAGCTCGATGTATTGCTTAAGGGGCGGTAGGGCGGATCCAAGTAGAAAAATGTATTCCCTGAGATTTTATCAAAAGTACGCTCGAAATCGCCGGTCATTATCTCGACCCTTTGCAATACTTCGCTATCGGCATATATAGTGGCAGGATCACAAATCGTGGGCGCTGTATACTTCCCAAAAGGCACATTAAATGCGCCTAATTTATTTACCCGATACAAGCCGTTGAAGCAGGTCCTATTTAGGAACAAGAACAGGGTGCTGTTTCCTATCGCATCGAGGGCCTTGGTATTGAACCGGTCACGTTGCTGTAGATAAAAATCTCGACGTTGCTCCTCGGTGTGTAATGCATAATAAGCATCCTGAACCTCTTGAAGTGCTTGAATCAACGCCTCAGGGCGCTCCTTGATGACTGTATAGCACTGGGTCAAGTCGGGATTAATATCATTGATTATCGCCTGCTTGATGTTTGGGAACCTTTGCAACATATAGAAGAGCATTGCTCCGCCGCCGACAAAGGGCTCTATATACGTCACGTCAGCCCTCGCTGCAAAGTCTGCAGGAAGAAGCGCCTCGAGTTGCTCGATCAGTTGGCTTTTTCCGCCAACCCACTTTATGAAGGGCTTTGGCTTGGACATAACATTCTACTCTTCTTGCCCACAAAGGTAAGCAATTTTTCCGTAAAAACCACGGCTCTTGATTACTTTCGGGGCTTGATGGGCTCGAGGTGGAGCATGATGTGGGTGGCGGAGCCATACTCGGCGCGGAGGTCGCGCTCGATGCTGCGGGCGCGCTCGTGAGCCTCGCTCAGCGGCATATCGCCGGGCAGGCGCAGGTGCATCTCGATGGCGATGGTCGAACCGATGCGGCGCGTGTACAGGTGGTGTACATCCTCCACTTGAGGTGTGCGATACACTATCTCGCGGATGTGCTGCTCGGTGTCGTCGGGCAGGCGCTCCTCGAGCAATTCGCCACCCGAGCGCCGTATGAGTATCAGTGCGGTGCGTATGATGAAGACGCTCACCACCACGGCGGCTATGGGATCGAGGATAGCCCAATCGCTCCCCAGGACGATAGCGCCGCCGATGCCTATGGCGGTACCTATCGACGAGAGCGCGTCGCTGCGATGGTGCCACGCATTAGCCTCCACAGCCGGCGAATTGACTCGCCTCGACACATATATAGTATATCTGAACACTAATTCCTTGGCGAGTATGCTGCCGAGGGCGGCTATCAGAGCCACGCTGCCGGGCGTTGCCAGGGTCTCTCCCTGTATCACCGCATATATCTTGCACACTCCGTCGTAGCCTATCTCGACGGCGACAGCGAGCAACGCCAAGCCTATTATCGATGTGGCTATGGTCTCATATTTGCCGTGCCCATAGGGGTGGTCCTTGTCGGCGCTCTTGCTGCTGAGTTTCACAAAGAGCAACACCACCACATCGGTGGCGAAGTCGCTGAGCGAGTGCACCGCATCGGCTATCATCGCTGCCGAATTGCCCACGATGCCTGCCGCCAACTTCCCGACGACCAGCAACGCATTCACCACGCCCCCCACGATGGTGGCGCGATATATCTGCCGATTGCGCTCGGTGGTGCTTACTTGGGCAGATCCTCCCATACGGCATCTTCGACTTTTGCCTCGGTCTCGGTGACTGTCACCTCGCCGGCATCGCTCGTCTCTGTTACGCTAATTTCCTCAAATTCAACATATTCACCCACCTCGGGGTCGATGCGTTTGCGCCTCCCGGGTTGCGGCTGTGGAGGCTGCTGCTCTTCCTGAGCACCCCCGCCATATTGTTTCTGTGCCTGCTCAAATACACTGCGCACCTTGCGCCGATACCACCACTTGAATAGCAGCATCGCTACACGCGGCAGCACAAAAAACAGTATAAAACAGACAATTAAAAATGTCAACATAATCAAAGTGATATAAGTGTGTTATCAGGCTTCTTTGCGCCCGAGCAACGAGATAAAGATATATAGCGCTATCGCCCATACCAAGCCCGCTACGCCCCAGTTAATCAGGAACGCTATTGTCGCCAATATCAGTACATAACGGCGGAAATTCTCGCGGATGTCGAAGTTGTGAAACTTCAGCGAGAACATCTTGACGTTGGACACCATGAGCCACGACATCAGCACCGCCAAGGCTATCACAGGCACATCACCGGGATACACATAGCGCTCAATCCACGCCGCAAAGCCTATCCAGAAGATGGCGTTTGCCGGGATGGGCAGACCCTTGAAGGTGGTGGTCTGCTCGCTATCGGTATTGAACTTTGCCAAGCGCATCGCGCCAGCCAGGGCTATTATCAGCATCGACAGCATCTTTGCCAAGCCGGCTCCGTTGGCATCCATGATGTTGAGCATCATCATCGCCGGCGCTACACCGAAGGACACCAAGTCGCTCAGCGAGTCCAACTCAGCCCCTAAGGGCGAGTATGCTTTCAAGGCGCGTGCCGAGGCACCGTCGCAGAAGTCAAACACCGCTGCCGACGCCATCGCTATCCAGCACAGGTGCAGCCCCGTCAGCGACCCATAGACGTCGCCTATATGGAATGCAAAGAACAACGCCACGCACCCCGACAGCAGGTTGCACAGCGTGATAATATTCGGTATATATGATGTCGCTTTTTTTGACATTAGTTTGCGCTTCGGTCATGGCTCGGCAAGTGCCCTATCACGGTCATGCCGCCGATGGTCTTGTCGCCAAGTTTTACATTGATTTTGCTCCCGAGTGGCAAGAATACATCCACGCGTGAGCCGAATTTTATAAAGCCTAAGTGCTCGTCGAGCACTGCCTGGTCGCCCGGCTCGGCATATGTCACAATGCGTCGCGCTATCGCTCCGGCTATCTGGCGCACCAGCACTTCCTCGCCCCCCGGCGTCTTGATCAGCACCGTCGAGCGCTCATTCTCCACGCTCGATTTGGGCAAGTAAGCCGACATGAAGCGCCCTTGCTGGTGGTAGGAGTGTATCACGGTGCCATCAACGGGATACCAATTGGCATGCACATTAAATATACTCATGAACACCGACACCTGCAGGCAGCGGCATTTAAGCACCTCGGGCTCGTACACTTCCTCGCAAGCGACCACCTTGCCGTCGACGCTCGACAGCACCACGCCGTCGCGCTCGCCCGTGTAATGGCGTCGGGGCGACCTGAAGAAGTTCACCGCCGTGAGATACAAGATACCGGTCACCGCTGTGCTCACTATCGGTATTGCCACCACGTCGGCACACAGCCACAACGGCACATTCAATGCTATCAGCACTACCATGCCGATAATCAATATCGTATTGCCTTCGTGATGTATCTTTACTCTCATTTTGCGGTTTTTTCAATATCAACTGCAAAGGTACTAAAAAAAACACAATATCCCACCAATAAACGCTTTTTTCTTGTGTTTTACAAACGAAGCCGGCTTCCTTTGGTGCCACCTCCCTCGAGATAGCATTATTTCTTCAGTTGCACATAGCTTGTTTCGAATGCAGTGAATTTATGCGTACCGATTTGTCCCCAATTGAACTGTATCGGCTCCGGTAGCACCTTGTATATTTCATTAAACCCGTCTGCCATCCCCTCTGTTTCAACAATTCTTCGGCTATCCTTTGCTGACAAAAAGCACATTTTCTGCCCGAATCCATCTATGTAATTGCCTATTCTTGTTGATTTGTAGAGTTGATTCAATGTATCCGATAGTTGTTTCCTTGCCACTTTAATCTTCCTGTATGAGGCTTCGTCGGATAACTCATGAACGATGAATATAGCTTTTGTGGCTGACTGTTCATAAATCAAGAAATCCGCCACTCTTACCCCGTCTTTCAGTATTCCGACATGAGTGTGCCCCTTACCGTCAGCAAACGTGAATTGATGAATAAAGTCGTCGTAACAAATGATTTTCAGATCATATGTATTATTTCCCTCTCCGTTTATGTAATGCGCGGTGCCTGTTTCAAACTCGCAGATGGGACAATCGGCTCGTAAATCAACTAAGTCAAACTTATGCTCGGATGTCGCAAAGCACTGTGGTTTTATCTCATTATCAGTGAGTTCCGGCGCATTACCTCTCTTTATAGAGTTCAATATTCCGATTATTTCAGACTTCAATAACTGTTCCAAAATCACAACGCATTAAATTCGGTATACATTTCCGTTATCGGCTCGGACATCGAACGGGTATCAATGATGGGTCTGCCATTGAGTGTTTTCAGTTCACCTGCACAGCCTTCAAAGATCTCATATACGCTCACATCTTCGGGGCGGATGAAAACCTTGCCTTGCTCTTGGGATCTGCGCATCAAGACATTCAAATAATTGACTATGTACGGACTATGGGTTGCCAGCATCAATGTCATATTATATGGATGCTCAAGCATAAAGCATCGATTAACCAAGAAATCTATCAAGTGTCTCTGGCTCTCCGGGTAAAGGCTCAATTCGGGCTCTTCGACAAATAGATGCACATTCTTCTTCTTTATTTCGCCGATATTCTTCGCCGTATTGAATGCATCAAGTTTATCATTATCTTGCAAATAACTGAATAGTGAGGAATTCATAGATTTTTGCGAATCAAATTTCTTGGCGTAATACTCCACTATCAGACTTAATGGGGTCACTGTCTGCATTCCCGATGACGAGTTGCGCAATTGTATTGAGCACGGTGTCCCATCTGTGCTCTTTATCATATATTTGTCGCCCTTGGTACTCTTTTCAATCTTCAATTCTACATTCAGATAATCCAACGGCAATTGGCGAATGGAATCGGCTGCCAACACAAAGTTCTCCAATGTATCTTGCAAATGATAGTTGGCGTTCTTCCGCTCTATCTTATTCTCCAAGAAATCCGGTATCATCGAACGTTTATCCGATATATAACAGATTTTTTCCAAACTAAGATTGTCTGCCGGTATATCTGCTTGGGCATTCAATTTACCATTCTCATAGGAAATGGTATAGGCATCTCTGCGGTATACTATCTCTGTATCATCTTTGAGATACTCATTCAGCTGCGATGTTTTCAGCAGTGTCTTCATCTGAATGCCTATGCCGGTCTTTTTTATCTTTGCTTGTCTCACATACGATCGCAACACTACGCGCTTATATATCCACCTGAACATGGAGAGAACCTTCATGACAGTACTCTTGCCACTTCCGGATTCCCCTATTAGAACTGTCAAGGGGACTATATTTTCTAATTCTATATCTACAATCGGACCGAAATTCCGTATTCTCAAATATTCGCTCATATTTCGCTCTCGTTTTATGTGTAAAACTTTACAAACATGGCAAAGATAGCAACAAAATTTGAAAGTCTCACTCCTTTTAGATGTATTTTTTTATTTATGGAACATTTTCTGTAATTTTGCAGCGATTAATGTAAACGCATCCTTTTTTAGTATGACTATATTTCAACAGATGTTATTGTGTGCCGGTGGGCTGGGACTCGCCTCGCTGCTCGGCTCCACCGCGGGCTTGCTCGTGCGTAAAATCCCGCACCGCTGGAACGATATTTTTCTCGGTTTCTGCGCCGGAATGATGCTCACCGCTTCGCTGGTATGCCTCATCGTACCCGCCGTAGAGATGGCGGGTCCCACAGGCTGTTGGCAACCGCTCATCGGGGTGGCACTCGGGGTGCTCCTCATCGCCGTGCTCGACAAGGTTACCCCGCATCTCCACCACATCACCGGGGTCGACAACTGCGATGACCACGAGGAGTCGCACTGCCAACTCAATAAAAGCATCAACCGCGTGTTGCTCTTTGTCATTGCCATTGCTATTCACAAATTCCCCGAGGGGCTCGCTGCCGGCGTCGTTTTTGACGGCTCCGATATCGGCAACGCCTACACGGTTGCCATCACGATTGCATTGCAAAATATCCCCGAGGGCATGGTCGTCGTCACTCCGCTGTTGATGATTGGCGTTAGTTACCCCAAAGTCATCGCCGTGAGCCTCGCTGTCGCTATGATGGAGATTGTGGGTGTCCTCATAGGCTTCTTTATCGGCGATTTCTCTACCGCACTCCTGCCCACTGTCACCGCCATTGCCGGCGGCGCTATGCTCTATGTAATCAGCGATGAGATGATTCCCGAAACTCACAGCCACGGCTATGAAAAATATGCCACTTATGCCCTCGTCGCCGGTGTGATGTGCATGCTTTACATCAATTTGCTCTTCTGATTGGCGGCGCGCTACCCGACTTTTTTCCTTTATCTGAAAATTTTTTCTTAAAATTCTTGCGAATTTAAAATTTACGTTGTAACTTTGCAGCGTAAATTTTAAATACTCTAATCTAATACTCTTTTTAAACATGGCAACTACCACCATTTCGCTCTCCTACGAGGAGATTATCCGAGCCGTCTGCGCCCACCACATGATTCAAGCAATCGCCAAGCGTTATCCCGACGGCTACACTCACAATCTTATTTCCGACGCTCAGCACGAAGAACTATGTGAAATCATCGACAACGCCTTCGCTTCCTGCGCCGTCCGCTTTGCCCGTCGATGTACCCTACCCTTCGAGCCGCTAACCATCGTCTTTGATGACTCCATCAAGCTCAATTACGAACCCCTGCGCATGTTCTTCAAGAGCGCTGTCATCGCCATGACTCTCTACTGCATCGCCGGTGTCGGTGCCCTACCCTATGCCCTGAATCTATACGACCAAGCAAAGCACTTCCTCGACATGATTGCCGAGCCCGAAGTCCACGTTGTCAATATCGACCTTTACCGATAAATTTCGCAGCCGCTGCCCGCAGCCGTTGACGTGCCACCTCGGGACGCATCTCCTCGCTCAACCGACGGCTCCGGTCACTAACCTCTATCAATTCACAGCCATGAATATCAACATCGTCATCAACCTGCCCGCCGAAGGCTGCTACGCGCACACCCCGGGAAATACACCTCAGAATGACACCCCATGGTGCCTTGCCCATAACAGTCTGACCATCAATGTGTCCCTCGCCGGTAATCACCAAGTCGGCATCGGCAATCAACCCATCGAAGTCAATCTCGTCGAGGACAATATCAATCCCTCGGCACAATCGCCCGCCGATTGCAATCAAGGCGGCACCCATACCGCCGGCTGCTCCGGCTCCTCGTGCCTCGGCGACTCCGACGCCCAACAGTGCGCCATAACCGACCATCCCGCGCTCGATACGCTCGACGGCGGCGGCATCTGCCCCCTTCTGCGGGGCGAACACTCGCGCTGCTCCGCGCTCCCCACACAGGGGGTTGTCAACATCACATGCCCCGATAATCTCGACGCCCGCTACAAGCCGCAGTACATCATCAATATCAATCTCGGCAATGCGCTCCAAATCGGCTCCCCCACAGGGCTCAAAGACAATCCCGCGTCTGTCGCGGAAGCGTGCTCCCATGGCAGCGAGCAGTCCACTACCCCCATCACAGGTGGCACTGCCCCCCAAGCCGACGATGATGCGCCGCGCTCCACTCTCGATGGCGCCTCTGATTGCCTCGCCGACACCGCGTGTGCCGAGCACCAGCGGATTGCGCCGCTCGACGGGTGTGATGGCGAGCCCCACAATCTGCGCTGTCTCAATCACCACCGCATCCGTGGTGCCGATGGCTGTGGCGATACCGTCGCCTCCGTCGGCGATAGGGACCACAACGACCCGGGCATCGGGGAGTGCATCGACAATCCCCGCGCCAATAGCCCTCCCGACATCCTGTGACGTCAGGCAACCCTTGTACTTATCGCTGGCTACAACGACCTTCATATCACCCGGCGAGCCTATGCTCGTGCCAATATGTGTTCATTTTCGATACTCATTGCTCGCAAATTTACGACTTTTTTTCAATATCACAAATGTGAATTGTCAGCAATATAATATCAATTTTTTAGCACAAAAGGTGTATAAAAATAAATTTTTGCAACTAAAATTTGGAAATTTGTAAACATTTGCATACCTTTGTGGCGCAAGATCAATTTATTTATTATTTTCTATAAAAAAAGCATTACTTCTATCATTCATCGCAGCCGGTGCGATGAGCCTGTCGGCTCAACCCGCTCCGGTAGCCAAGGTACGCACGGCACACAATGCCGCTACTGCGCACGTTACCGTAAAACAACCTGCCGAGGTACTGTCATCACGCGCCCTTGCACCGGGTGTTCAGTTGCAGACCGTAAATATCGGCGTCGGCGCCCCCGTGAAGCGTCTCGTGACCAACCTCAACAACAACGCCATCACCAATATCCAACGCCAGGCTCCCGCCCGCGAGGAAGCCGTATCTGGCGTTTCGCTCTTTGAAGGCTTTGAGGGTTGGGACTACACCGATGGTTGGCAACCCGATGGTTGAACTATCCTCTCAAAGGGAGAACCCCTCGAGTCTGACGCCATCGAGACATGGTTTGTAAGCGACCAGGGATTCTATATGCCCGAGCCCAAGGATGCCTTCTACGAGATGATTAACTTCTCGACCGAATTCAAGGACGAGTGGCTCATCACTCCGGCAGCCACACTCACCGATTTCCCGATGCTCTACTTCTACGGTTACATTGACCCCATCTTCCTGTTCGACCTCAACTATGTCGATTGGGATGCTTTTGAGTTCACAGAGGTCAAGCCGGCAGCCAACCTGCAGATTCTCGTCAAGGAAGAAGGCACCGAAGAATGGGTAGTGGTGCGCGACTTCTTTGAGGAATACAAAGACTACTCGCTGACCACCCTGTTCAACCTCTCGGGCGCATCCGAACTCGAATTATTCAGCGTAGACCTCTCGGCATTTGCCGGCAAGACAGTCCAAGTGGCATTTGACTACGTTGGTACCGATGGCAACACCATGCTCATCGACAATGTACAACTCTCCAACCCCTCCCTCGAGGCATCCTACTGGTATCCCGTTGGCACTCAGTACTTTGGTCTGAGCAAGGATTTCGTAGTGTTGGAACTTTCGCTTCCCGTGCTTCCCGTCGACGAGGAACTCTACTGGCTCAATATGACCGAGGAGAGCGACATCACCTCCTCGTGGTTGTACCACGACTGGGCAAGCAATCAGATGCTCACCTCCACCGACACCGACCTCGCTGCCACCTATCAGCCCTGCTACGACACCGACTTCACCTGCCACAACAACTGCTACAACTCACCCATCCTCACCGTCTCCAAGCCCGGAGCCGCCGATGGCGAATTCACCATCTACAAATACTTCCAAGCCGGCGGTCGCGCCGAGTGGAATATTAACGACTCATATGTAGCCTTAGGCTTGCAACCCTTCGACTTCAACACCGAGGGTATCGACAACGCCATCCTCGACAATGATATGGAAATCGGTATTCCTATCTACGGCTATAGTGCAGACGTCGACCAATTCTGGACCGACTACACATTTGACGGTCAAGAAGAAGAGGGCGAGGGCGTCAAGATGACCGGCATCCTCAACTACGGCTTCACCTTTGCACAACCCCTCGTCGTCTCCGAGGCATGGGTGCTCGGTCGCGGTCATATCGGCGCCGATGCAGTCTTCACCCTCGACATCATCGCCCTAAACGAAGAAGGCAACTACGGCGACATCCTCGCCAGCGCAACCTGCCGCGGCTCGGAGATGACCGAATATGAAGGCTCGACACTGAACGACTACACCATCCCCTTCACCTTCGACCAACCCGTAGTACTGTCACAGGACGTGTGCAGCGCCTACGTTGTACGCCTCTCGGGCTTCAACGACCCCGCCAACGTCACCTACTTCACACCCTACCAGAGTGCAGTAGACAACCCCTTCGGCTTGGCTCTCGGTTGGATTGAGAAGGAAATCACCATGGGTGGCGAGACCCATCAATCGCTCTCACCCACAGCCTACTACACCGGCTTCCAATCCTTCAGCATCATGCTCGACGGCGTATATCCATGGTTGCAGACCACCGAGACCGAGGTAGCCACCAACGCCAAGGGTTGCGCATCGGTAGCCCTGGGCTCATACTACGACGGCAGCGAACTCACCGCCACACAAGCCGACGGCACACCCCTCCCCGAGTGGCTCAGCGCTACCATCACCGGTCGCTACGGCGAGACCATCGTTGACTTTATCGCTACCGGCGACCAAGCCGCCGACGTCCCCGTGCTCATCTCGGCTCCCGGCGTGTCGACCGTCATCACCGTCAAGTACGACGGCAACGCATCCATCAACTCTATCATCAGCGATACTACCGACGCTCCCGCTCAACTCTTCAACGTTGCCGGTCAGCAAGTATCCGGTAACCCCGCTCCCGGCGTGTACATCCAACGCTCCGCCTCGGGCAATGTTTCCAAGGTTATTGTGAAGTAACGTCATAATTATTGAATTGCGCAACGTAGCGGCTGCTTTCACCCCCTCCCGGGTGTAGCAGCCGCTACTCCTTTTATCATAAACATATACACTATACAGCAAAAATTTTGTATCTTTGCACTTTATCTTCTAATTAGCACGAACTAATGGAACAGATTTCTACACATAGGATAAACGGTGTATTTGCCGAAATACGCGATCTCATTGAGAAAACTAAACTTCAGGTAGCAGTGTCTGTAAATGCCGGTATGACACTGCTGTATTGGCACATTGGAGAACGGATAAACCGGGAAATTCTTGGCGGTGAAAGGGCGACATATGGTCAAATGATTGTGGAAAAATTGGCTAACAAATTAACCTCTGAATATGGTGGAAATCAATTCAGCAAACGTAGCCTTCACCGTATGATGCAATTTGCCTCAACATTCCCGGACCTGAAAACTGTGACACCATTGGTGACACAATTGTCTTGGTCTCATTTTCTGCAAGTTATCTCGATGGATGATGTGCTTAAACGGGATTTCTATTTAACAATGGCTGCCGACCAACGTTGGTCGAAGCGTACTTTGAAAGCCAAAATTGATGGAATGCTTTACGAGCGTACTGCCTTGGCTAAACAATCAGATGAAGTAATTCGTCAAGACCTTGAACTTCTGCGCAATGAGCGCAAAATGTCGGCTGATATTGCTTTCCATGACCCTTATTTCCTCGACTTCCTCGGTTTGGAAGATAATTTCTCTGAGAAAGACCTCGAAACCGCTATTGTGAGTGAATTGCAACAGTTCATCACTGAGATGGGAAACGACTTTGCATTTATGGCGCGTCAAAAACGCATCTCAGTTGATGATGAGGACTATTACATCGACTTACTCTTCTTCAACCGCCGACTCCGCTGTATGGTCGCTATTGACTTAAAACTATCAAATTTCAAAGCGGCTTACAAAGGTCAAATGGAACTCTATCTTCGTTGGCTGGAACAAAACGAAATGCTTGAAGGCGAGAACAAGCCTATCGGGCTGATTCTTTGCGCAGGTAAGAATGAGGAGCATATTGAATTGATGCATCTTCACGAAAGCAATATTCGTGTAGCTGATTACATTACTAAATTGCCCGACAGAAAATTATTGGAACAAAAACTTCAACAAGCTGTGGAACGTGCAAAATTACGCATAATGCAGACAAACATTAAAGATTAGGCATTCTGCCTCGACTAAACATTAATTTACGCAAGGTCCGCTTGTGGGTGAAATGAAAAATTAATGGTTAAAATCGTCGCCGTCTCAAAAAAAAGTCGTATCTTTGAGCCGTAATACATAAACACAACAGATATCGAACCCATGTTTAAGAAATTAATCGTCGCGGCTCTATTGTTTGCCGCCTACGTGCCATCCCTCTGCGCTCAAGGTCTTCAAGCAGCGGGTATAGCATTCTATAACCTTGAAAATCTGTTTGATACCATCACAAATAACCCCGATGGTCGCGACCTCGAATACACTCCCTCGGGCAAAAATCAGTGGGATACTCGCAAATACTTCAACAAATTGCACAACATGGCGACTGCAATCGCCGCCCTCACCACACGCACCACTCCCTATGGACCCGCCATCATCGGCGTCAGTGAGGTCGAGAATCGCACTGTCCTCGAGGACCTCGTCGCTCAACCCGAAATCCGCGACTGGAACCTCCAGATTTGCCACCACGACTCGCCCGACCGCCGCGGCATCGACGTGGGCTTGCTCTACAACCCCCGATACTTCAAGGTCGACAACGTCACCAACCACCGCCTCACCACAGTCCCCTTTGCCACGCGCGACCAGATGTGTGTCGTAGGACGTCTCCTGGGTCAGCCCCTCGCCGTCATCGTCAACCACTGGCCCTCGCGCCTGGGCGGTCAAGAGCAATCTTCGCCCAACCGCGAAGCCGCTGCCGCTCTCTGCCTCCAGATTGCCGACTCGCTGTGGAATGTAAACCCCGATATTGGCGTCATCATCATGGGCGACCTCAATGACGACCCGCAGGACAAGTCGTGTGCCCGCGTGCTCGGCGCCAAGCGCAAAGCCTCTGATGCCGCACCTCACGGCTTCTACAACCCATTCTGGAAAATGCTCGACGACGGCATCGGCACCCTCGCCTACAAGAGCGCCTGGAACCTCTTCGACCAAATAATCCTCTCGGGCAACCTCGTCAACGACACCGGCGACGCCCTGTGGCACTTCTACAAGTCGATAGTACACAATCACGACTTCCTCCGCGACACCGAGGGCTCACGCCAAGGTTACCCCCTGCGCACATTTTCCGGTGGCTCTTACCTCAACGGATACAGCGACCACTTCCCCACCGAAGTCCTCCTGATCCGCAAAGTCAATCGCTAACAATTTCATAAATTATTCACTTATAATCAAAATGTTATGAAAAAATTTTTACTTTCTTTAGCAACTCTGTTCACAGCCACCGCTCTGTGGGCTGAGCCTTTGGTCGTGGATTTCTCCACTGCCGAGACTTTGCCTACCGACGACAGCCTCACAGGTCAGTCTTTCACCGTTGGTGGCGTAAACTTCACCGCCGACAACGTCAAGAAAGGTTCTTACTCAGGTGAGACTTATCTCCAAATCTCCGGCAAAAAATATGCCGGTGCCAACCTCGGTTTCTCGCTGTCTGTAGCTTGCGAGAACATCGTATTCCACACAGGTTCCAACGCTTCAACTAATGTCACCGTTCAACTCTCGGCAAACGGTGAAAATATCGGCGATGCAGTGAAACTCAACACCAAGAATGCCGACTTCCGCTTCGAAGTACCTGCCGCATACCAGGCTGCCGGTACTGTCTACAAATTCACTGTAGCAAACACTTATAATGCTCAAGTAACCACCCTTACCTTCAATGCTGAAGGTGAGCCCGAGCCCGAGCCCGAGCCCACTGTTGTTAACAACATCGCCGAGGCTCTCGTTCTCTGCACCGAGGCTGGTACCCCCGACGTTACCATCAACGCTCCCGTAACCGTCGTTTACAAGAACGGTCGCTACATGTGGATCACCGACGCCACCGGCTCGATGCTCACCTACAACGGCGCTGATGCCGAAATCCCCGCATACACAAGCGGCGACGTTATCCCCGCAGGTATCACCGGTACCGCTGTCAACTACAGCAGCGGTCTCCTCCAACTCAAGGACCTCGTAGCCTCATCGTTCGGCACTCCTACCGCCGGCACTCCTGTTGCCCCCATCGAGGTAGCAGTTGAGGAAATCAGCGTTGACCTCGTCAGCAACTTCGTTGTAATCCCCAACGTGACCATCGAGGCTTCCGGCTCCGCCAACAACTACAACGTCACCGACGCTACCGGCACCATCGCCCTCTACAACCAATTTGCCAACGCTGCCTACTACGACGTAGTTGACGTTCCCGAAGGCTCCAACCTCATGCTCTACGCTATGGTAAGCGTGCGCAACGGTGTCGCTCAACTCCTCCCCGTCAAGGTCGTTAGCGCTTCCGGCAAGGACGTTTGCTCCGCTCCCGAGTTCAGCCCCGCTTCATGCGAACTCCTCAAGGGCGCTACCGTCACCATCACCTCTGCCACCGAGGGTGCTACCATCCACTACACCATCGACGGCACCGAGCCTACATCCACCTCTACAGTATACAGCGAGCCCATCATCGTGGTATTTGACGTGACCATCAAGGCTATCGCCGTTAAGGAAGGCTTCGAGAACTCCGACGTTGCTACCGCTACCTACACCATCAAGGAAGTTGCTCCTATCGAAGGCACCACCGCTACATTCAACTTCAGCGATCCTACCACTCTCGACCCTGCATACACCCTCGACGACTGCACCGCCGACGGCTCCAACTTCAAGGTTGAGAAGGCTCAATTCGACTTCTATGCCAACGGCGTAAGCCTCAGCACCACCGCTTCGGGCAACGGCGCTCGCATCTACTATCAATCAGCCTCTGAGGCTTGGTCATACCGTATCTACAAGAACTCTGTGACCACCTTCACCGTAGCCGAGGGCTATACCCTCACCGGCATCACCTTCGAGACTCAGACCGAATCATACGCTACCGCTCTGGGCAAGTGCACCTTCACCGAAGGCACCACCCTCACCGATGGCTACCTCTCGATCCCCAACCTCACTTCCGTTACCCTCACCAACCCCGCTGACGGTGGCGCAACCGTAGGCTTCACCAAGATCGTTGTTGAATTCTCCGACGGCAGCGGCATCAGCGACATCACCATCGACAACGCACCCGCCGAGTACTTCAACCTCCAGGGCGTGCCCGTGCGTGGCGACCTCACCCCCGGCCTCTACATCCGTCGTCAGGGCAACACCGCCACCAAGGTCCTCGTGAAGTGATTTAGACAGTTTATAGTTTAGGGTTTAGACCCTACCTCCACAATAGAGAGCGCTACCCCACCCCGGGGCAGCGCTCTCCTCATATCCACCATAAAAAAGCCCGCAACGCGGGCAAGACTTCAAAGTAACAACTATTTTCTGAAAACAAACCCTAAAACAACCAACGAAAAAAGCGTGTCTTCGATTAAATAGGTATATAAGCGAGTGCACGTCAAATGATTCCTCTGTAAAATACAATCCACAACACATCAAATAATTGCATATCAACACATTACATCAAAACCTATTACGTGGCACGTCGTACCTTTGCAAAAAAATTAAATTTTGTAAATTTGCTACAAAA
>CALZTY010000032.1 GCA_945829225.1 uncultured Bacteroidales bacterium | reverse complement strand
GAGGCTTCTCGCATTGCCCATTGAAGTCGGACGGCAACGCAGAAGCCTACGCCTATATGTAACCAATGACTCTATCCGATGCCTACAAGGCACGAGATAGAGAATTTGATTTACATATCCACGAGGCATCTACCGTTGCACGATCCTTGACTTCAATGTGAAATTTTGCGAGAATTTCGACCGGTCAAGAATCAGCGCGGATAAACGCTTTTCAAAAAAATGTGTGCCGACCCACCCGCAGTGCCCACGACCGGGCTTCTGCATCAGCGGTCTGCGTCGGCAAAGTTACATAATCTTTGCCAAAACACAAAGATTTTTCTTAAAAAAGAAAAGAAAAGCCTGTTTTTTGATTGTGGCGCGGATTTCTTGAATTATTTTAGTACCTTTGCGCTCGGATCAAATATCGAGAATCATTATGACAGATTTGCACCAACTGCGCCGCTCAATTATTGCTGACGGGACCCTCTCCGAAGCCGTAATTACACATCTCCGCGAAGCCATCTTCGATGAAGAAGGTGTCACTATTGCCAAGGCTAACTTTCTGTATTTGCTACTCGAGGACAAATGAGCGAAAAATATATCGAAATAAAGGGCTCGAGGGTCAACAACCTCAAGAACATTAATTTGCGCTTGCCTCGCGGCAAGTTCATAGTGCTCACGGGCTTGTCGGGCTCGGGCAAGTCGTCGTTGGCTTTTGATACCCTCTATGCCGAGGGGCGGCGGCGCTATGTCGAGAGCCTCTCGTCATATGCCCGCCAGTTTATGGGCAAGATGGTCAAGCCCGACTGCGACTTCATACGCGGGCTACCCCCGGCTGTGGCAATCGAGCAGAAGGTCAACACGCGCAATCCGCGCTCCACAGTGGGCACATCTACCGAGATTTACGACTACCTGCGCCTGCTGTTTGCTCGCGTGGGACGCACATACTCGCCGGTGAGCGGTGCCGAGGTGCGCAAGCATCAAATTGAGGATGTTATCTCCGCTGCTCTTGCCTATGACGACGGCACACGCCTCGCCGTGATCGCTCCTATCGAAATCCCCAAGGGGCGCTCGGTAGCCACTCAACTCGATATACTCGCCAAGGAGGGTTTCACCCGCATTCTCGTCGATAATTCATTTGTAAATATCGATGAAGCCGACAACACTATCAATCTGAAACATATTGATTTAGTAATTGACCGACTCGCGGTGGCTCACTCGGGCGACGAACTCTCGCGCCTCGCCGAGAGCATCGAGACTGCCTTCTACGAGGGCAATGACTGCGCCTCGCTCGTCGTTTTCGGCAAAGATGGCAAGGTCGAGCGCCACGATTTCTCCAAGCGCTTTGAGGCTGACGGCATCACTTTTATGGAGCCGAGCGACCAGATGTTCAATTTCAACAACCCCTATGGCGCATGTCCCGTGTGCGAGGGTTTCGGCAAGTCTCTGGGCATCGACGAGTCGTTGGTTATTCCCAAACCCGAATTGTCGATATACGATGATGCCGTGGCTCCCTGGCGCGGACCTACGATGAGCCAATGCAAGCGCGAATTTATCCGCTGCGCCGCCTCGTTTGACTTCCCGATACATCGTCCGTACTTCAAACTCACCGATGAAGAAAAGTCGCGACTGTGGCATGGCTATGGCTCGTGGGAGGGCATCGATGGCTTCTTCAAGTGGATGGAGACACAGCGCCACAAGGTGCAATACCGCGTGATGTACTCGCGCTTTGTCGCCAAGACTACTTGCCCCGAGTGTCACGGCAGCCGCCTGCGTCGCGAGGCTCTTTATGTCAAGGTCAATGGTGCCACCATACGCGACTTGGTGACTATGTCGGTCGAGCGACTGCGGCAGTGGTTTGACGCCTACCGCCCCGTCGGCGAGGAGGGGCGAGTGAGCGAGAGACTGCTCACCGAGATACGCAATCGCCTTGATTACCTCACCGATGTGGGGCTCGGATACCTCACCCTCGACCGCCTCAGCAACTCGCTCTCGGGCGGCGAGAGCCAGCGCATCAATCTGGCGACTCAACTTGGTAGCGCCTTGGTGGGTTCATTGTATATCCTTGATGAGCCGTCGATTGGATTGCACAACCGCGATACCGACCGCCTTATCGGCGTGTTGCGTCGTCTCACCGATATGGGCAACACCGTGGTGGTAGTCGAGCACGACGAGGAAATCATGCGTGCCGCCGATATGATTGTCGACGTCGGTCCCGATGCCGGACGACTCGGTGGCGAAATTGTCTTTGCCGGAGAGTTAAGAAACATTAAATCAGCAAAAAACTCATACACAGCCGATTACCTTAGCGGCAAGCGCTCTATTCCTCTTCCTCCTCAGCGACGTCCGTGGAAAGACTACATCGAGATTACCCATGCTATAGCGAATAATCTCAAGGACGTAACGGCTCGATTTCCGCTCGGCGTGCTCACCGTGGTCACCGGTGTGAGCGGCTCGGGCAAGTCGACCTTGGTGGGTAATATCCTTTATCGAGCCTTGTGCCGACACTTCGAGGTGGCGTGCGAGAAGCCCGGAACATTTGGCGACCTTCAGGGCGATTTGCGACGCATCGGCGACGTGGTCTTTGTCGACCAAAATCCTATCGGCAAGTCTTCTCGCTCCAATCCGGCAACCTACTTGGGCGCCTACGATGAGATACGTCAGTTGATGGCAGCACAACCCGGAGCACGACAACTGGGGCTCAGCGCCGGATTTTTCTCCTTCAATACCGATGGCGGTCGCTGCGATGAATGCAAGGGCGACGGCTATGTGACTATCCCCATGCAATTCCTCGCCGATGTCACCATACCATGCGAGGCTTGCAATGGTTTGCGCTTTAAGCGAGAAGTCCTCGAGGTCAAGTATCAAGGACTTAATATCAACGACATACTCGACTTAACGATTGACGAGGCTATCGATTTCTTCGGCAAAGGCGGCAGTTCGGTCGAGCAGCGCATCGTCAAGCGCCTTAAGCCGTTGAGTGATGTAGGCTTGGGTTATATAAAGTTGGGGCAGACATCCTCGACACTCTCGGGCGGTGAAAATCAGCGCGTCAAGTTGGCATCCTTTCTTGCCGACGAGCGACAGGTGCCCACGGTGTTCATCTTCGATGAGCCTACCACAGGCTTGCATTTCCACGACATCAATGTACTGATGAAGTCGTTCAACAGCCTCATCGCTATGGGACACACCATCATCATCATCGAGCACAATATCGACGTAATCAAGTGTGCCGACCATATCATTGACCTCGGACCTGATGGTGGCGAACATGGAGGCGAAATAGTGGCTACGGGGACTCCCGAGCAAATCGCCGGAAATCCCCGCAGCATCACAGGGCGCTACCTTAAGGCAGCCCTTGATAAGTCTTAACGCAGACGGTCGGAGGAGTGGAGGAGGCTACGGTCGTGCTTCATGCCTTGCACGGCACGGAAGCACAATACCACTGCCAAGATAGGCAGGGTCACGCCACCCACCCAGTTGGCTGAGCCTTCAAAGGTTACATAAATTGAAATCAGTGCAGTAGCGACTGTGGCGACAGCCAAGAGAATACACATCTGTGCCACACGTATCTGCAAATTCAAATTTTTGAACAAGAAGATGTCTACCAAGGTCAAGGCTGCAGTAGCCAAGGCGATGACCATCACAGCCGGTACTTGACAGGCACAAAGCGATGTCTCGCCGACGGTGCCGAAGGGCGTAAATGAAAATACCGCCATCAAAATGGCTGAAATAAGAAGCCAGAGGGTTTGGATACGTTGTATTACCATTATCTTTAAGTTTTTTTGTTATTTTCCTTTATTATAACTGATAGCCTCGAGGATGAGACGCGTGTCCGATGTATCGACTGCTGCATCCGCGAGCCAATGAGCATCATCTTGCAACATCTTGCGCAGCGAGTCTATTTTACCATCATTCATATCAACGACATGGGAGTATAGGTCGATAGCGGCACCGATTTTGCCCAACCCGCGGGCGGTGTGACCGGCATTCAACAGGTCCTCTACCTTGGGGTCGTCGGCAAGTATGATGTCATATGAGAGCATAGCGTCGTCAAACTTGCGTTGCAGGAATTGCGCCCATGCCAATCCGCGACGCGCATTGAGGCTTTCGGGCGACAGGTACAGTGCTTTGTGAAATTGTTGCTCGGCATCGGCAGCCATGCGCGCCTCGATATATGTGTTGCCAAGCACCATTGCCGTGTGGAAGTCGTCGGGCTTGTTGACTGACAATTCCTTGAGGGCGGTAATCGCACGGCGTGGCTCGCCCAAGGCGCGGTAGGTGGCTGCAATATGTTCCAAGAGCCAGTTACCTCCACCGCCAAGCAGTTGAGCCTCATCGTAGTAGGAGATAGCGCGAGCATAATTGCCGATTTTCTCAAGACAGAAACCTATTTTTTGTGCTCGCGCCGCATCGGGCTCGGCAAGGTTATCGAGGCGTTGCAAAGCCACGGCACCCTCCTCATAGAACTTGTGCTTGATATCAAACTCGGCTATCAATTGCAGGGTCTCGACATCGTCAAAGCTGTCGTTGACGGCATCAATAGCCATCATATCCAAGCCGTGATTGAATGGGTTGAAAAATTCGCCTTTGCGACGGAAAAGATTGTAGAAGCGGTAAAGATTTTGCAAATAATTGGTAATTATCGCCTTGCGCTCGGTTGCAGCAGCGACTTTTTCGAGTTCGCTGAGCATCTCGTGCATCTGTCCGCCATGGGCAGCCATCGCTGCCGTGGCATTGTCGCGCATCGCCGCCGGAGCCGAAGCCAGCGCCATCATCACCGAATATTTGTCGCTATCACATAGCATAGGCATGCGCTCGAGGGTTTGTGCCATCGTGCCGTCACCGACACCGGCTACTGATGAGTGATTGGACGTAAATGGCAAGAACCAATTAGCCATCTCCATAAAGAACGGAAAATGCTTCATATTGCCAAACGAACTCATATATACGTCGCCGCCGTCGGCTTGTATCTCACTGATTTCGCGCAATTTATCTGCAATGCCATCGCGGTTGAGAAGTTCTTCCCAGGCAGGATTTTCGCCCTCGGCAAGGGCTTCTATATCCATCTCTCCTTCATTCATGCGGTCGCGTATCTCGGGTGCCAACTTAGTAAGCATAGGCATTATTTCGGTTGAAAATTTGTGCGAGATGCGCTCGGTGTCTCGGCAGCGCATAAATTCGATAGCCATCAATCGCATATCCTGCTGCCAGGTGGCGAAGTCCTTGGCTGTGGCAAGTACCTCGACAAGGCGCTTGGGCAGTCGACGCCGCTTATATCTGAAAAGAACAATGATGGCGCCCACCAAGGCTCGGAGGGCAACGACGGGCGACACCGGTGCCATATATATATGTAGCAGAGCCTCGATGCGACGCGAGTCGTAGTACTCCATCGCGCCCATCGCCAAAGCAGAGACAGCCATGGCTCGCGGTGCCGGGTCAAAATCTTCATTTATGATAAACGCTGTGGCAGCCGACAGGTCATCAGTACTTAACGGATGGCTAACCCACAGAGTATTAAAAATACCTATAGCCATCGATTCGGCATTGCGAGTGCGGTTGCTGTCGGCGATGCTGTGTAGGTCGGTTCTCAACCGTTGTATCTCGTTATATAGGTCCGATACCTGACTTGATACACTACGCATTGGGCGCGCTACCAGCGACCGGGCTGTGCTGAAATATAGGGTCGAGGTGCTTGCCATCTGAGCCTGTCGAGTAAGCGTATCGGCTATGGCTCGTATCTCGGTGGTGATTGAGGCATACACGGCATCGCGCTCGGGGTCGGGCGCTCCGCCGGCAAAGTAGGATAGCATCGCCTTGTAATTGGTCTCCAAGCGGTCTATTTGCGTGGTGATTTCCCAGGTCATCGCACCCTCGCTGAAGGTGCGCAAGGCAACAAAGGCATCATGCAATGTGCCCTCATCAACCATCTTCGCTATTTCAGATTTGAATTGTTTGATTTGGTTGGTGTCCATCAATTATGTGTCATTCTTTAGTAATAGAGTCCAAGATAAACTCGATAAAACTGTCGAAAACAGCCTTGCGACGCGCGGGGTCGGAGTTGTCGGCAGTCGGAATCACCAGGCGCATAAGCATTTCGTCAATGAATGTGGCAAATAGTTTACAACGCTTCTCATCAAAGACGCCCGAGGCTACCCCCTCATCGAGCAAGTCGCGGAGGATGGCATTGCCTTTCTTGAGCGCCATGGCATTGACGCGCTCGAGGCGGCGAGGGTCAAATTTGAGCCACAATCTCAGTGTAGAGCCGGCTTGCACGTTGTTACGTTCCAATCGGTAGCGCAATAAATCAGCCAAGCGCTTGTTTACCGGCTCGTCACGGCGGACAATCTCGCGCAGGTTGGCAACCATGCTTTCGCTCTCGCTCTCGAGTACCGCATTGTAGATTTCCTTCTTGTTGCGGAAATATGTGTAGATGGTGCGACGACCACGCTCCGATGCATTGGCGATATCGTTCATAGTGGTCTTAGCCACCCCTTTGTGGTCAAAGAGCTGGCGTGCCACTTCTATTAACTTTTCTCTGGTCTTCGATACCATCCGTTGCTCGAATTTATCTTGTATGCTAATGGATATATAAAAAATCTTAATCTTCAGTGCAAAGTTAGTAATTTTTTCGTATCTCGGCTTATTAAACGGCGATTATTTGCTAATTTTGCACTCCAACAGTACAAGAATTACTCATTTTTCACCCATAAGAGTATGATTTTAAAAACATTCAGCCGACAATTTGCAACAATTATAGCCGTAGTCACCGCGTTGAACGTGGCGGCAAGTGAAAATCTAAGTTTTGAAAACCACGAATCAACCACCGTGGGCATATTCGTGAAAGAAATAGCCACCGGCAAGGTGCTCGTCCAAGAAAATGCAATGCTCTCATTGACACCGGCGAGTGTCACCAAAACCGTGACCTCGGCAACCGCATTGCTCAATCTCGGCACCGATTTCCGCTTTGCCACCACAGTTGCATTAAGTGGCAAGCGCTCCACAGCCAATCCTCAGCGCTGGGAAGGTGACTTGGTGATATACGCATCGGGCGACCCAACTATCGGCAGCAATGAATTTGACAGTACCAAATATTTCTCGACTCCCATTATCGAAGGAGTAAAGCGACTGAATATCACTGAAATAACCGGCGGTGTCGTGGTGGTGGATACCTTGCGCGATGCCGGTCCGCTTCCCACCTGGGAGTGCGAGGATATCGCTTGGCCCTACGGTGCCGGCTTTTTCGGCTTCAACTATTGTGGCAACGTTGTCAAGGTGTACCCCAATCGGGGTATAACCGAGCAGGCAACTCACCTCAAAATCGTCACCTCACCCACCGATGAGCGCTCCTACGATGTGCTACGCGGCATCAACAGCAACGAATTATTGGTGAAAGTGCCTGCCAATCAGCGTGGTAAGACAACGTGGGCGATTAATGCAACTAACCCCGACCCTGCATACACCTACACCAAGGCTCTTGCGCAGAAATTGCGCAATGCCGGCATCAAGATAAATGAGAAGCCTGTGAGCGAGGGCGTTCCCGAGGCGACTACAGTGGTGCATATCAGTTACTCTCCCACCGCCGCTGAGATATGTCATAGCCTGATGAAGCGCTCTGACAACCTCTTTGCCGAGGGTATGCTCCGCGCCATTGACCCGGAAGGCTCGCGCAAGGATTGCCTGAAAGCCCTCAAGGACTTTTGGAAGGACAAAGGACTACGTACTTCTTCGATTATCATGCACGATGGTAGCGGACTCACGCGTTCCAATCGTTTCTCACCTGTATTTCTTGCTGCCTTGCTCGAACATATGGCAAAGTCTCCGCTTGCCGACACATATGTGCAGTGCTTCCCTCTCGCCGGTATAGACGGGACTCTCAAGAATTTTGGTTCGCGCACGATACTGCGCGGTCGCATAGCCCTCAAGACGGGTAGCCTCAGTTCGGTGCAAACCTATGCCGGCTATCATCTCGATGCCGACCACAAGCCCACCCATGTCATCGTGGTTATGGTCAATGGCTTCACATGCCCGCGTCGCCAAGTGCAAGCCGCCATCGAAAAATTCCTTATTGATTTGTTTAAATAAACTTAAAATATTATGGCTGATTTTGAGAAGTTAATTTGCGATATTATCGAATTGGAAGGCGCAGTGCGTGTCCTTAGCGCTCGCACCAGTGAGGAAGCTCTGACTATTGCTCGCCGGAAATTGGCAGAGATAGAAGCCGCCCTCAACGAAGAAGCCGCTGAGCCGGTGGTCGAAACTCCGGAGCCGGTTGAGAAGCCGATTGTCGTTTCCGAACCGGTTGAGGAGCCGATTGTCGTTTCCGAGCCTGTTGAAGTGGCAGTGGAGCCAGCCTATCACGATTTACGCAAGTTGCTTACCCTCAACGATAAATTTATGTTCCGCCGCGAACTGTTTGACAACAACGATGAGGAATTTAATGCCACAATCGACTTGCTCTCGGCGATGCATTCGCTCGACGAGGTAGAGGAATATCTTTATTACGACCTCGCTTGGGACCGGGAGAACCCCACAGTCGTTCTGTTCCACGAATTTGTGGCTCGAGCATTTAATGAAGAAAAATAAATGAGTGGCAAACTTTACATAGTCCCTACGCCTGTCGGTAATATCTCGGATATGACTCCTCGAGCCGTGAGCGTCCTACAGAGTGTTGATCTGATTTTGGCAGAAGATACTCGTACCAGCGCTCCCTTGCTCAAGCACTTCGGCATCACCACACCGATGGCGAGCCATCACAAGTTCAACGAGCACGAAACTTGCACAGCCATAGCCAATCGCATAGCCGCCGGCGAGACTATCGCCTTGATATCCGATGCCGGCACGCCGGGTATTTCCGACCCGGGATTTATGCTCTCGCGCGAGTGCCGACGCCTTGATATTGAAGCAATTACCCTGCCGGGTGCCACAGCCTTCGTGCCGGCACTGGTATCCTCGGGCTTGCCCTGCGAGCGTTTTGTCTTTGAAGGCTTCCTACCACCCAAGAAAGGCAGAGCAACTCGCCTCGAAGAAATTGCTGCAGACAGCCGCACCACAATCATATATGAATCACCCTTGCGATTGGTCAAGACCCTGCAGCAGCTTGCCGAGGTGTGTGGCGCCGACCGCCCCGCATCGGTATCGCGCGAGATTTCAAAAATGTATGAGCACACCGAGCGAGGCACCCTCGCCGAGCTAATTGAGTATTTCACGCAGAACAATCCGCGTGGCGAGATTGTTATTATACTGCAGGGAGTTAAAGATGAATCAGTCAAAGTGCATACCAACAAGTATAAACAACAATAATTAATTTTACAACAATGAAAAAACTTATTCTATTGCTATCCGCTGCCGTTATGCTTACATCGTGCGGTGGCAAATCTGAAGAAGAAATTGCACAGGAACAAGCCTTGCAAGATGCAACACACCAAGAACTTGAGACCGCAATCAACGACCGCGACCAGTTGCTCGCATTAGTATCAGAGATATCAACCGGCATGGACCAGATCAAGCGTCTGGAGAATATCCTCTCGGTAACAAATACCGGCTTGAGCGATGAGACAAGCTCGCAACGCGCCCAAATACTTGCCGATATCGACGCTATCCAGCAGACACTGCAGCAGCGTCGCGAGCAACTTGCCCAATTGGAAGCACGCCTTCAAAAGTCAAAGATCAACACTCAGCAATTGCAGTCGACTATCGCTACCCTCCGCGGACAGATAGAGACACAAGCCGCTGACATCGAGACCTTGCGTGCCAACCTTGATGAAGCTAACGCTCAAATCGGAGTCCTCAACAATGCTGTTGACTCGCTCAATACCACCGTGCAGACTGTCACCGACGAGCGCAACATCGCACAGCAACAGGCTATCGACACTGCCAACGAACTCAACACCTGCTACTATGTAGTGGCAAGCAAGAGCGAACTCAAGCAGCACAACGTTATCGAGACAGGCTTCCTGCGCAAGACCAAAATTATGGAGGGCGACTTCGACCAATCATTCTTCGTGAAAGCCGACAAGCGCAATCTCACAACTATCCAATTGCACTCCAACAAGGCGAAGTTACTGACCAACCATCCTCAAGGCTCATATACTATCACAGAGGAGAATGGACAGAAGGTCCTCACCATCAATTATCCCAACTCATTCTGGAGCCTATCCAACTTCATGGTAATCCAAATCGATTAATCCATCAACCTTAACATAAAAAGACCGGCGAGCGAGTTGCTTGCCGGTCTTTTTTATGTGGTTTGGTGAAAATTATTGGCGGAGGAGGGTCATGAGGGCTTTGCCGTCGGCATCGAGGAGTACGACCTTGTCGTGACCATTGGGAGCGGCTGCGGCAGTCTGTTCCAAGGCGACCATTATTGCTGTCTCTTGGGCGCTGTTAGGACAAGCCATGCGAGTGAGAGCCATATTGCTGAAGTCAACAGCGTTGGCACGGCGATGGTCGAGATAAATGACACCATTGAAGTAGTTGCAACCGGTGTTGCCGTGGACCTTCAATTGGTCTAAGTCGAAGAATATATCGGCAGGCATATCCACACTCTCGATGCCGTTGATAGCATCGACCTTGAAGTTGCCATTGAGGAACGACATATCGCAACGGCGCATCTTCATCATTACTTTGCCATTTTCATCGACAAATTGCACAAAAGTCTCGGTGCCTTGTTTTTCAACGGTGAGTATCCATGGGCGATTGTCGGCGATAACGCGGTTGATGGGCAACTCGTAGTCGACATCGTTGCAGTAACGGAGAGTCGATATCACGCCGAAAAATTCGACTTTTCCTTTTTCGTATTTGAAGGAGCCGTTGAGCGTGTTGCAGCCATTATTGGCATAGAAGCGCCCCTCGGAAGTTTCAAAAGTAATGTAAGGCATATCCTCATCACGGTCGATGGCTACATCACCCGCATTGATAATGCTCCAATAACCATCGATATCGATGTTGGCGGTATGATGGTTATTGCCTGAGTTGGGCTGGACAGGAGAAGCGGCAACAGGTGTATCGGCTACATCGGCAGTGGCAGTGGTCTTGGCGGCTGAGCAGCTACCGAATACTATAGCGCTCGTGGCGATTGCGGTAATAAAAGCATGTGTTTTCATAAATCAATCAGTTATATATAGTGTAACAAATAGGAGAGTGTGATTGTTAAGAAAGCCGAGCCGGATGTCACGATGGTGACGCCGGCTCGGCTTGTAGAGGGTTGTCGCGACCGCTTACTTGCGGATGCCGAGCTCTTTCTGAGCGATGATGGCGCGGTAACGATTGATGTCTTTGCGCATCAAGTAGTCGAGCAAGCGACGACGCTTACCAACAAGCATCTTCAACGCGCGAGCGGTGGTATGATCTTTGTGATTTGACTTCAAGTGCTGAGTCAAATGAGCGATACGGACCGAGAATAATGCTATCTGGGCTTCAGGTGAGCCAGTATCAGTCTTGCCCTTACCGTACTTCTCGAAGATCTGTACTTTTTCTTCAGAATTTAAATGCATTCTTGAGGATTTTTTGGTGATTAATAATATGTATTGTCAAATTCGGCGACAAAGGTACGAAAAAAAATTCATACTTCGGCAACCGACATTGAATTTTTCTTCAATTAATCAAGATTAGCCTTATCCTTCGACGGATTGCGGTAATACAATCTGCCGTCGATATACTCTTGAGTGGCAATCAGGGTGGGCTTGGGGAGTTTCTCGTAGTAGCGCGAGATTTCGATTTGCTCGCGGTTCTCATTTACCTCCTCGAGGTTGTCGTTGAGAGAAGCGAACTCCTGCAATTTCTTCTCCAAGTCATGACGCATTTCGCTGGAGATTTGATTGGCGCGTTTGGCAATTACACATACGGTTTCGTAGATGTTACCGGTGCCCTCTGCCATCTCGACCAAGTCGCGGGTCACCGTGTTCAACGGTGCATTTGATTTCTTGTAATCCATTGTTTATTAGTCGTGTACGTATTTTCTTGCTATTGAATATATATTGTCAACCTCATCGCGGTTGGGGGTATCGGGATAGTTGTTGATAAACGAGTAGTACTCGTCAATCACTTCGCGGAAGCGTTCAACCTTGCGTTCATCGATACTTTGGTCGGCTTCTTGGAAACGCGCCTTGAGTATCAGCAACTCCAAGTCCTCTTTATACTTGGAGTAAGGATAGTCGCGCACAGCATTTTGGGCTACGATGATACAGCTCTGGTAGTTATTACCGAGGTAATTACCGAGGTTGTAGTAAAGTTGGGCATTTTGCAATTGCTTGAGGGTCAGCTTGTCTTGCAATTCAAATATGGCAGCTTGAGCCATAGGCACCTTGTCGCTGCGAGGGAAGAGGTCGAGGAAGGCTTGCAACTCCTCGATGCCCTGTATCGTAGTAGTTTGGTCAAGTTGGGGGTCGGGCGACTCGATATAATAACCATAGCCGCAGTAGAAGCGTGCCGACTCGACAAATTTGCCCTTGGGATAGCGAGTGTAGTAGCTCTTGAAATATGCGCCCGACGAGATGTAATCCTTGTTCTCGTAGTGGCTCATTGCCAACAGATAGAGCGATTCCTCGGCTTTGTCGGTTCCCTTGAATACCGTCGAGCAATCCTTGAAGAGCGTTGCAGCCTGCACATATTTCTTTTGTGCAAACGCAGCCTTGGCATATTCAAACTTGTAATTGAAGTCGTTGCTCTTGAGCACACGCTGGTACTCACCACACGACGTAAGCCCCGCGATAGCGACCACCAGCATAATATATTTGCATATATTTTTCATTTGCACACATTTAGAACGCAAAGGTACGAATTTTATTTCAACTGACAAGCCAATAAGCGCCGGAGACCATCATTTCTTCACAAAATTTAATACAAGCAAATAACGAGAGAGAGCTGCACCGACCGGCACAGCCCTCTCTACGATATTTATTAAACGTTATTTAGCGGAGTCCAACTGCTCGAGGAGGGTCTTGACCGAGCCGGCGATTTGGGCATCGATGCCGGCGGCAACATCGGCGGGATCATTGTAGATGAGCACATCGGGCTCGAGTTGGTGATTCTCGAGGATATTGCCTTCCATATCGATGCAAGTCACCTCGGGGATGCCGAATACGATAGATGGGTCGATCTGTTGCTCCCACCACACGGCGGTCATGGTGCCGGGGATAGGCGCACCGACTATCTTGCCTACGTTCAGTGCCTTATAGGTGAATGGGCTACCATAGGCATCGGAGTAGTTGGCTTCGTTGACGAGCATAACAGATGGCTTGGTCCACTGCATCAGAGGCTCGGTGGCGATATACTGTCCACGGGGTACAAAGCGGAGGTATTCTTGTCCGCCAAAGAGCTGTGCCAAGTCGCCATGGAGCCAGCCACCGCCGTTCCAGCGGGTATCAACGATGATTGCCTCGCGATTGCGATACTTGCCCATCAGTTCAGAGAACACCTCGCGGAAACTCTCGGAATCCATACCGGCGACATGAACGTAGCCGATGCGACCGCCCGAGAGGCTATCGACCATAGCCTGATTGCGGCGCACCCAGCGGCGGTAGAGCAATTGGCTCTCCTTGCCCATGGAAATGGGTTTGATGTCGATAGTACGTTCGCTGCCGTCGGCACCGCTACGCACGGTGATGAGTGTGCGCTCGCCGGTCTTGTTGGTGAGCAAGGGGAAGTAGTCGGCTCCGGGAGCGATTGTGACACCATCGATTGCGGTGATGATATCACCGACCTTGACACCGGCATGTGCCGTGGACAATGGACCGCCGGCAAGCACCTCGGCTACGCGCAAGCCCTCGCCGGTGTAATCTTCGTCGTAGAACGCACCAAGGGATGCTGTGGAATAATCACTTGAACCATAGTATCTGCCACCGGTGTGTGAGGCGTTCAACTCACCGAGTATTTCGCTGAGCAGTATCGCAAAGTCGGCATTATTGTTAATGTAGGGGAGGAAGCGACGATAAGCCTCGGCATAACCGCGCCAATCAACGCCATGGAGGTTGGCATCATAGAATTTTGCCTCCACTTGCGAGAGCATATGTTCGTACATATACTCGCGCTCGAGCGATGGGTGACGGTCGTATACAGCCTCAAATTCGATATCCTCGGCTTCACCCGAGTCGAGGCTTACCTTCTTCATGCCGCTATAGGATAGCATGAAGATGTTCTCGCCATCCTTGTCGGGGATAATCGAGCCATTGACGCCACGTGCCAATACCGATGATTCGTCCTCACGCAAGTCGTAAACCATGAGGCTACCCGTGCCGGTATCGTCAATCACTATGTAATAGAGTTTATCGCCATCGGGAGCGAGGAGGTAGTCGCCCACAAAAGCCGAGCGCCACGACAAGCGGCGTGTGCGGAAGTAGCGATTGTCAAGGTCAAAAGCCGGTGATGCGGGCTCATCGACTTTCTCCTTGCCTTTACCCTTATCCTTGCCTTTGTTTTTACCTTTGTTCTTGTCATCGTCGGCTTCTTCATCATCTTCAGCCTCTTCGGCTTCCTTGGCGAGGGCAGCCTCTTCCTCGGTGCGGTTGAGGATGTCCCAAGCTTCGGGAGTCAGAGCCATAAACATGATGTCGCTCTGGCTACCCCATGAGCCGTGCGAGCGGTAGCCATAACGGTCGCTCTCCCAAGTAATGGCTTCGCCGTTAAGAGCCCAGCGGGGATTGCCGTCGGCATATCCGCTCTCGGTGAGGTCGATGCACTCGCTGCCGTCAACGGTTACCATGGCTATGTCCTCCTTGTTCCAGCCACCGGTGCCGATGTAACTGAAGAGGATGCGCTTGCTGTCGGGGCTCCACATGAAGTTGAGGTCGCCATCGGCATAAGAGTAGTTGTATTTGCCTTCCATAGCAGTAGTAACTTCCTTAGTCTCAACATTGTACACACGCAAGGCGGTACGGTCCTCGAGGAAGGCTATATACTTGCCATCAGGGCTGTATTCGGGTTGCTGGGCGGTTGTCTCGCAGGAATAAAGCGGAGTCTCGACCAGCTCGGTGGCATAGGTGAAGTTCTTCTCCTTGTCATTCTTGATGGTAGTGGTGAAGAGTTGCCACTTGCCATCACGTTCGCTGTCGTAAACGAGGGTGCGACCATCTGCGCTGAACGACAGGCAACGCTCCTGACCGGGAGTGTTGGTGACGCGCTTGGTGGTTGCATACTTGACCGAGGTAACGTAGATGTCACCACGGATGATGAAGGCGACTTCCTTGCCATCGGGGCTTACAGCCATGGCTGTAGCACCCGAGGTGCGAGTCTGCAGCACATAGTCGCGGTCGTAGTCGTCGCTGGTGATACTTACAGCCACCTTGACAGGCTCCTCGCCGGGTACAAGGGTATAAATCTCGCCGTCCCAACTGAAAGCCAGCATCTTGCCATCGGCGCTGGCGCTGAGTGAGCGCACCGGATGCTTGTCAAACGCGGTGAGTTGGCGTTGCTCGCCACCGTTAATTTTGCGCGAGAAGACATTGAGGGTGCCATTCTCCTCGCTTACATAGGCAAACGAGTCGTTGGATGTCCATACCGGGCACTGATCGTTGCCGTTGAAGGTAGTGAGGCATGTATATTTGCCGTTTTCAAGGAGCCAAATGTCGCCGGTGCTCGACGAGTGCTCGTGCTTGCGATAAACATTCTCATAGCCTTTTTTGTCCTGATAGAGGATGCGACCGTCGGGAGCAACGCTGATGGCTTGCATCGGTATGGTCGAGAGCATTGCCGGGCGCCCACCGTTGATCGATACAGTGTAGACCTGCGTAGCAAAGTCGCCTTGAATAGCCTCACGCGCCGGGCGATAACCGGCAGTGTAAATCACCGTGCTGTCGTTGAGCCATCCGGCAGGAGTCTCGCCCAAGCTGTTGGTGGTGAGTCGGCGAGCCGTGCCACCCGTCGAGGGCATCACAAAGACGTCGGTGGAGCCGTCACGATCGCTGGAAAAGGCAATATGCTTACCGTCGGGGCTCCAGCAGGGGGCTGTGTCATATGCCGGATTGGTTGTGAGTTGACGCGCTGTGCCACCGGCAACGGGCACAGTGAAGACATCGCCCTTGTATGTAAAGGCGATGGTGGCTCCGTCGGGCGAAATTGCCACGTTGCGCAGCCACAGAGGTGTTTGGGCATTGGCGGTCGTCGCGCTCGCCGCGATGGCTAATGCCGCTACAATCAATTTATTCATATTATTCTTTGTTAAAATATTCTTTTATAATAGACGCCACACATCCCGATGTGTTACAATCGCCGGGCTAATTTTAACTCTTTTTAACCATATTATAACAGAGTAAATCCGTCGGCTGAAGCCACAACGGGCATCTTTTGGCGGATCTTGCGGACGTCCTCAAGGTCGAGCGAGGCAGTGAGTATGGGCGCCGGAGCGGAGCGACGAGCCAGCGGAGTGCCGACACTGCGTCCCAGAGCGTCGTAGATGAAGGTGTTGTTGTCGTAGTTATCCCTACCATCGCTGCCAGAGCGGTTTGCGCCGATGACACAGCACTGATTCTCGATAGCGCGGGCAATGAGCAGATGTTGCCAGGCATAGGCACGCTCAGTAGGCCAATTGGCAGGCACGATGAGCAGGTCGTAGGCATTATTGCGATTGCGACACCACACCGGGAAGCGCAGGTCGTAGCACACTATCATCGAGATATTCCAGCCGCGGTAGCGGATAATGGGACATGTATCCTCGCCGGCAGTGAGTATCTCGCCTTCAGAGCCCATGGTGAATAGGTGGCGCTTGTCGTAGAATGTGCGGTCGCCACTCGGCTCGATGAAGAATGCTCGATTGTAGAGTTTATAGCCGGTGCGCGAGAGGAACGAGCCGGCAATCGCCATGCGGTGTCGCTCGGCAAGACGTGCAAGTGTTGTCATTGTAGAGCCGCCACAAGGCTGTGCTACCTGCTCGGCTATCTCCTTATCGTTGACCCATCCGGTCGAGAACAACTCGGGAAGCACCAACAAGTCAATATCGTCGTCAAGCAACTCAATGGCGCGCCCCAATGTTGATAGATTTTCATCGGGGCTCGCCTTGATGGGTGATAACGACAGAGTGGCGACTTTCAGCGTAGTCGCGCTCATTTACAGGCTTTTGATTTTTTGACGCTCGCTCTCGGGGATTGCGGCGTTCATTTCCTTGACGATAGCGAGGACTTTCTCGCCGAATTCCTTGCGGAGGCTGCTATAAGCGGCTTTATAGTATGCGCGGCGAGCCTTGTTGTAATCGCAGCGATTGGCAAAGTCGCGAGGAGCCTTGTCAAATGCCACAGTGACGTTGCGGCGGGCATGTGTCTGCAGGGCGGCGATGTCGCACACCACCTTGTTGACGGCTGCAGTATCTAATCCGTTGAGTATGTGATAGGCTGTGATGATTTCTCCGGCGAGTTCGCCGCATACATACGAAATACGCTTTTTGAGTTGACGTTTATTTGCCATGATAATAATTATTTATTGGGGTTAAGAATATACTTTTTGAGAGCCGCATAGGTTGGGGCGAGTTTATCGGCGACTACCGGGCGAGACATGAAGCGGGTCATCTGTAGGGGCAATTCCACAGCACGTCCTGTGACGGCGGTCATCTTGTCGAGCGACTTGGCGGGGTGAGCGGTAGCGAGTACCACCACAGGGCGGTCGCTCGGTGCCTTGACACGTGCTGCGGCAATTGCCACAGCAGTGTGTGGGTCGGGTGTATAGCCCTCGGCGATACTATTATTAATGGTATCGGCGATGGTGTCATCATCAATTGACGCAGCAGCGATATCGGCACTCATCGCCTTGATATCACCACCGTAGAGAGCCAACAGGCGAGGCAAATTTGCCGGATAGCCCGAGTCCATAGCCCAGGCGAGCGTGGGGCGGGCGGTGCGATTGACCTTGCTGATATCCATTGAGCCATCGAGTACGCGCACGAAGTCGTCATTGGCATTACATCCGGCGATGATGCGCCCCATAGGCAAGCCCATCCGGCGCGCTATCACTGCAGCGGTGAGATTGCTGAGATTGCCACAAGGAATCGATACAGTGAAGCCATCGGCGGCTGCACCTATCTTGTTGCGCAACCGCGCATAGGCATGGAAGAAGAATACCACCTGTGGCATAATGCGCAGGATATTCTGCGTGTTGGCGCATACGGGTTTCAGTGCCCAACAATCGTTATCGGGGTCGGTGATGGCTTCCTTGACCATACGTCGACATTGCGAGATGGTGCCGCTCACCTCAATGGGATAGACATTGCTGCCGGCTGTGGAGAACTGCGCTTGTTGGGCGCGGCTCAACGTACCTCGCGGAAAAAGCACAAGCACCTCGACTCCCTTGATGCCGCTGAGGGCATTCGCTACAGCGCCGCCGGTATTGCCGGTGGTTGCCACCAAGATTGCCACCGGCTTGTTGTTGCCGTGAAAATGGCTCACAAACGAAGTCAAAAAACGTGCTCCGACGTCCTTGAACGCCATAGTCGGTCCGTGGAACATCTCGAGAGCATACATACCACCGGGGATATCGACTACGGGCATGGCAAAGTCAAATGCCATATCCACTACGTCCTTCAACTCGGTAGGGCTCAAGTGGTCGCCCATGAGCGTTGACATTACTATGTAGCCGATGTCGGTGAGGGACATCTGCTCGATATTATTGAAGTAGGCGCGCGGTAATACGGGAATACGTTCGGGCATATACAGCCCGTTGTCGGGTGCGTAGCAATGCTCGACCGCCTGTCGCAGGTCGACTCGCTCACTCCCATTAGTGTTTGTATATAGCATAGGTCAGTTCAGTTTTAGAGTCATCGCAAAGGTAGCCATTTTTCCGCCACTATGCAACAACAATCCACTTTATTTTATTTTTACAACATGCGCTAAAAAATCTAAACAGCAATTGTGAATTATTTTTAATGGAAGGCTTGCACGCAATTAAGGAAAATTTGTAACTTTGTACCTATTCATTATCAACACGCTTTTAATTATGGCAGAATTTTTTATTAAACCCGGAACCGAGTTGCGCAGCCCCAAGCGCAACTACAAGGTTATCAAGGTTTTGGGTCACGGTGGTTTCGGCATAACTTATTTGGCGGAAAGCGTTGTTACTGTTGACAACATCCCCATAACAGCCCGTTTTGCACTCAAAGAGCATTTTATCAATTCATTGTGCAGTCGAGACCCGCAGACACAGCATGTTGTATCGTCCCAACCGGTTCAGCAGGAGGTGGATCGCTCGATACGCGCATTTATCAGCGAGGCTCAACGCCTGCAGAAATTGGGCATTTCGCACTCTAATATAGTGAAAGTCAACGAGGTATTCGAAGCCAACAACACAGCCTATTTTGTGATGGAGTACCTCGACGGCGGCTCGTTGGCTGACTATGTGCAGGGTCGTGGGCGGCTGTCATTCGCTGAGATGTCAGCACTGATGGAACCGGTGTGCAACAGCGTGGCGATGCTTCACCGCAACAGCGTGGCACACTACGACATCAAGCCGCAGAACATAATGTTGGTGAACAGGAAAGGGATACTCAGCCCGGTGTTGATAGACTTCGGCTTGGCAAAGCACTACGACGGGCAGGGTAATGCCACCTCGTCAATTGCGGCAGCCGGCTATACCCCCGGTTATGCCCCCATGGAGCAGTATGCCGGCTTTTCCACCTTCCAACCCACCGCCGATGTCTACGCCCTCGGCGCGACCATATTATTCTGCCTCACAGGGCACAATCCTGCCTCGGCGCAGGAACTCGACCTCGATGAAGTGCGCAACGAGTTGACAGCCCTCAATCTCAGTGCCAAGGTGGTCAACGCCCTCCTCTCAGCCCTGGAATTCCGTTCCAAGGACCGCCCCGCCGATGCCGGAGCCTTCGCCGCGGCAATCTTCGACGGCAATTTCTCCGCGACCACGGAGAAGAAATACTCGGCAGAGACTCCCGTCTCGCAAAGCGCCGTGAAGATGCCGCCGAAGCCACAGGCCACCACTCCTTCGGATAACCCTACGGAACTCATCTCCGAGCAGACATCGCCTCGCAAATCACTGAAACCCATACTGATAATCGCCGGCGTGGTCCTCGCCCTTGTCCTCGGCTACTTCGTCATCTCCAATAATTACACTGCCGCTGAAATGCACCAAAAAGGCAAGGAATACTACGACAAGGAGCAGTATTCCGAGGCTGTCCCGTGGTTCCGCAAGGCAGCGGATCAAGGTCATGCAAAGGCGCAATACATTCTCGGCGCGTGCTACTATAATGGTCAAGGTGTGACGAAAGACTACTCCCAAGCCGCTGCCTGGTTCCGCAAGGCGGCGGAGCAAGGCTATGCACAGGCGCAATACTGGCTCGGCTCTTGCTACTATAATGGTTATGGTGTGACGCAAGACTATACCCAAGCCGTTGCCTGGTATCGCAAGGCAGCAGAGCAAGGCATTGCAGAGGCGCAATGCTGGCTCGGCGTGTGCTACGGAGCTGGTCAAGGTGTGACGAAAGACGATACCCAAGCCGTTGCCTGGATCCGCAAAGCAGCAGAGCAAGGCTATGCAGTGGCGCAATACGTGCTCGGCATGTGCTACGAACGGGGTGACGGTGTGACGCAAGACTATACCCAAGCCGTTGCCTGGTATCGCAAGGCAGTAGAGCAAGGCGATGCAGGAGCGCTATACTCTCTTGGCTATTGCTATTATAATGGTTGGGGTGTGACGCAAGACTATACCCAAGCCGTTGCCTGGTTCCGCAAGGCAGCGGAGCAAGGCTATGCAAATGCGCAATACAACCTCGGCTGGTGCTACGAAAATGGTGAAGGTGTGACGCAAGACAAGACCCAAGCCGTTGCCTGGTGGCGCAAGGCAGCGGAGCAAGGCTATGCAGATGCGCAATACAATCTCGGCGTGTGCTACTTTTATGGTAATGGTGTGATGCAGAACAAATCAGAGGCTTTGTATTGGTTGCGCAAAGCAGCCGAGCAAGGCAATGAAGAGGCAAAGCAGGCTGTGCGGGAACTTGAAAGCCAAGGCTATCGGTAGGTACTAATACTTGGTGGTGTCCTTGGGGGCATGTCCTTCATCGGCGTGAGGCACTAAGGCTCGGCGCGCCGCTGTTTTCGCGCTCCACAGTCTTGCACTTGCCCCCGGAGCCTACACGGCAGATATACGCCCCCGGCTACAGTTAATTTATGTTAAGGATGGTGCCGACCTAAGCAAAAGTTTGTAACTTGCAGTGATGTTTGATATAATGGCACAGGGCATCGACTGGACATGGTTGCGCAATACCATTTTTGTCCTTTATGCCGTCACTGTCATATCGATTATCGCCGTGGTTATTTCGGAGAACCGCAACCCGGTGAAATCATTGGCATGGGTGACGGTGTTGCTGTTGTTGCCAATGGTGGGCATCATCTTGTACATCTTTTTCGGACGAAATATCCGCACGACGCGCAAGTTGACCCGGCACAATCGGCGACGTCTCAGGAAGCGCGACCTGCCACATGTGACTGACATACATAAAATTGACCTTACACCTGAGTCAAAACAACAAATCGGGCTTGCGCACTCGCTATGCGGCTCAGCCCTGTATGGGGGCAATGACGTAGAGGTCTTCACCTCGGGGGCAGCGAAGTTTGATGCTTACAAACGCGACCTTCGCGCCGCCGTCGAGTCAATCAACATCGAGTATTATATCTTTGAGAACGACACGCTGGGCAACGAGATAGCCGATATTCTTATCGACAAAGCCCGCGCCGGAGTGGTGGTGCGCGTGATTTACGACCATGTTGGCTCTTTCAAAGTCAAGAATCGCTTCTTCAGGCGCATGAAGGATGCCGGAGTACAGATCTTTCCCTTCTTTGAGGTGACATTCCCTCAACTTGGCACACGACTCAACTGGCGCAATCACCGCAAAATCACCGTCATAGACGGCACCATAGGCTACATGGGCGGCATGAATATCGCCGACCGCTACATCGACGGAGGCAAATTTGCCTCGTGGCGCGACACCCACGTGCGAGTCACCGGTCCGGTCGTTGCAGCCTTGCAGTATGCCTTCGCAGTAGATTGGTATTCAATGGGGCAACCATTGATAGATGAGATCAAGGCTTGCCCGGCACCATTCCCGGGCGACATCTATGCCCAAGTGGTCACGTCGGGACCGACGTCGTCGTGGAGCAACATTTCGCTATCGTTCCACAAGGCAATCTCCAATGCGCGGCAACGCATCTACATACAGACGCCGTATTTTTTGCCTACCGACACGTTGCTCAAGGACCTGGTCACCGCAGCCCTGGCTCATGTCGATGTGCGCATAATGATACCTCGTCGCAGCGACTCCTTCCTCCTGAATTACGCATCCTCGTCATATATCACCGAGTGCCTACGCGCCGGCGTAAAAATTTATTTCTACGATGCCGGGATGCTACATTCAAAGACTATATTAATTGACGATGAATTTGTCACCATAGGCTCGACAAACTTCGACTTCCGCTCTTTCGAGCATAACTTCGAGGGTAATATGTTCTTCTACTCCCGCCCATTCAACGAGCGTATGCTCGCAATATACAAGAAAGACTTGGAGTCGTGCACGCGTGTTATCCCCGCGGAATGGCGCAAACGCCCGCTCATGCGCCGCGCTCTCGAGTCAATCTTGCGGCTCCTCAGCCCCATCCTTTGATTTTTACACATTATTATATATATGCAGACCGACATTACCGCAGCCCGCGAGCGCTTTTGCACCATCCTGCGCTCAACACAGATAGACAACATCGACGACATCATCACCTACCTCGATGAGGTGGGCTTCTTCGCAGCACCGGCATCGGTGCGCAACCACTTCAACTTTGCCGGAGGGCTTTTACTCCACTCGCTCAACGTCTACGACGTAGCGATGCGACTCCGCGAGGATATGATTGCCATGCGACCCGATTGCGAGCCAATGCTACAGCCCGAGTCCATCGCCATCGCCGCCCTACTCCACGACGTGTGCAAGGCTGACATCTACCGCCAAGTCAAGCGCAAGCAAAAGAATGAAATCGGCATCTGGGAAGAGATACAGACCTACGATGTCGACTACTCCAACTTCCCGGCGGGACACGGCGAGAAATCGGTGATGATGCTCTTGCGCGCCGGCCTTGACCTCGAGGACGACGAATTGCTCGCCATACGCTGGCATATGGCGCCCTGGGACCTCGCTACTCAGAGCATCGAGATGGACCGCTCGTACCGCACGGCTCAAAAGAAGACCCCGCTGGTAGGTCTCATCCATGCAGCCGACTCCCTCGCCGCCCAAATCATCGAATCCGACGGCTTCACCCTCAGCTAAGACTGTCTTATCATCATAGGCAGACGAAATGCAATGAGAGCATTTTTTGCTATTAACACAAAAATTGTGCAATGGGTTGAAATACATAGATTTAGCTATTGATATGTCTTAAATGCATAAATTTTGATGAAAAAAAATGCAAAAAAATTGGGAAAAACGCTTGTCAATTCAGAAATAATGCCTACCTTTGCAACGCAAACGCGAAAAACGGTTGCCCTACTGCGAAAATAGCTCAGTTGGTAGAGCACGACCTTGCCAAGGTCGGGGTCGCGGGT
>CALZTY010000031.1 GCA_945829225.1 uncultured Bacteroidales bacterium | reverse complement strand
CGGCTGTCAAGTATTTGTATCAAAATTTAAATGTAATATAAATAAAATAAACACAAATATTTTTATACAATATTGTTAATCAATTATTTGCGGTATGGCGGCAAAGTTCATAATATAAGGTTAAGAATAAGTATTTTTACCAATATTACGAATGTCGTTTTCGAAGTTTTCGCGGTCAATGGCACGACTCTTGGTGCGATTGCGGTAAGTGTAGACGGTGTTGAGCGACAACCCGAGGAACTTTGCAATGCGATGCGACTCTGTCACGCCGAGACGCATAAAGGCAACGATGCGTTGTTCGGGGTTCAATTTGTCTATTCCGACTGAGGTTATTTGCTTGTCGGGTTGGAACATTTGATTTAGTTCTGCCTGGAAATTAGGGAATATACGCAGGATTGCGGCATCAAATACCACGAAGAAGCGTTCCAACTGTTCTTGAAGGAATTTGCCGCTCTCAATCATATCATATAAGTCCATTGCTTGTCCTGCTTTCAACTTTCGTCCTGCCATACGGGAGAAATCTTCCATACCCTCGACCATCGATGAGCATATGTTAAGCAGTTGATTGATATAAAGTTCGCGAGTTGCGACAGAGTCATTGAGTACTTTGTTCCCTTCGATGTGGCTCCTTGTGCGTCGTTGCTTCACTATTAATATGATAATCAATGCAATAACGGTGCAAATGAGGATAATAATGCACACATTAGAAATGGTGTTGTAGTGTTTGTATTGCGCCTCGATGGCTTCATTTATTTGAGTAGATACATTGAACAACTCGTTGCCGAATATGAAGGTATCAGAGTTTTTGATGACTTTTTGCGCTATTTTGATATATTTTGCGGCATTATCAATATAGCCGTCGTTATATGCTTCTTTTGCTAATTTTGCCAAGCCTATTGGACGTGTGGACATTCCCAACAACTCATTAGAGGCTGCAATCGTCAAATAATATATGTATTCATCGCGTTTAGCCGGATTGTTTTTGTAGTAGAGCGCAATCATATTTGAGATGCGGCTATAAGTGATTTTGTTATCAACGAAGTAGTCGAGTAGATCGATTAATTCGCCAACAGCGATGGTGTAATTTCCTGTTAAATAGTCTATTTGAGCGCGAGCAAGGCGTCGAGTCGGAGAGCCTTCGGGCGAAAGGCTTTCAACAGCGCTCAGTGCGGTAATAGATTGGTCGGTGAACTTATTGTGAGAGTCATTTTCCGCAGTAAGAAGCATGTAATCAAGGTAAAGGTCACTAATTGTGATGTAATATATTACTCGTGTCGAGTCGTCAAGGGTGTTAAGGTCGATGGATTTGAAGATATCCTCAGCATCTATATACTTATGTGTCGTTGAGAGGATGCCGGCACGAGCGATTTGTGCACGATAGGCAAGCGCGATGCTGTCGGCGGCTATCGCTCTTTCGTAACATATTGATGCATAATGGAATGCAGAGTCCATGTTAACACCAATATAGCTCCGAGCGATTATTAAGTACTCGGAGATATCGCTGTTGTTTATACTTTTTTTATGTTGCTCGATATCCTTGAGGCGCTCGGCGAGTAGGTTGTCGTAATTGTCGGCGATGCTATCGAGGGTGATAAAAGCGCGTTCAAGAGTGCTCGCTTGTCGGGCACTTGTAGCGATGGATACAAGGAGAATAGGTATCAATAATAGTAGTTTCATGGCTTTTAGGTCTTAATTCGCTTGCAAAGATACTTAGATTTCTTGAATTATACCTTATATTTTGCATAATTTTTTTAATATTACTCAAATACTAATCTCCAATCAATCACTGATATAAATATTTTACAACCTTATATTACTTTTAAACGTGTTATATACTATTGCACAAAGCTGATAGAGGTAGTAACTTTGCAGTGTAAAACAAAAGGTAATACAGTTTTTAAGGTAAAACAAGATTCAAGGTTTTCAAGGTTATTATTTAGGTTATAGAATTGATTTTAGGTTATAGATGAAGACACCGCCGCCTCGAGATGAAGCGGCGTCGTTGTTTTTATATGTTACCTGCGAGGTCGTTGACGTAGTCCTTGATAAGGGCACGACGGTCATAGATGTGGAAGCCGCCATTGCTATATTCGGCGATGCCACGAGCCTCAAGGTCTTGCAGTGCTGCGGTAAACTCGTCATTTGTAAGTCCGAATATTGTGGGCAATACGTAGCGACGGCACTTGATGACTATATCCGTGCTACCTATTTGAGTGAGTCCGCTCACAAAGTAGGAGATGCGTCGCATAGCATCACCTGTGCAGGCTACCAATAGACCGCGCGAATATTTTTGCACGTCCATCGATAGTTGATTGAGGTAATTAAACAGGTAAATGGGGTCGCTATTGAGGAGATTGATATATTCGCTCTTGTCAATCATTACCATCGAAGTATCTTCCATGGTCTTGACTGTACCGAGGTGCTTGGTGTGGCGCCCGAAGAGAAAGTCGGGTTGAATTGCTTGCCCGGCTCCGATAGTTTGCTCAACGGTAAAGCATTTGCCGTCATTGGCGGTGGAAATGCGCACCGAGCCGGTGAGTATAAATGCCAGTTGGTCACAGGTCTCGCCTGTACGAAATAGTGTGGTGCCGGCATCGTACTTTGCAAAGTGAAATTTTATGGAGCCGACAGTCTTTGCCATCTGCTCGCGGCTCACACCCTTCAATAAGGATAATTCTCTTAGTTGTTCGATAATAGAACTCATATATCAATTATGTGATTTGTCTCGTTTTTCTTTCAAAAATATTTGCAAGGAGTTGATAATGTTCTGCCACAGGATATAAGCCGCAGGTGCGATGGAGCAGATGGGATTGAGAAAGGTAACCGCCATCCACACAGCGAGGACGGTGTTCTTCTGCCCCAAACCCTGAGCACCGGCTATCTTGTCGCCGTAGCGACGTCCGAGGATGCGCCCGATGATAAATTGCAACACGCACACCACGGCAGCGACCACCGCGAGGGCTATCATCTCGGGGATGCGGTCGGCGGGCTCAGCCATGGCGAATGAAACGGCTCGCCCCACCACGATGATGAGTGACACAGCCCACAAATAGAATGATATGCCTTGCTTGCTTGAAATTGCTCGATGGACCGATGGCAAGATGTATCGCATAGCCATCGCCACAGCCATGGGTAGCAGAATAAGCGGACCGACCTTGTATAATATGGTGAGGAAGGTGTCGATAAATCGTATATCACCCACCGCAGCATCGGTAAGGGCAAAAAATGCAGGCACACACACTGCCGCGGCGAGGTTACTCAATACCGAGATAGCCACCAATATGGCTATGCTGCCGCCGAGCATGGCTGTGATTACAGGCGCTGCAGTCGCTGTGGGACACAGCACGCATATCATGCCTCCGCACGCCAAGTCGCTACTGATGCCTCGCAACAACAAATATACTACTACAGAGCCTATTACCTGCACGGCAACTACCGATACAGTTAATTTGCCGATATGAAACTCCGAGGGCTTGATGCGGCAGAAGGTAATCAGCAGCATCGCAAAAATCAAGTATGGCGCCAGGAATTGTACGCTCTCGATGGCAGTGTGGAAGAGCATACCGCAGAGCATCGCTATAGGAAGTATCCAGGGCTTGAGATGTGCTCGCTGTATGCTCATGGCTTATTACGCTTGATGTTTATGCTTGCCCGCTTGTTCGGCAAAACAGTCGGGATAGTCTATCTGCACTCGAGGACGTCTCATTGCGTAAATTATCAGCGCAATGCCGGCGATAACGAAGGGGATGCTGAGCCACTGACCCATATTGAGGGTCATATCTGCCTCAAATGCCACTTGATTGTTCTTGATAAATTCGATGAGGAAGCGTGGAGTGAAAATGCCCACGAGGAAGGTGCCAAATAGCAAGCCCGGGCGCTCGCCGGCATTGCGCCGCCAGTACATCCACATCATCAGCCCGAAGAGCGAGAGGTAGCACAGCGACTCGTAAATCTGTGTGGGGTGACAAGCCTTGCCATAGTAGAGCACTTGCCACTCGCCCGAGCGGACAAACATAAAGCCCCAGGGTAGTGTGGTCTCGGTGCCGAATATCTCGGAGTTGATAAGGTTGCCCAAGCGGATGAGAGCGCCCACCAAGGCGATAGCCACGGTGAGGCGGTCAAAAGTCCACAGGGGATTGCGCTTGGAGTTGAACCACGAGAAGCAGAGCACGCCGATGATAACACCGATGGCACCACCGTGGCTTGCCAAGCCGCCCCCGCGAGTGTTGAGTATCTCCCAGGGGTGTGCCGAGTAATAGTCCCATTCGTAGAAGAATACATGCCCGAGGCGAGCGCCGACGATGGTGCCGAGCGCCACCCATAGCAATAGCAGTCCCATCCACTTCTCGGGCGCACCCTCGTGCTTGAACATGCGTGACACTATGTTGTAGCCAATCCAGAAGCCGATGGCAAACATCAAACCATACCAGCGTATGCTTATTGGCCAAGAGATGATTTCGGGATTTACGTCCCAAGTTATAAAGTCGAGCATATATTAATAATTGTTAATTCTTATTTTTGCTGAAAAAGTCACGAGTGGCGCGGCGCACACGGGGTGACAGCGTCAGTAGGGCAGTCATTGTGGGTATAGCCATCAGCGCGTAGAAGAAGTCGCAGAGTCCCACGGCGGTTTCCAGCGGCACTATGGCAAAGACTACCATTGTAGCGATGAAGAAGTAGGCATACCAGCGCGAGCGCCGACTGCCGAATAGGTAGGAGGCACAGGTAGTGCCGTAGAACGAGTAGGAGAACATCGACGACAGGGCAAAGCAAGCGACGATGAACATCAGCAAGTATTGCCCGTAGGGGATGCCGCGCCCGAAGGCGGTCATTGCTACTTCCAAGCCCTTGAGCCCTTGAGCCGAGCTGAGGTCGGGCACACACAGCAGTATCGCCAACGCGGTAAGGGTGCACACCAAGCCCGAGTCGATAGCCGGTCCGAGCATAGCGATAAGTCCCTCGCGCACAGGCTTGTTGTTGCGCGACGCACCGTGCATAATTGAGGCTGTACCGATGCCGGCATCGTTGACCAATGCCGCGCGGCGAGCGCCTATGATGGCGATGCCGGCGAGGGCACCGAAGCCCGCTTGCAGGTTGAACGCCTCGCTGATAATCGAGCCGAACACTCCGGGAACGCTCTCGATATTCGTCACAATAATATATAGTACCATCACGAAGTAGGCGCCGACCATGAAGGGCACCATCACCGAGGCTACCGAGGCGATGCGGCGGATGCCACCGAGAATGACTATTGCTACAATTGTGGCTAATAACAAGCCGAATAACAACTTGTAAGTGTGAACGTTATCCAAGCCAATGCAAGTGCCGATGCCCGACAGGAAGCCCGACGAGGCAATGCCCTCGGGGGTGGAAAATGTCGTCATAAATGCCTCGGTGAGTTGGTTGGCATTCATGATGCAAAGGGTGCCGAACAAGCCGGCAAAGGCGAAGAAACGCGCCAGTGGCAGCCAGCGTCGTCCCATGCCGTTTACTATTATGTGCATCGGTCCGCCCTGAGGAGCGCCGTTGTCGTCGGTGCCGCGGTACATTATGGCGAGTACGCCCTCGTGATACTTGGTAGCCATGCCCACGATGGCGCTGACCCACATCCAGAATATGGCGCCCGGTCCGCCCATCACCAAGGCGATAGCCACGCCCGCGATGTTGCCCAAGCCGACTGTCGCGGCAATCACCGATGCGAGGGCTTGTGCCGAAGAGATGTGTCCCTCGCCCTTGTTATTTTTGCGGCGTAACTCCGTTAGCGCTGTCGGCAGACGTCGCAGTGACACAAGTCCCGAGGATAGGAACAAGTAAAGACCTCCACCGATGAGGATGAAAAACAACGGGTAGCCGCACAGGAAGTCGGCGATTGTAGTAATGTAGTGATTGATAGACTCTAACATAAGATGAATTCACGACAGCCTCAGCGGGTAAGCACTATGTTGTGCTCCTGTGCCAATCGGCGCATGTTGAGGATAGCGTAGCGCATACGTCCCAGAGCGGTGTTGATGCTCACATTGGTCATCTCGGCAATCTCCTTGAAACTGAGGTTGCGATAGTAGCGCAATACCAACACTTGGCGCTGAACGGCGGGCAATTGGCGTATCAAGCGGCGCACATCGTCACGTATCTGCAAGTCGATGATGTCGTCCTCGATGGTGACGTCGCTGAGCTCGCGACGGTTGAGGATATCCACTTCTCCACCGTCAGCCGAGATTGTAGGCTCGTTCTTCATCTGGCGGAAGTGGTCAATAACCAGGTTGCGGGCAATACGCGTAATCCACGCCGAGAATTTGCCGGTCTCGGTGTAGTTGCCTTGACGTATGGTGACAATCGCCTTGACGAAGGTCTCTTGGAAGATATCTTCGGCAAGTTGACGGTCGGCCGTCAACAGTACTATGTAACTGAGCAGTCGGCATTTGTGGCGCTCGAGGAGCACGTCAAATGCCTCGTTGTTGCCGTTAGCATATAGGTGCACCAACTTGTCGTCGGAGAGTTGTGCTAATGTCTGCATTTTCTTCTTTTTCTTTGGTGATAGAGTAGAAATATGCTATAGGCAGGTCGTGGTTTTTAATGTGGTTAATAATTTTGTTTGCATTTGAGGTGCAAAATTACATAAAGAAGTCAATCCGCCAAAAAAATTAACATAAAAAGCGAAATATTTAACATTTACCATGCAATAAATAACAAAAATCTCCGATAATCACCCTATCCAATAAACCCTCAACCCTCAACCCTCAACCCTCAACCCTCAACCCTTCTTCTCGCGCGCGATGTTATTAAGTATTAAATAGATTGGAATTTTAGCGAAAAATTTGTACCTTTGCACCCTGGAAATTGAAAAAATCACGTTAACCAATAAACAATTTTTATGAGTAAGGACAAAAAATTCCTAACTTGTGACGGTAACCAGGCAGCAGCCCATGTGAGCTATATGTTCTCGGAAGTGGCTGCTATCTATCCCATTACCCCGTCGTCAACGATGGCTGAGTATGTCGATGAGTGGTCGGCTGCCGGTCGCAAGAACATCTTTGGAGAAACAGTTTTGGTACAAGAAATGCAATCAGAAGGCGGCGCTGCCGGTGCTGTTCACGGCTCTCTGCAAGCCGGTGCCCTCACCACCACCTACACTGCATCGCAAGGCCTGTTGCTGATGATCCCCAATATGTACAAGATCGCAGGTGAGTTGCTCCCCTGCGTATTTCATGTGTCGGCGCGTACCATCGCCTCTCACGCTCTGTCAATCTTCGGTGACCACCAGGACGTGATGTCGGTGCGTCAGACCGGCTTCGCTATGCTTGCCGAAGGTTCCGTACAAGAAGTGATGGACCTCGCCGGTGTAGCTCACCTCTCGACCATCAAGTCAAGCGTGCCTTTCGTTAACTTCTTCGACGGCTTCCGCACCTCTCACGAGATTCAGAAGATTGAGGCTCTCGAACAAGAAGACCTCGAGCCGCTGTTGGACCGCGATGCCCTCGCTGCTTTCCGCTCTCGCGCCCTCACCCCCGAGGCTCCCGTTGCACGCGGTATGGCTGAGAACGGCGACGTATTCTTCCAGCACCGCGAGGCTTGCAACAAGCACTACGAGGCTGTGCCCGAGATTGTTGAGGCTTATATGGCTAAGATTAGCGCCATCACCGGTCGCGAATACCACCTCTTCAATTACTACGGTGCCAAGGATGCCGAGCGTGTCATCATCGCTATGGGCTCCGTGACTCAAGCCGCTCAAGAGGCTGTCGACCATCTCCTCGCCAAGGGTGAGAAAGTCGGTTTGGTATCTGTTCACCTCTACCGTCCCTTCTCGGTAAAGCATTTGCTCGCCGCTATCCCCGCTACTTGCAAGCGCATCGCTGTACTCGACCGCACCAAGGAGCCCGGCGCCAACGGCGACCCCTTGTGCCTCGACGTTAAGGACGCTTTCTTCGGCAAGGAGAATGCTCCCCTCATCGTTGCCGGTCGCTACGGTCTCGCATCTAAGGATACCACTCCCGCTATGATTCTCGGTATCTACGAGAACCTCGCTCTGCCCCAGCCCAAGGACAACTTCACCGTGGGTATCGTTGACGACGTTACTTTCACCTCGCTGCCCCTCAAGGAGGAAATCGCCCTCGGCGGCGCTTCGATCTACGAGGCTAAGTTCTATGGCCTCGGTGCTGATGGTACTGTAGGTGCTAATAAGAACTCTGTGAAGATTATCGGTGACAACACCAATAAATATTGTCAAGCATACTTCGCTTACGACTCCAAGAAGTCGGGCGGCTTCACCTGCTCACACCTCCGCTTCGGCGACGAGCCCATCCGCTCGACTTATTTGGTGAACACCCCCAACTTCGTCGCTTGCCACGTACAGGCTTACCTCCACATGTATGACGTGACTCGCGGCTTGCGCGACGGTGGCACATTCCTGCTCAACACCATCTGGGAAGGCGACGAACTCGCTGCCAACCTCCCCAACAAGGTTAAGCGCTACTTCGCTCAGCACAACATCACCGTTTACTATATCAACGCTACCAAGATTGCTCAAGAGATCGGTCTTGGCAACCGCACCAACACCATCCTCCAGAGTGCATTCTTCCGCATTACCGAGGTAATCCCTGTTGACCTCGCTGTTGAGCAGATGAAGAAATTCATCGTCAAGAGTTACGGCAAGAAGGGTCAAGACGTGGTTGACAAGAACTATGCCGCTGTGGATCGTGGTGTTGAATACCACACCCTCGCTGTTGATCTCGCATGGGCAAACCTCCCCGACGATGCTGCTATCGTGCGCGATGAGCCCGCTTTCATCAGCGAAATCGTTCGCCCCATCAACGCTCAAGATGGCGACCTCCTCAAGGTATCCGACTTCATCAACAACCCCGACGGCACATGGCAACAAGGCACTGCCAAGTATGAGAAGCGCGGTGTTGCCGCTTTCGTTCCCGAATGGCAAGCCGAGAACTGTATCCAATGTAACAAGTGTGCCTACGTTTGTCCTCACGCTGCTATTCGTCCCTTCGTGCTCGATGGTAACGAGATGCAGGCTGCTCCCTTCGGCGACGAAGGTACTCTGCCCGCAATCGGCAAGACTTTCGCCGGTATGCGCTTCATCCAGAGCGTCGACGTGCTCGACTGCCTCGGCTGCGGCAACTGTGTTGACGTATGTCCCGGCAAGAAGGGCGTGAAGGCTCTCGAGATGAAACCCCTCGAGACTCAGCTCGACAAGCAACCCGAATGGGACTTCTGCGTCGACAAAGTCGCTTCGAAGCAAAACCTCGTTGATATCAAACTCAACGCCAAGAACTCGCAGTTCGCTACCCCGATGTTTGAGTTCTCGGGCGCTTGCTCGGGTTGCGGCGAGACTCCCTATGTGAAGCTCATCAGCCAGCTCTTCGGCGACCACGAGATGGTTGCCAATGCTACCGGTTGCTCGTCAATCTACTCCGGCTCCGTGCCCTCGACTCCTTATACCACCGACTGCAATGGTCACGGTCCCGCATGGGCTAACTCACTGTTTGAGGACTTCGCCGAGTTCGGTCTCGGCATGAAGATAGCCACCGAGAAGATTCGCACTCGCGTAGCTGACCTCTTCGCCAAGTTGCTCGAATGTCCCAAGTGCTCCGACGAAATCAAGGCACTCGCTCAGCAGTGGCTTGACAACCGCGAGAGCGCCGGTGTGACCCGCGAGGTTGCCGACAAGCTCGCTCCTCTGTGCGAGGCTTGCGGTTGCGACACTTGCAAGGCTCTGCTCGAGCTCAAGGGCTTCTGGGTTGCTCGTAGCCAGTGGATTATCGCCGGCGACGGTGCCGCATACGATATCGGCTTCGGCGGTCTCGACCACGTACTCGCTTCGGGCAAGAACGTCAATGTCATCGTCCTCGACACCGAGGTTTACTCCAACACCGGTGGCCAGGCTTCAAAGGCTACCCCTGTAGGCGCTATCGCCAAGTTTGCCGCTTCGGGCAAGCGCGTCCGCAAGAAAGACCTCGGTCTTATCGCCTCTACTTACGGCTATGTTTACGTAGCACAGGTGGCTATGGGCGCTGACAATGCTCAGACTCTCAAGGCTATTCGTGAGGCTGAGGCTTATGACGGTCCCTCGCTCATCATCGCTTACTCGCCCTGTATCAACCACGGCCTCCGCGCCGGTATGGGTCGCTCGCAGCAAGAGGAGCAACGCGCCGTTGAATGTGGCTACTGGCACCTCTGGCGTTACAACCCCGCTCTCGAAGCCGAAGGCAAGAATCCCTTCTCGCTCGACTCCAAGGAGCCTGATTGGGATAAGTTTGAAGACTTCCTCAAGGGCGAAGTGCGCTACTCGTCTGTCCTAAAGCAATATCCCGCTGAGGCTGCCGAGCTCTTCGCTGCCGCTAAGAGCAACGCACAGTGGCGTTACAACAACTACCGCCGTCTCGCTCGCCAGCAGTGGGGCGTAGATCCCGACCAAGAATAATTGTCGTAAACATTAATATGAATGGGCGTCGCGGTCATCCCCGGCGCCCATTCTTTTATATGTGTATTTCTATTGGTGATTGCGCGGGTGGTGGGCGAGTATCTCGCGGCGCAGGCTGTGTCGGTCGATGTGTAGATAGATTTCGGTGGTGGCTATTGACTCGTGCCCGAGCATTTGCTGGATGGCGCGCAGGTTGGCGCCACCCTCGAGCAGGTGAGTCGCAAAGGAATGTCGCAGTGTGTGTGGTGAGATTGTGCGCTCGATGCCCGCATCCTTGACCAAGCCTCGCAGAATCATGAAAATCATTTGGCGCGTGAGCCGATGCCCTCGTTGGTTGAGAAATACGATGTTTTCCTCGCCCACCTTAGGTCTTAGCAGGCTGCGGTCATCGTGTATATAGTTGAGTATGCGCGATATAGCAACATCCGACATGGGCACAAGACGCTCCTTTGAGCCCTTGCCCTCGACAAGGATGATGCCCTCGTCAAAATTTATGCGGTCGATGGTGAGGTCGCACAATTCGCTCACACGCAGTCCGCAACTGTACAGGGTCTCAATGATAGCGCGGTTGCGACGCCCCAAAGGAGTACTCGTGTCGATATATGAGATAATGCGGTCTATCTCGTCAACGCTGAGCACCTCCGGTAATTTGCGTCCTATATGTGGGACACCGAGGAGTAGTGCGGGATTGACTTCAATCTCGCGCTCCATCTTGAGGTACTTGAAGAATGACTTGATGCCCGAGACGATGCGAGCCACCGAGCGAGGTGCCACGCCGACATCACACAACTCTGCTACAAATGCCGAGAGGTCGTCGGTGGTGACGCTGTTAATGCTGAGATTATGAGCCTCGATGAACTCGTTGAGGCGGTCGATGTCGCTGAGATAAGCCACCGAGGTGTTGTCGCTGAGCCCGCGCTCGAGCAACATATACGCGGCATAGCGGTCGCGGAGCCGCTTGTAAGGGGTAGCGCTCATTGTCCGGCAACGGCTATGCGGCGCGAGGCGCTCACGTAGGTCGTGGTGTCGGTCGCTATGGATGCGCGATACACATAGATGCCACGCTGCACACGGCGCCCGGCATTGTCGGTGAGGTCCCAGGTCACCGGCACTGAGGTGTCGGTGTAGCTGAGTCCGCGTGCGCCGCCGGTCCACACCGGGCGTCCCCACAAGTCATATACGGTGACCGTGAGGTTGACGATGGTCTCCGGGCGGTCATAGGTGATGTAGAAGTTGGCGCTATCGTATGCCGGATTGGCATCGGAGTATACGTCGAAGATGTGTGGCGGAGTAGTGTCGTCGACAAAGAACTCAATGCTGCTCTCGGCATGGTTGCCCGAGGTGTCGAAGATGCGCAAGCGCAGGGTATGAGCCCCCTCGGTGAGGTCTTCAAGTGGGTAATTCACCGTGCCCGTGGCGGTGCCGTCGCTCGCCGGAGTGTAGTAGGTCGACACGTCTGCCATCGACTTGGTGTCATCGAGGGTGGCGGTCATCTGGAAGCCTACGCCTGCCATTGACAGGTTGATACCCACGTTGTCGCTCACCCGAGCGATGAGCATAGGCGACGAATTGACGCGGTCGCCGCTCTTGAAGCTCTCATGATTGAGGTACAGGGCGTTGATAGTCGGCGAGGTGGTGTCGGGGGTCTCGGGCTCTTCAAATCCATAGACGTAGAAGTCGGAGGAAACACCGATTGCCTCGGTGTCGCCGAAGGAGTCGCCCGTGGTGGCATACATCGATATTGTTGCCGGACGGAAGTTGTCGGCAACCATCTGTGGCATAGCTATATTCAACGTAAATGTGCCGTTGGTGACTACTGCCGAGCCGGCATACAATTTATCGCCGATGCGGTCGAATACGTCAATGGAGCCATCACCGTTGCCGTAAGTTGTCACCGAGGTGAGAGCATCGTAGAGGTCTACATATACCACACCGTTGAAGTCGTCGATGGGGGTGCCATCGGGGCGCACAATGCGCCCGGTGATGGTGGCATTTGACATGGCTGCTATGGTTATTTGGTCCTCGAGACGCACCTCCTTGCCATTGATGGTGAGCAATTCGATGATATTGTCGGGGGTGACCACACGCAGTGCAGGGTCGCCCATAAAGACGAAGCGCAGACGGTTGGGGTTAGAGACATGTTGCCCGCGTGAGTTGCGTATATCGTTCTTGGAGCGACGGTACACCTCGCCGGCGGTGAGCAAGCGCCCCTCACTGTCGCGAGCGAGTAGGGCACGCCCGAGTGCCTCCAGATAGTAGCCGTTGTCGGTGATATACACCGGGCGTGTGGCGCTCACCATCGCTATGGTGCCGCCGTACCGCTCCTTGTACATGATTTCGCCACCGCTGGTGGTCTCGCTGTCCCAGCGCAAGAAGTCGCAGGTAGATGCCACAAGCATAGGTATGTTGCGCAAGAACAGGTTGTTGAGGTCGGTATATGTCAATTGCCCGTCACCGGTCCACGAGTGGTTGTTGGCGTGCCCGGTGAAGAACCACCATGCCACGCCCTCGTCGAGGTTGCGGAACATATCGGCACGTGCTCCGGGATACTCACCGTCGCTCTTGGTGTAGGCGTCGAGATACACCTTATTAATAATGTGTTGCTGCCCGGGTGTGCTCTGGAAACCTCTCACCATATTTTCGGCTTGGCGCAGGTGTACACCCTGGTCCTCGTCGTCGGCAAGCACCATGATGCGGTTTTTCCAATTGGAGTGGCGCGATGTCTTGACATATTGTATCAATTTATCAACTATCGGCGAGCCGTCGTTGTTGGATACCATCGGGATGCGTCCTACGGCGACGCACAGGTCGTTCAAGCCCATATCGTTGCCCGAGCCGTCCTTGAGCATTGCGATGAAGTCGTCGGTGGTGAAGCCGTCGTTGTCGTTCATCGAGTTGGCGGCGAGGCGGCTCACCCATGCGGGCATGGTCTCGTACCCCAGGGCGCGTGTCGATGCCGCCAGGGCGCGATTGTCCATCGTGGTGCGTCCCAGCAGCAAGCAGTATTTCAACGTTTTATCGCCTTCATTGCCGCGGTCGTAGAGCATCTTCAAGAACTTGCGGATGCCCGATACGTCGGCTGCGCCCGAGCTGAACTCGTTGTAAATCAGTTGAGCATCAATTACTTGCACATTCATGCCATCAGTCTCGGCGTGGAGTGCTGCGATGCGTTGTCCCTGGGTTAGAAGTGCCTGTGTGGCTATAATCACCATATCTATGTCGCCGCCCATGGCGTGGAGGTCTTGATTGGCTACATTGCCCACTACTTTCGGCTCATCGAAGGTGCCATCGGGCTGCCATGCCACATACGAGCGCATTGACACCGACGAGGGACGCCAGGTGACGCGTCCGCCCTCGATAGCAGTGTTGACATTTGCCACCTTTGTCGGGTCGGTGACATCCCACAGCACCATATCGCTCGATGCACCGCTTAACCCTAAGGCGCGGGCATTCACCCAAAACTCAAGCACGCCCGACGAGGGCATCTCAAGGGCGCGTATATAGTTGACGCTGAGGTAGTCCAAGTTGGCTTGAGCAATGATGCCCGAGCTGCTATGGCTCACACCGATGGTGAGCTTGTCGCCATAGTCCTTAGGGGTGAGCGTGTGACGTGCAGTGCCTATCGAGGCATGTACATAGTGGCTGTCTGATGTGGAGTTGATGCGGTCGCTGGTATTGGCTGTCTGCTCCTCACCGTTGACGGTGAAAGTCAATTGCGAGGTGGTGCCTACATGACGAGCAACAAATTGACACTCAAACCATAATGCCGAGCCGGGCACACGATCGGGAGTCGTGAATGTAAACTCGCGTGTCGAGGTGTATTGGAAGTCCTCGCCTACCATGAGCGGTCCCGCCTCGGTGGCTAAGGTGATATCTTGCTCGTGATGCACTCGTGCCTGAACGGAGGTCTCTACCTCAATGTCGTCGCTGCCGGCAACTCCGGTGGTGGCGGTGACGCTCTCGGGCACATCATCTCTCTCTGTCACAAAGTAATAACCTACAGTGGTGTAGGGGCTGCTCTCGAGGTGATAGTAGGTCGTCGTGCCGCTACGCTCCCACGAGTCCGGTCCCACACCATAGAAGACGATGCCGCGATCGGTGTGCTGTTGCGGTGCCACGGGCAGGTCATCGATATATGATGTACTCGTCATTACATCAGCGATGCGTCTGCCCCCATAGCCATATATTACCACGCGCGAGGGGTCGTTGAAGCCCATCGTGCGTAGCGTAGCATTCGATATCATATACATGCCGGTGTGATCTACCGACACTTTTACCCAGCGCCCCGAGGCGAGTGCCGATGTCGTGGCATATGTCGACAAGTCGAATGCCTGCGCTCCGTGCGCACAGCCTCCGACCGCAACCATCGCCACAACACAGCGTAGTAGGGTGGTATGTAGTTTCTTTAACATAATTCCTTCTTTATAATACTAATAACGCAGATTGCCCCTTGTTATTGCACGAAGATACGTTGCACCGACCAAAAAAAATGCTTACCTTTGTCCCACACCATTAAAAACCGACCAAATGAAAATTGCCGTATATTGCAGTTCGGCAGATAATCTGCCCGATACATGGGTCGCCGGAGCCATGGCTACCGGCGAGTGGATTGCTCGCAATCATGCCGACATGGTCTTCGGCGGCGTCGATGCCGGACTCATGACCATCACCGCGCGCGCTTGCAAGGAAGCCGGTGGCAACGTCGTGGGCATCGTCCCCTGGCGTCGTGCCGACATCGCCTCGCAGTTCAACGACGTGCGCATCTCTGCTGCCGACCTCAACGAGCGCAAGGCGATGATGCAGCTCCTCGCCGACGCCTTCGTCGTCCTCCCCGGTGGATATGGCACCCTCGACGAGTTTGCCACCACATTCTCCTATATCAATTTCACTCACCATCGCGACAAGCGCATCATCGTCTTCAACCCCGACAACCTCTTCGATTGCCTCTTACAGCAATTGCAAGTGTTTGTCGATAAGGGTGTTATGACTTCCGATCGCCTCGATATCCTCGATGTGGTCACCTCTCCGCAGGGTATCATCGAGGCACTCGACCGCTTCGCCGCATCATTCGCCGCACGCCGATGAAGAGCCGCCTTTACACCCGCACCGGCGATGCCGGCACCACATCGCTCGTCGGTGGCACCCGCGTGCCAAAGGATAGCCCGCGCCTCGAGGCTTACGGCACCGTCGACGAGCTCAACTCATGGATCGGCTTAGTGGCTGCCTCCGAGGCTATTAGCCCCGAGCGGCGCGATGCCCTCCGCAACGTCCAGCATCGACTCTTCGACATCGGCGCCGCACTCGCCACCGAGCCCGAGTCGCCATGGCAGCCCGACTTCGACGGCGCTACTGCCGTAGCCGAGATTGAGAGCCTCATCGACGACATCGATGCCCAGTTACCCCCGTTGCGCCAATTTGTCCTCCCCGGTGGTCACCCCGATGCCGCCCGTGCCAACATCGCCCGCGCCGTTGCCCGTCGCGCCGAGCGACGCATCCTCGCACTAAATACAACCGTCAACGTCGATTCTTATATCTTGCAATATATCAATCGCTTGAGCGATATGCTCTTTGCCCTCGGTCGCGAAATAAACATTATTAACGGTCAAGATGAAATATTTTGGCAAAAACATTGCTGAGAGATAGAAAAAATCACTAACTTTGCGGCGCTTTTGGCAAAAGACATACATTAATTGACAATTTAACCATTTTGCAACTATGTATTGGACACTTGAACTTGCATCAAAATTGGAAGACGCTCCTTGGCCCGCTACTAAGGAAGAACTCATCGACTATGCCCAGCGCTCAGGCGCTCCCCTCGAAGTAATCGAAAACCTCCAGGAAATCGAGGACGAGGGCGACACATACGAATCTATCGAAGACATCTGGCCCGACTATCCCTCCAAGGAAGACTTCCTCTTCAACGAGGACGAATACTAAATCGTTGATTCACACCAATAACACACAAGGAGCTCGGCATTACCGCCGGGCTCCTTCCGTTTTATATCCCCTCAAGTATCTCCCTCAGCCAGTCGCACAAAAATAGTGGAAGATTGAGTAAATTGCAGTTTCGTTTCACGTTGAGCATCGAGAAGCGCAACCTTATCTCGGGATTGTATTTCTTGTCATACTCACTGAGGCTCTTGCCCGCCACATTGTCCTCGGCTTTCACCTCGATAGGTATGACACTCAATCCGTGTTGGATGATGAAGTCTACCTCGGCGGTGTTGCCATGCTGAGTCCAGTAGTGAGGACTCTTGAAGCCCTGCGCCAGCAACGATCCGAGGATAAAGTTCTCTGCCATAGCGCCTTTAAACTCGCGCAACACATCGCTCCGAGTGATGACCGCCTCTGGCGGTAACTCTGATAGCGAGCGCAGGATTGCTTGGTCAAGTAGATATACCTTGAAGGCTGTAGTATCTTCGTAATGCTTTAGCGGCAATATCGGCTGTCCCACGCAGTAGATGCGATATGCCATGCCCGACAATATCAGCCAATCGAGAGCGGCTTCGTATTCGCGAGCACGAGCGCCCTCACGCACCACGCGAAATATAAACTTCTTGTTCTTGCGCGACAGCTGAGAGGGTATACTGCGCCATATTTCATGTATGCGAGGTATATCCTTAGCTTCCACATACTTGGTGAAGTCGTATTCGTAGGCGCGTCGCAGCCCTTCCAGGTCTGCCTCCACCACAGCCATTCCTGCTCCGTCAAGCATATCACTACATGGCTTGGGCAAGCCTCCGCACACCTGATAACGCCTATACTGCTCTATCAATGGATTGAATATGCCTGCCGGTAGCGGCTCCAAGGCGGGTAGGCGTTGCTCCAATCGCTCGTACAGCAATGGCTCGGCTATGCGCAGATACTCGCGGAACGTCACCGGGTACATATCGAGAAACGACACCTTGCCCACCGGAAAGGTGTTCGACATATCTTCATCCTTCCCATCCTTATACTTCACAGCTACACCCAAGAGCGATCCTGCTGCTATTATGTGATGCTCGGGCGCGTCCTCGCTGAAATACTTCAGCGCATTGAGTGCTTCACGGCACTCCTGTATCTCATCAAAGAATAGCAGTGTCTCACCCGCCGTCAGCGGCACTGTGGTGAACAACTCCAGCTCGCCCAGCAGCCGCTTGATATCTTTGGTCGATGCAAATATCTCCTTTAACTCCTTGGTTTTATCAAAGTTAAAGACTGCAATGTGCTTATAGAAGCGCTTGCCAAACTCCTCGACTGCCCACGTCTTGCCGATCTGTCGGGCGCCTTGGATAATCAGTGGGTTACGGCTCGAGCTGTTCTTCCACTTCTCTAATGATTGAAGAATGTCGCGTTCTATTACCATAGCAATATATTTATACAATTTGTCGCTGCAAAGATAAGCATTTTTATGGACAAATCACACATTCGTCGCAAAAGTGTGAGATTTCTCACACTTTTCCCACCAAAAGTGTGATTAAGCCACCGGCTCACTCTTAATTGTTGACTCCCTAAGTAATCATTTTAAAGATGCCGATAATTGAATGCCTGTTTCCGTGATTTTAATATCTTCCAGTGATATTGTCATTTCCTTGGGTGCAAGCTCAGACTCAGCCTTTCTGCTGAGAGATTAGTTAAATTTTTTGGAAAAACAAATCGGTACAATATATCATACTAATTCATTCAACTCCATACAACGTATGATTTAGTTTTAAAAAGTATAATATACTGTACTTTTATTTGGATTTATTGGAATTTATTCTTATCTTTGCGGAAAAGTTTATTATATTAGACTATGGAAGTAATGGACATAATGAGACAGCGCCGGGAGACACTCTCCCTTACGCAACAGGATCTTGCGGAAATGTCGCAAGTGGGTCTTGCTACAATCAAGGATATAGAGCGTGGCAAGGGTAATCCCTCACTCAGGACGATTAAGAAAATTCTTGATGTCCTTGGCATTGAAATTGAATATCGTATAAGGCAGACTGTATGAAACAACTTGAAGTATATTTCAATGATGCAAAAGCCGGTATTTTGACGGAGCAACATTCGGGGAGTGGCTATTCTTTCCAATACTGTGAAGAGTATCTTGGCTCTTCCATGCCCCCGATTTCTGCAACATTACCCAAAAGAGCTGATGCTTTTTGTTCGGAGCAGTTGTTCCCATTTTTCTCCAATATGATACCCGAGGGAGCAAACCGTCGTGTAATATGCCGCTCTCTGAAAATTGATGAGAGAGATCTTTTCGGGCTACTTGAAGCAATGGCGAACAGAGATTTTATAGGAGCCGTTAATGTTAGGAGGACTGTCAATGTTTGAAATAAGAAATTGCCCATCTTCCCTCGTGGAGGGTTTTGAAACTTATAGCCCGAAGTCCGCCAAATCGCTATTTGGAAAAACTAAAGTGAATCCGATACTTGGATTTGACATAAACGAATTCCAAAATGTCGGCGAAATCGCGGAAGCTATGCACCGCATATCGGTTTCCGGTGTGCAGGAGAAATTTCCGGCTATAATACATGGCGATGCAATCAATATAGCAGGCGACAATGAGCGGTCGACACACATATTGAAACCGGCACCGTGGGACGCAACCCTCCGCGACCGCAAGATGATTCCTGCTAATGAGCATCTTACCATGCAGATTGCCTCGCAGATTTACGGCATATCGACAGCGGCAAATGGTCTCTGTTTTACGCAAAAAGGACAGCCGGTATATATTACCCGCCGTTTTGACATACTTCCCGATGGGATGAAACTTCCGATGGAGGATTTTGCCTCGATTATAGGCAAGAGTGAACAGATAGCCGGACTACATTTCAAATATAATGGTAGTTATGAGGATATAGCCAAAGCGATTAGGGCAAATGTCGCAGCCTGGATGGTTGACATGGAGCGATTTTTTGAACTTATAGTATTCAATTATATCTACGCCAACGGCGATGCTCACCTTAAAAATTTTTCGTTGATTCGGACTGGGCAAGATTACCGCCTGGCTCCTGCATACGACCTCATTAATACAAGTCTACATGTCAATGGCGATGACTTTGGTCTTGATGGCGGACTGTCTTCTGATATTGAAAAGAGCGATGTGTATTACAGAACCGGGCATCCATGCCGTCGGGATTTTGAAAGATTTGGAGAGAAAATCGGCTTGGTGAAGAAGCGTATAAACCGCATCTTGAACAAATACATCATTTTCCCTGAATGCGCAGCGAGTCTTGTTGACCACAGTTTTCTATCCGACAAGCTGAAACGCAACTACATCCGCATCGTAAATGAGCGCATAAGCCGTTTTAACAGAGTATCGGAATAATATTATGGGGAAAGTGTTGCGGGGATGGAGAAAAATTTGTAACTTTGCGGTCGATTTGGGGCAAAGGCTCCAAGAGAATTATAACTATTTATTAATCACTCATTTCTACACAAATGCAGTACGAAACCGTTTTCATTTTAACTCCCGTTTTGTCTGATGTTCAGATGAAGGAAGCGGTAGAAAAGTTCAGCAAGGTGCTCACCGACAATGGTTGCACCGTAGTGAACACCGAGGAATGGGGCATGCGCAAGCTTGCATATCCCATCCAGAAGAAGTCTACCGGCTTCTACACCCTTATCGAGTTTGAAGGCGCACCCACAAGCGTCAAGAAGCTCGAGACCGCTTTCCGCCGTGACGAGCGCGTAATTCGCTTCCTCACTTTCCGTCAAGACAAGTATGCAGCCGAGTACGCTGCAAAGCGTCGCAGCCTGCGCGCTGCCAAAGCAGAAGCACCCCAAACCACAGAAGTAAAGGAGGACTAAACAATGGCACAAGCACAATCAGAAATCCGCTATCTCACCCCGATGTCGGTGGATGTGAAGAAGAAAAAATACTGCCGCTTCAAACGCGCCGGTATCAAATATGTTGACTATAAGGATCCCGAATTTCTCAAGAAATTCCTCAACGAGCAAGGTAAGATCCTTCCTCGTCGCATCACAGGCACCTCGCTGAAATTCCAGCGCCGCGTGGCACAAGCCGTAAAGCGTGCTCGCCACCTCGCCTTGCTGCCCTATGTAACCGACTTGATGAAATAACTTTAAAGCCAAGGAATAGTCACATGAAAATCATTCTTAAAGAAGACGTTCGTGGCCTTGGATACAAGGACGACGTTTGTGAGGTAAAGGACGGATATGGTCGCAACTACCTCATCCCCCAGGGCAAAGCTATCGTAGCCACTCCTTCAAGCCTTAAAGTACTCGCTGAGAACCAGCGTCAACGTGCACACAAGATTGCACAAATCAAGGCTGATGCCGAGGCTGCCGCTGCAGCCCTCGAGGGCGTAGCACTTACCATCGCTGCCAAGACCAGCGCCACCGGCACTATCTTTGGCTCGGTAAATGCCGCTCATATCGCCGAGGCTCTCGAGAAGCTCGGACACAATGTTGACCGCAAGCTCATCATCGTGAAAGAGAATATCAAGGAGCTGGGCAAGTACACAGCTACCGTACAGTTCCACAAGGAGGTTGCCGTAGAAGTACCCTTCGAAGTGGTGGCTGAAGTAGCAGAGGAGAACTAAATCCCAAATTCACTATTATAACCCCTCCACAGTGGCTGCGTCGCGAGACGCGGCCACTCTTTTTTTGAGCGCAAAGAATATGCCTCGGTGACGCTTGCCCGGATGGGGCTGTGTCGCCGAGGCATCTACTAATCTCTGCAATTTTTTTAAGGTTTTTCAGACTTATCAATAGCCTCCCAGATGCTCTTGTATGTGCTCCGAGAAAACATGCCCACATAGGTGTGTCGGCTTCCACACCGGGGACACGGCTCAGGTGCTATAAGCGCTGTGGCGCAGTATTCGTAGCCCGGAACCCGGAATTTATTGCCACAATCGTCGCATCTGAATTTCTTCATCCCGCTAAACATAGCAGCGTAATTTATTCGGGGTCAGACACTTTGGGCGAGAAGATATCGCGACCGGTGTATTTCTTGATTTGGTCGGCAACCTTGTCGCTGACGTTGAATTTTTTCTCTACATAGACGCCGGTAGCTACTGCCAGCAATCCGAGGATTAAGTTCTTCATATTTCTAATGATTTAGGATTTATATTCTACGGCAAAGATAGCGAAAGGCGGCGGATTGGGTGCAAACTTTATGGCGGAAATGTTGAAAATGTGGGTAATTTTGCGTGCTTTTTGTATTTAATCACAAAATATATGCAATTATGCTTTTGTATGGCACAATTTTGAGGGGTGAATTGCCGTTTATCATACATATGTGAGTATATTTGTAATCACAAACCCACAAGGCAATGTTACAGGAAAAGAACAAATACGAAGAATGGCTCACCACGATAGCCAATACGCGCCTCATCTACAACACGATGGAGGAGCTGGAGGATATGCTCGACAACCACTCGATACACAACAACGGCATCAAGCGCTGCCTCACCACGCCGCAGAGGCTGCGCTCGGCATTTCGCGACCTCAAGATCGAGGTGGCGCTGATGACCGACGACAATGTGAGTCTCGACCAACTGATGGAGCAGTATAAGGAAGCCTCAGACTTCTATCGAGCCAAACTCTCGCGCCGCGCCGACCGCGAGAAGACCGCCCGGGATATACTCAACTACTGCTACCCGCCCTACAAGCGCGAGGGCTACGGCAAGAACAGAGCCGCGATATATGCCCAAATCGTCAAGCAAGACATCAGCGTGCCCATCCTGCTGATGCTGCTGATGAAAGCACTGCCGGGCTACGACTCCAAGAGCGGCGATGTGACCAATATGACCGAGGTGTATGAGGATGTGATGGCACTGCTCGAGCGGCATACCTACCAAAACACGCTAATATTCAACAAGTTGCCGGTGGTGACTCGCGCGAGGAACGAGGAGCGCAAGTCGCGCATCATGCTCTATTACTATATCGACAAGGTGCTCAATACCTATGAGGCATATGCCGACCAGGAGGCGATGTACGACGTCGCCACGCAAGCCAAGGAGCTTGCGGTGGACTTTGACCTCGAGGGCTATTGGAACGAATGTGGAGGGCGCTTGGACAGCACCACATTCTGGGAATTGAAGCGCTACCAAAACACCGGCTGCTACACAGCCACACGCTGGCACAAGGATGCCGACAACCGCCTCACGGGCATCAAATATACATGGTTTCTCTTTGCGGCAGAAGACGGCTCGCTCTCGGTGTATATGCTTCACCCTGAGGCAATTAAGCACCGCATAAAGAACCAGCGCTACGCCGACGCCGACCAGGCATGGTACACCATGAATATGCCCGACGAGTATGACCCGGGGCACCTGCCGCTGGGGCGAGCCTTAGCCGCGGATACGTGGCAACCGACCCTCGACCTCACTCGAGTGGACGAGCCGAGCGTGATCGACACATACAACGGTTGGCTGGAGTCGTGCCGGCAAAAGCTTGAGTACAAGGACTGTGACTACCAATTCTACCCCGCCCTGCGCGCCATCACCGAGGACTATCTGTATATTGCCACACCCCAAGAGGGCGAGTATTTCAGAGTGCCCAAGGCATGCCACAAGGGGCTTGAGCGCATACAATTCGGCAACAACGTGGGCATCATGTTCATGGACCAAAAGCAATACATCGTCTTCGACGAAATTTCCCTATTCATCAGCGCCGGCAGGCACACCCTGCACAAATACGGCATAACAAGAGCCCGCAGCATCACATAGCCGCGGGCTCCCGGGGAAAAGCTTATTTGAAACGAAAGCAGAACCAGTAAATCAAGCTTCCGATAATATAAGCCAATATATCGAAAGGATCGGTAGTGCAATCCCTCCGATACATCGGAGTAACATATTCCCAAAGGATGCCACAAATAGTGATCAATATAATAATGTGGTTCAACTTAGCAGTATATTCTATCTTTTTATAAAAAGACAAAACTATACTGATCGTGAGTAAAAACACAATACTGCCTACTGTATCATTGAAATAACAACAAAGAAAATAATCAACATAATGATTATCTGTTGAAAAAAACTTTGCCTTATTTGTAAAACATAATATAGACAATAATACTACGCTTACTATTGATTTTAGCCTTTGGTTTTTAGTCAAATCTTTAGAAAAATGAAAACATTAGATATCCAATGACAATTACGCAAAAAACGACAATAAGAGTAGTATTTGCACATCCATTGATTGAATTAAGACATCCACCGGAAGTATTATTATTCTGTTGCGATGGTAGTGGCCCATGAACATTACCTAAATTGTTGGGAATGTTATGTGGATTTTGGGCAGAATAGTTTGGTGGCTGACTTTGCTGCCTACTTTTTTTCCATGCGTCATAAGCAGAAGATGTCTTCGGGAGACCAATTTTATCATTATCAGAACTCATTATAAGTCTCCTCATAGATTGCACATCGATAGCGA
>CALZTY010000030.1 GCA_945829225.1 uncultured Bacteroidales bacterium | reverse complement strand
ACGTCAGCGACGTGTTTGAGGAGAACGGCACCGCATATTTCGTCATGGACTATATCGATGGTCGCTCGCTTGCCGAGATAGTCAAGGCTGAAGGGCCCATGAGTGAGGCTCGCGCCTTGGGCTATATCCGCCAGGTGTGCGCAGCCCTGCACTACGTGCACTCTCAGAACCGCCTCCACCTTGATATCAAGCCCCAGAATATCATGGTTACCGGCAACGACCGCGCCATCCTTATTGACTTCGGTGTCTCCAAGCAATACGATGAGGCGAGCGGCGAAAACACCTCGACCCTACTCGGATGTACCCCCGGCTACGCACCGCCCGAGCAGATGTCGCAGAATATCAAGCACTTCTACCCGGCAACTGATGTCTACTCCCTCGGCGCAACCCTCTACGACCTGCTCACCGGCGAAGCGCCGCCCGATGCCGCCAAGCGTACCAGCGAGGAGGAAGAATTACAGCCTCTGCCTCAAACGATTAGCGCCCAGACACGCGCTGCCGTCTACGCCGCCCTCGAGTTGAGCAAAAAGAAGCGCCCGCAGAGCGTCGCCGCCTTCGCCTCACTCCTCGTCACCACTCCGGCACCTCAATCATTGCCATATGATCCTATTGAGGTTGTTAGTCCATTGAATGACGATGCTATTGAGCTAGATGATATCGAGCCGGAAACCACATCGCCGTGGTACAAGCGCAACGTAACCCAGATAGCCATCGCTGCCATTGCAGTGCTCGCCTGTGTCATCGCTATGCTAAGTGGAGGCAACCATGAGCCAACATATAAAGAAGAAGTGGAAACTCCGGTGGAAGCCACCACCGGCTCGTACAATGGACACGACTGGGTAGACCTTGGCTTGTCGGTAAAGTGGGCGACATGCAATGTAGGCGCCTCATCACCTACGGGCTATGGCGACTACTACGCATGGGGCGAAGTCAGCACCAAGAGCGAGTACAGCGAGAGCAATAGCCGCACAATAATAATAGCAACAACAACTTCAATATCTGTGGCAACTCCTCATACGATGTAGCGCGTTACAAGTGGGGCAGCCCATGGCGCCTTCCCTCAGCCTCAGAGATAAAGGAATTAATAGACAACTGTACGTGGGAATGGATGACAATGAATGGCGTAAGCGGCTACAAAGTAACGAGTAAGCGCAATAGCAACTACATCTTCCTCCCTGCTGCCGGCTGGCGCTGCGTGTGGTCGCTCGATAGTCGTGGTTCTCTCGGCATCTATTGGAGTGGTTCTCCCTACGAGATCGGTTCCAGCCACGCCTTCGGCCTGTACTTCGGTTCGTACCGCCATTACCGGGGTTGGTACGGCCGCTACTACGGTCAATCGGTCCGTCCTGTGGCAGAATAGACAGGTGGTCTACTTAAACCACTGTAAATCAATGCAATATCACCATACCGATGGGGACGTGATACATCACGTCCGGGGATGCTGTGCCCTAAGCAACCCGCGCCGCGGGTTGTGTTTTCTTTTTTAGGCTGTGATCACCACGTAGGCGCGCTGCGCGAACGTGGGGTTACGCAAGAGCAACCTGCTCCGCAGGTTCACGCAAGGTCGGCGATGCCGGCATCCGGGGTCTTGTTGTTTGAGGCGGCGGTTTAGCCGGCAGAATGAGCGGGGAGGTGAAAAAATGCTTTGGAGGATAAGAGTTTTTTGCTTAACTTTGCATTTTAGATGTAAAACTAAGCAATTCAGGCGATGAATGAGCAGTTTTTGAGTCGATTGTATCTGAAAGATACAGCGTTTGACAAGTTGATGCAGCGCCGCATATTCAATGTGCTGCTTGTGGCGTCGCGCTATGATGCCTTCATGATGGAGGAGGATGGGCGCGTCGACGAGCAGTTGTATATGGAGTATGTGTCGCTCAACTTGAGTTCGCCACCGCGCGTAGGTCGTGTGTCGACGACAGCCGAGGCGATGGAGCGCATGGCGTCGACTCATTTCGATTTGGTGATAGTGATGCCTGCGGGCGAGATAGCCGAGTCGATCGAGGGTTGCCGGCGCATCAAGGACGCGCATCCCGACATTCCATTGATAGTGTTGACCCCCTTCTCGAAGGAGGTGTCGCGGCGGCTTGCCAGCGAGGACCTCTCGAAAATTGACTATGTATTCTCGTGGCTTGGTAACGTGGATTTGTTGCTGGCAATCATCAAGTTGCTCGAGGATCGGTTGAATGCCACCGATATTACTGATGTCGGTGTGCAGATGATAATGGTCGTGGAGGACTCGGTGCGCTTCTATTCATCGGTATTACCACATATTTATCGCTTCTTGCTGACCCAGTCGCGCGAATTCTCGACCGAGGCGCTCAATGAGCACGAGCAGATGCTGCGTATGCGCGGGCGTCCCAAGGTGATGCTTGCGCGAGACTATGAGGAGGCGATAGCGCTGTATGAGCGCTATGGCGACAATATGCTCGGTGTGATCAGCGATGTGTCGTTCAAGCGCGAGGGCGTGAAGGACCAACATGCCGGACTGCGCTTGGCGCGCTATCTGCGCGAGCGCGACCCATACTTGCCGCTGATTGTAGAGTCGTCGGAGACGGCGAATGCTGCAGAGGTGGCGCGTATCGGCGGGGTATTCCTGGATAAGAACTCCAAGAAGTTGCCAGTGGACCTTGGTGAGGCAATTATGTCGAACTTCGGCTTCGGCGACTTCATCATCCGCGACCCCGAGACCGGCGACGAGATAATGCGTATCCGCGACCTCAAGGGCTTGCAACAGCACATTTTCGATATACCCGACGGGGCGCTGTATCTGCATGCCTCCAACAACGATATTTCGCGCTGGCTGTATAGCCGAGCGCTCTTCCCGATAGCCGAGATTATCAAGCGTCACCGCTTCGTGTCGATCGCCGATGCACCGGCAGCGCGACAACTGTTCTTTGAGTTGATAGTCAAGTATCGCAAGATGAAGAACCGTGGCGTGGTGGCAGTGTTCCGCAAGGATAGATTTGACCATTACAGCAACTTTGCGCGTATCGGACAAGGGTCCCTTGGCGGCAAAGGGCGCGGCTTGGCATTTGTCGACTCCATCATCAAGAAAAATCCCATATGTGACGATTTCTATGGCGTCACTATCTCGATACCGAGGTCGGTGGTGTTGTGTACCGACATCTTCGATGAATTTATGGCAGCCAACCGCCTGTATCCCATAGCGTTGAGCGATGCGTCGGATGACGAAATATTGTCGCACTTCCTGGCGGCTCGCTTGCCCGAGCGCTTGGTCGAGGACTTCTTTGCCCTCTTTGAGGTGGTAGACCGCCCGCTGGCTATACGCTCGTCGTCGTTGCTCGAAGACTCACACTATCAGCCGTTTGCCGGCATCTATTCGACCTATATGGTGCCATGTGTCGCCGACCGCTATGAGCGGCTGCGGATGCTGAGCGATGCTATCAAGGCAGTGTATGCCTCGGTATTCTTCCGCGCCAGCAAGTCATATATGACAGCCACGAGCAACCTCATTGACCAGGAAAAGATGGCTGTGATAATCCAAGAAGTCGTGGGCAACGAATACAAGGACTGCTATTTCCCCAATTTCTCGGGGGTAGGGCGGTCGCTGAATTACTATCCCTTGGGCGACGAGTTGCCCGAGGAAGGCGTTGCCGAGGTGGCGGTTGGTTTGGGCAAATACATAGTCGATGGCGGAGTGTCGTTGCGTTTCAGCCCCTTGCATCCCGAGCACGTGTTGCAGACATCGACACTCGACTTGGCGCTGAAGCAGACTCAGACCAAGCTGTGTGCCCTGCCGATTAATCAAAATACCGACTTGGCGATCACCACCGACGACTCATTCAATATCATCACTCGCCCGGTGCAAGACTTTGCCAACACCGGCGCTCTGCGCTACATAGCCTCCACCTATGATGCCCGCGACGGCTATATCAAGGACTATGAGGAAGGTCCCGGGCGGCGAGTCATCACATTTAACAACATACTGCGCGACAATGCCTATCCGCTGGCGCGAGCCATTGACTTCATGCTCAAGCAAGGACAGACAGCCATGCAGCGTCCCGTGGAGATAGAATTTGCCGGCATAGTGTCGCCTACCGCCTCGAGCAGCGAGGAAAAAGGACACATCTACTGGCTGCAGATACGCCCGATTATCGACCGCAAAGAATTGGTGACCGATGCCATGCTCGACGTGGCTCGGGAGTCAATATTGTTGCGGAGCAACACTGCCATAGGCAATGGCTGCAGCGGCGATATATGCGACATTGTGTATGTGCGTCCCGATACCTTCGACTCGCTCAACAACGTGGCGATGGTCGACATCCTCGACCGCATCAATCGTGGCTTTGTGGAGCGAGGAGTTGGCTACATCCTTGTGGGGCCCGGGCGCTGGGGCTCGAGCGACTCGGCATTGGGCATCCCGGTGCGCTGGGCAAATATCTCGGGCGCGCGCCTCATCGTCGAGGCGGCAGTGGGCAATTACTGCCCCGAGCCCAGCCAGGGCACGCACTTCTTCCACAACCTCACCTCCTTTGGCGTGGGCTACTTCACCATTGCCCCCGGGGTAAATGAGGCGATATATGATACCGAGCGACTCGATGCAATGCCGGCGACTTACGACGACGGCATGGTGAGAGTTGTCCACTTTGATAATCCTTTGTTTATAACCATAAACGGTCGCAAGGGTGTGGGCATAGTGTCCACAGAGCCTCCGGCTGTGCCAGATTCCGAAATAATATGAGTTTTTTTAAGAAATTGAAGCGAGGACTCGGTTTTTCCGACGACGATGAGGAATATGACGAGCGCCTGTTCTCAGATACCGACACCGAGAGTGACGCTCCGGCAGTGACAGCGACCAAGGCACCGAGTACCGTGATGCCGGCACCGGCAGCCGACAGCAAGTTGGAGTTTGATGCTGCCAACCAAGATAAGATATTTGAGAAGGTCCTCGAGATATTCAACAAATCACTCCCGCCGTTTCTTGCTGAGAGCGTCGACCGCGATGCACAGGTGAAGTATCTGCGCGAAGCCCTCGATGCCGGAGTCAAGGAGTATCTGTCGACACTGACAGCGACCGCCGAGGCATATTGCGAGGCGCGCTGGAAGCAGACCCGCGACAGCATGTCGGCAGAGATGGAGGCTATCCGCGTCAAGAACGAGGAAGTGGAGAAAAAAGCCCAGGAAATACAGCAAAAACAACTGAGCAGCGACCGCCAAAAGCGTGCCCTCAGCGACCGCGTGCACGACTTGGAGGCTACCCTGAGCCGCTTGGAGGCAGAGCGCGAGCAATATGAATTGGAAAACCGCTCGCTGGTCAACCGCTTGAAAGTCACCGGAGTACAACAAGACGACTTGTCGACTGCACAAGCCGAAATCGAGCGTCTCAAAGCCGAACTCAAGCAACTCAAGGAAAATCCCGGCGAAAATACCGAACTCGTCGACGGTCTGCGCGAGCAACAATCGACCACCTTGCTCATCCTCGAGGAAATGCGCAAAGACCTCGCCGGCGCCACCAAGAGTGTCGAGGAGAAAGACAAGCAACTCGCCGAGATGCAAGCCTCTGTCGATGAGGCGAATGCCCATGTCGATGAGTGCAACCGCGTGATGGAGGCGAAGATGGAGGAGGTGGATAAAGCCATCGAGCACTACAAAGAGAAAATCAAGAGCCAAAAGGCGACCATCGCCGAGCGTGATGCCGAGATAGAGTCGCTGAAAGCCACCATTGCCGAGAATTTGCGCCTGCAAGCCGAGCGCGAGCAGCAATTGCAAGCCGAATTGGATGCCCATCGCAACGCGCCCGTCGCCGAGGCGGCTCCGGTGATCAGCGAGGAAGATATTTCGGCTATCGAGCGAACTTTTGAGACGGAAGGATGGTTTACAAAGACACCACCTGCCGAGACGCCGTCGATGCGCCAGGGTGTGGACGATGCCGACTTTGGTTACACCGAGCCTCCGCGCAAGCCATCACAAGTCGTCAATAACGATCGCCAACCATCACTCTTTGACTTCTAAATAGCGAGAAAAATGAAAAGTAAATACCTGATAATAGCCGTATTAGCGACACTGTTGACACCCGGAGCCGGAGCCGTGGAGATGTCGAAATATGTGTATCCGGCAAATCGCGCCGAGCGCCCGGCATCGTTCACCTACGCCGCCGACGGCGAGTCGTACTATCTGTTGTCGGAGGACAGACGCCGCATCGAGCACTTCGATACCCGCTCAGGCGAACTTATCGACACATTGTTTAATATCGCGCGCACGCGCGAGGCTGTCATCCCGGTGATAGAAGGCTTCACGCTCAGCGCCGATGCCTCCAAGGTGCTGGTGTGGCGCGATGCGCAAAATATCTATCGCCGCTCCTTCACCGCGCAGTACTATGTCTACGATGTGCACTCGCGCATCATGACCCCGCTGTCGCGCAAATATGAGCGCCAGCGCACACCCATTTTTTCGCCCGACTCGCGCATGGTGGCTTTCGTAGCTGACAATAATATCCATATCGCTAAGTTGGACTACAAGAGCGAGGTGAGCGTCACCACCGATGGCAAGGAGAACGAAATAATAAGCGGTGCGCCCGACTGGGTGTACGAGGAGGAGTTCACCACCACGTGCTCGATGACCTGGGCGCCCGACAACCTCACCCTATGCTATCTGCGCTACGACCAGAGCGAGACACCCCTGTATCCGATGATGCGCTACGGCGAGAATATGTGTCCCGAGGTGTGGACCTACCGCTACCCTGTAGCCGGCGCCGCCAATAGCCGTGTTAGCCTCCATAGTTACGATGTGGAGACCCGCAAAATCAAGGACTTACCTCTGCCCGACAACCGCATAGAGTATATCCCGCGCATCGAGTACGGACCCGACGCGCAGACCCTCGTAGCCGTGGCGCTCAACCGCGACCAGAGCATCTGCCAGATATATAAAATCAACCCCAAGTCGACCGTTGCCAAGGAACTTTACAACGAGGAGTCGGCGACATGGATTAATCCCGAAACCTACGAGAGCCTGGTGGTAGAGCCCGAGCGCATCGTGGTGACCTCGTGGCGCGACGGCAACACACGACTGTACTTCTACAACTACAACGGCGTCGAAGTCGGCAGCCCGGCTACAGGCGATGGCGATATTACAGCCTACTATGGCACTGATGATAAGGGTAATATCTATTATCAAGCCGCAGCGCCCACGCCGCTCAATCGCGTGGTGCGTTGCCTCGACCGCAAGGGCAAGGTGAGCGACCTGTCGCCTATCGACGGCGATGCCTCGGCGACCTTTGCCCCGGGCATGAAATATGCCGTGATGTGCTACAGCAACCCCACGCAGGTGCCCACGTATACCCTTGTCAATGCTACGGGTAAGAACCTGCGAGTCATCCTCGACAATGCCGAGTATGCCGCAGCCACGCGTGGACTCGTCGCTGCTCGCGAGTTTTTCAGCATGACTACCGGCGATGGTACTTCGCTCAATGGCTATGTCATCAAGCCCGCCAACTTCCGCGCCGGCACCAAATATCCGACGATAATGTATCAATATAGCGGTCCCGAGTCGCAAGAAGTGCGCAGCCGCTGGCAATTGGATTGGATGGATGCCTTTGCTGCAGAGGGCTATGTGGTGATATGCGTCGACGGGCGCGGCACCGGAGGGCGCGGACGAGCCTTCTGCGATATAGTGCACAAGCGCCTCGGTCTTTACGAGACCCGCGACCAATTGGAAGCCGCTCGCTATGCGTCGCGCCTGCCCTATGTAGATGCCTCGCGCATAGCCATTTATGGCTGGAGTTACGGCGGCTACGAGGCGCTGATGGCTGCTACTGCCGAGGGCAATCCCTACAAGGCTGCCGTCGCTATCGCCCCGGTCACCGACTGGCGCTTCTACGACTCCATATATGCCGAGCGCTACCTGCAGACACCCGGGCAAAACGACGATGGATACAACACCTCGGCACCCATCCATCGCATTAACAATCTCTCGTGCCCCTTGCTGATGATGTACGGCACATCCGACGATAATGTCCACCCTGCCAATACCTTGCAGTTCGTTGCCGAGATGCAACGCCTGGGCAAGGTGTGCGACATGTTTGTCTTCCCCGACATGAACCACTCGATTAACGGCGGCAACGCTCGCTCGGTGGTATTTGTTAAAATGCTCGATTGGCTCAATAAAAATCTTTAAAAAATGGTGCGTCGGGCAAATGACAACTTGGCGATGCGGCGTCTGCTGATGGACCAGTGGACGCAGTGGGCATTTGCTATGTTGTCGTTTGTGGTGACGTTGCTGATGCCGTTTGTCATTTCGCGCACCTATATGCCGCTGCCGATCGCGTTGATGGGCTACACCTTTGCTATCTATGCTCGGCGACCCGTGCACGGGTTGATGTCTTTGCGCTGTACCCTTGCGCTGCGATATGCCCGGAATGTCCTGCTGTGGACCGCCTTGGTGATGGTGGTTATATTGCTTGTCTACCATCGCATCCTCTTCCCCGAATATGCCGCAAAGGCTAATTTCAGCGCAGAAATCCCCTTCATCACCTCAATGATATTGGTGCCGGTGATGACGGTCATGGCGGCTTGGTATCTGATAGTATTGCCTAACTCGCGAGGATGTCGCCATTGTCGCACACGCTTGGGTTGCAATGTGGTGTCGCGCGTGTATGAGCGCGAGAATACTTATCGCTTCCGCTTGCTACTGATAGTGAGCCTGATGATTAATCTTGTTACTGTTTGGTATTACTATAATTATTACATAAACTACAACTTCAACAGTCCCGACTTTTTCTTCTTTGTGGTGATGCCCTGTGTGGTGATGGTGCTGTTGCTTGTTGCCGGGCTATTGCGCAGCGCCAATGTGCTCCGTGCGCTGAGCCCGCTCGGTGTTGAGACGGCAAATCGAGGTCCGGTGGCTCGCTGCATCATCGTGCAAGGCGACCAAGCCCTATTAGTGCCCAACCACATCGGGCTGTGGGATACTCCCTATACAATTGATGACGACGATGATGAGGATATGAAGGCAGAGTTTGCCCGACTCTCGGGTATCACGGATGCCGAAATTAAAAGCCTATATGTAACTCCGTCCAGCGAGATGGGTCCACAGGTGCGGCATATGGCGGTGTATATCAGCGAGGATAGCGACTATGCGGCGCCCGCTCATGCCGAGTGGTTCACTATCGACCGCCTTACTAAGGTGTTGAATATGGGGCAGTTGGCGCATGAATTGTCCTCTGAGATTTATCGCGTGTATACTATCGCTATGGCATGGAAGACCTACACCATCGAGGGCTTTCGCAAGTATCCAATCAAAAATTATCACCCCAACTTCCGCCTGCGCGACATGCGCGAGTGGGATGTGGATTTCAACGACATGCGTTGGCTGTGGGTGGCTCGCAACAATCAGGATATGCCATTCTACCGCCTGCGCCGTTGGTGGCAACGCACTATAAATCAAGATAAAACACTATGACTTGTCCTCTGTTGGTGATTACCGGTCCGACAGCATCGGGCAAGACTGCCTTGGCGGTGGCTGCAGCGCGCGCCTTCGACGGCGAAATCATCAGCGCCGACTCGCGCCAAGTATATCGCGGCATGGATATCGGCACCGGCAAGGATATCGAGGAGTATGGCGACACGCCGGTGCACTTGCTCGATGTCGTGCCTGCAGGGCACAAGTACAACCTCTATCAGTTCCTGCGTGATGCCAACGAGGTAATTGACGATATTCGTCGTCGCGGTCGCCTGCCCATCGTGTGTGGCGGCACCGGGCTGTATGTCGAGGCGCTGCTCAACGGCTTGCGCATGCCCGAGGTGCCCCCGAATCCTGCTCTGCGTGCATCCCTCGCCGGCAAGTCGCTCGACGAGTTGGCGGCATTGTTGGCAACGATGAAGTCGCTGCACAATCGCACCGATATCGACACATGCCAGCGTGCCATTCGTGCCATTGAGATTGCCGCATACTACCAAGACCACCCCGACGAGGCTATCCATGCGGTGCCTCACCCCGTGGAGGGCGCCGTGACGGTGTGTGTCGACATCTCGCGCGAGGAGCGCCGCAGCCGCATCTCGGCACGCTTGCGCTCGCGTCTCGAGGCGGGTATGGTCGATGAGGTCCGTGCCCTCATTGCCTCGGGCATCGACCCGCAAGACCTTATCTATTACGGACTTGAATACAAATTCATCACCGAATATGTCATCGGCGAGCGCTCCTACGACGATATGGTGGCTTCGCTCGAGATTGCTATTCATCAGTTTGCCAAGCGGCAGATGACATGGTTCCGCGGCATGGAGCGTCGCGGCTTTACATTGAATTATATCCCTTACAACGTAGGCGCCGAGGAGTTCTGCCGGCGCGTAGGTGCTCTTATTGGTAGATGAAACGTTTATCGCTGATATTAACGCTGCTATGGCTTGCTTTGGGCGCTAATGCAGAGGTGTTCATCGACACGATAGTTGCCGAGGATATCTATAGCGCCGACGTGCACTTCAGGGTGCAGCCACGCTCGCGCGGCACTCACGCAAGCGAGTTGCGCTGGAATGTCTGTGACTCAGCCACTTATCGCTTCGCGCGCTTCGTCTTTGACTGCTATAGCGCGTCGGAGGATTGGGACAATGTCATCGACTTTGCCTGGGGCGAGTGTGTCGCCGGAAAGGAACAAAAACAGAGCCGCACACTCAACGTCAGCGGTGATGTGCTTACCCGTGGTTGCTCGCTGCGACTCACTGTGTATGAGGATGTTGCAACGGTTCGCGTGGGCGTTGCCATGCCTATTGACGAGGTCGCCGTACCCTTTGATGCCGTCGGTCCGTGTCGTTTTATGGCACTTGCCAATGATGGCTCGCGCTTGCTCCGTAGCGATGTGACTGCAACAACTATCCCCGCCGCCCAATATTCGTCATTTGGCTCGCTCGAGGACCTAAAAGCCTACCTCGCTGAGTCAAAAGACCCATATGAAGGGCTTTGGACCTACTTCGACCGTAATACCGACCCGGTGCGTGCCGGTATGGGCGGGCACTACCTCGTGGCTACTGTGGCTGCTGATAATGGCTATGACATTATATATATAGGTGGCGCCGAAGCAGCCGAAGCCTCGTGGCAACCGCTGCGCCTCAAGGGACGGCTATTGACCACGCCTCTACCCGCCACATTCGACCTCTATTGGCTCCAGCCATCCGGGCTCCCGGTGGGTGACGACTGTGGCGCCGTCATCGAGGGCGATTTACTCACATTGCAATTCCCTTACTGGAAGGCTGTCGTGCGACTCCGTCGCCAAACAGCTAATTAATTATGGAACAAGAATTTAGATCATCGCTATTGGAGAGCGCCGTCAACGAACTCTCGCGCTTGCCCGGGGTAGGGCGCAAGACTGCCCTGCGCCTCGCCCTATACCTCCTGCGCCGCGATGTCGCCGAGAGCGATGCTCTGGGCAATGCTATCATCAATATGCGCCATGGCATTCGTTATTGCTCGGTGTGCCACAATATTTCCGAGACCGAGGTGTGCGACATATGCGCCAACACCTCGCGCGACCGCCGTCTAATCTGCGTAGTCGAGAACGTCAAGGATGTGGTGTGTATCGAGCACACCGCCTCATATTCCGGGCTTTACCATGTGCTCGGTGGGCTTATTTCGCCCATCGATGGCATCGGACCCGGCGATATTGAGATTGACTCGCTTATCAATCGCGTCGCTGCCGGTGGTATCAGCGAGGTAATCCTTGCACTCAGCCCCACCATGGACGGCGACACCACTGCTTTTTATATCAATCGCCGCCTGCGCAGTGCCGTTGCCGATTGCCCAACCATCTCCCGATTGGCGCGTGGCGTTGCTGTGGGCAACGAACTTGAATATACCGACGAATTAACCCTCGGTCGCTCGATTGTCGACCGTCGCCCATTTGAATGACTATGATACAAAACGACCGTGTGATACTTCGTGCCCCCGAGCCCGACGATGTCGATGCGCTCTACCTATGGGAAAATGATGCCCCCGACACGCTCAACGAGCCGCTATCTCGCCTCGCTGTATGGACTTATGTGCATGATTATAAGGCTGATATATATAGCCGTCGCGAGTTGCGCCTGATGATTGACTATGCGGTCACTGGCGCAACTATCGGGCACATCGACCTTGTGGAATTTGACCCCACACACCGCCGAGCCGGTATCGGCATATATATTGCCGAGGAGTATCGCCGCTGTGGCTTTGCAGCCGAGGCTGTCGGTTTGCTGTCGGAATACTGCCACAACACTCTGCATATGAAGCAGCTGTGGGCGCAGGTCGCTGCTGATAATGTCGCCTCGCTCGCTCTGTTTATATCCGCAGGATTTGCCGAGGTCGCTACACTTCCCTTCTGGTTCCGTCGTGGTGACAGATATGTTGATGTGAAAATTTTTACAAAAATATTTGCATAATTAAAAATTATATTGTAATTTTGCACCGCAATCTAATCGTAAAAGCACATTGATAATTTGGATTTACAATCAGCAGGTGTTGAATTTGCGGGCGTCGGTGTTTTTTCGTACCTTTGCACGTAATAACATAGTAAATAACATAATAAAATAATAGTCAAATGATTACACAGGAACAATTAAAAGAGACTTTTGAGCGCAAGTTGGCGCTGAGGAGGTATCTTTGACATCGACAGCAAGCAAATTGAAGTAGAAGAAGAGGAGTTACGTACTCATGTACCCGACTTCTGGGAGCATCCCGAGGAAGCCCAGAAGCAGATGAAAAAGATTAAAGATATACAAGCCTGGATAGACGGCTACAAAGAAGTCGAAGCGGCAGTCGACGAGTTGGCTACCGGTGTAGAGTTTGTCAAGGAAGGTATTATCGATGAATCCGAGGTAGATGCGTTGTATGCCGATGCTATGAGCAAAATCGAGGCTTTGGAGTTGCGCAATATGTTGCGTCGCGAGGAGGATAAGCTCGGTGTTGTGCTCAAAATCAATGCCGGCGCCGGTGGTACCGAAGCACAGGATTGGGCGTCTATGCTTATGCGTATGTACCTGCGTTGGTGCGAGAAGAACGGCTACAAGACATCTATCGCCAATCTGCTCGATGGCGACGAAGCCGGCATCAAGTCAACTACAATTAATATTGAGGGCGACTATGCCTACGGCTATCTCAAGAGCGAAAACGGCGTGCATCGCTTGGTGCGCGTATCGCCATATAATGCTCAGGGCAAACGCATGACTTCCTTCGCCTCGGTGTTTGTTACCCCCTTGGTCGATGATACCATCGAGGTGCGTGTCGACCCCGCTTGTGTCTCGTGGGATACTTTCCGCTCGGGTGGCGCCGGCGGTCAGAACGTCAACAAGGTCGAGTCGGGTGTCCGTTTGCGTTATCAGTTCACCGACCCTTATACCGGCGAAACTGAGGAAATCCTCATCGAAAACACCGAGACGCGCGACCAACCCAAGAACAAGGAGAACGCTATGCGTCAGTTGCGCTCGATTTTGTATGACAAGGAGTTGCAGCATCGCATGGCTGAGCAAGCCAAAATTGAGGCTGGCAAACTCAAGATTGAGTGGGGCTCTCAGATCCGCTCTTACGTCTTCGACGACCGTCGTGTCAAGGACCATCGTACCGGTTATCAAACTTCGGATGTTGGTGGTGTTATGGATGGCGACATTGACGGTTTTATCAAGGCGTTCTTGATGGAATTTGCCGGTAAACAGGAAGAATAATCACTTTTAATCTCATAGTACCATGAAATACTTTCTCTCAGTATTGTTGTGCATACTCCTGGCATTGATATGCGTGGTGCGTGTCAATGCAGCGCCCCTGGCTCAGGACCAGCGCCACCTCACCATTTATCAAATCATGGTGGCTTCGTTCATTCACGACCCTGCGGGTGCTCCCGGATATACCTCGATGTGGGGCCCCGACGGTCACACCAAGAATGGCAACCTCAAGGGCATCACTGCCTCGCTTGACCACATCAAGAGCCTCGGTGCAAATGCCATTTGGCTCACGCCTATCTTTGATAGTTCTAAGTCGCAGATTGAAGAGAAGTTGAAGGCTACCGGTTACTTTGCCAACGATTTCTTCTCCATTGATCCTCACTTCGGCACCGAAGCCGACTTCCGCGAATTGGTCGCTGAGGCGCACGCTCGCGGTATGTATGTAATTCTCGATGGCGTTTTCGGTCACCACGGAGGAGTGACCACTCCCTCGCCTTCGGGGCATTATATCGACTGCACCGTCACCACATGCGACCGCACCGATGCCGGCACCGGCAACGTGTCTTTTCCCGGCTCCTTGGAGTACTTCAAGGAAGTCGCTACCTACTGGATTGATAAGTTTGAGATTGACGGCTGGCGCCTCGATCAGGCTTATCAGGCTATGCAGGGCGGTCACAACTATTGGCTCGAAATTCGTGGCGCCGTCGAGGACCTCTGTGCTCGCCGTCGCGCCGCCGGATGCCAATGGGGCACTCTCGGGTATATGGTCGGCGAGGATTGGGGCGACGAGCAACGTATCAATATCGGCGTTTATCACGATGGCGGTTTGCTCTCGGCTTTTGACTTCGCCGGCAAGGAGCGCATCAGCGGTCCCATGCAGAGCATCGCTCATGGCGGTTTGCTCAATGGCTACGACGACATCGCGCTCACCCTCTCGGCTCCCACGGCTCGCGGATACCTCAACGACAAGGTTATTCCCAATCTCTTCCTCACCAACCACGACGGATATCGCCTTGCCGACCACTTCGACCCCGCCGAGGGATACTACTTCGAGAAACTCATGATGCGCCATGCTATACTTGCCGCTTACTCCGGTCCTATCACGCTTTACTACGGCGATGAATTCGGCGACCGCAGTTTTGAAACCGACGGCGGACAGAAGGACAACATCTCGCGCACCACCGGGCATCTCACCACCGACCAGCCTGTCAAACAAGCCCTCTGCGATTTTGTCGCAAAAGTTATGAAAATTCGCGATGAAAATCCCGCAATGTGGCGTGGCGTCGCTTCTTTCGAGACTCTCACCGGCTCATTCGGTGATGTCTTTGCCGTCACCAAGACTGACACTGCTACCGGCAACACCGTGCTGTTGTTATTCAGCGACCATTACGACAATGTCGCTGTGACCGCGCTCGACCGACAAGTGTTCATCACACCTTATCGTCCCGAAATCTTCGTTATCAAATAAGGCTATAACGGCAGTTTGTACATACTTGCGAGGGCGAGGCACCAGCCTCCCCTCGCTTTATTTTAAATAACCCTCAACCCTCAACAATAAACAATAAACCCTCAACCCTCACAAACCTTTATCAACAATGAAACACATCACCCTCAAGTACCTTGCCACGGCTATCGGCAGCCACATCTGGCAAGTCCTGTGCCCAACCTTGCCATTCTCGGCAGTGTGCACTCTCATGGTTATTGCCGATGTAGTGACGGCGCGGCGTCTCGCCCGGCGTCTGCAGCGCCTTGCTCCCGAGGAGCAGGAGCGCCTCAAGTTCTCGTCCGTGCGATTTGCTCACACCCTCTCAAAGTTGGCGCATATTTATGCCTTGTTGTTGCTCGCCTCTGCGGTCGAATACGTAATTATCCCTGAGGTGCAACTCACTCGCTTTGTCGCCGCTGCCGTGTGCTTTTGGCAGGCTATTTCGATGCTCGAAAACGAAGCATCTGCCAACAATGCGCGCTGGGCTCGCATCATTGGCAGATTGCTTGTCGACAAGACCGAGCGCCACTTGGGCATCAGTCTCGATGAATTACATCATTTCAAAGAGGAGAAGAAATGAACGGCTTAGTTGCCGAAACTAAGCACCGTGTAGTAGCGTAGATACCCTGCCGAGGAGTAGTCCGACCCATATATCAGGTTGATAAACTGATTGCCGGGTCCCCACCATGTGGTCTCGATGCCCATGCCGGTGTTGTTGACGCTCACCGGCGCTCCATAGGTGCGAAGCAACGAGGTGTATATCATATCATAGCGGCTGGTGTCGGGTCCTGAGGTCGAGTACACAAAGCGAGACGCATACAGGTTGCCTCCATTGAAATACAACATCGCATCGGGCCAGTACATATTGAGCATCCTCACGTTGTCCAGGTAGATGATGTCGTTGGTGTATGAGGTAATCACATAGCCGGTATTCAACAGGGTGTTGAGCGTGTAGTTGAATGCCGAGCCGATAGTGATGCCCAATATCGTGTGGATGGGATTCCAGCAAGGCGAGGGATGCCAAGTTGGAGGCGGCGGTGCCGGACGATAGAAGGGACGTGGAGGTGGCATATTGGGACGTACCGGTCCGCAGTGGTGCGGGGGTGCGGGGTGGTGTCCGTGGTCGTAGCCGGGGCGCGAGGGTCCCGTGGGTCCCGACGGACGATAGCCGGGTTGTCCTCCTCCTCCGCCGTTGCTATGTCCGGGGCGTGTGTTCGGGGTCTGTGGACGTCCACCATTCCCATGTCCGCTATTGCCGGGACGGCTCGGTTGAGTGGGCTGTGTAGGCTGCGCCGGTCTGTTTGGCTGACTCGGTGCCGTCGGTGTTGCAGGACGGTTGTTGCCGCGTCCTCCACCACCGGGGCGCGATGCCGGTGTCGTGGTGGTCGTTCTTCCTCCGCCACCGCCGCCGCCGTTGCGGCCTCTTCCGCGCGACTGGGCGTCGACGCTCGGGATTGCCAGTGCTCCACATATGAGCATGATGGCTACTGTTCGTAATATCTTTTTCATAGCTGTGAAGTTTTATCTTTTAGATACTTTACCTTTATGCCGGTTTAATAGATTTGTCGGTTTTTGGATGAAACGCTCGGTTTTGATGACCAACTACTGCCCTATTGTGACGAGTTGCAACTCCGAGTCGATGGCAAGCACTCTCGCTCCCGGCACCTTGGATATCATCGTGGCGATGCTGTCTGCCGGCATAGCCATCGCTGCCGTCGCCAGCGCATCTGCCTCGCCGCAAGTGCGAGCAATAACAGTCACGCTCAGGTACTTACCTTGCTGTGGATAGCCGGTGTGCGGATTGATTGTGTGGGCATATCGTCGTCCGTCGGCATCGACGCGGTAGTTGCGATAGTTGCCCGAGGTCGCCACACATTCGTTGTCAAGGTGCAGGATTACCGGCTCCATATCGAGGCTGTCTGCCGGATTTTCAACCATAATGCGCCACAATTCGCCTCGTGGGTTGAGCCCGCTCACCGACACCTCACCACCGACTTCGACCATAAAGTCGGTGCAGCCGTTGCGACGCAGTGTCGCGGCTATGCAATCTACTCCGTATCCCTTGGCTACAGCGCTGAAATCCAGTGATATCCCCTCGCGGTCGAGGGTCAGCGTATCACCGACAAGACAGGTGTGCTCCATGCCTACCAGAGCCAATGACTCATCGACACTTGCCGAGTCGGGGTAGGGGCTTTCGCCATTGGTGCCGAAGCCCCACAAGTCGACCAGCGGGCGCACTGTCGGGTCAAAATACCCTCCGCTCAGTGCCCACACGTGGCGTGATATGCGATATACCTCGGCGGTCATGCTGTCCACTTGCCGGCTCTCGCCTCGATTGATGCACGACACCGTCGACTGTGGCTCAAACATCGACAGCGACATATTCACGCGCTGCATCGTGGCTATGATGCTATCGTCAAGCGGGCGGTCGGCAAGATAAGTGATGTGATACACCGTGCCCCACGCCGCGCCTTCGCTGTTGCGCCACTCGGCTCCACGGCGACATCCGGTGAGCATCACCACCGTTGCAATTATGTATATCATGCGTTTCATTTCGCAAATATAAACATTTTTCTCCACTCCTTGTTGATTATTTCGCACTTTTTATTTTACTTTGTATTGTTTTATTCTACCGACTATGAACGACGTCAAGCAACGCATCGACTTCCTGCGGCAACTCATCAACCGCTGTAATCATGAATATTATGTCGAAAATGCCCCCACGATTTCCGACTACGACTTCGATATGTATATGCACGAACTCGAGGCTCTCGAGCGCGAGCATCCCGAGTTGGACGATCCTCTGTCGCCCACTCACCGCGTTGGCTCGGATATCAGCGAGGGCTTCGACCAAGTGCCGCATATCTATCGCATGCTCTCGCTTGCCAATACTTATTCGATGGATGATGTCGACCGCTGGGTCAGCCGTATGCTCGAGGCTTTGCCCGGGCAGCAGGTGGTGATTGATGGCGAACTCAAGTTTGACGGCACCGGCATATCGCTCATCTATGAGCATGGACGACTCCTCCGCGCCGTCACTCGCGGCGATGGCGAGAAGGGCGATGTGGTCACCGACAATGTCAAGACCATCCGCTCTATCCCCTTGCAGTTGACCGGCTCCGGGTGGCCCGATTTCTTCGAAATCCGTGGCGAAATCGTCCTGCCTTTCAAGTCGTTCGACCGCCTCAATGCCGAGCGTCAGTACAACGAGGAGCCGCTCTTTGCCAACCCTCGCAACGCCGCTGCCGGCACCCTCAAACTGCTCAATCCCGCCGAGGTGTCGCGCCGTGGCTTGGACGCTTATTTCTACTATCTTCTCGGCGATAACCTCCCCTATGACAATCACTACGACAATATGATGGCGGCTCGCTCCTGGGGCTTCAAGGTATCATCGGCTATGACCCGCATGACCTCCCTGGAGCAAGTCGACGAGTTCATCCGTCATTGGGATACCGCACGCCGCGAGTTGCCTGTCGCCACCGATGGCTTGGTATTCAAGGTCGACAACTTGCAGCAGCAACTCAACCTCGACTTCACTGCCAAGTCGCCTCGATGGGCTGTGGCTTATAAATTCCCCGCCGAGCGAGCCCTCACTCGCCTGTTGTCTGTATCCTTCGATGTGGGACGCACCGGTGTCATCACTCCGGTTGCCAATCTCGACCCGGTCCTCCTCTCGGGCACTGTGGTCAAGCGCGCATCGCTCCACAACGAGGATATCGTTCGCAGCCTTGATATCCACGTCGACGACATGGTGTATGTGGAGAAGGGCGGCGAAATCATTCCCAAAATTACCGGCGTCGATGTCTCCAAGCGCTTGCCCGGCAGCGAGCCATTGCCCTTTGTCACTCACTGCCCGGTGTGTGGCACCCCGCTGATGCGCATCGAGGGCGAGGCGGCTTGGGTATGCCCCAACAAATATGGTTGCCCGCCCCAGATTATCGGGCGCATCGAGCACTTTGTCGGGCGACGCATGATGAATATCGACGGCATCGGTGAGGAAACCGCTGCCGCCCTCTTCAACGCCGGCTTGGTCGCCAATTATAGCGACCTCTATGACCTCACTGTCAGCGATTTGCTCACCCTCGACGGCTTCGCTCAGCGCAGCGCCGAGCGCGTCGTTGCCGGTATCGCCGATAGTCGGCAGGTGCCCTTCGAGCGCGTCGTCTTTGCCCTCTCTATTCCCAACGTGGGCGAGACCACCGCGCGCAAGATTGCTCGTGCCGTTGGCAATATCGACGAACTCATGACATGGAGCGCCGAGCGCCTCGCAACTATCGAGGATGTCGGTCCTATTATCGCGCAGAGCATCGTCGACTTCTTTGCCAACGAGGTCAACCGCAGCAATGTCGAGCGCCTGCGTGCCGCTGGAGTCAAAATGGCTGTCGATGCGCCTGCCACTCCGGCAGTCGACACCCTTGGTGGCAAGGCTTTCGTCATCAGTGGCGTTTTTGTTCACAATTCCCGCGACCGTTACAAGGAACTCATCGAGCAGCACGGCGGCAGAAATGTAGGCTCGATTTCCTCAAAGACCGACTACGTTCTCGCCGGCGCCAATATGGGACCCGCCAAGTTGGAAAAAGCCACTAAACTCGGCATCCCCATCATCGACGAGGATACCTTCCTCGCCATGATTGCCACAACATCCGACAAGGACCCCGAGCCTGCCGGTATCCCCTCTCTTTTCGATTAATGATTATGGAGAGCGCGAGAATTATCTCCTATATTGATGATGGTCAATGGTCAAAAAAATCGGCTGTAATTGATTTAATTACAACCGATTAATCGTGTCGTCGGGGTGACAGGATTCGAACCTGCGACCGCCTGGTCCCAAACCAGGAGCGCTACCGGACTGCGCTACGCCCCGAAAACGCTTGCAAAGTTACACATTTTTTCCGGCTCCACAAAACCGCCCCACAATTTAAACATATTTTCACACTCACTCGCGTGTTTTTGGCAGTCCGGTAGACAGGGCTCTTAGATTTTAAATGAGATTGATGCGGTAAGCGAGCGTGGGGTCGTCGGTCCGTAGATGTATCCGCTGTCGCGGAGGTAACCTTGGTCAAAGTCATCCTGGTAGGCATTAAACACATTGTTGACTCCGGCTCCGATTTCCATATACACTCGATTGTAGAGACGGAATGTGTATGTCAGTTTCACCGAGGCATCAAAGAAGCGTGGGGTAGTGACTGCGCAGTCGCGCTCAACACCCGAGCCTGCCATGTGTTGGACGAGCATCGAGCCGGTATATGTGCCCGACAGTATGGCTTTCAAGCCATGTATTACCTCCCAATTGGCAACTAAGTAGCCATAAAAATCGGGTGTGCGGAACATACGTTTCACCGATGGCACGTCAGGGTCTTCCGACCACGCTTCGGGCTGCTTATAGCGCGATTGTTGCCATGTAATTCCTGCTTGTATGTCGAAGTGCGATGAGAAGTAAGCCTTGCCCTCAACGTTGAAGCCCCACACGCGGGCACCTGAGCCATTGTATCGTTCCAGCACTGCATTGCCTGCGGCATCGGGCTCTTCCAAGCGGCGCATGGCAAATACATCGCTGAGGTCGGTATAGAAGCCCTCGATAAGTAAGTTGGTCTGTACTGACCCGAAGGTGCGATATATATCGGCTGAGGCGCTGAAACTATTTGAGGACTCCTGCTTGAGGTCGGGCGCGAGAACGGTCACCAGTCGCTCGCCGCCAAAAACTGCCACATGGAAGTCTTCGTCAAATGCTTGAGGCGCGCGAAAACCGGTGGAATAAGACACGCGGATGTTGCTGTTTCTATCCAAGTTATAGCGCACATTGGCACGTGGCGAGATGATTGCATTGTCGATTAGCGAGTGCTTGTCAAGGCGAGCACCCACCAATAGTCCCCAGCGGTCGTTGCGCCATTCGTTCTGGAGATACCCGCTGTAGATACGCACGCACTGCAGCACATCGTGGTCATAACCCAGGGTTACGTCGTGCAGCCGGTTGAAGTTATACTCTATGCCGGTTACCAGTTCGGATGGCATAAACAGCAACCGCGATATTTGGTGAGTGTATTGAGCACCGGTGCTGATGACCAAGTCGGCGGTGTGCCCATAAGCGTTGGGGTCCTGTTCTGAGCCGTAATAACTGCTGCGCACGGTGCTCTGCGTGGCAGCAAACAGCGCTATATGGTCATTGAAATCATTGGGGCGTATATCAAAGGTCGCTTCCACAGCATGGATGTCGTGGTCGGTCTGCTCACACACCATGGCTTCGTGCGCCGGAACATCAAGTTGATCACCGCCACGTCGGTGCTCGCGGGTGTTGTGATAATCAAGGGTCACACGGGTGATATCGGAGGTCTTGAGGAATGCTCGGGTTCCTATAGTCTCGCTGCGTAGGCGCGCTATCTCGGTGAACCCGTCATCGTCATGGTCATAACCCTCGCGGTAGCGACTTTGTCCATAGATAAACATACCGGCGCGGCTATTGTCGGTCACAATCGATGCATTGAGGGTGGTGTTGTTGTCCAACGAGCCAAACGGCCCTACAGACGTAATGGTGTGCTTGACTTGGGCTGAGTTGACCACCGGGTCTTTGGTAATAATGTTGATAGTGCCACCGATAGCCGAGGAGCCAAACAGCGCCGAGCCGCCTCCTCGCATCACTTCGACTCGCTCAATCATATTGGCTGGTATCTGTTCCAAGCCGTAGACCCCCGCCAGCGCCGAGAACACCGGGCGCGAGTTCATTAATATCTGTGAGTAGTGCCCCTCAAGTCCATTGATTCTCACCTGCGTGAAGCCGCAATTCTGGCAGTCATTCTCCACGCGCACACCGGGCTGAAATCCCAATCCGTCTGCCAAGGAGCATGCACCCACGCAGTCTAATATCTTGCCCGGAACAACGTTGACCAGCGAGGGACTCAAGCGTCGCACCTGCTCGCTCTTCGAGGCAGTCACTACAACTTGCTCCAATAGAAAGGCGTCAGGAGATATCGTGAAATTGATTTCGAGCGTTTGGTCGGCATCAATAGTGAATGTGCGCGACTGGCGCTGGTAACCGGTAAAAGACACTTCGATAGTGTGAGTGCCCGGCTTCAAATCACGGAAGACGTAATGTCCGGAGGCATCGCTGAGAACAGACACATTGAGATCGGTAATTGACACTAAACAATATGGCACATGATCGCCATTCTCATCAATAATGAGACCTCCGATATTAGCGTCGGAGGGCCGCTCGGCTTGAGCCATTGCTACTGCAGTCATTAAGGCGCTGAAAACCAATAGGGTAATTCTTTGAAGCATGATAAATAAAATTTTAATTAGTAAAAAGCGACCGCGAAGTTACGAAAATAAACTTCGCGGTCACTAAAAATTTGCAACAAAAAGCCCCTTAAAACTTAAAAATACCCACAATTAAGTACACCCATTGTCACCCACTACTCACAATTGTGTATAGTGCCAAGCGATAGGTGAGGGGGATTTACTTTACGCCGAAGAATTGTGCCATCGCTGCCATGAACGTGTGGCTGTTGTACATATTTCTGACGTCGATTGACAACTTCTTGAGCTTCTTGTCGGTGGGTGAGAGGTAAAGCATCCCGTCTCTAAACTTGTATGTGAACTCGGTGCTTAGACTTCGGTCGTTGACACTAATGCTGTTGCGCGACACCTTTACGCGCTTGTTACCGGTCACGAATGTTGCATATCCGGTGCGTGCCAACTGGTCGTTGCACAGGCGCACCTCAAATGGCGCCCAACGATTGATTATTTCGTGGCAGGCATATCCTATGGCATTGTATTCATCAGGCAACTCGTCCTCATTCTTGTACATGCCCTTGAGGAGCGTCTTCTCAGTATTGTATTCATCGAGAATTGATAGGGTCACGGATGTGCCTCGATAGGTCGTCACTCCATAGGTGGACGTATAACGAGCGACTTTGTTATAGCGGAGACCTTGCAACTTGGTGAAATCAAAGGCTTCTTGGCTCTTGACGCTGTTGTCGCTGCTGATTTTTTGCACGACAACACCGCGCTCATATATCAACACTCGCTTACGATTCGATACCTTCGTAAAATGTAAACAAATTGATAATATAAAAAGGAATTGTCCTACAATCGGAATGATATTCCAGAGTATGTTGAACCAATTATAGGAAATTGGCTCATCGGTGTAGTCCGCAACAAACTTGCCCAATCCACACTCGGGCACGCGAGCATTAGCTCCCGCCACAAAATTCTCATTCATAATCCGCGACATAAAAAAACATTAATAATGCGCACCTGAGTGGCACATCCGCCACAAAGGTACGCATTATTCCAATATCCTGCAATAGTTCCAAGGCAATTTATCACATTATTTCACAGTATACAATTTCACCGATATCAACCAAAAAACTTCTATTCGAAAAAAAAATAATAATAATAATAATTGTAGTATTATTTGCTATAAAGCATTTTTTTTGTAATTTCGCGTTGTAATTTTATCGTAAGAGTTATCCCAAGTAATGACCTTAATCAATATATTCCTATGCCTACAAGCACAACAATAAGAAGCAGCGAATTCAAGAATAACAAGCAACTTACCAGTTACATCATTCCGGATGGCATCAAACTAATTGATAGTTACGCTTTCGCCGGATGCACTGCTCTGAAATCAGTGGTAATTCCCGATAGCGTTACTGAAATTGGTTATAATGCTTTCGAAGGTTGCACTTCACTTGAATCAGTGGTGATTCCCGATAGCGTTACTAAAATTGGCAATAGCGCTTTCAAAGGCTGCACTTCGCTTGAATCAGTGATAATTCCCGATAGCGTCACTGAAATTGGTTATGAAGCCTTCACAGGCTGCTCATCACTTGAATCAGTGGTGATTCCCGATAGCGTCAATGAAATTGGCGAGGCAGCTTTTGAAGACTGCACTTCACTCAAATCAGTGGAGATTCCCGATAGCGTCACTAAAATTGAGCGGTGGACTTTCAAAGGCTGCTCATCACTTGAATCAGTGGTAATTCCCGATAGCGTTACACATATTGACAATAGAGCTTTCTATGGTTGCACTTCACTTGAATCAGTGGTGATTCCCGATAGCGTCACAAAAATTGGTGATGAAGCCTTCAATGGCTGCACTATTGAAATATTATGTGGCAACATACTAGTTAATGTACCCACAACGATTTCAGGTAATTATATTGTTTCACAAGGTATTACAAAAATTAATGGTGGCGCTTTTGCCAACTGCATAGCTCTCGAAACGGTTGTGATTCCAGAAAGCGTCATTGAAATTGGCGGTAAAGCCTTCTTCGGCTGCACTTCGCTCAAATCAGTGGAGATTCCCGATAGCGTCACTAAAATCGGCGAGTGGGCTTTTGCAGGCTGCTCATCGCTCAAATCAGTGGAGATTCCCGATAGCGTCACTGCAATTGGTGGGGGCGCTTTCGATGGTTGCCCTATTGAAATATTATGTGGCAACATACTCGTTAATGTGCCCACAACGATTTCAGGTAATTATATTGTTTCACAAGGTATTACAAAGATTAATGATTGCGCTTTTGCCGACTGCGCATCACTTGAATCAGTGGTAATTCCCGATAGCGTCACTGAAATTGGAGGGGGCGCTTTCTATGGTTGCACTTCACTTGAATCAGTGGTGATTCCCGATAGCGTCACTGCAATTTGCAGTTTAGCTTTCGCCGAATGCACTGCTCTGAAATCAGTGGAGATTCCCGATAGCGTCAATGAAATTGGCGAGGCAGCTTTTGAAGACTGCACTTCACTCAAATCAGTGGAGATTCCCGATAGCGTCACTGCAATTGGCAGTTTAGCTTTCGCCG